>NZ_JBBJUM010000002.1:0-560985 GCF_037726105.1 Ramlibacter sp. AN1015
ACCGCAATCGCCGTTCAGCGACCAACTCACCACTTTTCAATGACTCGCCGTTTTCAGCGGAGCCTGCGATTATCACTCGCCTGAGAATTCCCAGTCAACCATCAGGGCATTCAACCTCTGCAGGCATCCCCTCTGGCAGCAGAGGACTGCGAGCGAATTTTGCGCAGCCCATGATTATCGGTCGGGCCCGCGCGCGGAGTCAACCAGTGCCGCCTCCACGCTAGACCGGCCGTCAGCTCACGAGGTGCACGTAGCTCACACACGATGCCGCACCCTCGGCACGTCCCGCAATCCAGCGTTCACGCCGCAGGGGAACTGATCGCTTCGTGGGCTCGCCCTGCCGTAGCTGCGCTGCGGCTGCGTGATCGACGAGAAAGTCCAGGAAGGTGCGCGTACGCAGCGGTATGAACTTCCGGCTGGCGAGGACCGCTACCAGATTGAGGTTTCCGGCACGCCATGCCCCAAGAACGCGGCGGAGGTGTCCCGAAGCCTCCAGTGCCCCGACGACCTCGGCTGGCTGAGCGCTGATCCCGGCGCCTGCAAGCGTTGCGCACAGCAGCGCTTCGATGTCGTTGGATTCAACGGCAGGCGCAAATTCCAGATCCACGCTCCCGTTGTCCGCCGGAACGCACGGCCGGAGGGTCAAGAACCCAGCCTTTCCAGCCGGGCTTCTGAGGTGGAGAAGGCGATGCGCGGCGAGCTCCTGGGGCGAGCCGGGGACGCCACAGCGCGCCAGATACGACGGCGAAGCACATAGTACGAAGTCACTGCGGATGATGGGGCGCCGGATAAATTCGGGGTCGATGCGCGTGGACTCGGACATCAGGGCAAGGTCGTACTTGTGCACCGGCGGGTCCGCCGCCTCTTCCACATGAATTTCAATCGACACGCCCGGGTGCACTCGCTGAAAGCCGGCTGCCGCCGACGCGAGCAGATGCGATGCAGCGTTCGACATCGCGAGCAGGCGCAACTCGCCGTCAATGGACGCAGCCTCCGCACGCACTTGCCTCTCCGCCTCTTGCAGATCCATCAAGATCGGCCCCAGGCGCGACAGGAAAGATGCGCCCGCAGGAGTCAGGGACAGGTGCCGCGTGGTTCGTTGAAGCAGGCGCACGCCCAAGTACCGCTCCAGGTCGCTCACCAGCCGCGTCACGGCTGTGGGCGGAAGGTCGAGCTTGCGCGCGGCCGCCGAGAACCCGCCTTCTTCGGCCACTTGCTGGAAGACGCGCAACGACTGAAGCCGGTCCATTGTTGTGATTCGACGTAGGGACAAGGGCATTCTGCGACTCGATCGGCCTGGTTTGCTTCGAAGTGCGAAGTAGCAGCCTGGTTCGCCAACTCCCGCACGAAACGTGAGGCGGTGACGCGCTCGCGCTCGAGGAACTGCAGGAACTCTGTTGCTTGCCACGCAATAGTGCATGGCGCGCAACGCTGTTTGCTGCGCGCCCGCCGCTTCCTACAGTGGCGGCGCTGCACCAGAAGGACGGATTCTTCGGTGCGGTAGCGCCGTGCGACGCATCGCTCGCCGCCCGGCAATCATTGCCAACACTGGAGCACTGCCATGAACAGCCGACTCGCTCTTTCCCTCATCCTCGCGGCCGTACCGATCGAGAGTGCCCTGGCAGACGGTCCGATCGGGGACTCGCCTAGCTACATGTCCACCGCCGCGCGAAGCGACGTACTAGCGGAGCTTGCGAGCTTCAAGCGCTCGGGACCGAATCCGTGGGCGGCCGGATACGACCAGCTACGCGCCTCGAAGTCGAGCCGCAGCCGTCCCGAAGTTGCAGCCGAATACGTGACACTGCGAGAAGAGGTCCGCGCGCGCACCGGCGAGGATGGAGGCTCCGGCTACTTCATAGGAAACGGGATGCGCCAGCAAGACCAACGACGGTTTGCGCGCGCGCCGCGGGATGCTCGATAGCCGGCATACCACCACCGCCATCCGTGCCGCGTCGCTGCTTGCCACTGCATTCACCGGCGCACCGGTTGGCGCCACCTGCGAATCCCCTGCACCAGGGGCCGCAGCGGCTGCAGTATCGGCAGCGTCCGCAGCCACCGCGGACCCTCGCGTCTGACGCGGCAGAACGCCGTGGCGAAACCCGCACCGGCAACGAACCCTTCGGCCACGGGCGCGCTGGCGTTGACGAGCGCAGCACTTTCGCCGCCGTCATCGGCCCGGCCGAAGTCGGCATGGTCGCAGCCGCTGAGCGCCGCGGTATGCAACACCCGCAGCAGCAACTGCGTGCCCGGCCAGTACTCCTCCCATTGGAGATCCTGGCCTGCCAACCACCGGTGCCACACCCGTTCTGAACGAATGCCGAGATGTGCTGCCACCAGCGTATCGCCGGCGTACAGGGCCGACAGCCGAGGGGCGCAATGCGGCGACTCGGTCGCCAAAAGGTGGTCCAGCAGTGCATGCAGCCACCGCTCCTCATTCAGGCAGTCGCGCTGCCCCGCTCGGCGCAACTGCCTGGAGCGCAGCCGCAGCACGGCGGCCAGGCCGTCGGAAGCATCCGAATGCGGATAGAAGCGTAGCGGCCCACAAGCATCCGCCATTCGGGCCGCGTGACCCTCGAGCCGCACGAGGCACGCAGCGCCCGCCGGGCCGAGTGACGCGCTGAAGTGGTCAAACTTTCGCGACAGCTTCGCCGTCGGAGCGAAGGCCTGCACGCAAGCGCCGCGAGGCGCCTGTGACAGGGGGAGCCGGTCAAAACGCCAGGACGCCAAGCCGGCGTTGCGCAACAGATGCTCCCAGCTCCAGCGCAGCCCTGCGGTGCAGACCATGCCATGGTGGTCGGACAGAGGTGCCCCGACGGGCTCGCCATGACCCCATTGCTGCTGGAACGGCAGCAGACCAACGACGTCGTGCTGCGCATCCTCCAGCACCGCGACACGCACATCCTCTCGCACCGCACCGACCGCGAGAGTGAACTCGGGAGCGAAGAACGGGCTGGCGAGCTCGTGGTTGAACCGCTGCAAGGCGCGCCAGCGTGTCAGCAGCCCGCCATCCAGTTCGGCCACGGAGATGATGCTGACCTTCATGGGGGCCCTCGTCAGTGGTGACAGTTACGTCATAACCGCGAGTTCATCGGGAATGCATTACCTCAGGAAACAACCGCAACTTCTCCTGCACCGCTCCGCCCGCAGACGCCCGTGCCGAACCTGTCGCCTGCCTCCTCGTCTCCACCGCCCGTTGGCTACGCCTCTACCGCTGCCGGTCGTGCAGACACGGGAAGCCAGGCATTGCGCGGCCAGTTGCCGAAGGGCATGAGTCAGCCTCGCAAGCGGCAGGATGCGGGCTGCGTCAGGATTTGCCGGACCTGGGCGACATGATGCCCAGCATCAGGTCGGTGTTCAGCTTGGCCATCTGCTGGACCAGGGACCACTGGCGGGTCATGAGCTGGACAAACTGCGGATTGGTCGGGTTCGCCTGTGCGGACGTCGCCATCTGCACCGTGGCCTGCGCGATCTCCTGCTGCTCGGACATGATCTGTTTCACGGCTTCGTTGTACTCGTCGATGGTCATGGATGCTCCTTGTGTCGGCCCCGTGCCACGCGGTTGTGAGGGCCACGGAGCGCCGTCTGCATCTTAGGGGACGCCTTGCGGCCGCGCAGCTTTTCCAGCCCAGCGGGACACAATCGCGAGCATGCCCGATGCACCGCTCCTGTCCCTGCTGCACATTGCAATGGAAGCATGCGCCACCCTCGCCTTCGCCGTCTCCGGGTTGCTGGAAGCCGCCCGCAAGCGATTGGACGCGGTCGGCGTGTGCATCGTCGCGGGCCTCGCCGCCTTCGGTGGTGGCACCCTGCGTGACATCCTGCTGGATCGACGGCCGTTCTTCTGGGTCGTGCATGCCGACTGGCTCTGGGGACTTCTGCTGCTGTGCGTGCTGGCGATGCTGTTCCTTCGGGCGCACCACTTCGCGCCGACCGAACGTGCGATGCAATGGCCCGACGCGCTCGGCCTCGGCCTCTTCAGCGCCAGCGGCACGCAACTCGCACTCGCGCAGGAGCTGCCCGGCATCGTCGCCGTGCTGATGGGGGTCATCACGGCCACTTTCGGCGGCGTTTTGCGCGACATCGTGTGCAACGAGATTCCGACGGCGCTGCGCGATCACCGGCCGTACGCGCTGTGCGCGTTCGTGGGCGGCTGGCTGCTGGTGCTGGCCACGCACGCAGGCGTGCCGGCTGGCTGGAGCCTGGTGCTGGCCGCGGGCTCGACCTGCGGCCTGCGGGTGGTGGCACTCGTGACCAACTACTCCCTGCCGCGCTGGTCCTCGGGTGCCTTGCCCGGAGACTGAGCCTTCGCTCAGTCCATGCACTGGTCAAGCAACTGCTGGCGGCGCTGCCCCTGGGTGCCGCGCGCCTGGGTCAGGCACGACTGCCACTGTGCGCGTGCGGCCGCAGTAGGCCGTGCCGGCGTCTCGAAGTACAGCTGCGTGAATGCATCGACGCCTGCTCCCCTCGCATCCGTCCATCCCACGGCGAAGCCGCCCTCGCGCAGCGCCGCCAGTTGCGCAGCCGCGGCCCCCGGCTCCAGGGCAAATGCACCTGCAAAAGCTCGCGCGTCACGGTCGAAGAGCTGGGCGCTGGGGGCCACCTCGCCAGGCCACAGCACCACGAAGCTTCCGTCGGCCAACTCACGCGCGGCAATCGGCAGGGCCGGCGCCGCCCGGCGCTCGCCCATGCTGCCGTCGGCGCCGGCGATGCGCATGAAGCTGCCTTGCGCATCCCGGTCGAACAGCACGTAGCGTGTGCCCTCGAGCGGCAACAGCCAGGCGCCGTCCGAACGGCCCGCCATGCGCACGAGGTCGGCACCCCGGTAGTGCACCAGCACGTTGTCCGGTTCATAGGTTTCATCGAGCTGGTTCACGGCCGCTCCCCACCCGCCCCAGGCGTCCGCAAAGAGGCGGTAGGACGCCGCACCCGGAGAATTGGCTTTGCCCAGGACCACCCGTTCGCCCAAAGCCGCCCCGACCATGTCGAACCGCTGTGCCTGGAAGGTGGTGCGCACGGTGACGGAGGAGGGCTGGACAATGCCCCAGCCCACCACGAAGCCACCGTCGGACAGCGCGACCACACGCGGTGCCATCAAGCTGGGAGAGCGGTAGTTGGGCTCGAAAGTGATCTCGGCGACTGTCACTTCACCCGCTGCGGCGGCGGTGCCGTCGGCGCCGAACGCACGGTAGTGCACGGCAGCGATCGCAAGTGGGGGCAAGTTGGTCCGCTCGACCATGCGCAGCGTCGTGTAAGCCACCACCACGCTGCCGCTGGGCAGCACGGCAAGGTCCAGCTCCGACACCCCCTCGCCGGGCGCGAAGGGCAACGCGATCGGAGCTCCGGCGTCCGACTCACCTGCCGCGTCCAGCCGCCGCAGGTGCAGCGCCCCGTCAGACTGCCAGGCGAGAGCCCAACCGCCATCCGCGAGCGCACCGACCGCGCGAACCGTCTGCTCGGTCTGCACATCGCCGTGTACGCGGATTGCTCCGCGGGTAGCGACCACCAGATGCGGAGGCTTCTGTGACTTCACCGAAACGCCGGGCTCGAAGGAGGCCGGGGGCTCCGTTGGGGGGGTGCCTGCAGTTGCCCCGCCGCCGGCCGCAGACCCGCCACCCGCATCGGGCGGCGCTGCGGGCGCTCCGCCATCGGAGCCGCCTGCCGTATCGGGCACTGCGCCAGCGCCATCCGGCGCCACGCCGAGTGCCGGATTGTCCGAGCCACTACCGCTGCCGGCCGATGCGCTGCCGGAGCCACCGTCGCCACCTCCGCCGCCACATGCGGCGAGGGCCAGGGCCACGATCATGGCCGGGAACGCGCTCCTCATACGTCACCTCTTCTTGGCAGTTGCTGGCCCATTCTTGATCCGGACGAGCGGCCGGACCGATGGGCAATCGTTTGCCAGAGGTAACTTGCGCGCTTGCGCGTAAGGCCCGGGAACCTCGCGCCCCGCCGAGCACGTTCAGAGCATGCTCTTGAGCGTCCTGCCCCAGCCGCCGCCGCCGGCCAGCATGGTCTGCGCACTCCAGCAGAACGCGCCCCGCACGCTCGGATACTTGCGCTTGACCGCGTTCCATTCGCGGATGCAATCGGCCATGGAAGGACCGTTGGAGTAGTTGGCGGACAGGCCCACCAAGGCGCGCGACGGGCCACCCAGCAGCTCGACCCAGTTGTCCATGCGGCCCTCGATATAGCCAGGAGCGTTGAAGCCCGACCAGTCGTAGAACTGCGGCCCCGCGCAGTCGAGCACGCCGGCCTTCGCCATCGCGGCCATCAGCGCCTGCTGCTCGGGCGAGTTCGGCTGCGGCGGAGACGTCACTGCGAAGGACGATCCGTACATGCCCTTGAGCTGGCTCGCGATCCAGATCATCTCGGTGCTCACGGCACCGATGTTCGACTGGTTCAGGATGGTCGCTTCGTAGTTGTTGAAGTCGATGCCATCGACGCCGCCGAGGCGCGCATACATGGTCTTGAACGACTCGACGAAGTTGTGCGACTTGGTGCGGGTATCCCATGCATAGCCGGCGTGCGCGCCGCCCACCGTGAGGATGACGCGCTGGCCTCGACGGCGGCATACCTGGATCTGCTCGGCCGACACGGCGCTGTAGTGCTCGAACATGAACGAGCCGTTGCCCACGTTGTTGAAGCTGCCGTTGACGGCTGCGCCATTCGGCTTGGAATGGAAGAGGAAGATCAGATTGAACGCGTCGGGTACGTCGGTGATCTTGTAGGTGCCGGTGTCCCAGGTTGTGTAATAGCAGCCCAGGATCTTTTCGGGCAGCGCAGACGCGGTCGGCGCGCTCGTGACGTCCTGCGCTTCGGTCGGGTTCGGGGTCGGGGTCGGAGATGGGTCCTGGCCGCGCAGCACGTCCGGCTCTTGCGCAGCACCCACGGTCGGCGCCGGCGCGGACAGCTGGTCGGCGGTATCGCCGCCTCCGCCACCGCATGCGGCCAGGGTGGAAACTGCAGCGGCAGAGCCGGCGTGAAGAAACAGGCGTCGTTTCATATTCAACAAGTTCGTTAAGGGCTGCGTCGTACGCAGGCTTGTTTGAAGATGAGCTTCGGTCAGCGACCCAACCTCAGCGAGAGGCGCCAATGTAGTAGTCCAAGTCCCACAAACTCGTAGGCATCCGACTACAGAAGTAACGAAGCATGAGCTTGGCTTTTCGCGAAATTCATCACGAACGAAGGCGTTCACGGTCCTACGCGCGTAGGACGCGTCGCACACCCTGATGGCGCGCTTGCCCTGCAGTTGCAGGGAATCTGATGGGCTTGGGCGGCCAGACGGCATCCGCATGCGCAGCCGATCGAAAGGCTCATCCGCTGCGTAAACGGGCTCTCACGTTCGTAAAGCGTTACGTTTTTCCGCCCCGCCAGGGCTCAGCGACGCGCCGCGAAACGGAAGAGCCCTGATCACGGCAGCAGCTCCGTAGCCCGGAAAGCGTCGGCGTGCCCATCCGCCCCTCGCAGGCGCACACACTGGTACGCTGGCCCGGCCAGCCCCCGCGCCCAGGGGGCTGCTGAAGGATGCTGCGCATGAGCCCTGCCAAACTGCCCCGTGTCGCCTACCTCTCGATGGAGATCGCGCTCGCGAACGACATCCCAACCTACAGCGGCGGGTTGGGCGTGCTCGCGGGAGACACCCTGCGCAGTGCGGCCGACCTGGCGCTGCCGATGGTCGGCGTCACCCTGGCCAGCCGCAGCGGCTACTTCCGCCAGCGCCTCGAGGGTGGCAACCAGCACGAAGCGCAGCAGCCCTGGTCGCCGCACGAGCACGCCCAGGCGGTCCCGCTGAAGGTTCCGATTCAGCTTTGCGGGCGCGAGGTCTGGGTCGGCGCATGGGACTACCGGATTGGGGGCCGTTGCGAAGGCTCGCAGCCGGTTCAGGTGCTCCTGCTGGATACGGACCTTCCGGAAAACCACCCGCAGGACCGGGCGCTCACCGCCAACCTCTACGGCGGCGACGCTGCCTACCGGCTGGGGCAGGAGCTCGTCCTGGGGGTCGGCGGCGCCCGCATGCTGGCCGCGCTCGGCCTGCAGATGGACAAGTACCACCTGAACGAAGGGCACGCCGCCTTTCTCACGCTCGAGCTCCTGCGCCAGCAGCTGCTGCCGGGCGACAGCCCGGCTGCAGCGATCGAGACCGTGCGCGCGCGCTGCGTATTCACCACCCACACACCGGTTCCGGCGGGCCACGACCAGTTCGACTATGACCTGGTTCTGCCGAGCCTGGGCGACCTGCTTGCGCATGACCTGGTGCGCTCGCTGGGCGGCGCCGAGCGGCTGAACATGACCTTGCTCGCGCTCAAGCTCAGCGGATGGGTCAACGGGGTGGCCCGGCGCCACGCCGAAGTCTCACGCGGCATGTTTCCCGGCTACGAGGTGCACGCCATCACCAACGGAGTCCACCCCTGGACCTGGACCTCCGATGCGCATCGCGCCCTCTACGACCGCCACGTTCCCCATTGGTGCCACGAGCCGGAACAGCTGATCCATGCCACCCGCATCCCGCTCGACGCGCTCGCTCAGGCGCATGCCGCGGCCAAGTACGCCCTGCTCGAGTTCGCCGCGGCAGCCACCGGCCGGCGCGTGCTGAGACAGGAGCGCCTGACACTCGGGTTTGCCCGGCGGATGACGGGCTACAAGCGCCCGCTGCTGCTGTTCAGCGACCTCGAGCGCCTGCGCGCGATTGCCCGTCGTTTTCCGCTGCAGGTGGTCGTGGCCGGCAAGGCCCACCCGCGCGACGAGGATGGCAAGCGCCACATCGCCGCGCTGCACGAGCTGGCCGCGCAGCTGGAGCAAGAGGTGCCGATCGTCTTCCTGCCCGACTACGGCATGGACTTGGCGCGCCGCATCGTCAGCGGCGTGGATGTGTGGCTGAACACGCCGCAGCGCCCGCTGGAGGCCTCCGGCACCAGCGGCATGAAGGCTGCGCTGAACGGTGTCCCCAATCTGAGCGTGCTGGACGGCTGGTGGCTGGAGGGATGGGAGGAAGGCATCACCGGCTGGGCCGTCGGGCCCGACGGCCCGCACGATCCCGCGGCCGATGCCGCATCGCTGTACGACCAGCTCGAGCGCGTCGTTGCGCCGCTCTACTACGAAGACCCGACGGGATGGCTGCACCTTGCGCGCGAGGCCATCGCGCGCAACGGCTCGCAGTTCAACGCGCACCGCATGCTGCGCCGCTACGTGCTGGAGGCGTACGCGCGCTGAGCGGACGATGCTCACGCGCGAAGTGGAAACTGCCGCCCGGACACGCAACGTCTGGGACACTTTCGCCGTCTCCATCACCTCTGCGAACCCATGCGTCCAGACGACATCCTCGCTGCCCTCGACAGCGCCACCCTCTGGCCTGCCGGCCGTGGCGGCGCATCCGACACCGACCTCGCAGCCGCCTATCGGTGCGCCCTGGCCGTGCGCGAGCGCCGCATCCGCCGCGGTGAGAAGCCGGTGGGCTACAAGATCGGCTTCACCAACCGCATCATCTGGCCCCGCTACAACGTGTGGGCACCGATCTGGGGTGTGGTCTGGGACTCGACTCTGTCGTTCTGCGACACCGAGGCCACGCTGGATCTGTCCGGCGCATGCCAGCCCCGGCTGGAGCCCGAGGCCGTGTTCGGCTTCCGCGAGCCGCCGCCGCCGCGGCCCGACATGGATCAGCTCTTCGACTGCCTGGAGTGGGTGGCGCCGGGATTCGAGGTGGTGCAGTCCCACTGCCCCGACTGGAAATTCACCGCTGCGGATACCGTGGCCGACGGCGGCCTGCACGCCCACCTGGTCGTCGGCCAGCGCAGCCCCGTCCGAGCGATCGCCAACGACGCCGCGGCACTGGCCCGGACACTATCCGCCTGTACGGTGCGCCTGCTGTGCAACGGCCGCCTGGCCGAAGAAGGCCGCGGCGCAAACGTGCTCGACGGGCCGCTGCAGGCGCTGCACCACTTCGTCCACGAGCTCGCGCAGCTGGACGGCGCGCCACACATCGCCGCCGGCGACGTGGTGACTACCGGCACCTGGACGGACGCCTGGCCGCTGCAAGCGGGTGCGTGCTGGCGCGCGGAGTTCGACAGCCCGCTGCACTCGCTGCAGCTGCGCGTCCGGTGAGCGGCGACGCACCGAAACTCAGCCGTGCGCGTGCGGGCCGCCTAGTGCGTCGCGCGAGCGCTCGCCGAGAGCCGCACGGCCGCGGCGGCTCCGTGTCGCCGCCGCTGGTGCAGGCGCAGCGGCTGCCCTGAGACCGCCGCCGCTTGCATCCGCCGCCTCAGTTCGCCTTGCGGCTCTCGAGTTCCTTGCGCAGTTCTTCCAGCGCCTGCTTGCCATTGGCGCCGGTCTTGTCGACCGCCTGCATCCACTGCGCATAGATCGGCTCGGCGGCCTTTTTCCACATGTCGATCTGTGCCGGCGTCACCTGCACGATGGTGTGGCCCGGCGCCTTCGCGAGCTTTTGCTGCCCCGAATCCTCGAGGTCGCCCCACGCTGCTCCGACGCGGCCCGCCCACTCGTTGCTGCAGTGGTCGTCGATGACCTTCTTCTGCGCCGCGCCGAGCTTGTCGTACCAGTTGCGGTTCATCACCCAGACGAAATCCGAGGCATACATGCGCATGTCGCTGTGGTGGCTCACGGCCTTGTCGATGCCGAAGCTCACGATCGAATCCCAGGGAAACGTGATCGCGTCGGCCACACCTTTTTCCAGGGCGTCCCGCGCTTCGGGCGCAGAGACCTGCACGTTGGTTCCTCCCAGCTGGGACACGTAGGCAGCCACCGTGCCGTTGGCCGAACGGATCTTCATGCCCTTGATCTGGGACGGCTCGGTGATCGGCTTCTTGCTGTGGATGGTGCCCACGTGCACATGCGCGAAGCAGAACTTCACGTCCTTCATTTCCTGGCCGGCGTACTTGCGATACCAGCTGTCCAGCGCTGCGGAACCGGGGCCCGGCTTGCCGATGAGGAACGGCAGTTCACCAGCCGCGATGATGGGGAACCGCCCCGCCTGGTAACCCGGGTTGACCCAGGTCACATCGGCGATACCGTCGCGCACCATGTCGTAGTGATCGGCCGCCTTGCCCAACTGCTGTGCCGGGAACATCGAGATCTTGATGGACCCCTTCGACGCGGCCTCGACGGACTTGGCCCACGGCTCGAAGCCGGTCTTGGCCAGCGAATGGGTCGGCGGCAGCCAGTGCGCGAAGCGCAGCTCGACCGGACGGTCCTGGGCGCTGGCGACCGAGGCCGCGACCAGCAGGGCGCCGGTGGCGGCTGTGGTGAGCGTGAAGCGAGCGAATTTCGTTGCCAATGCAGGTCTCCTGTATCTCATGGATTGGTGGTCGAACATTGTGTGGGTCCGGCGCCTGCGCGTGGGTCGGTGTTTGCCCACGTGAGGATTTCCCGCCCGGCCGTCGCACGGGCGGCACCACGGATGCTGCGGCCGCCATAGACTGCCGCCTGCACAGGAAAACTCACTTCATGACCCATCCGTTCGCACGTGAGATCGAGGTGCTGGCCTTCGACGTCTTCGGCACTGTCGTCGATTGGCACGCCAGCATCGTGCGCGAGATGCAGGAGCGCCACCCCGAGGTGGACGGCGACGCCTTCGCCCGCGCCTGGCGGGCCGGCTACAAGCCGGCCATGGCACGCGTCGCGCGCGGCGACTTCGGCGGCTGGACCTCGCTCGACGCGCTGCACCGCAGCGTGCTCGACGAAATCCTTCCCCGCTTCGGCCTGGCCGCGTTGGACGAGGCGCAACGCCAGGAACTCAACCGCGTCTGGCACCGGCTCTCGCCCTGGCCCGACGCCGTGGCGGGCATCAGCCGCCTGAAGCGGCGCTTCACGGTCTGCACCCTGTCCAACGGCAACATCGGGCTGCTCACCGCCATGGCCAAGCGCGCAGGCATTCCCTGGGACTGCATTCTCTCGGCCGAAGTGTTCCGCGCCTACAAGCCGGACCCCGCCACCTACCTCGGCGTCGCACGCGTGTTCGACGTCCCACCCGAGCGAGTGATGCTGGTGGCTGCCCACCACGACGACCTGGCGGGAGCGCGGGCCTGCGGCCTGCGCACCGCCTACATCGAGCGGCCCGCGGAGTTCGGCGCCGCCCACCCGAAAGATGTGAGCCCGCGGCCCGAAAACGATCTGCACTGCGAAAGCCTTCTGGCGCTCGCCCAACTGCTGGACACATGAAAAACGACGATCTCGAATTCAGCGACAACGCTGCCGCGCAGCGCTACGAACTGCAGCGCGGCACCGAGGTGCTTGCCTCGGCCGCCTACCGCCTCGAAGGCGGGCGCCTGCACTTCACCCACACCGAAGTCCCACCGCAGCAACAGGGGCAGGGCCTCGCGTCGCGCCTTGCGCGAGACGCGCTCGACGACGTGCGCCGGCGCGGGCTGAAGGCCGTGCCGGCCTGCGCATTCATCGCTGCCTACGTGCGCAGGCACCCCGAGTACGCCGACCTGTTGTGAGAGCCGACCTGGTGACAGAGCCAACTTGGTGTAGAGCCGACCTGGTGCAGAGCCGGCCTTGCAAGCATCCTGTCGTGAGCGGTCCGTTTCCCGAAGCGTCCACTGAGTGAGTTGCCCATGTCCACGCCCACCGCCGACCCGTCCTCGTCGTCCGCCAGCGCCGCCCACGCGCTGCCGCCCATCACCAGCCTGCGCGGCCGTGTGCCCGAAGCGCAGTGGCAGTTGCGGGTGCAACTGGCCGCGTGCTATCGGCTGGTGGCCCACTTCGGTTGGAGCGACCTGATCTTCACGCATATCAGCGCCAAACTTCCCGACGTCGATGGCGAACCCGAGCGCTTCCTGATCAACCCCTACGGCCTCATGTTCGACGAGATCACCGCCTCCTCGCTGGTCGTGGTGGACCAGCATGGCGCGCACGTGGGCGGGCCACCCTTCCCCGTCAACCGGGCCGGCTTCGTCATCCACAGCACCATCCACGAGGCGCGCCCCGACGTCGTCTGCGTCATCCACACCCACACCCGTGCCGGCGTCGCCGTGAGCGCCCAGGAAGCGGGCCTGCTGCCGCTGTCGCAGCAGGCGACGCTGGTGCTGCCGACGCTCGGCTACCACGCCTACGAGGGCCTTGCCGTGCACGACCATGAGCGCGCGACGCTCGCTGCCGACCTCGGCCGCAAGAGCCACCTGATCCTGCGCAACCACGGCCTGCTCACCGTGGCGCGCAGCATTCCCGAGGCCTTCCTCGGGATGTACTTTCTCGAGACCGCCTGCCAGATCCAGATCGCCGCGATGGCCGGCGCCCGCGTGCGCCCGGTGCAGGCCGAGGTGCTCGCCGGCGTCGGCGAAGCAGTCCGCATCATCGGCGGCAGCGCACCGCAGCCGCCCAGCGAACTCGCATGGGCCGGCCTGCTGCGCCGCCTCGATCGCATCAGCCCTGGGTACGACACCTGATCGTGCCGGCGCAGGCCCGCGGGCCTGCGCCGGCACGCAGCCCGGTACACTCACGCCCTTTTGTACAGGAGACATGCATGAAGAAAGGCGAACTCGTCGAAGCGCTGGCTGAAGCCACCGGTGAATCCCAGGCTGCCGCATCGCGGCACCTCGATGCGCTGATCGACGTCATCAGCAAGCAGATGGCTGCGGGCGATGAAGTCACCATCACCGGCTTCGGCAGCTTCAAGGCCAGCAAGCGCGCAGCGCGCACCGGCCGCAACCCGAGCACCGGCGCAGCCATGGAAATCCCCGAATCCACGGCCGTGCGCTTCACCCCCGGCGCCAAGCTCAAGGCCGCAGTCAACGGCCAGTAAAGCACGCCACGTCGGGCGCTCCGCACGGGCACCAGGCCGCTGCGCTCACTGCCCCAGCGCCCGATACGCCTGCCGCTTGAATTCGACAGCATACGGGTGCCCGGTGCCCAGCCACCGCTGGGTCATGAGCACCCCCGCGGTGCCCAACCGCGGATGAAGCCACCACACGGTTCCAGCCAGCCCACCCCAGCTCACCTCGCCAGCCACCTGCGCAGGCTCGCCGGGCGCCGGGCGCAGGGCGATCGAAGAGCCCAGGCCGAATCCGCGGCTGTCGGTACGCGGCGTGCCGGCGATATGCACGTGCACGCCCGGTGGCAGCTGGTTGGCCCACATCGCATCGATCGTCTCGGGGCGCAACAGCGTTGCGCCTCCGGGGATCAGGCTTCGCAGCAGTCGCACCATGTCCCACAAGCTCGAGACGAGGCCACCGCCGCCCGACTCGCGCACCGGCGTGTGCACATAGGCACCCGGATAGGGTCGATCGTCCACGCGCACCAGGCCCGCCCCGTTCGCATCGGTCGGATCGGGGCTCGCATAGAGCGCACACAGGCGTTCGCGTCGTGACTCGGGCACCCAGAACGCCGTGTCCGCCATCTCCAGCGGCTCGAAGATGCGGGCGCTCAGGTACTGCCCGAACGTACGGCCGCTGACCACCTCCACCAGGCGGGAGAGCACGTCGGTTCCCACGGAGTATTCCCAGCGCGTGCCCGGATGGAAGGCAAGCGGCAGCGGCGCCAGCACCTGCGTCAAGGCGGCCAGCTCCATGTGCGGCGACATGACCTTCGCCCGCCCGTAGGCCTCATACAGCAGCGACCCCGGATCGAAAATGCCATAGGACAGCCCGGACGTGTGCGTCATGAGGTGGCGCACGGTGATCGGCTCGCGCGCCGGCTCGGTGTCGTCCAGCCGCATGGCGCCCGGGCGCAGCACCTGCCGCTCGCCCAGCTCGGGGATGTACGCCGCGATGGGATCGTCCAGCGCAATGCGGCCCTCCTCGATCAGCTGCATCACGGCGCAGGAGGTCACGAGCTTGCTGTTGGAAAAGATGCGAAAGAGGTGGTCTTCCCGCAGCGGCACACGCGCCTCGCGGTCGGCCATTCCGTGGCAGAACACGTCCACCACTTCGCGTCCGCGCAGCAGCGCAGTGGACACGCCGGGAAGAATGTCACGATCGACCTGCGCGCGCAGGGCTGCATGCATGGCATCGAAGGGCAGGGACACGGCACTCCTTTTTGCGATATCGGGCGGCGCATTATTGGCCGCACGAGACAGCTCCGGCTGAGTCGGCGCGCACGCCGCGCAGGCAGACCGTTGCAGCGCCAGCTGTGCGCCACCTGAGTCCAAGGCACTACTGTTGGGGCGAACACCTTTCGCAGCGCAGGCACCGGAATCGAGTTCGCTTCCCCCGTGCAGGAGGCCGCCATGCCCAGATTCGTGATCGAGCGCCAGATTCCCGGTGCCGGCGCCCTGTCCGGCGAGCAGCTGCGCGCCATGTCGCAGTAGTCCTGCGAGGTGCTGCGCCGGATGGGCACGCGGGCGCAGTGGCAGCAGAGCTATGTCACCGACGACGAGGTCTACTGCGTCTACATCGCCGACAGCGAGGCCGACGTGCGCGAGCATGCGCGCGAAGGCGGCTTTCCGGCCGACCAGGTATCCGTCGTGCGAGCCGTCATCGACCCGGTGACCGCCGAGTAGTCTTGCGGGCCGCGCTCAGCCGCCGCCCGCCTCCCGCACGCGGTCCGAGTTGGTCGTGCTGCGCGAACCCTTCAGCCATGCTTCCACGTCCGTCGCGCGGTTGCCGACGGCATCGACCGCCTCCTGCAGCTGCTCGCCGCTGCAGTCCAGCTTGCGCTTCCAGTGGGCGGTAGCCTCGGAATCGTTGAGGTCGATGCGGTCGGGCTGGGCGCCGGCAGGCGAATTCATGGTGGAGACTCCTCGATGGAAAGGCTCCACACGCTAGCGGCCCCGTGGCGGCGCGGATGTAGGCCGCAGCCGCCCGCTCCCGTCGCGGCTTGCTGCACGCAGCAAGCCACACTGCGGGTTATCCCCAGCGCCTGTGGCTGAAGCTGTGGACAGCTCGTTGAACAACTCCGCAAAGCCGCGCCAATACTGGCTCGGCGGAGCATGATTAAACTTTGGGCAGCCCTGCGGTCGCGCTGCCGTCCCGCTGCGCGATGCCGGCAGACAGCCCCTCGGCCCCGCCGGCGTGGCGCCGCCTTATTAACCGGAAAGATAATTAGCCATGGCCCGCCCCACCCCCATCGCCAGCGAGGAGCGCCTGCGCGACGCCGACCGGTCGCAGTCCACCATCCTGGCCGCCGCGCGGGACGAGTTCGCCGAATTCGGGCTGGCCGGCGCGCGCATGGACCGCATCGCCGAGCGCGCCGGGCTGAACAAACGGCTGATCTACTACTACTTCGAGGACAAGGAGAGCCTCTTCGGCGCCGTGCTCGAGCAGGCCTACCAGGACATCCGCAGCGCCGAGCACGCGTTGCACCTGCTGGAGCTGCAGCCGGGCGAGGCGCTGCGGCGGCTGGTCGAATTCACCTGGAACTACTACCTTGCGCACCCGGAGTTCCTGACCCTGCTGAACAGCGCAAACCTGCACCGCGCCCGGCACCTGCAGCAGTCCGAGCGCGCCCGGGCCTTGAACTCGCCGCTGATCGATCTGCTCGGGCAGATCCTCGAGCGAGGGCGCAAGGAAGGCATCTTCCGCGGCGGCGTGGATCCGCTGCAGCTGTACGTCACCATCGCCGGCATGGCGTACTTCTACCTGTCCAACAACCACACCCTCTCGGCGATCTTCGGGCGCGACCTGATGACGCCCAAGGCGCGCAACGAACGGCTCACCCACATGTGCGACGTGATCCTCGGGTATGTCCTGAGGGATTGACGCTCGCGGCGCGCGCCACGCAGGGGTATTCTTGCGCGCAATTCACCAACGGGTGAATAATCTTAATCGGTCCTCAGGAGACGCCATGCCACAGAACCGCCGCGCCATCTCGGTCGCACTCGCCCTTGCTGCGTTCACCGCGCTCGCGCCCCTTGCGGCGCAGGCGCAGGGCAGCTACCCCAGCAAGCCGATCAAGGTGATCGTGCCCTTCGCTGCCGGCAGCACCACCGACATCATCGCCCGCGCCATCTCCGACAAGATGAGCCAGAGCATGGGGCAGCCGGTCGTCGTCGAAAACCGCGGCGGCGCGAGCGGCACCGTGGGGCAAGCCGTGGTGGCCCAGGCGGCACCCGACGGCACCACCATCATGATCCACAGCTCGTCGCACACGGTGAGCCCGTCCACCTTCGCCAAGCTGCCGTTCGACACGCTGGCCGACTTCGCTGCCGTGACGCCGATCTCCAGCACGCCCAACGTGCTCGTGATCTCCCCGTCGAAGAACATCAAGACGCTGCAGGAGCTGCTCTCCGCGGCCCGTGCCAAGCCCGGCAGCATGAACTTCGCCTCGGCCGGCCAGGGCAGCGCAACGCACCTGAACGCCGAGAAGTTCAAGCTCGCCGCGAAGATCGAAGCCACCAACATTCCGTTCAAGGGATCGGCCGAAGCCGTCAACGAGGTGATGGCCGGTCGGGTGGACTACTACTTCTCGCCCATCGCGCCGGTGATCGGCCAGATCCGCGCCGGCCAACTGGTGCCGCTGGCGGTCGGCTCGCCCCGCCGTGCCAGCGCACTGCCCGACGTGCCCACCACCGCCGAGGCGGGCGTCCCGGGCTCGGAGTTCAATTTCTGGATCGGCATGTTCGTGCCGGGCAAGACGCCCAAGGAAATCGTGAACCGGCTCCACGCCGAAGTCGTGAAAGCCCTGAACACGCCCGAGGTGAAGCAGCGCTTCGCCACCCTCGGCGCCGACGCCTGGACGCTCGCACCGGAGCAGTTCGAGGCCTACGTGCGCGACGAGATCAAGAGCAACGCCGTGCTGGTCAAAGCCGCCGGCTTGCAAGTACAGAACTGACCCACCCTCATCGTCGAAAGCGCGGCCATGCCCACCCAACGTCTCGGAATCATCATGCACGGCGTCACCGGACGCATGGGCATGAACCAGCACCTGATCCGCTCCATCGTCGCCATACGCAACCAGGGCGGCGTCACGCTCTCGAACGGCGACACGGTCATGCCCGACCCGATCCTGATCGGGCGCAACCCCGAGAAGATGGAGGCGCTGGCGCGCGCGCAGAAAATCGAGCGCTGGGGCTGCGACCTCGACAATGCGCTGGCCAATCCGGACGACACCGTGTTCTTCGACGCCGGCACCACGCAGATGCGCCCCACCTTGCTGGCCAAGGCGATCCGCGCCGGCAAGCACGTCTACTGCGAAAAGCCCATCGCGACCAACCTGAACGAGGCCGTGGAGATCGCGCGCCTCGCGCAGGAGGCTGGCGAGCGCAGCGGCCTCAAGCACGGCGCCGTGCAGGACAAGCTGTTCCTGCCCGGGCTGCGCAAGCTGGACATGCTGCGCCGCGCCGGCTTCTTCGGCCGCATGCTCTCGGTGCGCCTGGAGTTCGGCTACTGGGTTTTCGAGGGCGACCTGCAACCCATCCAGCGCCCGAGCTGGAACTACCGCGCCGAAGACGGCGGCGGAATGATCCTGGACATGATGTGCCACTGGCGCTACGTGCTGGACAACCTGTTCGGCGAGGTGAAGTCCATCTCCTGCCTGGGCGCCACGCACATCCCCGAACGCTGGGACGAGGCCGGCAAGCCCTATCGCGCCACGGCCGACGACGCCGCCTACGCGATGGCAGAACTCACCGGCCACAACGGCGAGCCGGTCATCGCGCAGATGAACATGTCCTGGGCCACGCGCGTGCGCCGCGACGACCTGGTCACCTTCCACGTCGATGGCACGCACGGCTCGGCCGTCGCGGGCCTCACCGACTGCCGCGCGCAGAGCCGCGTGACCACGCCGCGTCCGGTGTGGAACCCGGACGTGAAGCAGACCATGAACTTCTTCGACCAGTGGCAGGACGTACCGGACACGCAGGTCTACGACAACGGCTTCAAGATCCAGTGGGAGCACTTCATCCGCCATGTGGTGGAGGACGCGCCCTACCGCTGGACCTTGCCGGAAGGGGCGAAGGGCGTGCAGCTGGTCGAAGCCGCGCTGCAAAGCTGGCAGGAGCGGCGCTGGGTCGATGTGCCGCCGTTGACCGTCTGAGCGCAAGGAGCACGATCCATGGCATCCCTCAGCCTGCGCCTGCCCATGGCCGGCGGCGCCCTCGAGACCTACACCCTGCGCGGTGACACGCCGGTACAGCCGGCACGCGGCGTCGCCTTCGACCGCATCGCCTATTCCGCCGCCCACGTGGTGGCCGATCCGCGCGCCGCCGTCGATCCCTGGCTGCAGTGCGCCCTCGACTGGGACGCGACGATCGCCTACCGACAGCGCCTGTGGTCGCTCGGGCTGGGCGTGGCCGAGGCGATGGACACCGCCCAGCGCGGCATGGGCCTGGACTGGCCCACCTCGCTGGAGCTGATCGCCCGCT
This sequence comes from Ramlibacter sp. AN1015, assembly GCF_037726105.1. Lineage (NCBI taxonomy): Bacteria > Pseudomonadati > Pseudomonadota > Betaproteobacteria > Burkholderiales > Comamonadaceae > Ramlibacter > Ramlibacter sp. AN1015. Next base: position 19,253 of record NZ_JBBJUM010000002.1, read on the forward strand.
CGCTCGACGCGGCGCGCGACGTGCCGGGAGCGCTGGTGGCCTCGGGCTGCGGCACCGACCACCTCGCGCCCGACGCGGCGCGCAGCGTGGACGACGTGATCCGCGCCTACGAAGAACAGATGGCCGCCATCGAAAAGCTCGGCGGCAAGCTGATCGTGATGGCCAGCCGCGCGCTCGCGCGCGTGGCGCAGGGGCCGGCCGACTACGAGCGCGTCTACGACCGCATCCTGTCGCAGGCCAGGCAGCCGGTGATCCTGCACTGGCTGGGCGACATGTTCGATCCGGCGCTGGCCGGCTACTGGGGCTCGCGCGACACGCAGGCTGCGATGGACACCGCGCTGGGCGTCATCGCCGCCCACCCCGACAAGGTCGATGGCATCAAGATTTCGCTGCTGGACAAGGACCAGGAGATCGCCATGCGCCGGCGCCTGCCCGCCGGCGTGCGCATGTACACCGGCGACGATTTCAACTACGCCGAGCTGATCGCCGGCGACGCCTTCGGCAGCGACCCCGTGCACGGCAAGAGCGACGCCCTGCTCGGCATCTTCGACGCCATCGCGCCCGCTGCCAGTGCCGCCCTGGGCGAACTGGCCCACGGCAACCTGGAGCGCTTCCACGCGATCCTCGGGCCCACGGTGCCGCTGTCGCGGCATATCTTCGCGGCGCCCACGCGCTTCTACAAGACGGGTGTGGTGTTCATGGCCTGGCTCAACGGCCACCAGAGCCACTTCACCATGGTCGGCGGCCAGCAGAGCGCGCGCAGCCTGCCGCACTTCGCCGAGCTGTTCCGGCTGGCCGACGCGGCCAACCTGCTGGAGCAGCCCGAGCTGGCCCTGCGCCGCATGCGCACGCTGCTGGCGCTGCACGGCGTCGAATGAGCGGGGCAGGCATGAGGGATTTCTCGCAGGACCACCGCTGGCTGTCGATCAACACGGCCACGGTGCGCCGCAGCGGCGGCCAGGAGCTGCCGCTTCCGGCGATCATCGAAGCCTGCGCCGAGCGGGGCATCCGCGCCATCTCGCCCTGGCGCGACCAGGTGCACGCCGCCGGACTCGCCGACGTTTCGCGCATGGTGCGCGAGCACGGGCTGGCGCTCTCCGGCTATTGCCGCGGCGGCATGTTTCCGGCGGCCGACGCGGCCGGACTGCAGGCGGCGCACGACGACAACCGGCGCGCAGTCGATGAAGCACGCGAGCTGAACGCGGCCTGCCTGGTGCTGGTGGTGGGGGGCCTGCCCGGCGCGCTGCAGGGCCGGGCCGCGCACAAGGACATCGCCGGCGCGCGCGAGCAGGTGCGCGAGGGCATCGCCACCCTGCTGGAGTACGCACGCGGCGTGGGCATGCCGCTGGCCATCGAGCCGCTGCATCCCATGTATGCCGCCGACCGCGCCTGCGTCAACACGATGGAGCAGGCGCTCGATCTCTGCGACGCACTGGATCCCCGGCGCAGCGGTGCACTGGGCGTGGCCGTGGACGTCTACCACGTCTGGTGGGACCCGAAACTCCAGCAGCAGATCGCCCGCGCCGGCAAGGAACGGCTGCTGGCGTTCCATGTGTGCGACTGGCTCACGCCCACCACCGACCTGCTGAACGACCGGGGGATGATGGGCGACGGCGTGATCGACATCCCGCGCATCCGCGGCTGGGTCGAGGCCCAGGGTTTCGCCGGCTTCAGCGAGGTCGAGATCTTCTCCACCGGCAACTGGTGGCAGCGCCCGCACGCAGAGGTGCTGGACACCTGCATCGCCCGCCATCGCAGCGTGGTCTGAAGGAAGGTCGGCGGGGGAGCAGCCGCTACACTCGGCCGCTTCACCGCACCCCATCCGCGCCAGCCCATGAGCCCCGAAGCGTCTCCTGCCAGCCTGATCCAGTACGTTCTCTGGGGGGGCCTGTTGATCGGTCTGGCCTTCGGCGCGGTCGGGCAGGCCTCCCGCTTCTGCGTGCGCGGTGCCATCGCCGACTGGGTGATCTTCCGCGGGCCGGCCCGCATGGTGGCCTGGTTCACGGCGATCGCCGTGGGCGCCCTCTGCGTGCAGTTGCTCGTCGCGGGCGGCGCTCTCGACGCCACCCGGACGCTGGCCTGGGCCAACCGGCTGCCCTGGGCATCCTGCCTCTTCGGCGGCCTGCTGTTCGGCTACGGAATGGTCCTGTGCGGCGGGTGTCCGCAGCGCAGCCTGGTCAAGGCCGGCGCCGGCAACATGAAGTCGGTCGTGACGCTGGTCGTCGTGGCCATCGCGGCGCTCATGACGCTGCGCGGCATCCTCGCCACCGTGCGGGTCTCGGTGTTCGACCCCTGGGTGATCGAGCTGCAAGGCCCGCAGGACCTCGGCTCGCTGCTCGCACCCATGCTCGCGATGTCCGCCGAAGCGATCCGCTGGGCGCTCGCGGTGCTGTTGCTGCTTGGAGTGGGCGCCCTCGCCTGGCGTGTCCGGCGCGCACTCGACGCCGCCACGGTGCTGGGCGGCGCCGCCGTCGGCCTGCTGCTGGGGGCGGCTCTGTTCCTCACGGGCCGCATCGGCTTCCTGGCCGAACACCCCGAAACGCTCGAGCCGGCCTGGCTCGCCACCCAATCGCGACGGCCTGAAGGATTGAGCTTCTCGGCGCCCATGGGTCACCTGCTGGACCTGCTGACCCTCTGGTCCGACAAGAGCACCGTGCTCAGCTTCGGCGTTGCCGTGGTGCTGGGCGTGGTGGCGGGCAGCTTGCTCAACGCCCTGCGGCGGCGCGAGTTCCGCTGGGAAATGTTCGCCTCGCCGCGTGAATTCGGCGAGCACGTGGCCGGCGGCCTGCTGATGGGATTCGGCGGCGTCACCGCGCTGGGGTGCTCCATCGGGAACGGCGTCACCGGCCTCGCGCTGCTGTCGGCCGGCGCGCTGCTGGCGGTCCTGGGGATCGTCGGCGGCGCCTGGCTGGCGCTGTGGGTGCAGTCGCGGCGCGCGCTGCGTCCCGACGCCGGCGCGGCACGCTCGGTCGCGGCATAGCGCGGCATCGCGTTCTCCCACTCCCATCCTCCAAGCGCGTCGAGCCCGGCGCGGTTGCGCTTCGGTTGCAGGACTGCTTGCGAACGTGCCCCGCGGCCGCCAGGGGCCCACCGATAGTCAACGTCTTCGCCTGGGTGTGCGGCCAGGGCCCTGCACGGCCGGTGGAGGCGCTCAGGCGCCCGCGCTCAGAAGTCCAGATCGTCCTGGATCGCTGCGATGCCGGCGCGTGCGCACACATCGTCGGCCTCGCCGCCCGGCGCGCCCGAAATGCCGATTGCGCCCACCGTCGCGCCGGCCGCTTCGATCGGGCGCCCGCCGCCGATCGCCACCACCCTGGGCAGGTGGCGGATGCCCGAGGCGCCCTCGCCCGCCTGCGTGGCCTTGGCAAAGGCGAGCGTGTCCATGCGAAAGCTCAGCGCCGTCCAGGCCTTGTCGATGGCGGTCTGCGGCGTGTGCGGGCCCGCCAGGCGGTCACGCAGCATCACCAGCGCGTTGCCGCCACGGTCGGTCACGGCAACGGCCACCTGGTAGCCGGTGCCGGCGCAGCTGCGCAGGGCGGCTTGCGCCGCCCGCAACGCTGCCTCGGGCGTGATCGAACGCAGGTTGTAGGTGGCTGCGGCAGCAGCTGCGGCGCTGGGCTTCGACTGCTGGGCCGCCGCACCGAGCGGAAGCGACAGCAGCACCGCGGCTGCGGTCGTGGTCAGTGCGAGGGTGCTCGTGCGGTGCATGGCTCAGGCTCCTGAGGGGGCATAGCCCGGATTGGGCAGGGCGCCGGTCAGGCGCGGCGTGTTCGGCGTACGGGGCGTCACCTTGCCGCCGCGCGCGCGCAACCACTGCTCGACCACGTCCCACACCGGTTTGTTGCCGGCGTTGCGGGCCTCCTCTGCCACCGGCGCCCAGCCGGCCACCTTGTAGCTACGGGAGGCTTCCAGCGGCTTGCCGTTCAGGCGCATGTTCGCGATGCGCTTGCCCATCGCCGCGGTCGGGTCGCAGCTGTACTGCAGCCCGCCGACGCGCACCATGTCGCCGCCCTGCTGGTAGTACGGGTCGGGGTTGAACAGGTTGTCGGCCACGTCTTCGAGGATGGTCTTGATCATCGCCCCGGAGAGCTCGCTCACCGTGGCGTAGGAGTAGGTGGTCGCGGTCATGTCCATCAGCCACTCGCGGGTGATCGCCTGGCCCGCGAGCAGCGAGGTGCCCCAGCGAAAGCCCGGCGAGAAGGCGATCTCGGCCCCCTGCACGTCCATCAGCGCGTCCAGCAGCAGCTGGTCTCCGGTGCCGTTGAAATTGCCGCGCCGGTACAGCGTGCCCTCGGTTACCGCCAGGGTCTCGGCCAGCTTCGCCTCGTAGGGGGCCCGCACGCGCGTGATGAGCGCGTCCATTTCGCGGTCGACCGGCAGCATGTTGGCGAACACCGGCAGCAGCCGCCAGCGGAAATCGACCACCTTGCCCTGCGTCACCTGCAGGTCCATCACCCCGAGGAACTTGCCGTTCGAGCCGGAGTTGACCACCAGCGTCTTGCCGCCGGGATTGGCGACCACGCTCGCCACGGGCATGCCGTCGTGCGTGTGGCCACCGAGGATCGCGTCGATGCCGGTGACGCGGCTGGCCATCTTGAGGTCGACGTCCATGCCGTTGTGGCTCAGGAGCACGACCACCTGCGCGCCTTTCGCGCGGGCCTCGTCCACCACCTTCTGCATGCTCTCGTCCTGGATGCCGAAGGCCCAGTCGCTCACGAAGTAGCGCGGGTTGGCGATGGGCGTATAGGGGAAGGCCTGGCCGACGATGGCGCAGGGCACCCCGTTGATCTCGCGCAGCACGTAGGGCTCGAACACCGGGTCGCCGAAGTCGGCGGTCTTGACGTTCTGCGCGACGAAAGACACCTTGCCCTTGAAATCGTTGTCGATGATTTCCTTGACACGCTCCATGCCCAGGGTGAACTCCCAGTGGCCGGTCATCACGTCCACCCCCAGCAGCTTGCAGGCATCGACCATGTCCTGCCCCTTGGTCCAGAGCGCGGTGGCCGAGCCCTGCCAGGTGTCGCCGCCGTCGAGCAGCAGCGCGCCGGGCCGGCTCGCCTTCATGCGCTTGACCAGGGTGCACAGGTGCGAGAAGCCGCCGACCTTCCCGTAACGTCGTGCCGCCTTGTCGAAGTCGAGGTAGGTCAGTGCATGGGCCTGGGCTGTGCCCGGCGGTACGCCCGCCACCTTCAGCAGGTGCTCGCCCACCAGGTGCGGCAGCCGGCCCTTCATGTCCCCGACGCCGAGGTTCACGCTGGGCTCGCGGAAATGGATGGGCCGCAGTTGCGCGTGGCAGTCGGTCATGTGCAGGAGCGAGACATTGCCGAAGCGCGGCACGTCGTACAGCCCCTCGGCCGCGGTCGCCGCATCGGCGTCGGCCCAGCGCCCCAGCGCCAGGCCTGCCACGGAGGCGGCCCCCAGGGTCTGCAGGAAATCGCGTTTGCTCAGGTTCATGGGAGTCGGCAGCCGCGAGCGGCAGAAGTGAGACGTTGGATCAGCGAGGCGACAAGGCGACGAGGCGGAAATCGGGCGATGCAGTCGATACAGCCGGTGCGGCAGCGCCGAGGTGCGCCCCGCACGGCCCTTTGCGCAGCGTCCTTCGCGGCGGCTGCGCGCACGAAGCGGGGCGACAAGGCGCCGGCCCCATGGACCGGCGCCGTGCCGCTTACTTGTTGACGGGCGAGTTCGGATCCAGCAGCAGCGCCATCAGGTGACGCACCTGCTCCTGCGTGAGGTTGCCCATGTGGCCGGAGCGGGGCATGTTGGAGCAGGCGTTGTAGGCCTTCGCATTCCAGATCTTCCCCCAGGTGTATTCGACGATGGGCTTGGCCGCGGCACTGGAGGGGTCGGTCACGCCGCGGATCTTGCCGTAGTGGTACAGGCTGGGGCCGATCGTGCCGAAGGAAATCTCCTCCTTGGAGATCTGGTGGCAGTTGTAGCAATTGCCTCCGTTCACGGCTTCGGCCTTGTCGGTCCAGGTCATGCCGCGGCCGCTCTGGGCGATGTTCTCGCCCTGCTTCCAGTCGCCGAGATACTTGCCGTCGGACGGCCACTTCACCGTCTTCAGGTTGGCTTCCTCGAAACGCTTGGCGAGTGCCGGATCCAGCGGCTTGCCGGCGACATCGGCCGCATTGCAGGCCTTGAGCGTCTCGTCGATTTCGGTGACGCGCTCGACCTTGGCGATGCCCTGGCTGCGGAACGAGGCCTTCACCATGTCGGCCGCCATCTTGTCCAGATCGACAGCAGCTTGTTGTTGCTGCGCGCTGCCGGCACAGCCGGCCAGGACCACGACCGCAACCGCTGCGGCCAGGCGCTTGTATCGCGTGTTCATCTGCATGTGCTCCTTGGTTCAGCGCTTGATGGCGGGTGCGGCCGACTTGGCGCCCTTGGCGTTGACGCCAAGGTAGGTGCTCAGGGCCGTCAGCGCATCGCTGCCGAACTCCGGGTAGGGGAAGCGCTGCTGGCGGAAGCAGTCGTTCAGGCGCAGCTGCATGGTCCACATCTGGCCGTTGGAGACACGGTAGGCCGGCCAGGCGGCGAAGCCGATGCCGTCGCCGGGGTTCTTGGTGAGGTTGGGCAGGTCCTGCAGCCGGATGCGCTTGTTGTCTTCGCCGTGGCAGGAGGCGCACGAGAAATCGTGCGTGCCGCCGCGCATGAAGAACATCCGCTTGCCGGCCTCGTAGTAGTTGCGCTCCATGGGGTGCGCCTGCGGCAGGTTGAACGGCTGGCCCCTGCTCTCGGCGGCGATCCAGGTCGCCAGCGCCGTCACGTTCGCCATCTCACCCTTGCCGAAGGGCGTCTTGGCGATCTCGGCGGAATTGAACCCCTGCAGGCGCTCCATGCAGCTGACCAGGCGCGTCTCGAGGTCCTGCATCTTGCCGGTGTCCGCGAAGTAGCGCGGCAACTCGACGAACGCGCCCTTCACGACGCCCGGCCCCTTGCCCAGGTCGCACTGCTCGAGCGAGGCATTCTTCGGGCCGCGCTTTTTCTTCCAGAGCTCCTCGCCCTTCATCTCGAACAATTCGGCCGGGTTGCCGTCGGCCAGCATGGCCCGGTACTCCTCGATCGCCTCGATCGTGGACTTCTGTGCCCAGGCGGCCGACGCCGCCAGCAGTCCGGCGCCCAGCACCACGGATGCGTGGATGGTCCTCATTGATGTCCCTCCAGATGGTGAATGGGGCCCGGTCGCGCGCCGGCGCCGGGCCGGGAAGCCGTCAGGAGACGGTCGCCTCGTCGGTGCGGGTTTCGCCCTTGTTGTCTTTCCAGGTCACTGCGATCTTGTCGCCGGCCTTGGCGTTCTTGATCGAAAACTGCAGGAAGGGATTCTTGGACACCGCCGGGCCCCACTCGGCCGTCATCACGGGCTTGCCGTTGTGGGCGACGGTCACATCGGTGATGTGCCAGGCCGGGATGACCTTGCCGCTGGAATCCTTGCGCTGGCCGGTTTCCATTTCGTGGCTCATGAGAACGCGAACGAGCGCGTTGCCGTTTTGCGCTTGTGCGCGGATGCGCATCGGGTCTGCCATGTCTGTCTCCTGTGTCGATCGATGCTTCAGCCGCCGCAGCCACCGAGGGTGACCTTGACTTCCTTCTTGGCGTACAGCGCCTTGCCGTCGTTGGTGATGGCGACCGCATAGACGTCGGAGGTCTGGCCCATCTTGGCGCGGGTGCCGAAACTGGGAACCACGGCGTCGCTCACGTCGAACTTGGCGACCAGCGCGTTGGGGTTCTTTTCCACCAGCAGCAGCAGGTGCTTGACGCCCGCAGCGCTCGTAGCGGCGGTGAGGGGCACGACGGCACCGTTTTCGGCGATGTCCGGCCCCTGAATGGTCACGTCCTTGCTTTCGACCAGCGAGTTGCCGCCAAAAGCCTTGGCGGCGTCGCCGATGCTCTTGGCCTCGAAGGCGGCCTTGTTGAATGCGTGGGCCTGCAGGGGAAGCAGGCTGCCGGACGCGAGCACGCCGGCGACGGCGGCGCCCTGCTTCAGGGCTTGGCGACGGGATTGCATGACAGGTCTCCTAAATGTAAGTGCATGCTAATGAATGGATTCTAGAGGGCCAACAGGGTTATCCCTGTCGGTGGCGCAGAGCGGACCGCACGGCTGCGCGCCTCATCGAGCGCCCGTGGCCAGCCAACCGGCCAGCACGCGGGCGTCCGCCTCGCTCAGCGACTGCGGCGGCATCGGTATGCCGCCCCAGACACCCGATCCGCCGGCGCGGATCTTGCCGCTGAGGTAGTCGATCTGGCCGGCGTGCCGCGTGGCGATTTCGTTCCAGCTCGGACCGACCAGCCGCTTGTCCGGCGCATGGCAGGCGGTGCAGCTGTTCGACTGGGCCAGGGAACGCGCCCGCGCAGCGTCGGACGGCTTGCCGGGTGCGTCCGCTGCAGTCGCAGTCGCAATAGCCGTCGCCGTAGCGGGCGCGCCGGCCTGCCCTGGTACGGGTGGCGCGCCCGCAGCGGCCGCCTGCACCTTCGGCCCCGCGGTGCGCGCACCGCGTTGCGGGCCCACGTTGCGGTTCTGGTCGGCCAGGTTGCCGTGTGCGTCGCGAGCGAAGTCCGGCAGCATCGAGGCTACCCGGGGCTCGACGGGGCAATCCTGCATGCACGCCGCGGCGCGCACGTCCGGCGCAGGCGCGCCGCCGAACTCCTTGCCCGGCCACAGCGCGTGCGCCGTGCTCATGCCGTTGCGATTGGGAAGGCGCTGCTGCACCTGAGCGATGTTCGCATCGCTCAGCACGAAGTCCGCCGGCAGCACTTCACCAAGGTGCAGCAGGTAGGCCGTGACCGCATAGACCTCCTCCACGCTCAGCGATTTGGGCGCGTTCCAGGGCATCGCGCGGTTGATGTAGTCCCAGAGGGTCGAGACCTGCGAGAGCTTCATCAAGGTGGTGCGACCGGGAAAGTCGCTGCGCCGCAGGTTGGCCACCCGGCCGGTGCGGATGTCCTCCGCCGTGGTGCCACCCACCAGCGGCGCGAACACCTCGTTGGATTCGCCGAACACGCCGTGGCACGAGGCGCACTTGGCCTCCCAGACGTCCTGCCCCTTCGCCACCGAGCCGCTGCCCTTGGGCAAGCCCTTGAAGTCCGCCCGCACGTCGATGTCCCAGGCCTGCACCTCGGCGGGGGTCGCCGGGCGCCCCAGTCCGGTGTAGCGCTGGCTGGAGGCGGAGGCCTGCGCCAGCGCACCGGCGCCACACACCGCCAGCAGCAGCCCGAGCAGCGTTTTCTCAAGCCGCCAGCTGGACATTGCGCACCTCCCCGTCTTCCTGCACCAGCCACGACTGGATGGCGTTGTTGTGATAGATCGAGCGCGTGCCGCGCACCTCGCGCAGCTGACGGTAGCTCGGCTGCACATAGCCTGTGTCGTCCGTCGCGCGGCTCTGCACGATCGCCGGCTTGCCGTCCCATACCCAGTCGATGCTGAAGCGGGTGAGGCACTTGTCCATCACCGGCCCCTGCAGCCGCGCGCGGCGCCAGTTGCGCCCGCCATCGACCGACACGTCCACGTGCCGGACCTTGCCGCGGCCCGACCAGGCCAGTCCGTTGATGCTGTAGAAGCCCTTGTCCAGCAGCACCTGTCCGCCCGACGGCGTGGTCACGACGCTCTTGCACTCCTGGATGCTGGTGTACTGGCGGTGCGTTCCGTCGGGCATCAAATCGACGTAGTGCAGCACCTCGTCCTTGGCGGCATAGGGCTGGTCGCCGAGTTCGATGCGGCGCAGGTACTTGACCCAGCTCACGCCCTGCACCCCGGGCACCACCAGCCGCAAGGGATAGCCGTTCTCCGGGCGCAGCATCTCGCCGTTCTGGCCGTAGGCGACCAGCACCTCACCCGAGCGCACGAGATCCATCGGAATGGTGCGGGTCATCGACGAGCCGTCGGCTCCTTCGGCCAGCACGAAGCGCGCTCTGCGCAGGTCGGCGCCGGCCATCTCCAGCAGCGCGATCAGCGGCACGCCGGTGAACTCGCTGCACGAGAGCATCCCGTGCGTGTACTGCACCGTCGGCACCGCCACGTTGCCCCATTCCATGCCGGTGTTGGCGCCGCACTCGATGAAGTGGAAGCGTGACTGCGCGGGCAGCCGCATGATTTCGTCGATGGTGAACACCATGGGCGTGCGCACCATGCCGTTGACCATCAGGCGGTGCTTCGAAGGGTCGATGTCCCACCAGCCCTGGTGGTGCCGCTCGAAGTGCAGCCCGCTGGGCGTGACGATGCCGAACAGCGACTGCAGTGGCGCGAACGAGACCGAGGCCTGCGCAGTCTGGGTCAGCCCGGGACTCTGGCGGCGCTGCACGTTCGATTCGTACTTGGACGGCTTGCCGTAGCCGTCGGTGACCACCGGCTGGCCCAGGCCGCGCGTGTGTTCGGGCAGTTGCAGGATGTGGGGGTCGCCCTCGCGTGCCGCCGCCTGCGCCAGGGCCGCAGGCGCGGCCACGCCGGTTGCCGCGGCTGCGAAGGCACCGCGCAGGAAGTCGCGCCGGCCGCCCCGCGCCTCGCGCGCCACCACGGCGACGTCCGCGGGTCGCAGGAAGTTTTCGGGTGCCTTGCGCAGGCGGCCGCGGTGCGGGTCTGGGCTGCTGTCCATCAGGAGGTCCTTCGATGGGCGGACGCTGCGGCGGGTGCCGGCGCCCATCCATTAAATTCGAATATCGTCATGTCCGAATATATCGACTGCCGGCGGTGCGCGGCAGCTCCTCGGCATCGGTGCAAACCCGCATGCGGTGCACACCCGCATCGGCACCTGCAACCTACGGAACGCAGGCGAACGAGGCACCGCTCGCAGTGCGGCGTGGCGCCGCTCCAAGGAGCCGCCATCCAGGATCCGGCATGCAGACGCGCCCTGCAGCTCGGCGAGCGCGGTGGCTCATGCGCCGCACCCCACCACGGACGCAGCGGCTGGTCCAGGCGCCCGGAGCCCGAGAGATCCCACGCGCCGCCAGCTTCAGCTTCGCACCGCGTCCATGGCCTGCTGCAGGCGCTGCTCGAGGTAGGCGCCGTAGAAGTCGCTCGAGGCGCCTACCAGGCGCGGCGCCACCTCCCGGCCCTCACGCCCGAAGAACAGCACGGTAGGCGCGGTCTTCACGCCCCAGGCGCGTACCAGCTGATCGTGCGTGCGCGGCTCACCCGCGAAGTCGCGCACCGCCGCAGCACTGCGCATGTCCACCTGCACCACAGGCAGCTGCTGCGCATGGCGCAGGGGCACCAGGTAGTGCTCGCGCACCATCGCGCACCATGGACAGCCGGCCAGACTCACCATCACGACCAGTGGCTTGCGGTCTGCCAGCGCGGCCCCGAGGTCCAGCGCCAGCGAGCGCGGCACCGGCAGGGGCGCCCCGGGATGTCCCTGGGCTGCGCGGATGGCGGGCGCGATGGCCGCGATCGGCGCGAGCCCCACGAAGGCGAGGGCAGCACGCCGGTTCACTGCACCTCCCGCTCCATCAGGAGGTAGGTGTTGTAGGCATTCATGCGGTTGGCCGCGCCGAACAGCGGCAGGTGCTGGAAGCGCGACCAGTCGGTGCGTGCATATGCCTCGTCGAAAGGCTCCATCTCGCGTGCCGCGCGGCCCATCACCTGCCGCAGGTAGGCGAGGTAGTCGCGGGTGGTGCGCATGTCCTCGCGCGCCGAGGTCGATAGCGCGCCGTGGCCCGGCACCACCACCTCGGCCTCCAGAGCGAGCAGCACGTCGAGCGCCTTGATCCAGTGGCCGCTGTTGGCCTGTCCGACAAAAGGAATGCGGCCGCGGAACACCAGGTCGCCGGCGAACAGCACCTTCTCGGCCGGCACATGCACCACGAGGTCCTCCGGCGTGTGCGCCGGTCCGACCGGCAGCAGCTCGATACGCGTGCCGCCGAGCAGCAGTTCGTACCGGCCCTCGATCCAGAGGTCGGCGGGAACCAGTCGCGTCTGCGCGTCGATCCAGGGCGCGAGCTCGGTACGCGAGGCTGCGAGGCGCAGCGCCGCGGTGTCCGAATGCAGGTACTCCAAGGCACCGCGGTGGGCCACGACACGTGCTCCGGCCTGCTGGAATTCCTGCAGCCCGTAGATGTGGTCGGCGTGGTAGTGCGTCAGCACCACGTGGCTCACGCCCTTGCCGGTGACGCGCCGGATCTCGGCGATGAGCTCGCGGGCCAGCTGGGGCGAGCCGAGCGCATCGATCACCACCGCGCCCTCGGGCGTGGCAACGAAGCCTGCGTTGGAGATGAAGTTGCGGTTGGCTGCGCTGCCCAGGGCCGACTCGCCCTGCACGTACCAGCACGAGGGCGACACCCGGCGCGCCCGCACGGTGGCCGGCGGCGCGGCCTGGGCCAGCGCACTGCCGGGCAGCACGGCCGCCAGCCCCAGGGCAGCCAGCCACCCGCGACGCGAGATGGAGGGCATGTTCACCGCCGCGCTCTCCTGCACCGGATCGCCGTCTCGCACGCCGGCGGCCTCACCGCTGATCGGTTTCGATCGCGATCTGCGTGCAGACCGCGCGGCACAGCGTCACGACCCGGTCGTTCACGATGCGGTAGTAGATCTGCACGCCTTCGCGCCGCTTGCCGAGCACGCCGGCCTGGTAGAGCGTGTTCAGGTGCTGCGACATGTTGGGCTGCGTGGTGTCGATTTCCTCGAGCAGCTGGCTCACGTTCTTCTCGCCGTTGCACAGGCTGCTGATGATCTTCAGGCGCATGGGCGCGGACATGACGCGAAACACCTCCGCGGCGAGTTCGAACACTTCGTCCGACTCGGCTACGGCGCTGCTGCTGTTGCTTCCGCCGCGCCTGGCGGACGGCTCCACGGTCTTGGTTGCGGGCATGTCGTCTCGGAGGAATCGGGTGGCGCTCGGGCGCGGGAATCGGGTGCCGCGCCGGTGGGCGCGGCAGGCATCAGGGCTTGATGTACGCGTAGCCCTCGCGCGCCTGCAGACGGCCGACGCGGGCCACGCCCGAGGGAGTGAACTCGGCGTCCATGATGAACTGCTCCTTCTTCAGATTGCGGTTGCGCAGGGTGATCTCGCAGATCTCGAAGCGAACGCCACGCGCCTTGAGCGCACTCACCAGAGCCGCGTAATCGATGTCGGGGTTCTTCCTGTCCTTGGCGCCCTCCATGAGGAAATCGACGCCGTCGGCATGCGTCACCACGACGATCTGCGTGTCGGGCGCCACGTCGAGATGGTTGCGCACATTGCGCAGGCCCTTGGTCGCCTGCGTCTCGGCGCTGTCGATGTGGTAGACGACCTTGTCCTGCGCCCAGGCGGCGGCGCCGAGCGCCAGGCCGACGCCGAGGACCAGCGCGCGGTTGAATCTGTTCATGGAAGCGGCTCCTGCAAGGCCGCCGGCGAGGGCCGCGGCCGGGCACCATTTCACCAGAAATATCGCTACTTCATTGAGTACGGATTTCCCACCGGGCCAAGGGTTTACCCTCTGCGTGCCTGCCTCGGCCGTTCGTAGAACCGTCCGTGAACCGGCAACACGGAGACCGCCGCCATGCCCCTACCCCATCGCACCACGACCGCTCTCGCGGCCTGGGCCCTCTTGCTTCCGCTGGGCGCATCCGCCCAGACGCCCGAGGCGCTGTACCTTGCCAGCGTGGCGGCGACCTGCGCCAACTGCCACGGCACCCAGGGCCGACCTGTGCCGGGCTCCGCCCTGCCGCCGCTGGCCGGCATGCCGCAGGAGCAGATGCTCACCCAGATGCGCGCCTTCCGCGATGGCAGCCGGCCCGCGACGGTCATGCACCAGCTGGCCAAGGGCTTCAGCGACAGCCAGCTGCAGCAACTGGCCGGCTGGTTCGCCGCGCAGCCGCGCTGAGGAGCCGCACCATGCAACGACGCAGCTTCCTGCATTCCTCCGCGGCCGCAGCCCTGCTGGGCCTGGGCGCCTGCGCCTCGCCGCGCAGCATTCCCGACCGCGCCCGCGTGGTCGTCATCGGCGGCGGCTATGGCGGAGCCACCGCCGCCAAGTACGTGCGCCTGCTGTCCGACCACAAGATCGACGTTGTGCTGGTCGAGCCCAACCCCGCATTCGTCTCCTGCCCCCTGTCCAACCTGGTGCTGGGCGGCAGCCACCAGCTCGCCGAGCTCACGACGCCCTACGACGCGCTGGTGCGCCGGCACGCAATCACGCTGGCGCGCGACACGGCCACCGCCATCGACACGACGGCGCGGCGCGTGCGACTCGCCGGCGGCGCTTCCATCGGCTACGACAAGCTGGTGGTGGCCCCCGGCATCGACCTGCGGCTCGACGCCATCGAGGGCCTGGCCGCAGCCCACGCGTCCGGCGCGGTGCTGCACGCCTGGAAGGCCGGGCCCGAGACCACGCTGCTGCGGCGGCAGCTCGAAGCCATGCCCGACGGCGGCGTCTTCGCCATCACCATTCCCGAGCAGCCGTACCGCTGCCCGCCCGGCCCCTATGAGCGGGCATGCCAGGTGGCGTGGTACTTAAAGCAGGCCAAGCCGCGCAGCAAGGTGCTGGTGCTGGACGCCAATCCCGACGTGACGTCCAAGGGCGCGCTGTTCAAGAAGGCCTGGGCCGAGCAGTACCCGGGCCTCATCGAGTACCGGCCGCAGCACAAGCTGGAGGCGGTGGACGCGCGCGCGGGCGTGCTGCGCTTCGAGGTCCAGGATGCGGTGAAGGCGCAGGTGTTGAATGTGCTGCCCCCGATGCGTGCCGGCCAGATCGCGGTGCAGGCGGGGCTCAACAACCAGGCCAACAACCGCTGGTGCGGCGTGGACTACCTCACCTTCGAATCGACGGCCGCGGGCGACGTGCACGTGCTGGGCGACGCGATCCAGATCGCCCCCGGCATGCCCAAGAGCGGGCACATGGCCAACAACCACGCCAAGGTGGCGGCCGCGGCCATCGTCGCGCAGCTGGCCGGCTGGGCGCCCAATCCGGCGCCGATGCTCACCAACACCTGCTACAGCTTCGTCGATGACCGGCAGGTGATGCACGTGGCCAGCGTCCACGCCTGGGATCCCAAGGACCGCACGTACCGCACGGTGCCCGGCTCCGGTGGACTCAGCCCGGCGGCCAGTGCGCTCGAAGGGACCTACGCCTGGAACTGGGCCCGCAACATCTGGGCCGACGCCCTCGCCTGATTCCGGCAGGCGCGCCCTCCCCCGTCAGCAACCCCGACGGTGGGGCGGGCGCAACGGATCACGCCTCCAGCAGCGGCAGCCGCAGCACGAACTCGCTGCCCTGGCCCGGCCCGCGGCTGCTCGCCTCGATGTCGCCACCATGCATGTGGGCGATCGACTGCGCGATGGTCAGGCCGATGCCCAGGCCGCCGCTGCTGCGCTCAAGTGTCGCGTCGCCCTGCACGAAGAGCTCGAAGATGCGGGGCAGCAGCTCCGCCTCGATCCCCGCGCCGGTGTCGATGACCGAGACCACGGCCTGCCCCCCTTCGCTCATATAGCCCAGTTGCACCGACCCCCCGGGCGGCGTGAACTTGGCGGCATTCGACAGCAGGTTGGAGACCACCTGCACGAGCCGCGTGCGGTCGCCATCCACCCACACGGTGGGCGGCGGCAGGGCCACGGTGAACCGCAGGCCCCGGCTGTCCATGTGGGGGCGACTCATCTCGGCGGCCTGCTCGATCGCATCTGCCAGCCGCATGTGCTCTGTCTGCAGGCGGATGGCTCCGCGTGTCAGGCGGGCCACGTCCAGCAGGTCATCGACCAGCCGCACCATGTGCTCGATCTGCCGGCCCATCATGCCGGCGAGCCGGCCGACGCCCTGCACCTGCGCATAGCGGGTGGACAGCAGGTGCACTCCGTTGCGCAGAGGGGCCAGCGGGTTGCGCAGTTCGTGCGCCAGCATCGACAGGAATTCGTCCTTGCGGCGGTCGGTTTCCTCCAGCCGCCGTGTCTTGTGCACCAGCTCGCGTTCGAGCCGGTAGCGCTCGCTCAGATCGCGGAACACGAGCACCACGCCGCCGAGCGTGCCGTCCGCCGAACGGATGGGCGCCCCCGAATCGTCGATGGGCAGTTCGCTGCCGTCGCGGCGAATGAGCAGTGTGTGGTTGGCGAGCCCGACGATGCCCCCGAGCCGCAGCACCTTCGACACCGGACTCTCGACGCTCGCGCGGGTCTCGTCGTTCACGATCACGAACACCTCGTCGAGGTGGCGACGCTCGGCATCCTGCAGGGGCCAGCCGGTCAGCTCCTGTGCCACCGCGTTCATGAAAGTCACCCGGCCCTCGCGGTCCGTCACGACGACGGCGTCGCCGATGCTCTCGAGCGTGACGCGGTACCACTCCTTGGCCTCCAGCAGCGCCGCCTCGGCCATGCGGCGGCGCGAGATCTCGCGCGACAACTGCTCGATGCGTTCCTTGAGGAGCAGGAAGCGGTCGGTCGCGGAGGCTTTCACCGCCACCCGCAGCAGCACCTGGGCGTCCCCCGACGCGGAGCGCGGTCGCGCTACCGCGCCCTGGCAGGTGCAGGCCAGCGGCTCGCCGGCCGGCCCGACGAAGGTGAGGCTGGACGGAAGCATGGATCGGCTGCGCGAGCAGCTCGTGAGCAGTTCCTGCACGGCCTCTTCGCTCTCCAGCACCAGTTCGGCAAGGCGCCGGTTCGCCAGCGACTGCGCGGGCACGCCCAGAAGCGCCGCGGCGGCGCGGTTGGCCGACAGAAGCGTGCCGCGCGAACTCACGAGCAGCAGCGGCTCGGGTAGCGCGTCCGCAAGTTCGCTCGGCGACAGGGCGTCGTGCACAGGGGATCCGCTCAGGATTTGAAGTACTCGCGCCCGCCGACGCGCTGATGCTCCAGGCGGCGGTCGTTCAGGTGCAATACCACCCGGCATTCGCCGTGCCCCTGCGCGATGGTCTTCTCCAGTTCGACGCGCGCGTAGCCGAGGTTTTCGGCTGCGATCACGCCGAACACGTTCGAGGTCATCATGCACATCGCCGGGCGATCGAGCACCTTCTCCGCGAACGGGCAATCGTGATTGCCGAAGACGATCTTGTCGGCGTCTTCCTCGATGACGTAGAAGCTGCCCTGGATGCGCCGCTTCAGGTCGACCAGCACCTGGCTCACCTGCTCGCGCGAGAGGGTGGAAACGTCGAGTGCGGCCTTGTAGCTGGCATTGATCTGGTCGCCCACGCGCTGGCCCACCACGCTGATGAAACCGGAGGCCTCATCGAGGCCCACCACGTCCTGCAGCGTTCCGGAGAGTTCGCGGATCAGGTTGCGCAGGAAGAGGTCACGCTCCAGGGGAACATGGGCCTCGGAAACCGGGATGAGCCGGTGCCGCTGCTGGTCTTGCTGTTGTTGCTGCTGTTGCTGCTGCGGCTGTTGCTGTTGCTGGGACATGCATCTTCCCTCGAAGTGGATGGGGAAACGAACGGCGTGCGGTGCAAGCGGCACGGATGGAGGGACGCAGGACGGCTATTGTGCGTCACGACACGCGCGCCGTGGCCGCCGTGGCCGCTATGGCCGCTATAGCCGCTATGCGCGGCACCCCGAGCGCCCCGCCAATAATGACGGCATGACCGAGCCCCTGGATCTGCAGACCCTGCGCGTGGTGATCGCCGTGGCCGAGTCCGGCTCCATCAGCGCTGGGAGCGACCGGCTGCAGCTCGCGGTCGCAGCCGCCAGTGCGCGCATCTCGTCGCTGGAGGCGACGCTCGGCATCCGCATCTTCGAGCGCTCGTCGCGCGGCGTCGCGCTCACCACCGCCGGGCGCATGCTCGCCCAACGCGGCAGCGCACTGTTGACCGATGCCGAGCGGCTCACCACCGACCTGCGCGCCTGGCGCGATGGACTGGCGGGGCACGTGCGCCTGCTGGCCAACGCGTCGGCGCTGCTGCAGCAGCTGCCGCAGCGCCTGGAAGAGTTCCTGCGGGTGCACCCGCGCATCCTGGTCGAGGTCGAGGAGCGCATCAGCCCGCAGATCCTGGGCGAGCTGCTCGAAGGCCGCGCGGACGTCGGCGTCGTCGATGCCGCAACGCCCGCCCACGGCCTGGCCTTCTTTCCATTCTTCCGCGACGAGCTGGCGCTGGTGGTGCCCCAGGGGCATGCCCTGGCGGGTTTCACGCAGGTGCGGCTGCCGCAGCTGCTGGACCAGCACTTCATCGTGCTGACCGGTGCCAACGCCCTCTCGACCCGGCTTTTCAACGCGGCCGCCGCACTCGGCCAGACACCCCGCGTGCGCATGCAGATGCGCAGCTTCGACGCGGCCTGCCGCATGGTTGCGGCCGGCCTGGGGGTGGCGGTGCTTCCGCGCCAGGCCATCGCGCCGCAGCTGGCGCACCTGCGCATCCGTGCAATAGCCGTCGATGAGGACTGGGCACAGCGCACCCACCATCTCGCCCTGCGCACCGGAGCGGACGCGTCGGCCGCGGCACGAACGCTGGTGGACGCGCTGCGCGAAAGCAGCGGCACCTGAATGCCGAGGCGCGAGCGCATTCGGCGCGGCGCACCGCCGCCCACCGCGCACGGCGGCTTTCGCCATCCGCGAAAGCGCCCTTCGCGCCAGGGACTTGCGGGGCCGGCGTGGCAGCCACAGACTGCGCCTGTCCCCTTTTCCCATTGCAGTCGATCGACTCCGTGCATCCCATGCCCATCGCTTCCGTTCGTGCCACGCCGCTGAACCTGCCCGTTACCGTGTCCGCGTCGGGCACCACGAAATCGACCTCGCTGTCGCTGTGCATCGTCGAAATCGAACTGGACGACGGCCGCGTCGGATGCGGCATGACCGCGATCACCGAAGAGGAGGTGGTCGGCAGCATCGTCAACGACATCGCCAGCCACGCGCTCGTCGGCATGGACCCGCTGCGCCACGAGCAGATCTGGGACAAGCTCTACTGGCTGCTCACCCCGCGCGGGCAGACGGGTTACGCCAGCCATGCCATCGCTGCCATCGATCTGGCGCTGTGGGACCTGAAGGGGCAGATCCTCGGCCAGCCGGTGTGGCGCCTGCTGGGCGGAGCCCGCTCGCAGGTGCCGGTGTATGCCACCTTCGGCTTCGCCTTCTTCGACCGCGACGAACTCGCCGCGGCTGCGCGCAGCTGGGTCGATCGCGGCTTCAAGCGCCTGAAGATGACCGTCGGGCATCACGGCCTGCAGCGCCGCGACGAGCCCCGGCCCTTGGCCGCGCTCATTGCCGAGGACGTGCGGCGCATCCAGGCCGTGCGCGAGGCGGTCGGCCCCGACGTGCAGATCTACATCGACGCGAACTGCAGCCTCGACTACTTCCACGCTCTTTCGCTGGCGCAGCGCGTCGAGGAGCTCGACATCAGCTTCTTCGAGGAGCCGGTGTCTCAGAACGACATCCCGAACCTTGCCAAGCTGCGCGCCAAGACCCGCATTCCGCTGGCCGCCGGGCAGAACGAAGGCCTGGCCAGCCGATTTCGCGACATGCTCGTGGCCCAGGCGGTGGACGTGGTGCAGCCCAACGCCTGCATCAGCGGCGGCTACACGCAGTGCCTGCGCATCGCCGGCATGGCCGCCGCATTCAACACCCAGTTTGCCAACGGCGGCGCCTGGCCGCACCACAACATGCACCTGCACGCGGGCCTCGCCAACGGCACGCTGGTCGAGTACCACTCGGTTGCCGTCGAATGCTGCAAGCTCGTCTTCGACGGCCTGCCGGAACCGAGCCAGGGCGTGCTGGATCTGCCGCAGGCACCCGGCCTGGGCTTCACCGTCAACCGCGACCGCATGGCCGAACTGGCCAAGCGCCCCGGCTCGCGGGGCGTCGGCAAGGCCTGAGCACGCGCGCCGGAGCAAGCGCACCGGCGGCACCGATCACGAAGAGACCACACCAGGAGACACACCATGAGCATCCGTCCCGACACCCTGCGCCGCGCCCTGCTGGCCGCCGGCCTCGCCCTCGCCGCGACGCCCGCGCTGCACGCCCAGTCCGCCGCCACCTACCCCGAGCGCCCGATCCGGCTGCTGGTGGGCTATTCGGCCGGAGGCGGCGTCGATGCCATCGCGCGCATGCTGTCCTCGCGCCTGCCCGAGCTGCTCGGCCAGCAGGTGGTGGTCGAAAACAAGGCCGGCGCGGCCGGCGTGATCGCCGCCGACACAGTCGCCAAGGCCGCCCCGGACGGCTACACCCTGCTGCTCAGCGAAAGCGGTCTGCTGATCGGCAAGCACCTGAACCCCAAGATGCCGGTCGATCCGATCTCCAGCTTCACGCCGGTCGCCAGCGTGTTCCAGCTGCCGCTGATGATCGTCGCCAACAACGAGGTGGCCGCGAACAACGCCAAGGAGCTGGTCGCCCTGGCCCGCAAGACGCCCGGCCGCTTCTCGTACGCCACCTCGGGCGTGGGCACCGTGCACCACCTGGGCATGGAAACGCTCAAGGGCGAGACCGGCACCCACATCGTGCACATCCCCTACCGCGGCGCCTCGCAGATCGTGCCCGACGTGATCAGCGGCCAGGTGCCGCTGGGCGTGGTCAGCGCCACGGCCGGCCTGGCCCAGGCCCGGGCCGGCAAGCTGAAGGCGCTGGCGATGATGAGCGACGACAAGCTGCCCGGCGCCGAGAACGTCGCGGCGCTGTCGCAGGCCGTGCCCGGCCTGAGCGTGGCACCGCGCCTGTTCGTGCTGGCACCGGCCGGCACGCCGCAGCCCATCGTGGACAAGCTGAACGCCGCCATCCGCAAGGTGGTCACCAGCCCCGAGATGGCCGACGCCGCCGCCAAGCAGGGCGCCGTGCCGGCCTATCTCGGCCCTGCCGAGCTGAACAAGGAGATGCAGCGCGAGTCCAAGCAGTGGGCCCGCGTGATCGAGAAGCAGAAGGTGACGCTGGAATGAGCGGTGCCGGCGCGGCGCCCTGCCTCGGGCTGATCGTTCCGCCGGCATCCGGCGCGGTGCCCTCGGACGGCGCGGTGCTCTATGGCGAGCGCGTGCGATTCATCGCACGCGGCCTGGGCATCGCGGCGATTTCGCCCGAGGGCTTCGCGCCCGTGGTCGATCGCATCGTCGGCCATGCACTGGCGCTGCGCGACGAAGGTGCGCAGGCCATCTCCCTTATGGGTACCTCGCTCAGCTTCTACCGCGGAGCGGCGCGCACCGAAGCGCTGCGCGCGCACATGGCCGAGGCGACCGGCCTGCCCTGCACCACCATGAGCCACGCCGTCGTGGCTGCGCTGCGCCAGCTCGGCGTGCGGCGGGTGGCGGTCGCCACCTCCTACATCGACACCCTGAACGAGCGGCTGGAGAGCTATCTGCGCGACTGCGGCTTCATCGTCACCGCCATCGCGGGCCTGTCGATCACCGGCGTCGAAGCGGTCGGACAGGTCTCGACCGAGGCCCTGGTGGGCTTGTCCGAACGCGTGTGGCGCCAGGACCCCTCGGCCGAAGGCATCTTCATCTCCTGCGGCGGCCTGCTGACTTTGGACGCCATCCGCACGCTGGAAGACCGCCTCGGCGTGCCGGTAACGGCCAGCTCGCCCGCCGGCTTCTGGGATCTCGTTCGGCTGTCGGGCGACGATGCGTCGTCGCCGGGGTTCGGCCGGCTGTTCGCGCGCTGAGCCTCCGGGCCGACCCGTCGGCCAGGCCCTTTCGCACCCACTGCCCGGATCGCAGCGGCAAGGCCCGCCCCGCCGCACCCGCGCGAGCAGCGGCGCACTACAGTGCCCCGATGACCTCGTCCCGGTATCGCCGCATCGGCCTCATCTCCGACACCCACAAGCTCCTGCGCCCGCAGGCGCTGGACTTCCTGCGCGGCTGCGAGCTGATCGTGCACGCGGGGGACCTGGTGACACCCGACGCGCTGGACGAACTCGGCGCGCTTGCCCCCGTGGTGGCCGTGCGCGGCAACAACGACCGTGGGGACTGGGCCCGCGCACTGCCGGAAACCGCGCGCGTGCGCATTGGCGAGGTCGAGCTGCTGGTCGTGCACGACCTCGCCACCCTCGCGAAGGACGAGCCCCTCGGCGAAGGCGTGCGCGTCGTGGTGTCGGGGCACTCGCACAAGCCGGGCGTGGAAGAACGCGGCGGCGTGCTGTTCGTGAATCCCGGCAGTGCGGGGCCCCGCCGCTTCTCGTTGCCGATCAGCGCCGGCGAACTGCTGATCGGCCCCGGCGGCGCCGTCGATGCGCGCATCGTGCAACTGGTGCCGCCGGCTGGCGCCTGAACCCTGCGCGCCGCGCGCGGCGGCCGCGACCGCTGCCCTCGGGCTCAAGCCTCCTGGAAGGCGTCTTCGCGCGTGCGCTTGAACGCAGGCAGCAGCACGATCAGCAGCAGCAGCGCGGTGGCCGCGAGCAGCCCGGCGGAGAGTGGCCGCGTGACCAGGGTACTGAACTCGCCGCGCGAGAGCAGCAGGGCCCGGCGCAGGTTCTCTTCCATCATCGGCCCGAGCACGTAACCCAGCAGCAGCGGTGCCGGCTCCATGCCGCAGCGGATGAAGACGTAGCCGATCAGCCCGAAACCGGCCGCCATGTAGACATCGAAGGTGTTGTTGTTGATCGAATAGACGCCGATGCAACAGAACACCAGGATCGCCGGGTACAACAGCCGGTAGGGCACCTTCAGCAGCTTCACCCACAGGCCCACCAGGGGAAGGTTCAGCACGATCAGCATGGCGTTGCCGATCCACATGCTGGCGATCAGTCCCCAGAACAGGTCGGGGTTGCTGGTCATCACCTGCGGGCCGGGCTGGATGTTGTGAATCGTCATGGCCCCCACCATCAGCGCCATCACCACGTTGGACGGAATGCCCAGCGTGAGCAGCGGCACGAAGGAGGTCTGCGCGCCCGCGTTGTTGGCCGCCTCCGGCCCCGCCACGCCCTCGATGGCTCCCTTGCCGAACTCCTCGCTGCGGCTCGAAAGCTTTTTCTCCAGCGTGTACGAAGCGAAGGCGGAGAGTGTCGCGCCGCCACCGGGCAGGATGCCGAGCGCGGTGCCGAGCGCCGTGCCGCGCAAGGCTGCCGGGATGAAGCGCTTGAAGTCCTCGCGCGTCGGGAACAGCTTGGTGACCTTGTTGGTGAAGGTCTCGCGCGTGTCGCGCTGCTCGACGTTGTTGATGATCTCGGCGAAACCGAAGAGGCCCATGGCCAGCGCGACGAAGTTGATGCCGTCGGTCAGCTCGGGCACGTCGAAGGAGTACCGCGCCACACCCGAATTGACGTCGGTGCCCACCAGGCCGATCAGCAGGCCCAGCAGGATCATGCCCACCGCCTTGATCAGCGAACCCGACGCCAGCACCACCGCGCCGACCAGACCCAGCACCATCAGGGAGAAATACTCGGCCGGCCCGAACTTGAACGCCAGTTCGGCCATGGGCGCAGCGAATGCCGCCAGCATCAGCGTGGCGAAGCATCCGGCGATGAAGGAGCTGATCCCCGCCGTCGCAAGGGCCGCCCCGGCGCGGCCCTTGCGCGCCATCTGGTAGCCGTCGATCGCCGTGACGACGGACGACGCTTCGCCCGGCAGGTTCACCAGAATGGCCGTCGTCGAGCCGCCGTACTGGGCGCCGTAATAGATGCCCGACAGCATGATCAGCGCCGCCACCGGCGGCAGCGTGTAGGTGATCGGCAGCAGCATCGCGATGGTGGTTGCCGGGCCGAGCCCGGGCAGCACACCGATGAGCGTGCCCAGCAGGCAGCCGAGCAGTGCATAGGCCAGGTTCTGGAGGCTCAGCGCCGTTTCGAAGCCGAGCGCCAGGTTGGAGATGAGTGTTTCCATGGACGGCTGCTCCTCAGCGCATGAATGCGGGCCACAGGGGGATCAGCAGGTCGATGCCCCAGATGAACACGGCGATGCTGAAGGAGACCAGCACCACGCCATTGATTGCCGCAACCCACCACTTGAACTCGTGGCTTGCCATGCTCGAGACCATCACCAACACGAAGAGCGAGACGACCAGCCCGGCGGGGTAGAGCAGCACGCCGAACAGGACCACGGAGCTCAGGATCCAGAGGATCGATGGGATATGCGGGCGGCGCAACTGCTCGGCGACCGCCTTGCGCGACAGCGAGCTCAACAACGTGAAGATGCCGACGACGACGAGGAGGCCGCCCACTGCCATGGGAAACCAGCCCGGCCCCATCCGCGAGGCGTCACCGATGTTGTAGTTGAAAGCGCCCAGGCCGAACGCCGATCCTGCGGCGACGTAGATCACGCCGGCGGCGAAATCCTTCTGGTTGCGGATGCGGGATCCGGACTCCATGCTGTGTCTCCTTTTCTGTGCGGCCATGCCGCTGAACGGTTTGGGTTTATATCACCGCATGAGTCAATAGCCTCACGCCATGACATAGGTGGAGAGTAGGAGCTGCCGTCGCCGTGTACAGTTCCCACGGTCGAGGACGAGAGGCAACAGGCACGCCATGGAATCAACAGGACCGGTCACCCCAGCGAAGAAGCTGGACAAGCCCCAACTGGAGCGGCTCTCGCTGTTTCGCTGGCAGCTGCGGCGCTTCCTGCGGTTCAGCGAGGACGCCGCGCGCGAGGCGGGCATCACCGTCCTGCAATACCAGCTGCTGCTGCACACGCAGGGGTTCGCCGAACGCGACTGGGCGAGCATCGGAGAGCTGGCCGAGCGCCTGCAGGCGCAGCCGCACGGGGTGGTGGCGCTGGTCACGCGCTGCGAGCAGGCCGGGCTCGTGCGCCGCCGCGAGAACGTGCAGGACCGCCGCCTGGTCGAGGTCCACCTCACGGCCAAGGGACGCCGCCAGCTCGAGCGCGTAGCACTGCGCCTGGAGTCCGAGCGGGTCGCGCTGGCACGGGTGAGCGAACTCGCCCGCACCGCGGCCAAGTAGCGCCCGCGCTGGCTGGCAGGCGTTCGCGGCAGCGAGAGGCCGCCCGACCGACGCCCTGCGACCTCCGGGCTCAGGCACCTGGGGTCGGGCACCCGCTTGCGGCGTCGGCCGGTCGCCTTCACCTTCGAGCCTTCAGGTTCGACCCGTCACCCGGTTGCGGCCGGCAGCACACCACCGCCACCGGCGGCACGCTCCGCGCCGGATTGGCGGCGCGTGCCGGAGCGCAGCTTCTGCTTGGGCAACGAAAGCTGGCGCGGAACCGGTGTCGCAGGCGCCGGCTCGCGCAGCAGGTCCAGGTTGTTGCGGCCCACGCCCACGTAGGCGATGCCCGCTGCAGCGAACTGGTGGGGATCCCACAGGTTGCGGCCGTCGAACACGATCGGCGTGCGCAACGCCTGCTTCATGGCGCCGAGGTTCGGCACGCGGTAGTGTTTCCAGTCCGTGAGCAGCAGCAGCGCGTCCGCGCCGTGCAGCGCGTCCGCGGCCCGGCCCACGAAACGCAGCCCGTCCAGTAGACCGGGACGATCGGCCAGGTCCTGCTCCAGCACGCGCAGCGCCGCCTCCTGCGCCACCGGGTCGTGCGCTACCACACGGGCACCCGCCCGCAGCAGGCCACAGACCACGGCGCGGCTGGGCGCTTCGCGCATGTCGTCGGTCTCCGGCTTGAACGCGAGCCCGTACACCGCAAACACCCTTCCCGCCAGGTCGGCGCCGAAGTGCGCCTGCACCTTCTCCAGCAGCACGAACTTCTGGCGCTGGTTCACCTCCTGCACCGACTCCAGCACTGCCAGCCGCTGCCCGTTCGCCTGTGCAGTGCGGCAGAGCGCATCGAGGTCCTTCGGAAAGCAGCTGCCGCCGTAGCCCGCGCCGGCCTGCAGGAAGCTGTAGCCGATGCGCGGGTCCGAACCGATGCCCTGGCGCACCAGCTCGATGTCGGCACCCAGCCGGTCGGCCAGGTTCGCGAGTTCGTTCATGAACGAGATGCGCGTGGCCAGCATCGCGTTGGCCGCGTACTTCGTGAGCTCGGCGCTGCGCACGTCCATCACGCGCATGCGCTCGTGGTTGCGGTTGAAAGGGTGGTACAGCTGGCGCAGCAGGGACAGCGCGCGACGGCCCGGCAGGTCGTCCTCGACGCCGAGCACGATGCGGTCGGGCTGCATGAAGTCTTCGACGGCCGCGCCTTCCTTCAGGAACTCGGGGTTGCTCACCACGGAGAAGTCCACATCCCTCGAGCGCGCCTGGAGCTCGGCGCGGACGATGCGCGACACCTGCTCGGCGCTCCCGACCGGCACGGTGGATTTCTGCACGATCACCCGGAAGCGGTCCATGTGCCGGCCGATGGCCCGCGCAGCCGCGTGCACGTACTGGAGGTCGGCACTGCCATCTTCTCTCGGGGGGGTGCCCACGGCGATGAACTGGATGTCGCCGAACGCGACGCTCGCCTTCACGTCGGCAGAGAAGCACAAGCGCCCCTCCTCCACATTGCGTGCCACCATCTCCTGCAGGCCCGGCTCGTAGATGGGCATGCCGCCCGCGTTGAGCATCGCCACCTTCGCCGCATCCGAGTCCAGGCAGAACACGTTGTTGCCCAGCTCGGCAAGACAGGCACCGGTGACCAGACCCACGTATCCGGTGCCGACGATGGTGACATTCATGAACTCCACTCCCTGTTGTTCGCCGTTGTTCGCCAGCAGCGGCGACTCACCTTGAGCGTACGGAGCCGGACCTCGACCGTTTGGGCGGGGTTGGCTCGTGTGCGCGTAGGGTCCTTCCTACCCCTACTCGGGTGTGATCGGTGCTTGCAAAGCGGCTTGCTCTGCGCTGCGGCAGCAGGGCTGCTCCGCACCATCGCGCCCATGCCCCAACGCGAACCGGACAGCTCGGATTCACGCACCGCCGATGCCCAGGAGGCGGCACGCGCCGCCGGATTGCGCTACGTCTCGCCCGACCGCCCCGGCATCCGGCGCGAACGCGAGGGCGAGGGCTTCGCCTATTTCGCGCCTGACGGCACGCGCATCGACGACGAATCGACGCTGGCGCGCATCCGCTCGCTCGCGGTCCCGCCTGCCTGGACCGATGTCTGGATCTGCCCGCGGGCCAACGGGCACCTGCAGGCCACCGGACGCGACGCCAAGGGTCGCAAGCAGTACCGCTACCACGCTGATTTCCGCGAACAGCGCGAGAGCACGAAGTACGAGCACATGCTCGAGTTCGCTCGCGCCCTCCCCGGCCTGCGCGCGACGGTCGCGCAGCACATGGCGCTGCGCGGCCTGCCCCGCGAGAAGGTGCTGGCCACCGTCGTGCACCTGCTCGAAAACACGCTCATTCGCGTGGGCAACGACGACTACGCGCGGGACAACAAGAGCTATGGGCTGACCACGCTGCGCAACCGCCATGTGCAGGTCGAGGGCTCCGAACTGCGCTTTCGCTTCACCGGCAAGAGCGGCAAGAGCTGGCAGCTTCGCACCAGCGACCGACGCGTCGCGCGCATCGTTCGGGCCTGCCAGGAACTGCCGGGCCAGGAACTGTTCGCCTACCTCGACGAGGACGGAACGCCGCGGGACGTGAGTTCGGACGACGTGAATGCCTACCTGCGCGAGATCACCGGTCGCGACATCACCGCCAAGGACTTCCGCACCTGGGCCGGCACGGTGATGGCCGCGATGGCCCTGAACGCGCTGGATCAGGCGGGCACCGCTGCCGGCATCAAGAAGAATCTGAAGGCCGCCGTCGAGCGTGTCGCGTCCCGGCTCGGCAACACGCCGACCATCTGCCGCAAGTGCTACGTGCACCCGGAGATCTTCAGCGCCTACAGCTCGGGCCAGCTCCTGCTCAAGCTCAAGAACGACGTGGAGGACGAGCTCCAGCACGCAGGCACCGACGGCACCTTCTCGCCCCAGGAGCGAGCCGTGCTGCGGCTTCTGGACCAGCGCCTGGGCCAGTCGCTGGAAGAGCGCCTCGGCGACAGCCTCAGCGTCCTCGCCAAAAGGCGGGGCACGGCGGCGACGGCACGGGCGGCGTAGAGGGCAGCCCACCAACCGCGACGGCGCCTCCACCGCCGGCGGGGCGCCCACGCCTCGACCGTTTCTCGGTATAACCGCTCGACAAGCGGACGACACGCGCAAGGGAGTGCACGGCATGCGAGCGAAAGAGCAAGGGCAGGATGGACAGCGCATCCTGGTGACCGGTGGCGCCGGCTTCCTGGGCAGCCACCTGTGCGAGCGGCTGGTCGGTCAGGGCCACGCGGTCACCTGCATCGACAACTTCTTCACCGGCAGCCGCGCCAACATCGCACACCTGCTCGACCACCCGCGCTTCACGCTCATCGAGCACGACGTGACCGAGCCGATCGACCTGGAGGTGGACGCCATCTACAACCTGGCATGTCCCGCCTCGCCCCCGCACTACCAGCACGATCCCGTGCATACGACGAAGACCAGCGTGCTGGGCGCGCTGCATCTCCTGGAGCTCGCACGCCGCCGCGCTGCGCGCATCTTCCAGGCCTCTACCAGCGAGGTCTACGGGGACCCGCAGCAGCACCCCCAGTCCGAGACCTACTGGGGCCACGTCAACCCCATCGGCCGGCGCAGCTGCTACGACGAAGGCAAGCGCTGCGCGGAGTCTCTGTTCATGGACTATCACCGCCAGTGGGGCGTGGACGTGCGCATCGTGCGCATCTTCAACACCTACGGGCCACGCATGCACCCCGAGGACGGGCGCGTGGTGTCCAACTTCATCGTGCAGGCGCTGCGCGGCGAGCCCATCACCGTCTACGGCGACGGCAGCCAGACACGCAGCTTCTGCTATGTGGACGATCTCATCGAAGGTTTCGTGCGCTTCATGGCCGTCGAGGACGCTTTCCCGGGGCCGGTCAACCTCGGCAATCCGGGCGAATTCACCATCGCGCAACTGGCCGAGCAGGTGATAGCGCTCACCAACTCCGCCTCGCCGATCGTCCACAAGCCGCTGCCCGCGGACGACCCCACCCAGCGCCGGCCCGACATCCAGCTGGCCAGGGACAAGCTCGGATGGCAGCCCGCCGTGCAGCTGCGCGAAGGACTGCTGCGCACCATCGCGCACTTCGAGCAACAGCTGACCGTGCCCCTTGCCTGAAGACCTGGCGTCCGACGTGGCCACGCGCTGGACCGCGGCGATGCGCGCGGGCGACTGGGAAGGCGCATGGCGCCAGACCGACCGCATCGAACTGCCGCGCCGCGTGCAGCAGGCGCTGCCCGGCTTCGCGCGCGGGCCGCAGCACCTGGTGTGGGACGGCAGCGCGCCCGACGACCGCGTGGTGATGGTGCGCTGCCTGCACGGGCTCGGCGACACCCTGCAGTTCATGCGCTTCGTGCCGGCGCTCGAGGCACGCGCGCGCCTGCTGCATTTCCTGGTGCAGCCTTCGCTGCTGCAACTGCTGCACGACGCGCCGGGGCTCGGCCTGGTGTCCAACGCCTGGACCGACGAGCCGCCGGCGCACGAGGTGGAAATCGAGGTGATGGAACTGGCCTACGTCCTGCGCACGACAGCGCAGTCGCTGCCGCCGCCCTATCCCGCGCTCGCGGACGCGGTGCGCGAGCGCAACGGCTTCGTGCTGCCCGCCGAGCCGCACCAGCTGCGCGTGGGCCTGGTCTGGGCGTCCAGCGGCTGGGACCGCACGCGCTCGATCCCGCTGGAGGCACTCGCGCCCTTGCTGGCCGTGCCGGGCGTACGCTTCTACGACCTGCAGCAGGAGACGCAGGCGCGTCCGGCGCCGGCCGTCGCGCTATGGCGGCACACGGCGGACGCCGCATCGGCCGCCGCGGCGATGCTCGAGCTCGATCTCGTGGTCACGGTCGATGGCATGCCGGCCCACCTGGCCGCCACCCTCGGACGTCCGACCTGGCTCTTGCTCAAGGAGGATGCCGACTGGCGCTGGGGCGAGTTGCGCCCCCACACGCCCTGGTATCCGTCGATGCGCTTGTTCCGCCAGCGCGCGGGCGAAGGCTGGACGGCCCTGGTGGGCGAGGTGGCCGACGCGCTGCGTGAGCAGGTGGCGGCCTTCCAGGCGGCTGAGGAACGCGGCTGAGGAACGCCGCGCAATGCCTCGCGTACCTCCAGCGGACGCATGGGACGCGTGACCGACCACCTGCTCAGAATGAGCCGTTGACCAGGCGCACCCGCGACCAGCCCGGCTCCCAGTCGAGCACGCTCACCGAGGCGCAGCCGATCTCGAAGCGTTCCAGTTCGTCCAGCGGAATGCCCAGATGCGCGGCGAGCACCGCGCGGATCACGTCGGCATGCGAGACCAGCAGCAGGTTCTGTCCCGGATGCGCCGCGGCGAGTCGGGCGAGCCCGGCGGCCGCGCGCAGCGGCACCTGCGCGAACGGCTCGCCCCCGGGCGGCGTGGCCTGCGAACGGCGATCGCACCATCGGGCCCACGCCTGCGGCTCCTGCACGCGCAGCGCCTCGAATGCCTGCCCCGTCCAGGCGCCGAAGTCGATCTCGTCGAACTCGGGCGCCAGGCCGACGGACAGCCCCAGCCGCTCGGCAATGGGCTGCGCCGTCTGCAGCGTGCGCGGCTGGGGACTGCTGTAGATGCCGTCGAGCGGCAGCGTGCTCGGGTTGCAGCCGCCGCCCTCGGGTACGCCCTTGCCACCGCCGCGGGCCGCGGCAAACGCCTCGGCCAGTGCGCGAGCCTGCGCGGTGCCCAGGGCATTGAGCCCCAGACCGGGCAGCCGTCCTGCGAACGCGCGGCCGGCGAGGTCGTGCGCCGCGTGCCGCAGCAAGAGGAAACGCGTCACACCGGCAACCGCATCACGCGAGAGGCGCAATCAGCGGGAATGCGCACCACGCGCGCCAATCGCACCAGTCCAGGAACCCGCACGCACGCCGCGGCTCCGTCAGGCCGGCGTGGCCAAGGCCGCCGGCTCACCGGCGGCCGCTGCATCGGCCGGCGTCCCCGCGCCCGCCGCGTAGCGGCGCACCATCCGTGCGCAGAACTCCGCGTACTCCTCGGCCACCTGCGGCGCGCTGCTGTGGTGCGGCTGGATGCCCCGGTGCTCGGGGGTGAAGCACAGCGTCAGCGTGACATCGAACTCCTCCAGCGCGCGCATCTGCCGGTCGAACCAGGCATCGGCATCCGGGCGGAAGCTGTCGGCCCAGCTGAGCCCGGTGCGCAGCTTGCGCACCCCCAGCCGGCGCAGCCACTGCACCGCGTCGTCGAGCCGATGGTCCTCGAAATGGAACCACTGGCAGATGCCCAGCTCCGGCGTGAAATTGGCAAACTCGCGCGCCGCGAGCTTGGGCGTGCCGTCCTCGCGCAGCAGCCCCATGTGGAAGTGCCGGTAGTAGCTCGAGCCCTCGGCTTCGCGGTGGCGCGTGGTCGCCGGCCAGGCGCGCGGCAGGTCGTAGAGCGAATACCAGTGGATGCGCGGCGCGCGGCCCATGAGGAGCTCGGCCGATCGCTTGAGGCCCCAGGCCTGCACCTCCTCGGCGCCGAAGCTGGAGACCCCCACTTCGGTGACCCACACCGGCAGCGGCGTCACAGTCTGGATTTCGGCCAGCTTGGCCGGCCATTCGTCGATCTGCCAGAGGTTCCAGTCGAGCGGAAAACCATGCACCGCCACCGCGTGCAGCCCGCCCAGCACGCCCTCGTCGCGCATGCGCGCCATGAAGCCCGGATCGATGGGCGAGATGCCGCCCAGCACGCGCGTGAGGTGGGGGCTCTCGGCCGCGCAGGCGGCGCTCGCCAGCCGCGCCATGCGGCTGAAATGCGACCACTCGGGGTCGATCTCCAGATCCCAGTGCGACTTGTTGTTCGGTTCGTTCCAGAATTTGACGGCTTCGATCATCGTGCTGCGGGGGTTCAGGCGGTCTTCACGACCGTGGGCTTGGCGGCGGCATTGCGGCGGCGCGACTTGATCGGCACGGCATCGCCCCGGATGAAGGCCTCGACCAGCTCTCGGGCCTCGTCGTCGGTGAACTGGATCGGCGGCGACTTCATGAAATAGCTGGACGGTCCGTTGAGCGCACCGCCGATGCCGCGGTCGAGCGCGAGCTTGGCGCAGCGGATCGCATCGATGACCACGCCGGCCGAGTTGGGCGAATCCCAGACTTCGAGCTTGAGCTCGCACTGCATGGGCACGTTGCCGAAGCCCGTGCCTTCCATTCGGATGTGGCAGAACTTGCGGTCGGCCAGCCAGGGCACGTAGTCGCTCGGCCCGACGTGCACGTCCCTGTCGGCGAGCGCGTTGCCGAGTTGGCTCGTGACGGCCTGGGTCTTGGAGATCTTCTTCGAGGTGAGGCGCTCGCGCTCCAGCATGTTGAGGAAATCGGTGTTGCCGCCGAAGTTGAGCTGGTAGGTGCGGTCCAGGCGCACGCCGCGTTTCCTGAAGAGGTCGGTGAGGATGCGGTGCACGATGGTGGCACCTACCTGCGACTTGATGTCGTCGCCGACGATGGGCAGGCGGCGCTGGGCGAAGCGCTTGTTCCAGTACGGCTGGGAGGCGATGAATACCGGCACGCAGTTGACGAAGCCGCAGCCGGCTTCGAGCACCTGCTCGACATACCACTTGGTGGCCATCTCCGCGCCGACCGGCAGGTACGAGACCACCACGTCGGTGCGCGTGTCCTTGAGGATGCCCACGATGTCGTCCGTGTCGGCAGTCGATTTGGGAACCACGTCCTTCAGGTAGGTGCCCAGGCCGTCGTGCGTCATGCCGCGGTGCACCGGCACGCCCAGGCGCGGCACGTCGGCGAAGCGGATGGTGTTGTTCGGCTCGGCATAGATGGCCTCGCCCAGATCCAGGCCGACCTTGTGCGCGCTCACGTCGAAGGCGGCGCTGAACTCGATGTCGCCGGGCAGGTAACCGCCCAGATCGACGTGCATCAGGCCGGGCACGAACTCCTCGCCGCGCGCGTCCCGGTAGAAGTGCACGCCCTGCACCAGCGAGGACGCGCAGTTGCCCACGCCGATGATCGCCACGCGTAGCTTGCTCATGATCTCTCCTGCTCCCTCTCACGGTGGTCCGCACGGTCATGCGGACGGCAAGGGCATCCTACACAGCACGAGCTAAACGGTGTTGCGACCCTCGCTCAGCATTGAAAAAAATGGATTTTGCTGAGCACCACTCACCCCCATCCGCACACCAAAACCCCTAGGATGCGTCGGCGCAACAAGGGATTTAGTCACATGCAAAAAGTATTGATCACGGGAGGCGCAGGGTTCATCGGTTCTCACCTTGCCGATGAGCTCTTGTCGCAGGGTTACCAGGTCCGTGCGCTCGATTGCCTGAACCCCCAGGTGCACGGTCACGAGCGCCGCCGCCCCGACTACCTCAACCCCG
The DNA here is from genome assembly GCF_037726105.1 of Ramlibacter sp. AN1015. Taxonomy (NCBI): domain Bacteria; kingdom Pseudomonadati; phylum Pseudomonadota; class Betaproteobacteria; order Burkholderiales; family Comamonadaceae; genus Ramlibacter; species Ramlibacter sp. AN1015. The sequence goes on from NZ_JBBJUM010000002.1 coordinate 52,271, forward strand.
ACGTCGAGCTGATGGTCGGCGACGTCTGCGACGCCGATGCGGTACAGCGCGCGCTGCAGGACGTCGATGCGGTGTTCCACTTCGCGGCCGCTGTCGGCGTGGGCCAGAGCATGTACGAGGTGGCGCACTACACGCGCGTCAACAACCTCGGCACCGCCGTGCTGATGGAAGCCCTCATTGCGCGACCGGTCGAGCGCCTGGTGGTCGCCTCCAGCATGAGCCTCTACGGCGAGGGCCTGTACCGCAGCGCGTCGGGTCAGGTGCGCGAAGGCAGCGAGCGGCCGCTCGAGCAGCTGCGGCGCGCCGACTGGGAGCTGCACGACACCGACGGCTCCGTACTGCGCCCCGCGCCAACCCCCGAGACGAAGAGCCCTGCACTCGCGTCGGTCTACGCCCTGTCGAAGTTCGACCAGGAACGCATGGCGCTGATGACCGGCCGTGCCTACCAGATTCCCACCGTGGCGCTGCGCTTCTTCAACGCCTACGGCCCGCGCCAGGCGCTGTCCAACCCGTACACCGGCGTGCTTGCGATCTTCGCCGCGCGCCTGCTCAACGACAGCGCACCGCGCATCTTCGAGGACGGCCTGCAGCAGCGCGACTTCGTGAGCGTCTACGACGTGGCCCGCGCGTGCCGGCTCGCGCTGGAGACGCCCGAGGCAGCCGGCGAGGTGTTCAACGTCGGCAGCGGCGAGCCGCAGACGGTGCGCGCAGTGGCCGCGCGACTCGCGCGGGTCATGGGCAAGGAGGGCATCGATCCCGAGATCCTCGGCAAGTACCGCGTCGGCGACATCCGCCACTGTTTCGCCGACATCGGGAAGGCACAGCAGGTGCTGGGCTACACACCCCAGGTCCGGCTGGACGACGGCATGTCCGAGCTCGCCGAGTGGCTGGCCGGCCAGGCCGCCGAGGACCGCGTGGCCCAGGCCAGCGCCGAACTCAGCGCCCGCGGGCTGACCGTATGAGCGATCCGGTCACGCTCATCACGGGCGGGGCCGGCTTCGTCGGCTCCAACCTCGCACACCGCCTGCTCGGCTCCGGCCGGCGCGTGCGCATCCTCGACAGCCTCAGCCGCCCAGGTGTCGAGCAGAACCTGCAGTGGCTGCGCGGCACGCACGGTGACGCGCTGGAGGTGGTCGTGGCCGACGTGCGCGACGCCGATGCGGTATCGCAGGCGGTCGCCGGAACCGGCCAGGTCTTCCACTTCGCGGCGCAGGTCGCCGTGACCACCAGCCTGACCGATCCGCGCGAGGACTTCGGCATCAACGCGGCCGGCACCCTGAACGTGCTGGAGGCGGTGCGGGCACAGCCCAGCCCGCCGCCGCTGCTGTTCACGTCCACCAACAAGGTGTATGGGGGCCTCTACGACGTGCCGCTCGCGCTGGATGGCCAGCGCTACCTGCCCGAGGACGCGCAGTGGCGTGCATGCGGTGTCTCGGAAGCGCGCGCACTCGATTTCCACAGCCCCTACGGCTGCTCCAAGGGCACGGCCGACCAGTACGTGATCGATTACGCGCGCAGCTACGGCCTCACTACCGCCGTGTTCCGCATGAGCTGTATCTACGGGCCGCGCCAGTTCGGCACCGAAGACCAGGGCTGGGTCGCGCACTTCCTGCTGCGCGCGCTGCGCGGCGAAGCCATCACCATCTACGGCGATGGCCGGCAGGTGCGCGACGTGCTCTATGTCGATGACCTGGTCGATGCCTTCCTGCTTGCCGAAGCGCACGCCGCGCGCCTGTCGGGACGTGCCTTCAACATCGGCGGCGGCCCCGAGAACACCATCAGCCTGCTCGACCTGATTGATCGCATCGAAACACTGCACGGCAGCCGCCCTGCGCTGCACTTCGACGACTGGCGCACCGGCGACCAGCGCTACTACGTCTCCGACACCGGCGCCTTCGAGGCGGCTACCGGCTGGCGCCGGCGCATGCAGGCCGCCGCAGGCATCGAACGCCTGTACGGCTGGCTGGCCGAGCGCGAGAAGACCGGCGCCCCGGCTGCGTCCCGACCGGAAGTGGCCGAACACCACTGAAGCCGGTCGCCATGGGCCGGCCCACACCATCAGGAGAGAAGAAGGCATGCAAGCGTGCGTAATCGCGGCGCCGCAGCGGGCGGCACTGCAGACAGTGGACATTCCGGAACCGGGCGAGGGCCAGGTGCTCCTGCGGCTCGAAGGCTCGGGCGTGTGCGCCTCCAGCCTGCCGCTATGGGAGGGCCGCAGCTGGTTCGAGTATCCGCAGCAGCCCGGCGCTCCGGGGCACGAGGGCTGGGGCCGCGTCGAGGCCGTGGGCGCCGGTGTCGCCGGCCTGGCGCGCGGCGACCGGGTGGCCGCCCTCAGTTATCGGGCCCACGCCGAATACGACCTCGCCGACGCCGACGCCGTGGTGCCGCTGCCTGCCTCGCTGGACGGCACGGCCGTTCCGGGCGAGGCGCTGGGCTGCGCCGCCAACATCTTCCAGCGCAGCCAGATCGAGCGCGGCCAGACGGTCGCGATCGTCGGCATCGGTTTTCTCGGCGCGCTGCTCACGCAGATGGCCGTGCACGCCGGAGCGCGCGTGATCGCGCTGTCGCGCCGGCCATTTCCGCTGGAGATCGCCCGCAGCTGCGGCGCGCAGCACGTGGTGCCGCTGGACGACCACTACAAGGTCATCGAGCAGGTCAAGGCCCTCACCGAGGGGCGCTGGTGCGAGCGCGTGATCGAGGCCACCGGCCTCGAATGGCCGCTGCAGGTGGCCAGCGAACTCACCGCGGAGCGCGGACGCCTCGTGATCGCCGGCTACCACCAGGACGGCATGCGCCAGGTGAACGTGCAACTGTGGAACTGGCGCGGCATCGACGTCATCAACGCGCACGAGCGCGATCCACGCCGGTACGTGCAGGGCATTCGCGAGGCCGTGCACATGATGCAGGACGGCGTCATCGACCCGCGCCCGCTCTACACGCACCGCCTGCCGCTCGACCGGCTGGGCGAGGCACTGGAGCTCACGCGCACGCGGCCCGACGGCTTCCTCAAGGCGCTGGTGACCGCATGACGCATGCACAACGTCTCCCCCGACTCGGTTTCCTGGGGCTGGGCTGGATCGGACAGAACCGGCTGCAGGCGCTGCTCGATGCGCGCGCCTGCGAGGTGGTCGTCGTAGCGGACCCGTCCGACGCGGTGCGCCAGCGCGCCGGTGAGCTCGCGCCCGGCGCGGCGCTGGTCAGCTCGCTCGACGAGATGCTGAAGCACCCCATCGACGGCGCGGTGATCGCCACGCCCAGTGCGCTGCATGCGGTGCAGTCGATGCGCCTGCTCGAACGCGGCATCGCGGTGTTCTGCCAGAAGCCGCTGGCGCGCACGGCCGACGAGACCACGCGCATGGTGGAGGCGGCGCGCCGTGCCGACCGGCTGCTCGGCTGCGACTTCTCCTACCGCCACACCGAGGCCATGCGCCGCGTTCGCAACTGCGTGGTCGAGGGCGAGATCGGCACGGTCTACGCCGCCGACCTGGTCTTCCACAATGCCTGGGGCCCCGACAAGTCCTGGGCGCGCGACGCCACGCTCTCGGGCGGGGGCTGCGCCATCGACCTCGGCGTGCACCTGGTCGATCTCGCCCTGTGGGTGCTGGGCTTTCCCGCCGTGCGGCGGGTGAGCAGCCGGCGCTATGCGCAAGGGCGCCTGCTCGCGCCCGGCGACAACGCCGTCGAAGACTACGCCGTGGCCCAGTTCGATGTGGATGGGGGCGCCACCGTGCGCATCGCGTGCTCCTGGAACTTCTCCGCAGGCTGCGACGCAGTCATCGAAGCGCATTTCCACGGCAGCCGCGGCGGCGCGTCGATGCGCAACCGCGGCGGCTCCTTCTACGACTTCGCCGCCGAACGCTACGCCGGCATTCACCGCACGCTGCTGGCCGAGCCGCCGGACGCCTGGGGCGGCCGCGCCATTGTCGATTGGGCGCGCCGCCTGCAGGCCGGTGCCGGCTTCGAGCCCGCGATCGAGCCGGCGGTGCAGGTGGCTTCGGTGCTCGACCAGATCTATGGCCGGTAGAAACGCGCGCTCCGTGCTGATGACTGCCGACACGGTCGGTGGTGTCTGGACCTACGCCCTCGAGTTGTCCCGCTGCCTTGCCCGTCATGGCTGGCAGGTCCACCTGGCGACCATGGGCGCACCGCTCGGTGCGCACCAGCGCGCCGAGGCACGCGCGGTGCCCCAACTGCGGGTGCACGAAAGCGCGTTCCGGCTCGAGTGGATGCCCGAGCCCTGGGAGGACCTCGAGCGCGCGGCGCGCTGGCTGCTCGCCCTCGAAGCGGAACTGTGCCCTACGGTGGTCCACCTCAACCAGTTCGTCTTCGGCGTGCTGCCCTTCAACGCACCCACGCTGCTGGTCGCGCATTCGTGCGTGCTGTCATGGTGGCGCGCCGTCCACGGCGAGCCGGCGCCGGCCACGTGGGACCGCTATCGCGACTGCGTCAGCCGCGGCCTGGCCGGCGCCGACCGCGTCGCAGCGCCCAGCCACGCCATGCTGCGCGCCCTGCAGCGCGAATACGGCTGGGACGCAGACGGCGTCGTGCTGCCGAACGGGCGCGACCCCGACGCGTTCGCGCCGGCCGCCAAGCAACCCTTCGTGCTGGCCGCCGGCCGGCTATGGGACGAAGCCAAGAACCTTGCGGCGCTGGAGGCGGTCGCACCGGGGCTGCCCTGGCCGGTGCGCGTTGCCGGTGCCTGCACGGGCCCCGACGGCTGCGTGCGCCACCCGACCTGGGTGCAGGCCCTCGGGCAGCTGCCCACGCGGGACCTGGCGCGCGAGATGGCGCGCGCCGCCATCTACGCGCTGCCCGCGCGCTACGAGCCCTTCGGCCTCTCGGTGCTGGAAGCGGCCTTGAGCGGCTGCGCCCTGGTGCTGGGAGACATCGACAGCCTGCGTGAAATCTGGGGCGACGCAGCCTGCTACGTGCCGCCGGACGACCACCAGGCCCTGCGCCGCACCCTTGCGCAGCTGATCGCCAAGCCGGCGCTGCGCGAGGGGCTGGCTGCCGCCGCCCACGCGCGCGCACTCGAGCTCACGCCGCAGCGCACCGCGCGAGCCACGCTCGCGGCCTACGCCAGCCTGCCGGCGCGCCGACCGCGTACCCCGCGCGAGGAGGAGGCATCGTGCACGTCGTGATGTTCTGCCACTCGCTGGTGTCCGACTGGAACCACGGTAACGCCCACTTCCTGCGCGGCGTGTGCAGCGAACTGCTGGCGCGCGGCCACACCCTCGCCGTCTACGAACCCCAGGACGCGTGGAGTGTGTCCAACCTCGTCGCCGAGCACGGCCAGGCGCCCCTGCGCGACGTCGCCCGCGCCTACCCGCAACTCGCGAGCCGCCGCTACGAGCTGGCCACGCTCGATCTGCACGTCGCGCTCGAAGGCGCCGATCTGGTGCTGGTGCACGAATGGAACGACCACGCGCTGGTGCGCCGCATCGGCCAGCACCGCCGCGACAACCCGCACTACCGCCTGCTGTTCCACGACACGCACCACCGCAGCGTCACCGAGCCGCAGGCCATGGCCGCCTACGACCTGCGCCACTACGACGGCGTGCTGGCCTTCGGCCGCGTCATCCGCGATCTCTACCAGCGCCACGGGTGGGCGCGCCAGGCCTGGACCTGGCACGAGGCGGCCGACACGCGCGTGTTCACGCCGCTCGCGCACGAGCCGCGCGAGGGCGACCTCGTGTGGATCGGCAACTGGGGCGACGACGAACGCACCGCCGAGCTGCACGAGTTCCTGCTCGAGCCGGTGCGCGCGCTCGGGCTGCGCGCGCGGGTGCACGGCGTGCGCTACCCCGAGCACGCCCGCGCCGCCCTGCAGGAGGCCGGCATCTCGTACGCCGGCTGGCTGCCCAACTACGAGGCGCCGCGCGTATTCGCCCGCCATGCCGTCACCGTGCACGTGCCGCGACGTCCGTATGTGCGCGCCCTGCCCGGCATCCCGACCATTCGCATGTTCGAGGCGCTGGCCTGCGGCATACCGCTGGTGTCGGCGCCCTGGAACGACTGCGAAGGGCTGTTCGAGCCGGGCGCCGACTTCCTCGTGGCGACCGACGGCGCGCACATGCGCGAGCACCTGCGCGCGCTGCTGGCCAACCCCGACCTGGCTGCGCAGCTCGCCGCCCACGGACGGCGCACCATCCTCGCGCGCCACAGCTGCGCGCACCGTGTCGATGAACTGATGGCGATCTTCGCCGAGATGGGGGCACCGCATCGCGCGGCGCAGCAGCAGACCGAAAAGGCACACAGACCATGAACATCGCATTCTTCGCGTCGAGCCTCGTCTCGGCTTACTGGAACGGTGCAGCCACCTACTACCGCGGCATCGTGCGGGCCCTGCACGAGCGCGGCCACCACGTCACCTTCTACGAACCGGACGCGTTCGGGCGCCAGCAGCACCGCGACATCGACGACCCGCCCTGGGCGCAGGTCGTGGTGTACGGCGCCGGCACCGAAGCCGAGGTGCTGCGGACGGTCGAGCAGGCGCGCGGCGCCGACCTCGTGGTCAAGGCGAGCGGCGTCGGGGTGCACGACGCGCTGCTGGAGGCGGCCGTGCTGCAGCTGCAGGGGCCGAACACGCTGGTGGCGTTCTGGGACGTCGATGCCCCGGCCACGCTCGACCGCCTGCACGGCGACGCCGCGGATCCGTTGCGGGCGCTCGTGCCGCGCTACGACCTGGTGCTGACTTACGGCGGTGGCGAGCCGGTGCGCAGCGCCTACCTGGAGCTGGGCGCGCGCGAGTGCACGCCGATCTACAACGCGCTCGACCCGAGCACGCACTTCCCCGTGGCGGCCGATGCGCGCTTCGAAGGCGCGCTGGGCTTCCTCGGCAACCGGCTGCCAGACCGCGAGGCGCGCGTCGAGGAGTTCTTCCTCGACGCGGCGCAGCGCCTGCCGCAGGCGCGCATGCTGCTGGGCGGCAGCGGCTGGCAGGACAAGGCCCTGCCGGCCAACGTGCACTACCTCGGCCACGTCTACACCGCCGACCACAACGCCTTCAACTGCACGCCGCGCGCGGTCCTCAACATCAGCCGCGAGAGCATGGCCCGCTACGGCTTCTCGCCGGCCACGCGTGTCTTCGAGGCCGCCGGCGCGGCCGCCTGCCTGATCACCGACGCCTGGGAGGGCCTGGAACAGTTCTTCGAGCCGCAGCGCGAGATGCTGGTGGCGCGCAGCGGCGAGGAAGTCGCGGCGCACGTGGCCGCGCTCGACGCCGACGCCGCACGTCGCATCGGCCAGGCCGCCTACGCGCGCGTGCTGGCCGAGCACACCTACGCACACCGCGCGGCACAGCTCGACGCACTGCTCGAAGGTCGCTCCCAGCCGCAGGAGGTGGCCGCATGAACATCGTCGTCCTGGGCCTGACCATCACCTCGTCGTGGGGCAACGGCCACGCGACCACCTACCGCGGGCTGGCGCGCGAGCTGGCCGCGCGCGGGCACCAGCTGCTGTTCCTCGAGCGCGACCAGCCGTGGTATGCACAGCACCGCGACATGCCGCGTCCGCCCTTTGGCCGCACCGAGCTGTACCAGGGGCTGGACGACCTGCAGGCGCGCTTCGCCGATGCGGTGGGCGACGCCGATCTGGTGGTGGTCGGCTCCTTCGTGCCCGAGGGCGTGCCCGTGGGCGACTGGGTCCAGCGCACGGCGCGCGGGGTCACGGCCTTCTACGACATCGACACGCCGGTCACGCTGGCGCGCCTCGCTCGTGGGGAGCACGACTACCTCGCGCCGCGCCAGATCCCCGGCTATCAGCTCTATCTGTCTTTCACCGGTGGCCCCACGCTGCAGCGGCTGGAGCGTGAGTGGGGTTCCCCGCGCGCGCGGGTCTTCGCATGCTCGGTCGATCCGACGATGTACTACCCCGAGCCGCAGGCGCCGCGCTGGGACCTGGGCTACATGGGCACCTACAGCGACGACCGCCAACCGGGCGTCGAGCGCCTGTTGCTGGAGCCGGCTCGCGCCCACCCGGACGGCCGCTTCGTGGTCGCCGGTCCGCAGTATCCGGACAGCATCGCCTGGCCTGCCAACGTCCTGTGGCAGTCGCACCTGCCGCCCAGCGAGCACCGCGACTTCTACAACCGCCAGCGCTGGACGCTGAACATCACGCGGGCCGACATGATCCAGGCCGGCTGGTCGCCGAGCGTGCGGCTGTTCGAGGCGGCGGCCTGCGGCACGCCGATCGTGAGCGACCGCTGGCGCGGCATCGAGGAGCTGCTGGAGCCGGGCCGCGAGATCGTGCTGGCCGACTCCACCGAAGACGTGCTGCGCCTGCTGCGCGATGGCCGCGAGGACGAGCGGCTGCGCATGGCCGAGCGCGCCCGCCAACGTATCCTGGCGGGGCACACGGCCGCGCACCGCGCACAGGAGCTGGAGGCGCATGCGCGCGAGCTGCTCGATGCCGGCGGACGAGGCGCGCCGGCCGACATGCATGCCGTCCACGAGGAGACCGCGCCGTGACGACCCCCTTGGGCACCCTGCGCGCCGACTCCGACGCCGCACGCGAACCCGACGTCGATGCGCTGCGCCGCGAGGTCGAGGCACGCGGCCCCTGGTTCCACAACCTGCATCTGCCGGGCGGCGTGCAGACCGCGCCCGTGCACTTCCTGCGCGGCGACTTCCCCCGCTTCAAGTGGCTGCAGATCGCCCCGCACCTGCCGCAGGAACTGCACGGCTGGCGCGTGCTCGACGTCGGCTGCAACGCGGGCTTCTACAGCTTTGAACTCGCGCGCCGTGGCGCCCAGGTGATCGCCGTCGATCACGACCCCCACTACCTCGCGCAGGCGCGCTGGGCGGCGCAGCAGTTCGGACTGAGCGAGCGCATCGAGTTCCGCCAGCAGGGCGTCTTCGAGGCCGCTGCGTCCGACGAGCAGTACGACCTCGTCTGGTTCATGGGCGTCTTCTATCACCTGCGCTATCCGCTGCTCGCGCTCGACCTGCTGGCTCGGCGTACCCGGCGGCTGCTGATGTTCCAGACCCTGACGATGCCGGGCGACAGCGTTTTCGCAGACACGCTCGACCACGACATCGAAGACCGTGAACCGCTGCTCGATGCCGGCTGGCCGAAGATGGCCTTCATCGAACACCGCTTCGCCGGCGACCCCACCAACTGGTGGGTCGCGAACCACGCGGGCTGCGAGGCCATGCTGCGCTCGGCCGGACTGCGCGTGGTGAGCCGCCCGGCCGACGAGATGTACCTGTGCGAACCTGCACCGCAGCAGTGGACCGACCGCACGCAGCTCGACGCCGTGCTGCGGGCGCTGAAAGGCGCGCAGTGAACCTGGCGCTGTGCGTCGGCCCTTTCGACATCCCCAGCGATGCCGATCTCGCGCTGCTGCGACGCGCGCTCGCGCTGGCGCCGCAGTGCGTCGTGGCGATCGCCGGCGCCTGCCTGCCGCGTTCGCCGCGGCACCCCTTCACGTGGCAAGAACGCGCAGAGCTGCTGCTGCAAGCGCTGTCCTCCGAGGAGCGCGCACGCGTCCGCATGCGGCCGCTGCGACAGTGGTGGGACCCTGCCCGTACGGCGGCCGACCTCGCGCAGTCCATCCCGGCGCAGGCGCCGGTGCTGCTGCTGCGCGGGCCGGAGGCGCCTGCACTCGAGGCCCCGCCGCACTGGCAGGAATATCCGGTCGGCGCCGACGCCGCAGCACCGAGTCCGCAGCGCCTGCGTGAACTCCTGTTCGGCGCCGGCGCGCCGGCCGCAGCGGCCGAGGGCTTGCGCGGACAGGTCCCAGCCAACGTGCATGCGTTCCTCGAACGCTGGACGCACGAGCCGGCGTTCCGGACGCTGCGTGCCGAGCATGCGCAGATCGCCGCCGAACAGGCGGCGTGGTCGGTGGCGCCCTACCCTGTGGTGCTGGTCACGGTCGACGTGGTGCTGCGCTGCGCCGGGCACGTGCTGCTGGTGCGGCGCGGGCGCTCTCCGGGCAAGGGCCTGTACGCCCTGCCGGGAGGCTTTCTCGACCCGGGCGAGACGTTGCGCGACGGCGCGCTGCGCGAACTGCTGGAGGAAACACGCTTGCCGCTGCCGCCGCATGAGCTGCACGCGGCGCTGCGCTGCGTCCGGGTGTTCGATGCCCCCGAGCGCAGCCAGCGCGGGCGCGTGATCACGCACGCGCACTACCTCGACCTCGGCGACGCTCCCCTGCCCCCGGTGAGCGGCGCCGACGATGCGGCTGCCGCCGAGTGGGTGCCGAACGACTCCTTGCCGGCGCTGGAAGACCGTTTCCTCGACGACCACTTCCACGTGCTGGAGCAGTTCCTGCCTCTGAGCCGCGTGCCGCTGCCGACCTGAGCCGCAGGCGCCGCAGCAGGTGCTCGGCTGCCGAGGCGAAGTTCTCCTACACGCCCCTGCTCCAGCGGCGCATGTCCAACGCTGAGGCTGGCCTCCAACATCCGGGTACGACTGTCACGCATCAAAGGAAGTACCCATGTTCGAGGGAGCAAAAAAGTCGCGCCTGCACACTGCCGCCGTCCTGGCCGCGCTGGTGCTCAGTGCCTGCGGAGGAGGAGGAGGAGGAGACGACGAGCCGGCAGCACCGGCGCCGCCTCCCATCGGCGGCACACCCGGCGGCACCCCGCCGCCGCCGCCACCGCCTGCTCCGGCCCCCCCGCCGCAGTCCGGCGCCGTCGCCGTCGCGGGCGACACGCAGACCGAGGCGAACCGACAGTACGAGGTGCGCGCCGCGGCCGGCACGCCCCTGGTGGCGCTCACCTTGCCGCCTGCCCCGGCGCCGGGCGACACGATCACCGTCACCGGTGTGAGCGACACCCCCTGGGAGATCGTGCAGCAGCCGGGCCAGACCATCGTCACCACCGACCTGCCGGGGGACACGGCACGCGGCGAGGTGTGGTCCGCTCCACTCGCGCCCCGGGCATGGTGGTGGCTCGCATCGAATGCCGCGGGCGACGTGCTCACGGCCGGCGAGAACCGCGGCGGACTGTTCGTCTCGGAGGATGGCGGCCAGACCTGGGCGGAACGTGTGACCGGCCAGCGCATCTGGATCAGCACCGACATGACGCCCAGCGGCGACACGATGGTGGCGCTGGCGTTCCAGGGCGACATGTTCATCTCCCGCGACTACGGTCGTACGTGGACGGTCGTGCAGCAACCCGGGTTCAGCGGCCTCGACTGGGAGTCGGTCGCCATCTCGAGCGATGGTCGCCGCATTCTTGCGAGCGCGCTGAGAAACCGGCTGTTCCTGTCGGAGGACGGCGGCACCACCTGGACCCAGCAGGCGATCGTGGGTGAGTGGCGGAGCGTAGCGATGTCGGCCGACGGCATGCGTGCGGTTGCCGTCAACCAGGGCGGATCGATCTACACCTCGGAAGACGGCGGGGTCACCTGGACCCCGCGCACCACGACAGCGGGCGACTGGTACCGCGTCGGCATGTCGGACGACGGCATGGTGCTGGCGGCTGCCGAGCGCTTCAGCGGCGGCCTGCAGATCTCGCGCGACGGCGGCCGCACCTGGACACCGGCTCTCACCGCCGATGGCAGCCGCCTGAGCGGCGCATGGACCACGACCGCAGTCTCTGGCGACGGCAGCACGATCGCGGTCTCGTCCACCGGCGGCACGCTCTACCTCTCCGAGGACGGCGGCCAGACCTTCCGCGCCCTGGACATGCCGGGCACCGACACGAACTGGCGCAGCGTGGCGTTGTCGGCGGACGGCAACTTCATGACGGCAGCCACCGGCGGCGCCGTGGAGTCGCGCGTGGAGGGCACCCTCTACACCTCGCGCAGCCACCGCACCAGCGTCGGCGAACTCGGCGCGATCGCGGGAGGGGCCGGCGATTCGGTCGAACTCGAGTACCTCGGTTCGGACCGCTTCCGGGTGCGCAGCTCCAGCGGCGGGCCGTTCACGATCCGCTGAGGCGCGGCCCGGTGCGCAGGGCGCGGGCGACGCAGGTCGCGCGCGCCCTGCAGCACGGCAGCGCTGCAGCACCACAGCATCGGGCGGCGTGTGCGAGCGATCGGGCGCCGGCTGTCTAATGGCGCCATGCTGCATCGCCGCCACGCCCTCGCCCTGATCGCGACGCCGCTCGCCGCCCTGCCGCACGCGCGAGCGACCCCGCCGCCGCCGTCACCATCACCCGGCGCCGCGCCACCTGCCTTCGAGTTGCTGGGCCATCGCGGCGCGCGAGGCCTTTTGCCCGAGAACACCCTGCCGGGCTTTGCCAAGGCGCTGGAGCTCGGCGTCAGCACGCTCGAACTCGACGCGGCAGTGACCCGCGATGGCGTGGTCGTGGTGTCGCACGACGCCCGCCTGAACCCCGACATCACGCGGGGGCCGGATGGCGCGTTCCTGGCGACGCGCGGCCCCGCCATCGCCGAGCTCACGGCCGCCGAACTCGCCCGCTACGACGTCGGTCGCATCCGCCCCGGCAGCGCCTACGCACGTGAGTTCGCACACCAGCAGCCGGTGGACGGCGCGCGCATCCCGCGCTTCGAGGAGGTGGCGGCGCTGGTGCGGCGGCAGGGCCCGGCCGACGTGCGCCTGTCGGTGGAAACGAAGGTGCATCCCCAACGGCCCCAGGACACCGTCGATGCCGAGCGCTTCACGCGGCTGGTGATCGCCGACATCCAGCGCAGCGGCCTGCAGGCGCGCTGCTCGCTGCAGTCCTTCGACTGGCGCACCCTGCAGCTGGCACGGCGCGAGGCGCCGCAGCTCGAGCGGGTCTGCCTCAGCAGCCGGCGGCCGGGCTTCGACACCCTGCGCCCCGGCTCGCCCTGGACGGCCGGGATGGCGCTGGCCGAGCACCCGTCCGTGCCGCACCTGGTGCTTGCGGCCGGCGGCCACACCTGGTCCAGCTGGCACGAAGACCTGGACGCATCGACGGTGGCGCAGGCGCATGCACTCGGGCTGCGCGTGCTGGCCTGGACGGTGAACGTGGTCGAGCGCATGGCCATGCTGATGGACATGGGGGTGGACGGGATCGTGACGGACCGCCCGGACCTGCTGCGCGCGCTGATGGCGCAGCGCGGCATGCCCCTGCCACCGCGCGCCGCCTGAGGGCGGGCGGCCGGCGCGCCCCTCTCAAGCGCGGCGCGGCTTGCGACGCCGCGCGAACCACCAGCCGGCGAGTGCCGCCAGCACCAGCAGGCCCAGCAGTGCCAACTGGGCCTGCGCGGCGTATCCGAGCACCTGCTGCAGCGCGTGCGAGAACACCCAGCCCAGGGTGGTGAAGGTGCCGGCCCACAGCGCCGCAGACACGGCGCTGAGCACCGCGAACTGCAGCGGCGGCAGCCCGGATGCGCCCAGCAGCACCGGCCCCGCCGTGCGCAGCCCATAGGCGAAGCGCACGCCCACCACGCTCGCATGGGGCCAGCGACGCACCAGCCGCCGCGCACGCACCGCCGCGCGGGCCAACCTGCGCGAGCGGGCCAGCACCGCCACGCCCTTCCAGCGGCCGAGCCAGAACATGGTTTGGTCCGAGCTCCAGGCCACCGCACAGCCCAGGGCGAACACGGCGAGTGGTTCGAAATAACCGCGCTGCGCTCCGAAGGCGCCGAGCAGCAGCACGGTCTCGCCTTCGAGCAGCAGGCCCAGGGCCAGCATCCAGTACCCGTGCTCGAGCAGCAGTTGCTGGAAATTCATGCGCGCGGTATCCGCGCGTGCTCTGCCCGCAGCCTCACAGCGGCACCTTCGCGTCGTGGACCTCGCAGCGCGGGTCGGCGCCGTAGGCCGCCGCGCCGGTAAAGCCGTTGACCACATCGACCTGCCACCACTGGCAGGCCCACGAATCGAAGCGATACGACCACACTTCGCCGGGCTGCCAGCCGCCGCTGCGCACCTGGGTCGGCGGCCCGAGTCGGCGGCGCAGTTCGTTCACCGGCAGGCCTCGCGGAACCGCGTTGAAGTTCTCCTCGGTCAGCACCTGCCGCCACCCCAGCACCCGGCCGGCCGGGTCGAGATCGACCATATAGGTGTGCAGGCCGGCCGGTCCCCGTGCGAACTCGAGTTGCCCACCACCTCCGGCGAGCGCATGAACGGCCGTGGGCCGGCCCATCAGCTCGGTGACCTGCGCCGCGGACATGCCGGCGCGCACCTCGCCAGGCCCGTACCCGGTGGCGCAGGCGGACAGCACGAGCACGAGCAGGCAGCTGGGCAGGAGGCGATAGCAGCTCGTCATGGCAGCGGAGCAGAAGCGGACATGCCGCAATCATCGCCCAGCGCGCGCGTCCTCGCCGTTCTTACGCCGCCTTGGGACTTCCGACGACGCGGGATTGCCGCGCGGGTCCTAGATTGGTGGGGTGGGCTGCCGCGGGCGCGCAGCCGTGACTCTCATTGCATGCCAAGGAGTGCACACATGCCGAAAGCCTGGAGCAACAAGCGGGAGCGCCAGTACGAGCACATCAAGGAAGGCTACGAACAGCGCGGCAAGAGCGAGGACACCGCCGAGGAGATCGCCGCGCGGACGGTCAACAAGGAACGCCGCGAAGAGGGCGAGACCAAGCAGCAGCACAAGCAGAAGCAGCACGGCGGGCACACGAAGAGCGAGCGCGCGAGCGCCAGCGGTTCGTCCGCGCGCACGCGCGACGAGCTGTACGAGGAGGCCAGGCGCAAGAACGTGCATGGCCGCTCGTCCATGAACAAGGAGCAGCTGAAGAAGGCGGTGCAGCGCTGAGCCCGGAGCGCACCGCTGCACCGATGCGCAGCGCGACAGCCGCACGCTGATGCTCCGCTCACGCCCACCCGCTTGGGCGGACGAACCCGCAGATGACAGCCGCCTGCAAGCGGGTCGCAGCAGCGCCGAACGCGTGCACCGGCTTGCGCAGCTTCGAAGAGCAGCGGCTTGCGTCGTGCCTGCTGCGCAGCCGCCCGCATCGACTTGCAAGGACGATGGTCATGACGAGCACACACCCACCGGACCTCGCCGCCCGCGCGGTACAGATCCCCGCCGGCGGTGAACTGCTGCACGGTGACCTGGAGTTGCCGGCGCAGGACGCACCGCTGGTGCTGTTTGCCCACGGCAGCGGCAGCAGCCGGCACAGCAGCCGCAACCGCATGGTGGCCCAGCGGCTGCACCGTGCGGGTATCGGCACGCTGCTGTTCGACCTGCTCACCGAACGCGAGGCGCTAGTGGATGCGCGAACCCGGAAGTACCGCTTCGACATCGACCTGCTTGCGCAGCGGATGGTCGATGCGAGCGCCTGGGCGGCCGCACGCGAGGACGCGGACCCGGTGCCGCAAGGCTTCTTCGGCGCCAGCACCGGCAGCGCGGCCGCGCTGGTGGCCGCGGCCCGACTCGGTGCGCGGGTGCAGGCCGTGGTCTCGCGTGGCGGCCGGCCGGACCTCGCCGGCGGCGCACTGACGCTGGTGACCGCCGCGACGCTGCTGATCGTCGGCGGCCAGGACCATGGCGTGCTGGCGCTGAACGAGCAGGCGTTCGAGCACCTGCACGGCGTCGGGCAGCTGGTGCTCGTCCCCGGGGCGACCCACCTGTTCGAGGAACCCGGAGCGCTGGAGCAGGTGGCCGATCTGGCGGCGCAATGGTTCGCTTCGCACCTGATGCGACCGGCGCGGTGACGCAGCGGTGACGTGCCGGTGCGAGCGAGCCTGCGGGCGCTCTGACTGGGCCGGCGCATGCGCGTCGCCAGCACGCCCCGCGAGCCGGTGTTCCGGCGGTGTACGGGCTTCGCACCCGCGCCGCGCGTAGCATCACGCCATGACCGACCCTGCCACGAGCTGCGCATGAGCCTTCATTTCCTGGATTTCGACTACAGCGAGGACGACGCCGGCAACGGCAGCTTCGACGCCATGGCGGCCGCCGATCCCGCCCGGCTGCCGGCACTGCAGGACGAAGTGCTGCGCGTGATCGCCTGGGCCGAGGACCACTTTCCGGGCGCGCGCGGACCGCTCGACGCTGGCGGCGAGTGGGACTGGGCGCTGGAGGGCGTGAGCGAGGTCGCCACCACCCTCGACCTGCAGGTGGCCGCGGGCCGGCTGCTGGCGACCGCACGCGAGACCGGCGCGCCCCGCGTGACCCTGAGCTTCACCCTGAGCGGAACGCCGCAGTTCTGCGCCGCCTTTCGCGAGGCCTTCGATGTCTCCTGAGCGCCCGGACTCGGCTGCGGTCGCGACGCCAAGGCCGCTCGTGGCCGACCTGCCGCCGCAGGCACAGTGGGTGCTGGAAGGAGCGCGCATCCTCCAGACGCAGCACGCGTGCGGGCAGATGGTCTGGCACGCCTGGGGCACCGGTGAGCCGCTGGTGCTGCTGCACGGTGGCAGCGGCAGCTGGACCCACTGGCTGCGCAACGTCGAGTCGCTCGCTGCGAGCGGCCGCACGGTGTGGGTGCCGGATCTTCCCGGCTGCGGCGACTCCGATCCGCCCCCCGAGGGCCACGACGCCGACGCGCTGGTGGAACCCCTCGCGCAAGGGCTGGGGCATCTGTTCGGGCCAGCACCCGTCGATCTGGCGGGCTTCTCGTTCGGCGGACTGTGCGCCGGGCTGCTGGCCTCGGCGCATCCGGGTCGGCTGCGGCGCCTGGTGCTGGTGGGCGCTCCGGTGCTGGCGCTCGGCGCGCGGCCGGTGCGGCTCATGGAATGGCGCCACCTGCCCACCGCGCAGGAGCGCGCCGCAGTGCACCGGGCCAACCTCGCCGCACTGATGCTGCACCACCGTGCCTCGATCACACCGCTGGCCGTGGCGCTGCACGCGGCCAACCTGGCGCGCGACCGCCTGCGCCGCCGCCGGATGGCGCGCGGCGACGCGCTGCAGCGGGCATTGCAGTCGGTGGCGCTGCCCGTCGCCGCGATCTACGGACGCGAGGACGCGCTGTACCGCGACCGCACCGAGGCGCTCGAAGCCGCGCTGCGCCAAGCGCCGGCGCTCGCTTCCATCGACTTCATTCCCGATGCGGGCCACTGGGTGCAGTTCGAAGCGCCGCAGCGCTTCGACGAGCTGCTGCTGCGCGCGTTGGCGCGCATGGCCTGAACTCCGATCCATCGGCAATGGCAGCGATGCCAGCCGCCCCGGGCGCAGGGGCGGCTCAGGCAGCCGGTCCAGGCACGAACACGTCGCTGAAGAAGTGCTCGGGTGCGAGTTGGCGCTCGTCCACGCAGGCCTTGCGCACGGCACTCACCATGACCGGCGAGCCGCAGCAATACACCTCGTGCCCCGCCAGCGATTCGAAGCTCGCGCGCACGGCGTCATCGACGCGCCCATGGAATCCGCCGAGCGCCTGCGCGTCGGCCGCGTCCTCGACGGTAGGGATGAAGCGAAAACCGGGCAGCACCTTCTGCCAGCGCTCGACCACAGACAGCAGATAGAGGCTCTCGCGCGTGCGGCCGCCCCAGACCAGCGTCACCGGCCGCGCGATCTTCTTCTTGGCGATGTCGTCCAGCAGGGATTTGACCGGCGCGAAGCCGGTGCCACCGGCCACGCAGACCATGGGCAGGCCGGCCTCTTCCCGCAGCTCGAAATGGCCGAACGGCAACTCGACCTGCAGCACGTCGCCCGCGGCGAGCGTGGGCACGATCTGCGTGAACTGCCCACCTGCGACGTGGCGGATGTGCAGCTGCAACGCATCGCTCTCGTGGGGCGGATTGGCCATCGAGTACGAGCGGCGGCTGCCGTCCGGCAGTTCGACCTGCAGGTACTGGCCCGCGGAAAAGCGGGCGCGCTGCCCCGCCGGCAGGCGCAGCTGCAGGATGCTCACGTCCTCGGCGGCACGGGTGTTGCGAAACACCTTGGCGGCGAAGCGCTTGCGTGCACCAGGCTCGATGCGCTTGTAGGCCGTGGGCACGATCTCCAGGTCGCCCAGCGGGCTGCACTGGCAGTACAGCACCTCGCCGGGCGGCGTGGCCTCGGCGGACGCTGCCGGAGAACACTGCACCTCGCCGGAGGCGACCTTGCCGGCGCAGTTGCCGCACACGCCCTTGCGGCACGAGTACGGCATCTCGATGCCGACCTTGAGGGCGGCATCGAGGATGTTCTCGCCGGGCTCGCAGGCGAATTGCAGGTCGCTGCCGGCGATGCGGATCTGGTGGGCCATGGGTGCAGAAAGGTGAAGGTGGTTGTCAGGTGAGCCCGGCGACCAGGCGCAGGCTGCGCAACAGCGCGTCCGGGCGGGCCTGGCCCGAGCCGGCAATGTCCATGGCGCTGCCGTGGCCGGTGCTGGCGAGCAGGACCTTCGAGCCGACCGAGATGGCGCTCGCGCCCTGCGGCGCGAGCAGCTTGATCGGGATGTGTCCCTGGTCGTGCAGCATGGCCACGTACAGATCGTGCGGGCGGCGCGCGTGGTCGGCCAGCAGCACGTCGGCGCCCTGCGGGTCGTCCAGCGCCATGCCCAAGGCACGCAGGCGCTGCGCCGCCGGCACGGTGCACTCCGCATCCTCGACGCCGAACAGGCGGCCCTCCGAGGCGTGCGGGTTGATGCCGAACAGGGCCACGCGCGGCTGCTCGATGCCCAGCATGCGGCAGGCGCGCATTCCGGCGAGCGTGGCCTGCACGACCAGCTCGGGCGTGAGCCGCAGCAGCGCGCTGGCCACGCTCTCGTGCAGCGTGGCGTGCACGATGCGCAGGCCGCCGCCGACCAGCATCAGGAACACGCCCGAAGTGTCTTCGCCGCACACCCGTGCAAGCAGCGAGGGGTAGCCGGTGAAGCGGATGCCCGCCTGTGCGATGGCGGTCTCGTGGTGGGGGCCGGCCACCACCGCGTCGAACTCGCCGCGGCGGCAGGCCTCGATGGCCGCGCTGGCGCTTTCCACGGCACTGGCTCCGGCCTGGGCATTCACCTCGCCGAAGCGGGCGGCTCCGGCCGCGAGCTCACCGGTGGCGCGCAGATCGATCGACGGCAGCAGCCGCTGCAGCCCGGTGGCCTGCGCCGCGCGCTCCAGCACCGAGGCCGGCCCGAACACCGCGATCCGCACCGGCGGCTGCGGCCCCAGCACGTCGATGGCCTTGAGCACGATCTCGGGTCCGATGCCGTTCGGATCGCCCACGGAGACGGCGATGCGTCGCGCCGACATCTCCGTCACAGCGGCAAGGCCATCAGCGTGTCGGTGACGGTGCTGTCGCACACCGCCACGCGCTCGGCCAGCAGCAGCTCGCCGCCCTCCTTGACGAAGCGGTCGAGGTAGACACCGGTGGCGAAGACCTCCGTCTCGCCGGTGGCCATCACGCGCGCGACGATGAAGGGCGTGCGCGCCGTCGCGCCGTGCGCATCGGCGCTGGCGACGACCGGCACCCCCAGCAGGTGGCGGTAGCGCTGGCGCTCGTAGATGTTGGCCTCGCGCAGGGCGGCTACCCGGTCTTCGAGCATGGCGCGCGTGTCGGCCCAGACGATGCCGGCGGGCAAGCCCTCGCGCTCGTTCTCCACGTGCGTGATGCGGTAGTGGCAGGCTTCGGTGAAGAAGCGCGGCCAGCGTTCCAGCGCGTCGCTGTCGATCGCCTCGGCATAGGCGGCGTTGAAGGCCATGAGGCTGAGAAGGTCCACCATGTCCGTCACACCCCCATGTGCTGGCGCCAGGCTTTCCAGAAGCCGCGCACCGAGGTCTCGGTGGCACGTCCGTCGCTGGATTCGGTGCCTTCGCCGCCCATCTCGATGATGGCTTCATGGTCCTGTGCGCCGGCGATGCCGCGCTGCACGAAGCCGCCGACGGCGCCGTCCTCCATGGAGATGAACCCCGCCGGCCCCACCAGGTTGGCCTGCTTCAGCCGCACCACCCGCTGCTCGGGCGTGTCGTCGGTGAAGCCGAGATAGGTCCAGTTCAGCTCGGAGCGGCCCTCGCCCTTGGGCAGCACCTGCCGCACCGCGAGGCAGTTCTGGATCTGCTGGAGCACGAAGCCCGGGAACACCGAGAGGATCTGCAGCGTGACGCCATCGTTCCATTCCTGGAAGCCTGCGAGCACCGAGGGATCCTTCAGGCGGTAGCGGTCGTGGTCGGAGCGCAGGCCCTGCTCCCGGTACGAGCTGTCCTTGGCCGCGGTATCGATCATGGAGTAGCTCACGTGGTTGCCACCGGAGGGGTCCACGATCACACCGCCTTTCTGCGAGAGGCGGTTCAGCTCGAAGGTGGTGAAGAACAGGTGCAGCAGGCTGGCGTGGTAGCTGTCGCGCACGTTCTCGACGTACAGCTTCCAGTCGTTGGGAAGGGCCTGGGTGAAACGGCCGATGACCTGCACCGGCTTGTGCAGCACCCGCTCGATGCGCGTGCAGATCTCCTCGCCCAGGTACTCCTCGATCGGAAGCACGTCGTCGCTGAAGCTGCCGAACACGAGGCCGCAATACACGGCGACGCGCAGCTTGCGCGGACCGTGCTCGTCTTTCGAGAAGCTCGCGGGCATGCCGCCCTGGCCCTTGACGCCCTTCTCGAAAGCGACGCCGGTCAGGTCGCCCTGCAGGCTGTAGCTCCAGGCGTGGTAGACGCACTGGAAGTTCTTGTCGGCCTTGCCCGATTTCTCCAGCGCGATCAGCGCGCCGCGGTGGGCGCAGCGGTTCTCGAAGGCGTAGATCTCACCGTCGTCGTCGCGCACCACCACCACCGGCGTCTCGCCGACGAAGGTGGTGCGGTAGCTGCCCGCTTCAGGCAGTTCGGCGTCCAGGCACAGATAGTTCCAGGTGGCGCCGTGAAAGACGCGATCCTGCTCCTGCCTCTGCACCTGCGCGTCGGCGTACACCCCATAGGGCACGCGGGTAAGCGTGTCCTTCCATTCGATCACTTGCTGCATGACGTGGCTCTCAAGGTCAATCGACGGTGACATTGGCGCTCTGGATCACCTTCTTCCACTTCTCCGATTCGGAGCGGATGAACTCGCCCGAGCGCTGCGGCGCCCAGCCGCGGACCTCGGCTCCCTGCGCCGCGAACTTCTGCTTCACGTCCGGCTGGGCGAGGGCACCGGTGAGCGCCTTGCTCGCATAGGTGATGGCCGACTGCGGCGTGCCGGGGGGCGCGACCACGCTGAAGAAGGTGACCGACTGCATCGCCGGCAGCTTCTGCTCGGCGAAGGTCGGAACCTGGGGCAGCACGTCGGAGCGCCTGTCGTCGGCCACCGCCAGAATCTTGATGCGGCCGCTCTGGTGGAACTGCGCCGAGGACGCGATGTTGTCGAAGAACACGTCCACCTGACCGCCCACCAGGTCGGCCAGCGCCGGCGCGGTGCCGCGGTAGGGGATGTGCGTCATCTTGGTGCCGGTCAGCTGCATGAACAGGTTGGCCGTGAGGTGCGAGGTAGAGCCGTTGCCCTGCGATGCGTAGCTCACCTTGTCCGGATTGGCCTTGAGATAGGCGATGAACTCCTCCACGGTGTTGGCCGGCACCTTGCTGCTCACGGCCAGCACGTTGGGTACCGTGGCCATCACGGTCACCGGCTCCCACTTGGCGGGATCGAAGGACAGCTTCTTGTACAGATGCTGGTTGATGGCGATCGGCCCGGGAGGCGAGGCGAGCAGCGTGGTGCCGTCCGCATCGGCACGCGCAACGTATTCGGCGCCGATGTTGCCGCCGGCACCGGTGCGGTTCTCGACCAGCACGCCGGCCGGATAAGCCTCCCGCATCTTCTCGGCCAGCAGGCGCGGCAGCACGTCGGCCGTTCCGCCCGCGGGATAGGGGACGACCATGCGCAGGGGCTTGTCGGGTGCCTGCGCTCCCGCCGGTGCCACGGCGGCGACGGCGGTGAAGGCGAGTGCTGCGGCCAGGGGCCGTGCCAGCTTTCGGAAGGTTGGAATCATGGGTGTCTCCGGGGTGAGGGCCGCACGGCCGCCGTATTTACATTGCGATGTCGCCAGTCTAAGAGCGATTGATTTGCATCAACGAATTCTGAATAATCTGTTCGCTTATCGAACCAACCGAAGCGCTTTCGGCTTCGGCATCGCCACTCTCCATCCGGACTCTCGCATGCAGACACCTCCGGGCGACAGCGTCGCCCTTCCCACCTTGCCCGCCGTGCCCCTCGTGGTGGACAAGGACGAACGTGAGTACGTGATGGGCCTGGAAAAGGGCCTGCTCATCATCGAGGCCTTCGGCGTGCTGCGCGGACCGGCCACGCTCACGAGGCTCGCCGAGTTCACCGGACACTCGAAGGCCTCCGTCCGCCGATCGCTGCTGACCCTGTGCCGGCTCGGCTTCGCGGTGCAGACCGGGCGCGAGTTCCAGCTCGCGCCGCGCGCCCTGCGGCTCGGCCATGCTTTCGTGGTGTCGGACCGGCTGACCCGCGTGGTGCAGCCCATCCTGGAGATGGTGAGCGAGCGCACGCGCGAATCGGCTTCCATCGCCGTGCTGGACGCGCAGGACGTGGTGTTCGTCGCACGCTCGACGCACCGGCGCAGCTTATCGACCGGCCTGGGCGCCGGAGCGCGCCTGCCGGTGTACTGCAGCGCGACCGGCCGGGTGCTGCTGTCCGGGCGGCAGCGCGAGGAAGTCGAGTTCCTGCTCAACCGCATGTCCCGTCCGGCGCTCACGCCGCACACGCGCACGGCGCTGCCCGACATCCTGGAAGCGATCGAGCGCGCCCGCTCGCAGGGATACGCCACCTGCGACGAGGAGCTCGAGCTGGGGCTGCGCTCGATCGCAGTGCCGGTCCGTTCGGCATCCGGCGAGCTGCTTGCGGCGATGAGCCTGTCGGTGGCGACCAGCCGGATGACGCTGGAGGAGGCGGTGCGCGAGCTGGTGCCGGAGCTCGAACTCGGGCGAAGGCAGCTCTCGCCGCTGCTCTGAACCGGTCCACCCGGCGGGTGCCACGAGCGCGCCGGTGGCAGCTCGTTTAAGCTCCCCGCGCCCTCCGACCGCATGCACCCCGAATCCCACACCCTCTGGCGCGCACCGCGCTGGGCCCTCGCGGTCCTGCTGGCCGTGCTCGGCACGCTCGGCCCTTTCTCCATCGACACCTACATCCCTGCGTTCGCCGGGATCGCCCGCTCGCTCGGCGCGACGCCGGTGGAGATGCAGCAGACGCTCTCGGCCTACCTGTTCGGCTTCGCGTTCATGAACCTGTTCCACGGCGCGCTGTCGGACAGCTTCGGCCGCCGGCCGGTGGTGCTGTGGGGCATTGCGGTGTTCACGATCGCGTCAGCGGGTTGCGCGCTGTCGCAGACCATCGGGCAACTGGTGTTTTTCCGCGCGCTGCAGGGCCTGTCGGCGGGCGCGGGCATCGTGGTGTCGCGCGCGGTGATCCGCGACATGTTCCCGCCGGACCAGGCGCAGAAGGTGATGAGCCAGGTCACCATCTACTTCGGCGTCGCGCCCGCGGTGGCGCCGATCGTCGGCGGCTGGCTGTTCGTGCACGCCGACTGGCACGCGATCTTCTGGTTCCTCACCGCCATCGGGGTGGTGCTGTGGATTGCCAACCAGCGGCTGCTTCCCGAGACGCTGCACCCCTCGCAGCGTCAGCCGTTTCGCGTGCGCAACCTCATGCAGGGCTACCGGGCCGTGGGAAGCAGTCCCCGGTTTCTCCTGCTCGCGCTGGCCAGCGGCATCCCCTTCAACGGCATGTTCCTCTACGTGCTGGCCGCGCCCGAGTTCCTCGGCACGCACCTGGGCCTCGAGCCGACACAGTTCTTCTGGTTTTTCGTGCTCACCATCGCGGGCATCATGGCCGGCGCCTGGCTCAGCGGCCGCCTGGCGGGGCGGACGGCGCCCAAGCGCCAGATCCGCTGGGGCTTCATCGTGATGCTGACGGTGTCGCTGCTGAATGTCGCCGCCAACGCGCTGTGGACGCCGCACGTCGGCTGGGCGCTGCTGCCGATCGCGGTGTTCGGCTTCGGCTGGTCGCTGATGGTCCCGGTGGTCACGCTGCTGGTGCTGGACCTGCACCCCGAGCGGCGCGGCCTGGCGTCGTCGCTGCAAGCGGTGGTGGGATCGACCGCCAATGGCGTCGTAGCCGGGGTGATCGCGCCCCTGGTGATGCACTCCACGCTCGCATTGGCGCTTGCATCGCTGCTGATGATGGGGGTCGGCCTGCTCGCGTGGCTGCATGTGCGCAGGCGCTGGCCGGAGATCGGTCAGCGGCCGGTGCAGCCGGCCGAGACCCTGAACTTTCCGCCCCGCCCGCAGGGGTGAGCGGGGCGCCCCCGCAGATCGCGTCGGCGAAAAAAAAAAGGGATGCAGGCCAGGCCCACATCCCTTCTTTCTTTTGAATTACCGCACCGGCGCGCCTGCCCGGAAGCAGGCGCCCTGGCCTGGGTTGTTCAGCGCACCGGCTTGTACGCGCGCTTCTTCGCGTCGCGCGGCACGAATACCTTCCCGCCGTTGCCCGGCCGGGCGAAATCGCTGTGCGGCGCCGGCTGGCCGAAGCCGCCGCCCGCAGGGCGCTTTTCCCACGGGGTCGCGCCCGGTGCACGCCGCTCGTCGCGTCGCGGCTCGCTGCCGAAATCGCCGAACCCGGCCTTGCGCCCGTAATCGCCTCGGCCGAAGTCGCCCCGGCCAGCGTCGCTGCGGCCGGCACCTTCGCGGCCAAAGCTACCGCCTCGCGCCGGGCGTCCGCCACCGAATCCGCCGCCACGCCCGGGCTTGCCGCCAAAGCCGCCCGGCTGCGGCGCCCGCGGCGCACGCTGCATCGGCTCCAGGCCGGCAATGGTGTCGGCCGTGAACGGCTGCTTGGTGTAGCCCTCGATGTCGAAGATCTTGAAGCGGTCGCGGAATTCGGCGAACGTGACGGCGAGGCCGTCCCGTCCGGCCCGGCCGGTGCGGCCGATGCGGTGGGTGTAGTCCTCGCTCTTCATCGGCAGGCCGAAGTTGAAGACGTGGGTGATCGTGGGCACGTCGATGCCGCGCGCTGCGACGTCGGTGGCCACCAGGATCTGCACCTGGCCATTGCGCAGGGCCATCAGGCGGCGATTGCGCAGTCCCTGGCTCAGCGCGCCGTGCAGCGCGACGGCCGAGAAGCCCTCCTGCTGCAGGTCGGCGGCGAGGCCATCGCACTCGATCTGCGTGCTGGCAAAAACAATCGCCTGGTCGATGCTCGTGTCGCGCAGCCAATGGTCGAGCATCTTGCGCTTGTGCTGCGCGTTGTCGGCCCAGAACAGCACCTGCTTGATGTTGGCGTGCTTTTCCTGCGGGCTGTCGATCTGCACCTTCTGGGGAGTGCGCATGACGCGTGTGGCCAGCTGCTGGATGCGCGGCGCGAACGTGGCGCTGAACATCATGGTCTGGTGGCGCGCGATGGTCAGCTGGTTGACCTCCGCCAGGTCGTCGGCGAAGCCCAGGTCGAGCATCCGGTCGGCTTCATCGACGACGAGGAACTTGACCTGGTCGAGCTTGATCTGCTGCGAGCGCTGCAGGTCGAGCAGGCGGCCCGGAGTGGCGACCACCAGATTGGCGTTCTGCAGGCGCGCGATCTGCATCTGGTAGGGCATGCCGCCCACCACGTTGGCGATGCGCAGGCCCTTGCAATGCTTGACCAGGTCGATCGCGTCGTGCGCCACCTGCTGCGCGAGCTCGCGCGTCGGGCACAGCACCAGGGCACCGGGCGCGGCGGCCTTGAAGTTGCGGGGATCGGTCGGATTGCGGCGCTTGCGCCGCGGCGGGGCCTCGCCGCGCGCAGCGGCTTCATCGACCAGGCGCTGATGTTCGGCCTGCTCCTGCGCGGCCTCGTCGGCCTGCAGCTTGAGAAGCGTGTGCAGCACGGGCAGCAGGAAGGCGGCGGTCTTGCCGCTGCCGGTCTGGCTGGAGACCATCAGGTCGATGAAGGCGGAAGACTCGCCCTCATCGGAGCTGTCCATGGCCAGCGGAATGACGTGGTCCTGCACCGCAGTCGGCTGCGAAAAGCCCAGGTCCTCGACGGCCTGGATCAGCTCGGGCGCGAGGCCCAGCTTGACGAAGCCGTTCGGCAGCGCGGGCGCCTGGTCGTCGATGGCTTCGACGGAGGACGAAATGGAAGTGATAGCAGACTCGGAAGAAGAGTCGAAAAAGGATTCGGCAGGCGCGAACGCGTCCTGCTCTCGATAAGCGTCGGTCATTGTTTTCCGTTGCGCACGCTCCCGGAGGGAACGTCCGTCGTCAATGGTTAAAGGACACCAACCATCAAACGACGTGAGCGGCCGCGGAGGCCGCCGGCTCATTCGGTGAGCCTGTGCATGAAGGCAGTGCGAGGATAGTGCCGCAGGCGTTTGCGGCGAAGCCAGCGATTATGGCACGGCTTCGCAATGACCTGGCATTGGCGAGGGTGAAACGATGTAAGGGCGGGGGGTGGCGAGCTTCGATTTCCGAACTGTGTCCGGACAGCCGGGCGCGCTGGTCTGGTTGGCTGCGAGCGTCAACACGCCTCATGGCAATGCCGCGGTCCTACGCAGGTGCCGGATGCACCGCCCGCCGCGTCCTCCTGGCCGGCAGCGCCCCCTCCTATTCGAGCCGCAGGAAATGCGATCGGTAGTGCGCGAGCTCGTCGATCGATTCGTGGGCGTCTGCCAGAGCCGTATGCGCCTGCTGCTTCTTGAAGCCCTCGCACACCTGCGGACGCCAGCGCCGCGCGAGTTCCTTGAGTGTGCTCACGTCGAGGTTGCGGTAATGGAAGAACGCCTCCAGGCGCGGCATGTACTTGACCAGGAAGCGGCGGTCCTGGCCGATGCTGTTGCCGCACATGGGCGAGGCATTCTTCGGCACGTAGCGTTCGAGAAACGCGATGAGGGCTTCCTCTGCCTCGGCTTCTCGCACCGAGGAGGCCTTCACGCGATCGATGAGCCCGCTCTTGCCGTGGGTGCCCTTGTTCCACGCGTCCATGCGGTCGAGCTGCTCGTCGCTCTGGTGGATCGCGAATACCGGACCCTCGATGCGGGGCTCGAGTTGCGGACCGGTGACGATGACGGCGATCTCGATGATGCGCTCGACCTCGGGATCGAGTCCCGTCATTTCGCAGTCGAGCCAGACCAGGTTCTGGTCGCTCTTGGCCAGTTCGGCGGCGCCCGCGGGCGCGGTGGTGTCGGTCATCGCACGATTGTCGCCCAGGGCTACACTCGCGCGGATGGATCGGTCGCTACTGCTTACCTACGCTTTCTCGCTGGCCGTGCTCGCAGGGCTGGCCGTGCGTTTCTGGCTCGCGACGCGCCAGGTCCGCCACGTCGCGGCGCACCGCGGGCAGGTGCCCGCGGCCTTCGCCGGCACGGTGTCGCTGGCGTCCCACCAGAAGGCGGCCGACTACACGATCGCCAAGTCTCGGCTGGGCCTGCTTGAAACCGCGTTCGGTGCTGCGGTGCTGCTCGGCTGGACCCTCCTCGGCGGGCTCGATGCCCTCAACGTCTGGCTGCTGCAGGCGATCGGCCCGGGAATGCTGCAACAGCTTGCGCTGCTGGCCACCTTCGCACTCATCGGCGGCCTGCTGGAGCTGCCCTTCTCCCTCTATCAGACCTTCGTGGTCGAGCAGCGCTTCGGCTTCAATCGCATGACGTTCAAGCTGTGGCTCGGCGATCTGCTGAAGACTACTGCCGTGGGCGCACTGATCGGCCTGCCCATCGCCGCTGCGATCCTCTGGATCATGGGTGCCACGGGGCCCTGGTGGTGGCTGTGGGCCTGGGCCGCGTGGATCGCGTTCAACCTGCTGCTGCTGGTGGTGTACCCGAGCGTCATCGCGCCGCTGTTCAACAAGTTCCAGCCGCTCGAGGACGAGTCGCTGAAGGCGCGCGTGACCACGCTGATGCAGCGCTGCGGCTTTGCCGCCAAGGGCCTGTTCGTGATGGACGGCAGCCGCCGCAGTGCCCACGCGAACGCGTATTTCACCGGCTTCGGAGCGGCCAAGCGGGTGGTGTTCTTCGACACGCTGCTGTCCAAGCTCAACGCGGGCGAGGTGGAGGCGGTGCTCGCCCACGAGCTCGGCCATTTCAAGTTGCGCCACATCGTCAAGCGCATGGTCGGCATGTTCGCCATGAGCCTGGCGGGGTTCGCGTTGCTCGGGTGGCTATCGACGCAGCCCTGGTTCTATACCGGCCTCGGGGTGCGCCCGAACCTGGAGGGCCCCAACAGCGCCCTCGCCCTGCTGCTGTTTGCCTTGGCGGTACCCGTCTTCAGCTTCTTCATCGCCCCGCTCTTCACACGGCTGTCGCGCAAGCACGAATTCGAGGCCGATGCCTTCGCCATGCAGCATGCGAGCGGCCGCGATCTCGGTTCGGCGCTGCTCAAGCTGTACCAGGACAACGCGTCCACCCTCACCCCGGACCCGGTGTTCGTGTCCTTCTACTATTCCCACCCGCCCGCCTCGCAACGACTCGCGCGGCTCGGCCTGGAGGCTGCATGACCATGGAATCGATGCTCAGGAAAAAAGACTGGTCCGAGGTGCAACGGCGCGCCCTCACCCCGACCGAAGTGGTGACGCGTCTGTCAGCGGCGCCTGGCTGGCAACTCAGCGGAGATGGTGCCGAGGTTGCGATCGAGAAGACGTTCCGCTTCGCCAACTACTACGAGACCATCTCCTTCGTGAACGCGGTGGCCTTCGTCGCGAATGCCCAGGACCATCACCCCGACCTGAGCGTTCACTACAGCCGCTGCGTGGTGCGCTTCAACACGCACGATGTGCAGGGCGTTTCCAGCACAGACTTTGAATGCGCCGCGCTGATCGACGCCCTGCTCACATGAGGCGCGCCGGTGGCTGAGCCGGCCGCGCTGGATGCGGGGCTGGTGGTCGCCAGCCACGGCCGACACGTATTGGTCGAGACCCCGGAGCGCGAGCGGCTGATCTGCCATCCGCGCGGCAAGAAGAGCCAGGCGGTGGTGGGTGACCGCGTACTCTGGCGTGGCAGCCACGACGAGGGAACCATCGAGAAAGTCGAGCCCCGCCGCAATCTCTTCTATCGCCAGGATGAGGTTCGCACCAAGTCCTTCGCCGCCAACCTGGACCTGGTCCTCATCCTGATTGCCGCTGATCCCGAATTTTCGGAGGTGCAGCTGACCCGTGCACTGATCGCCGCCGAGGCCGAAGGAATCGAGCCCCTGATCGCGCTCAACAAAAGCGACCTGGTCGAAGCCTTCGAACGCGCGTGGGCGCGGCTGCTGCCCTACCAGCGCATGCACTACGGCGTGATGCCGCTGTCGCTGCGCCAGTCGGGCAGCGTCGATCGCGACCACCTGCTGCCCCACCTGCACGGCAAGACCACCCTGGTGCTCGGGCCCTCGGGTGCCGGCAAGAGCACCCTGATCAACCTGCTGGTGCCGGGCGCCACGGTGCAGACGGGTGAGATCTCCCGCGCCCTGAACAGCGGACGTCACACCACCACCAGCACCACCTGGTACTGGGTGGACGCTGAACAGGGCACCGCGCTGATCGACTCGCCCGGTTTCCAGGAATTCGGGCTGCACCACATCGAGCCCACGCGGCTCGCGAGCCTGATGCCGGACCTGCGGCCACACCTGGGCACCTGCCGCTTCTACAACTGCACGCACCTGCACGAGCCTGGCTGCGCGGTGCTGGCGGCGGTCGGTGCGCAGGGCGAAGGTGCCATCAGCCCGAACCGCCACCGCATCTACGCCCAGCTGTTCGCCGAACTGTCTCAAAGCCGCTGGTGACGCCCGGCGGGGCGCCGTGGGCCCCGCCCGCGTCAGCCCAGCAGGCGGGCCATCGTGAGCAGCGCCAGCAAGACCATCCACAGCACGACCGACCGCCAGACCAGGCCGACGACGCTGCGCAGGTGTCCGACCTCGGCTTCACGGCCAGGCGTGCTTTCGCTGTCTTCGCCGGTGGCTGACGGCGGCGCCGGCGCATGCAGCGCCTGGGCCGCCGGCGACGCGTAGGCCGAGCGCAGCGCCTCGCCGCCCAGGCGGACGTTCACCGCACCCGAGGTGGCCGCGAGGACCACGCCGTCGTTGTCGTTGGGAAAGCGCTGCGCGTGGTGGCGCCAGCAATCGATCGCCTCTTCGAAGCTGCCGACCACCGCGAAGGCAATGGCGGTCAGCCGCGCCGGCACCCAGTCGATGGCATGCCAGGCCCGCACCGAGGCGGTCTGCAACGCCGGGCTCACCGGCTGCGTTTCGCGCAG
Source organism: Ramlibacter sp. AN1015 (assembly GCF_037726105.1). Classification (NCBI taxonomy): domain Bacteria; kingdom Pseudomonadati; phylum Pseudomonadota; class Betaproteobacteria; order Burkholderiales; family Comamonadaceae; genus Ramlibacter; species Ramlibacter sp. AN1015. The sequence continues at coordinate 82,184 of NZ_JBBJUM010000002.1, forward strand.
GCTGCGATGCGGCCAGTAACGGATGACGAATTCGCTCATGCGATACAGCACGGCACCGGCCGGGCCCATTCCCAGCGCCGCAAGCACCGAAAACCAGGCCAGCACGCCGAAGACATGGCGGTGCGCGGCGAGCACCGAGTACTCGATGACGTGGCGCACCAGCTCGCGCCGCGGCAGGTCGCTGGCCTCGACCTGCTGCCACTGCGCGAGAAGTTCGCGCGCCTGCGCCTCGTCGGCGGTTTCCAGCGCGTCGCGGATGGAGGTGAAGTGGTGGCTGAACTGCCGGAAGCCGAGGGTGAGGTAGAGAACGACGACGCTCCACACCATGGCGAAAGGCCACCCGAGGAAAAACAGCAGCGCTGCATGGATCGCCCAGGCGGCGGCGGCCGGCACCAGCACCGCGAGCACCCAGCAGATCCATCCGTGGTGGCTTTTGCCGGCGTCGAAGTTGCTGCTGACCCACCGCGCCCAGGCCCGCAGACCGGTGTGGATCGGGTTATGCCGCGCCAGCGGTCGCACCTGCTCGATGAGCAGAGCGAACAGGATGGCGAAGAAACTCATCACTAAATGATAGCGGGCCGTAAGCACCAACTCACGCGGCCGGCGGCTCAGGCCGCGAGGAAGCGATAGAGGTTGCGCAACATGCCGGCCGTCGCACCCCAGATGAAGCGCTCGGTGCTGCCCTGCATGTAGGGCATGGAGAAGAACTCGCGCACCACGCCGCCGACCTCGATGGCGTGCCGGCGGTGGTAGGCCGGGTTCATCAGGAATGCAAGTGGCACCTCGAAGGCGTCCGCGACCTCGTGCGGATTGATCGCGAGCCGCAGTTGCGGATCGATGAGCGCCACCACGGGCGTGATGACGAAGCGCGTGCCGGTGGTGTAGGTGGGCAGTTCCCCGATCACCTCGGCGCGATCGGCCTCGAGTCCGATCTCCTCGTGTGCCTCCCGCAGTGCGGTGTGGGCCGCGTCGCGGTCGGTCGCATCGCGCTTGCCCCCCGGGAACGCGATCTGCCCGGAGTGGGTCGAGAGGTGCGTCGTGCGCTCGGTCAGCAGCAGCATGGGCTCGTCACGCATCACGACCGGCACCAGCACCGATGCCTGGGACAACTGGCGATCGGTGAAGCGGGGCTCGTCGCGCACTTCGGGCGTCCACGGCCGGGAGTCGAGAAAGCGCTGGCGCAATACATGCGGCCGCAAGGACGCGTGCGGCACCGGCGGCAGGTGAGAGTCGATGCCGATCACCGGGACGGCGCGCGGATCGAAGTGCGGCAGCTTGGTCAGCGGCACGAACTCGGGAGGTGGTGCGGGTGCGGGATCGATGGGGGGCATGCGGGCGTGAAAACAAGAAAGCCGCCGCAGCACGGAGCTGGCGACGGCCTTTTGCGCAAGAGAGCGCGGTGCGCGTTACTGAGCGACCGCCACCTTGCTAGGCAGCTTTTCCTTGATGCGGGCCGACTTGCCGCTGCGCTCGCGCAGGTAGTACAGCTTGGCGCGGCGCACGTCGCCGCGGCGCTTGATCTCGATGCTGGCGATCAGCGGGCTGTAGGTCTGGAAGGTGCGCTCGACGCCCTCGCCGCTGGAGATCTTGCGCACGGTGAAGCCGCTGTTGAGGCCACGGTTGCGCTTGGCGATCACCACGCCTTCGTAGGCCTGCACGCGCTTGCGGGTCCCTTCGACGACGTTGACGTTGACGATCACGGTGTCGCCGGGAGCGAAAGGCGGAATCTTCTTGCCGGTTTTCTCGACAAGGCGAGCAATTTCTTCTTGCTCGAGGGTCTGGATCAGGTTCATGAAAGCCTCACGTTGATCGTGTCCGCGCTGCGCTAAAGGCCCTTGCACTGAATGTGCGTGACGCACGCTCGGCAGGGCGGCCGGACAGAGGATCGGGAAAAGCCCGCGATTATAGCTGCCCCAAAAACTGCTCGTCCAGGGCGCTGAGGCGGCCCTGCGCCCGGGCGGCATCGATCAGCTCCGGGCGCAGCCGCGCGGTGGCCTCCAGGCGGCGCTCGCGGCGCCACCGCTCGATGCGACCGTGGTGGCCGGACAGCAGCGGCTCGGGCACGCGCTGGCCGTTCCACTCTTCGGGTCGGGTGTAGTGGGGGCAGTCGAGCAAGCCGTCGAGAACCGGGTTGAAGCTGTCCTCCTGGTGGCTGCCGGCGTCGTTGAGCACCCCCGGCTGCAGGCGCGCGACGGCATCGAGCAGCGCCATGGCCGCGAGTTCACCGCCGGACAACACGAAGTCTCCCAGGCTCAGTTGCACATCGACCTCGGCGTCGATGAACCGCTGGTCGATGCCTTCGTAGCGGCCACACAGCAGGACGGCGCCGCTGCCGCCCGCCTCGCGCGCAACCACGGCATGGTCCAGCCGCTGGCCGGTCGGAGAAAACAGCACGAGCGGCGCTGCGTCGTCGCGCTCGGCGCGCACAGCCGCTACGCAACGGGACAGCGGCTCGGCCATCATCACCATGCCCGGGCCTCCGCCGAAGGGGCGGTCGTCGATGCGGCGATAGGTGCCTTGCGCGAAGTCGCGCGGGTTCCACAGGCGCACATCGACCTGCCCTGAGGCGAAGGCGCGGCGCGTCACGCCGCTTTCGAGAAAGGGCCCGAACAGCTCGGGAAAGAGGGTGAGGACGTCGAAGCGCACCGCGGCACGCTCAGTAGTCAGGCTGCCAATCGGCCGTGATGCACCGCCCCGGCAGATCGACCTTGTCGATGAAGGCGGCCACGAAAGGAATCAGGCGCTCGCGCGCTTCACCCGCCTCCTCGTAGTCGAGCACAAGTACCGTCTGCGGCCCGGTGGACAACAGCTCGCGCACTCGCCCCAAGGGCTGGCCTTCGCGGTTGACGACCTCCAGGCCGATGAGATCGACCCAGTAGTACTCGTCTTCGGCCGCGGTAGGAAAGCTCGAACGTGGAATGAAGATGCGCGCGCCGCGCAGCGCCTCGGCGGCACTGCGATCTTCGACGTCCTGGGCGGTGGCGACGATGCTGTCCGAATGTTCGCGCGCTTCGCGGATGCGCAGCAGCACCGTACCGGAGAACGAGCGCGCGCCCCGCTCGCCCGGCTGGAGATACCAGCGCCTCGACGAAAAAAGCGCCTCCGGAGAGGCGCTGTGGGGCAGGACCTTGAACCAGCCCTTGATGCCCCAGGCATCGAGGATGCGCCCGACTTCGACGGCGTCCGCGGGGAGTTCCGCGGCTTCCAGCGACAGGCTCATGCCGGCGATGCGGAACTCAGGCTGCGGGCGCTGCGGCGGGGGTGGCGGCCGCGGCCTGCTTGACGAGGCGCTCGACCGTCGGGGACACCTGGGCACCGACGCCCTGCCAGTAGCTCAAGCGATCCTGCGCCACGCGCAAACCCTCTTCGCCGCCCTTTGCGGTGGGGTTGTAGAAACCGATGCGCTCGATGAAGCGGCCGTCGCGACGCACGCGCTTGTCGGCGACGACGATGTTGAAGAAGGGACGGTGCTTGGCGCCGCCGCGGGAGAGTCGGATCACGACCATGATTTATCCTTCGGGTGGTGGCTCTGCCGCATGCACTGCGCGCGCGGTAAGTTGAGCCTCTGTGTTCTTCCAGCGTCGAGACACGCGACATGGCCACCCGGCCAGCGACACGCTGAAAAGCCCGCGATTATAGCCTTCCCACTTCCATGCCCACCATCCGCCCCAGCCGCGACGAGGACGTGCCCGCCGTTGCGGCCCTCTACGCGCACCACGTGCTGCACGGCACCGGCACCTTTGAGACCGTCCCTCCAAGCATTGCCGACATGGCGGCGCGGCGGGCCGACGTCCTCGCCAAGTCGCTGCCCTACCTGGTCCTCGCCGACCAGAGCGAGGTGCTGGGCTTCGCCTACTGCCAGTGGTTCAAGCCGCGCCCCGCCTATCGCTACTCCGCCGAAGATTCGATCTATCTGCGCCACGACGCCGGCGGGCGCGGGCTGGGCCGGCGGCTGCTGTCAGCGCTGGTCGAAGGCGCCGAATCGGCGGGTCTGCGCAAGCTGATCGCGGTCATCGGTGACTCGGCGAACCACTCCTCCATCGGCGTGCACCGGGCACTCGGCTTCGAGTCGGTGGGCGTGGTGCGCTCCTGCGGCTGGAAGTTCGACCGCTGGCTGGACATCGTGCTCATGGAAAAAGCGCTTGGCCCCGGCGACCGCACGCCCCCGCCTCCCGAGAGCGCGCAATGAGAAAACGCAGCAAGACCGTGGCCGCGTGGCTGGCCTTCCTCGGCGGCCCGCTCGGGCTGCACCGCTTCTATCTGCATGGCCTGGGCGATCTGCTCGGCTGGGCGCTGCCCATCCCGACCGCCCTAGGCATCTACGGACTGCAGCGCGTGCAGGAGTTCGGCCAGGACGACGTGCTGAGCTGGTTGCTGGTGCCGCTGCTCGGATTCACCATTGCGGGCTGCGCGCTGACGGCCATCGTCTATGGCCTCACGACACCCGAACGCTGGAACGGCCGCTTCAACCCCCAGGCCGACGAGCAGGCGGCCACCGGCGTCACGAACTGGCTGACCATCGGCGCCATGGTCGCGGCGCTGATGATCGGCACGGGCGTGCTGATGGCCACCATCGCCTTCAGCTTCCAGCGCTACTTCGAATACCAGGTCGAAGAGGGCCGCAAGATCTCGCAGTGAGCCGCGCGGGGCGTCGCTGCTCTAGTACAGCGCGAGGCTGAGCCAGTACGCGCCCGCCGCCACCAGTGCACTGGCCGGGATGGTGAAGATCCATGCCCAGACGATGTTGCCGGCAACGCCCCAGCGCACGGCGCTCGCCCGCTGCGTCGAGCCGACGCCGACGATCGCTCCGGTGATCGTGTGGGTGGTGGACACCGGGATGCCCAGCGTCGTCGCGAGGAACAGCGTCAGCGCCCCGCCCGATTCGGCGCAGAAGCCGCCCACCGGCTTGAGCTTGGTGATCTTCTGCCCCATGGTCTTGACGATGCGCCAGCCGCCGAACATCGTGCCCAGCGCGATCGCCACGTAGCAGCTGACGATGACCCACGCCGGCGGGGCGGCAGCGCCGGGCGCCATGTACCCGGTGGCCAGCAGCAGCAGCCAGATGATGCCGATGGTCTTCTGCGCGTCGTTGCCGCCGTGCCCCAGGCTGTAGGCGCCGGCCGAGACCAGCTGCAGCCGGCGCGACCAGCGGTCCACCCGGCGCGGCGTCGATCGGCGAAACAGGCGCGAGACGGCCACCATCATCAGCGAACCCAGCAGGAAGCCGAGCATGGGGGACACGAAGATGAACAGCACCGTCTTGCCGATGCCCGAGGCAATGAGCGCACCGGTTCCCGCCTTGGCGATCACGGCGCCGACGATGCCGCCGATCAGGGCGTGCGACGAGCTGCTGGGGATGCCGTAGTACCAGGTGACGAGGTTCCAGGTGATCGCGCCCACCAGGGCGCCGAACACCACGTGCGTATCGACGACGTCGGGCGTCACGATGCCCTTGCCGACGGTGGCTGCCACGCTGAGATGGAAGACGAAGATGGCGACGAAGTTGAAGAAGGCGGCGAACAGCACGGCCTGCCCGGGGCGCAGCACGCCGGTGGAGACGACGGTGGCGATGGAGTTCGCCGCGTCGTGAAAGCCGTTCATGAAGTCGAACGCCAGGGCCAGCACCACCAGCAGAATCACCACCCAGAGCGCAGCCTGGGCGGCCAGAGCGGGTTCCATCGGCTCGTGCCTCCGGCGCTCAGGAATGCTCGAGGACGATGCCCTCGATCAGGTTGGCGACGTCCTCGCACTTGTCGGTGACGGTCTCGAGCAGCTCGTAGATGGCCTTGAGCTTGAGCACCTCGCGCACGTCCGGCTCCTCGCGGAACAGCCGGCTCATGGCGCTGCGCATGACGCGGTCGGCGTCGGACTCCAGGCGGTCGATCTCCTCGCAGGTCTTGAGCGCGGCCTCCGCCGTGGCCGGATCGGCCAGCCTGCCGATCAGCGCGACGGCGTCCTTGACACGCTCGCAGCATTTCACGGCCAGGTCGGTGAGGCGGTTGATCTCCTCGTTCACCGCGCGCAGGTCGTACAACGCCATCGTCTCGGCCGAGTCCTGGATCAGGTCGGCCACATCATCCATGGTGTTGATCAGCTGATGGATCTGGTCGCGGTCGATCGGCGTGATGAAGGTACGGTGGATCAGGCGGTTGATCTCGTGCGTCACGCGGTCGGCCGCGCGTTCGGCGTTGTCCACGTCGCGGTTGTACTGCTCGCGCACATGCGGATCGCTATAGTTCGCCACCAGCTGCGAGAAGGCGCGGGCCGCCTCGACGATGCGCTCGGCATGCTGGTTGAACAGTTCGAAAAAATTGCCTTCGCGCGGCAGCAGCTTGCCGAAGAACATGTCGTTGGATCTCTTTCCGGTAACCGTAGGGGGCGCGTCGTTGACTTCGGGCAGTGTACCTGCCGGGTTCACGCCGGCTGCGCCGGCACCGCTCCACCTGGACGCGCATTGCCTGGTGCTGGACAAGCCGGCGGGCCTGCTGTCGGTGCCCGGGCGCGGTCCCGACAAGCAGGACTGCCTGTGCGTGCGCGCGCAGGCGCAGTGGCCCGACGCGCTGGTGGTGCACCGGCTCGACATGGCCACGTCCGGCTTGCTGCTGCTGGCGCGTGGAGCGGCGATGCAGCGCGCGCTGTCGCGTGCGTTCGAGGCACGCCGGGTGCGCAAGCGGTATGTGGCGGTGGTGGCCGGGCGCATGCCCCCGCCGGATACCGAGGACGGCTGGGGCGAGATCGATCTTCCGCTGGGTGCCGACTGGGAGATGCGGCCGCGCCAGCGCGTCGACGCGCTGCATGGGCGCCCGAGCGTCACCCGTTGGCGCATCCTCGAGCGCTCCGCACGCAGCACGCGCGTGGAGCTCGAACCCGTCACCGGGCGCACCCACCAGCTTCGCGTGCACCTGCTGGCGCTGGGCCACCCGATCCTCGGCGACACGCTTTACGCACCAGCCGGTGCGCCGTCCGCTCCCCCGCGGCTGCTGCTGCACGCGAGCGGACTCGCACTGGACCACCCCGCCGGCGGAGCGCCGCTGCACCTGCGCTCGCCGCCACCTTTCTGACCGGCGCTGCCATCCGTGTGCTGCCACCGGAACTACGCCGCCCGCCACCGATCCCACCGCAATCGCCGCCACCGGAGCCTCCCATGACCTTGTCGCGCCAGCTTCCCCGCCGCGCCCTGTTGGCCGCTCTGGTTGCGATGCCGGCGCTGCGGCTCGGTGCCCTGGCCCAGGCGGCGCCGCGCCGCCCGACCCCCTCCCAGACCGAGGGGCCGTTCTATCCGGTGCAACTGCCCAGCGACCGTGACCACGACCTGCTGCGAACCGGCACCCGGCAGTACACCGGCGGCCAGCCAGCCTGGCTCGAAGGCGAGGTGGTCGATGTCGAAGGGCGGCCGGTTACGGGCGCAGCGGTCGAGATCTGGCAGTGCGACGAGGCGGGCCACTACCACCACCCCGGCGACGGCGGTCGGGCCAACCCCGCCTTCCAGGGGTTCGGTCGCGTCGAGGTGGACCGGCAGGGGCTCTACCGCTTTCGCACCATCCGGCCGGCGCCCTACTCGGGGCGCACGCCGCACATTCACGTCAAGGTGCGGCTCGGCTCACGAGAGCTTCTCACCACGCAGCTGTACGTCGAGGGCGAGCCGCGCAATGCACGCGATTTCCTCTGGCAGCGGCTCGCGCCGGCCGACCGGGCGCTGGTGACCGTGCCCTTCGCATCGACGTCCGACGGACTGCGGGCCCACTTCCCCATCACGCTCGCGCTCGCCTGAGCCGACTAGGATGGACGGATGTCCTCCTCCTCGCCCCTCACCATCATCACCGGCGCCTCGCGCGGCATGGGCCTGGCCATGGCCCGGCAGCTGCTGCAGGCTGGCCATGACCTGGTCTGCATCGCCCGCCACCCCGAGCCGTCGCTCGCACAGCAAGCCCAGGCGCTGCAGCGCAGCTGCGACCAGTGGGCCGACGACCTGGCCCGTCCGCACACTGCCGCGAGCCGACTCGAAGGCTGGCTCGCGCAGCGGGGCAGCATGGGCCTGAGCAGCGTCACGCTGATCAACAACGCCGGCGTCATACCCCGCGTCGCCCCCCTGGCCGAGCTTTCCGGACATGAAGTGAGCGACGCGCTGCGCGTGGACCTCGAAGCGCCCATGCTGCTGACGAGCGTATTCCTGCGCGGCACCGCCGCCTGGAAGCTGCCGCGCAAGGTGCTGAACATCTCGTCGGGCCTTGGTCGCCGGGCCATGGGCTCGCAGGCGGTGTACTGCGCGGCGAAGGCCGGCATGGACCACTTCACCCGCTGCCTCGCTCTCGAGGAAGAACGCAGCGGCAATGGCGCGCGCGTGTGCTCGCTGGCTCCCGGCGTGATCGACACGGATATGCAGGTACAACTGCGCGCGGCCGACGCCAGCAGCTTTCCGGACCGGGACAGCTTCGTCGGCCTCAAGCGCCAGGGTGCGCTCAGCACGCCTGAAGAAGCCGCGGCGCGGGTGCTGGCGTTTCTGGATCGGCCGGACTTCGGCAGCCAGCCGGTGGCGGACGTTCGCGGCTGAGAAACCACGCGTTTGCGCAGGCAGTGCGCGTCAGGCCTGCGGCCCCTGGAAGCCGCCGGCGCGCAGCGTCACCACCAGCGTGTCACGCCAGCCGCCGCCCTGCCCCATGGGCTGGATGGGCGTGGTCTCGTGGATGACACGCGCATCGTCCAGCAGCAGCAGGCTCCAGGGTTCGGCCAGCGTGAAGCGCATGCCCGCCGGCCCCTCGGCCTGGAACACCCGGGTCTCGCCGCCTCGGATGTGCTCGCGTGACACCAGGAACACCGCCACCAGATCGACCCCGTCGCGGTGCGCACCTTCGGGTGTGGGCCGGCCGATGCCGCCAGCGGTGTCGATGCGGAACTGGTGCGCCTCAGCCCACCAGCGCTGCGGACCCTTGAGTGCCGACGCGGCACGCGCCAGCGCCGCCATGAGGCGGTGCCAGGCCGCGCTGCCGGTCACCGACTCGTCCATCGGCTCGAACCAGCGCTCCATGCCTCCGTGCAGCGCGTTGTATTCGACCGGCTGCCAGTGGGCGCGGTGGGGCGCCGGCGTGAGCGTGTCGCCGTCGAGGAGAAAATTGGCATGGCGCCGGCGTCGGTAGCGGCCGCCATCCTTGAGGTAGTTGTCCGGCGGCAGGTCGTCCCATCGTGGCGCGAAGGACTGCAGCTCGTCCAGAGCGCAGCCGGCGAGTTGGCACACCCCCGCCGCACCCACCACGGCGAAGCCCTGCGCGCGCATCTGCGCATCGAGTTGCTCGGGCGGCGTGAGGGGCGGCTGCAGGATCATCGCGCGAGCTTAGCGCAGCCACGGCGCCCCTCTCCTGCACCTACAGTCTCCTGCCCGCGCGCCGGCTTGCTTCAGCCGCTGGCGCCGAGAACGTTCAGGACGTGACCTGCACGCCTTTCCAGAACGCGACGCGGCCGCGGATCATGTCGGCCTCGGGCTTGGGATCGGGGTAGTACCACGCGGCGTCGGCGTTGAGCTCGCCATCCACCAGGAGCGAGTAGTAGTTCGCCTGCCCCTTCCACGGGCAGGTGCTGCGGTGGTTGCTGAAGGTGACGTAGCGCCGGTCCAGCGCGTCTTCGGGAAAGTAGTGGTTGCCCTCGACCAGTACCGTGTCGTCGCTCTGCGCGATCACCGCGCCGTTCCATATCGCTTTCATCGCATCGTTCCTCCAGGGCAATGCCGCAGCGTATCAGCCGGGCGACTGCAGCCACTGCACGCAGAACCACCGCCGGCGGTCCAGCCACGCCGGACCGCAGCGCCAGCCCGCCTGCTCGGCCAGCGCGCGCAAACCATCGAGGGTGAACTTGTGCGAGTTCTCCGTGTGCAGGGTCTCGCCTTCCTCCATCTCGAAGCGCTGCCCCTCCAGCTCGATCGTCTGGCGACGCCGGCTGACCAGGTGCATCTCGATGCGCCGCAGCGGCGCGTTGTAGAAGGCCGCGTGGGCGAAGGCGTCCAGGTCGAACCGGGTGTTCAGCTCCCGGTTCGCGCGCGCCAGCAGGTTCAGATTGAAGGCCGCGGTCACGCCCTGCGCGTCGTTGTAGGCAGCGTGCAGCAGGTGCGGCTCCTTCACCAGGTCCACGCCCAGCAGCATGCCGCCGCCACGCAGCACGTGGGCGGCCGTCCTGAGGAAGCCGAGCGCCTGCGGCGCGGCGAAGTTGCCGAGCGTCGAGCCCGGAAAGAAGCCCACCCGGCGCACCCCCGGTTCGCTCGCAGGCAACAGCAGGCGCTGCGTGTAGTCGGCTGCGAGCGGCTGCACGTCCAGCCCCGGATAGTCGCGGCGCAATGCCGCGGCAGCGTGCTCCAGGTGCGCGGCCGAGATGTCGATGGGGCGAAAGCGCAGCGGGCGCTGCAACGCCTGCAGCAGCAACCGAACCTTCTCGCACGAACCCGCGCCGAATTCGACGATCTCGGCGCCGGGGCCGACCACCTCGGCGATCTCCCCCGCGTGCGTCTCGAGGATGGCTCGCTCGGTGCGCGTCGGGTAGTACTCGGGCAGTTCACAGATGCGGTCGAACAGGCGGGACCCCTCCGCGTCGTAGAAGTACTTGGGCGAGATCTCGCGTGGGCGCTCGGCAAAGGCCTGCAGCAGGTCGTGCGCGAAGCCGTCGTCGCGTGCGGCGGCGTGCGCGGGAAGCGTTGGCTTGGGGGACAGTGCGCGGTCGGCGGCGGCGAAGGTAGGCATGCCGGTCATGATGTCTCCCGTGCCAGGCGCAGCCCGGTGAACTGCCAGCGGGCGGCCGGCGGGAAGAAGTTGCGGTAGGTCGCGCGGGCGTGACCCGCGGGTGTCGCCAGGCTGCTGCCACGCAGCACCATCTGGCCCACCATGAACTTGCCGTTGTATTCGCCCACCGCGCCGGCGAACGGCTTGAAACCCGGGTAGGGATCGTAGGACGAGCGGGTCCACTGCCAGGCCCAGCCCGTCATCTGCTCGAGCCCAGGCGCGCCGCAGGCGGCCTCCCACTCGAACTCCGTGGGCAGGCGCGCGCCCGCCCACTGCGCATAGGCGGCGGCCTCGAAAAAGCTCAGGTGCAGCACCGGCGCCGAGGGATCCAGGGGCGTCACGCCGTCCAGGCCGAAGACCTGCCACTCGCTTGCGGGAGCACGCGGGTCGTCGGGCGCGATCCAGTAGGCCGGGGCGCGCCAGCCCTGCGCCTGTGCCTGCGTCCAGCCATCGGACAGCCACAGGCCTGGTTGCCGGTAGCCACCGTCCTCCATGAACTGCAGCCACTCGCCGCAGGTCACCAGGCGGTGCGCCAGTTCATAGGGCCGCAGCAGCGCCTGGTGCCGCGGTGTTTCGTTGTCGAAGGCGAACCCCGCTCCGTCGTGCCCGACCTCGGTTACGCCGCCGGCGAACTCAAGCCAGCGCAGGGGCGGCGTGGCAGAAGCCAGCCGCAGCGAGGCGCCGGCGCCGCGGGGCCGCCACGAAGGCAGCAAGGGGTTGCACGACAGCAGATGCAGCGCATCGGTGACGATCAGTTCCTGGTGCTGCTGCTCGTGATGCAGCCCCAGCTCGACCAGCGCAGCCGCCTGCGGCCACTGCGCCTCGTCGCAAGAGGCCACGAACGACTGCAGCGCCGCATCGACATGCGCGCGGTACGCATGCACCGTGGGCAAGTCCGGGCGTGTCAGCAGTCCGCGCTGCGGCCGCGGATGGCGCGGACCCAGCGACTCGTAATAGCTGTTGAAGAGATGGAAGAAGCGCCGGTCGAACGGGCGGTAGTCGGCCGAGTGCTCGGTGAGCACCACCGCCTCGAAGAACCAGCTGGTGTGCGCGAGATGCCACTTGGTGGGGCTGGCGTCCGGCATGGACTGCACGCACTGGTCTTCCGCGCTCAGGGATGCGGCAAGGGCGAGGCTGTGCGCGCGCACCCGTTCACACTGCGCCGCCAGTGCGGCGCGTGCGGGCCGCTGCGCGGAGCAGTCGGTGGATGGGCGGGGTGCAAGCATCGGGCGGGGCCTCCGGTGGTCGGTGCGAGGCGCCGCATGCGCGCACCCGCGGAAGCGGAAGCGCTGGCGGGACTCCGCGGGGCGCATCCTGGCGACGCAGGTTACCTCAAGCCCTGCGGGGGCGGTCGGCACTGCAGCGCGATGTAACACGCGCCGCAGGAGGACGCCAGAACGCCAGGCCCGACGGGGCGTGGCCGCTTCCGCAACAGATGACTCAGGTGCCCTCTTCGAGCACCGCCTGGCGCAACCACCCGCGGACCGTCTCCATGTGCTCGCGCTCGGTCTCCAGCGCAACGTTGAAGGCCTGCGCCATATCGGCGTGGCCGGCTTCCTCGGCCAGCTCGATCAGCAGTTCCCACCCGGCGTTGTCGCCCATCTCGATCATCAGCAGCGAGTTGAGCGCCTGGGCCACCGTGGTGCGCGGGTCCGAGATCACCTGCAGGTGGCCCATGGCCGCGACTCCGGTCACGTCGGCGCAGGGCGTCATCGCGGTAGGGTCTGCGCCAAGCCCGTCCAGGTAGCGGGTGACCATGTGGAAGTGCGACTCTTCGTCGTCGCGGATGCGCTGCAGAGCCCCCATGTCGATCATGGGCCCGCTTCCCGCTGCGCTGGCCTTGATCAGCATCGCCTCGTACAGGCGCACGCCGGTGCGCTCGTAGGCCAGGCGCTCTCCGAGCTTGTCGATCAGCACCGAGGGCTTGTTGCCCTTGAGCGTATCGACCATGGTGCTTGCGATGCCCTTGATCTTCCCGGGCACCGGCACCGAGCCGACCCGCTCGGCCTCCAGTGCGTATTGGCGGCGCAGTTCGCGCAGCTTCTCCGCGCCGCCGGGCTGCGCCGTACGGGCACCCTCCTGGCGTGCGAACTTGATCATGTCGTCGCGGCTCATGGGAGCCATGTCGAGGCCGGTACGGTTCAGGCCGGTGGCGACTTCGTTTTCCATACTGTGCTGCTCCTGTTCAAACCAAACGTCAGACGGGGCTGGTCTGGGCGGCGCCACGGACCATGTCGCGATTCAGCTCGGTGCCGGGCGTCCAGCGCCAGTCGGCCGAAACGTCCTGCGAGGGCGAGCCCTGGGAGTTGAGGTGGTTGCGGTGGGTGATGGACGCGACCGACTCGGCGTCCTCGTCCACGAAGCGCAGGCCGTCCTTGCGCAGGTTGACCTCCTCGGCCAGCACCTTGCGCACGTACTCGCGCTGGCTCGCGTACTCGATGCCGGGCGGCAGCGAGCCGTCTCCGAACAGTTCTGCGGGGTCGCGCCGCTCGACGTCCTTGAACAGTTGCATGGCTACTTGCAGGTGGCCCAGTTCGTAGTCGAGGAAGCGCTCCCACAGCGCACGCAGCGTAGGGTCGCTCTCCTGGCGCGCGCAGGCTTCGTAGTTCCACACCTCCGTCGCCTCGTGCAGCACCAGCTTCTCGAGCGGGGACTCCTCCGGGTTGAGCATCGAGCCGTAGTGCGTGATGTGCTGCGATTCGACCGAGGCGATCTCGGCATAGAGAAGCCGCGCAGCAGGGTCGGCGAAGGTCGGCCCCACCACCATGTAGTAGTCGTGGGTCTGGTATTCGCCGCCGACCAGCGTGATCGCGTGCAGCTTGGTAGCGAGCCGCGCGTCGCGCGGATAGGCCTGCATCAGGTCGTCTTCGGGAGCGCGGTGGTGCACCAGCGTCGGGCGCCCGGGTACGACGTCGGTATAGCCCTGCAGGATGTTGTTGGAGTCCTTGCCCTCGAGGCGATCGAGCAGTGCCGAATAGCGGTACAGGTGGTCGAAGTCCTCGAGCAGCCCGAAGCGATAGCCTTGCGCCATGACCGGGTCCTCCTCCAGCTTCGCCACCGACGCCGTGACCTCGATGGCCACCTGCTCGTAGGCGATGGTGGTCTCCAGCGGCGAGTGGTCCGCCGAGAGCATCCAGTTCACCGCCGTGGCCTGGTGCTGCTCGACCCGCATCAGTTGCGCCAGCGGCACGCGCGCCTTGCCGTTCATCATGCGCAACATCACCTGCTTGAGCCGCAGCGCGTCGAGCTCCACGCCATTCATGAGGATCACGCGGATGCGGCTGTAGGCGTCGTCGTCGAGCTTGCTGATCGGCTTGCGCACCAGCTCTTTCCAGGTGAATCGCTGCTTGTCCAGGGGCGTGCCCCGGTCCTTCAGGAGATTGATGGCCATGTGGTTCGTTCCTCGTGGAAAAAGGGTGAGTGAACCTGCTGGCCGGCAAACCTTGTGCCCGACGACGCCGCGCCGAGCACCGCCTGCGCGCCTACACGCCTGATCAGGCGTCATGCGCAGAGGCGACCTGCTAAGCCGCGTGCAGCCCAGGCGCGGTCAACCCCACCGCCTGTGCCAGCAGTTCGTACGAGCGGCGCTGCACGGCCGCATCCCAGCTCCAGGTGATGACGACCAGTTCCTGCAGGCCCAGTGCGTCCGCGAGTGCCTGCAGCCGTTCGCCGACTTGTTCCGCCGTCCCCACCAGCGCCTGCCGGCGCAGCCGCTGCACGTGGATCTGCTCGCCCGAGTGGTAGTCACGCTGTGCAACCTCGGGCGGCAGCAGCGGCCCGAGCGGTCCCGAAAGCCGGTCGATGCGGGCGCGCTCGCGGCTGCGGAACTGGAACCATGCCTCTTCTTCGGTATCAGCTGCCAGGGCCCAGACGCAGGCCGTGGCAGAAGGCTCCTGCAACACACCCGGGCGGAACGCCGCGCGGTACAGATCGAGCGCTTCGGCGCAGCCCTCGCCGTCGGTGATGAAGTGCGCGAACGCATAAGGCAGTCCGAGATGCGCCGCGAGTTGCGCACCGTAATCGGAACTCCCGAGCATCCACAGCTGCGGCGCGGTGGGCGCCTGCGGAAAGGCCTGCACCCCATGGGCGGGGTGGCCCGGCGGCATGCCGCTGCCGCTGACCCAGGCGTGCAGCTCCTGCACCTGACGGGGGAAGTCGACGGAGCCGCCGTGCGGCCGCAGCAGGCGCGCGGTGCGGCCGTCTCCGCCGGGCGCGCGGCCGACGCCGAGGTCGATGCGCCCGGGTGCAAGCGCATCGAGGACCCGGAACTGCTCGGCCACCTTGAACGGCGCATAGTGCGGCAGCATCACGCCGGCGCTGCCGATGCGGATGCGCTCGGTCCGCGCGGCGATGGCGGCCATCAGCACCTCGGGCGCGGTGCCCACGATGGCCGCGATGTTGTGGTGCTCGCTGAGCCAGAAGCGGTGGTAGCCCAGCGCTTCGCAGTGGCGGGCCAGATCGACGGTCAGGCGGATCGATTCGTCCTGCGGGCGGCCGACGCGGCCGACGGACTGGTCGAGAACGGAAAGCGTGAGGGCGGGCATGCACGCATTGTCGCCAGCCGCGCGGACGTCCGCCCCTGCGCTCTGTTATCCGACGCCGGCCGGGCGTGTGCGCCATGCGAGCGCCAGCGCCAGCCCCAACCCCACCAGCAGGACGGCGCCCGCACCCGCGCACACGGCCGCCAGCCAGGCCCCGGCGGGCGCGGCCTTCGCCGCCACGCCGGCCAGCGCCCAGGCTCCTGCGAGCGGATAGGCCAGCGGAGCGCGGGCGCGCCAGGTCACCCAGCCGGCCAGCAGCGTCGCGCACAGCGCCACCAGCGCCGCGAAGGCGCCGCCACGCAACGCCTCGGCGGCGCCGCCCGCGTTCGGCAGCCAGCTCGCCAGGTTCACCAGCGCCGCGGCCGTCACCCAGCCTGCGAACAAGCCGATCGGCTGACGCACGAACAACGCGACGCGCCAACGGAACGGTGCGCCGTCGCGCAGCGCGAACAGCGCGCACAAGGCGCAGGCCAGCATCGCCAGCAGGATGACGACCGTGGGCAGCGTGATGCCCTGCAGCTGCGCGACGATGGCCCACACCGCGCCCAGCAGCATGGCAGCCGCGGTCCAGGGGCCGGCGCGCCGCAGCAGCGCGTCGTGGCGGTGCGCCGGCAGCGCCTGGTAGACCGCGAAGGCGATCAACCCGAGATAGATCAGCGACCAGATGCCGAACGCCCACCCCGCCGGCGTACTGAGCGAGGGCGATTGGCCAGCGCGGCTGCCGATGTCCTCGCCGAACCCGAGCCGGTGCACCTGTGTCGCCGCGACCTGGGCGATGGAGAGCACCAGCGTCGCACCGATGCGCACTCCGTCGGGGATGCGGGGTGCGGGCGTGTTCAACGCGTTCTGCCCGGAAGCGCGTTGTGCACGGCCGTCGCCGCGATGGCCGCCTGGCCGGCCGCCACGTTGATCTGGTTCAGCCCCTGCGCCACGTCGCCTGCGGCCCAGAGGCCGGGGACGCTCGTGCGCTGGTGGGCATCGACCTCGAGCTGCCCGTCGTCGGCGGCGCGCGCGCCCAGGCCGGTGGCCAGCCCCGAGGCGTGGCGCTGGCCGAGCGCGGGGTACAGCACGTCGAACAGCAGCGTCTGGTCGTCCTCCATCGTCACCTCGACGCCTCGCTGTGCGTCGCAACGGATCGCCACCGGCAGCCCATTGGCCACCCGCACGCCAGCGTCCTCCAGGCTGCGCAGGTCTTCGCTCGCCACGGACCCGCGTGAGCCCATCGACAGCCAGGTCACCTCGTTGTCGAAGCCGGCGACGAAGCGCGCCTCGTGCAGGCCGTGCCCTTCGCGTCCGAGCACGGCAACGCGCTGGTGCTGCGTCTCGAAGCCGTCGCACACCGGGCAGTAGCGCACCTGGCCGTTGCGCAGGCCCTCCTCCAGGCCGGCGATGTCGGGTGCGACGTCCCGCGCTCCGGTGCACAGGATGACAGTGCGGGCGCGCACCAGGTCGCCTCCGAGGTCGGCTTCGAAAAGGTCGTCGGCGGTGCGCGAGAGCGAGCGCACGCGCGCGTTCCAGGGCTCTATGCCGTATCGCATGGCGTGCTCGCGCAGCCGGGCGAGCAGGGCCGTTCCTACCACGCCGTCGGGAAAGGCGAGCACGTTGCGCGTGCGCGGTATCCAGGCTGCGCGACTCTCGCCCGCATCGACCAGGGCCACGGTGCGCCGGTAGCGGGCGAGATATACGCAGGCAACCAGGCCGGCGGGGCCGCCGCCAATCACGAGGCAGTCGAGCACGGTGGGGAAGCGGGAAGTGCTCATGTCGTCCAGGGCAGTTGCTTGGCCACCATCAGCCAGAAGATCGCGAGAAACGCGAAGAAGGCGACGAAGCCCAGCGCGACCCACCACCGGAACGCCCGCCAGTACCCAGGCGGCAAGGCTGTTCCCTCCGAGGCGGCCCGCCCGGCGAGATCGCGCAGCCGCATCTGCAGGCCCACCACCGGCAGCCAGCAGGCGATCGCCAGCACGTACAACGCGACCGACCATGCCACCCACGGCGTGGACCAGGGCAGGCCCAGCCGGTGCACCATCCACGCGCCGGTGAGCGGCTGCAGCACCGCGGTGCTCGCCGTGAAGAGCCAGTCGGCCAGCACCACCTGCCGGCTCACGGCGGCCACCACGCGCACGTCGCGCTGCAGCGTGCTCACGAGCAGGTAAAAGGCCGAGCCCACGCCCGTGCCGAACAGCACGGTGGACGAGAGCACGTGCAGCCACTTGGTGGCGAGATAGGCGTCCATCAGCGGCGCAGTCTGGGCGCGGGCTCCAGAGCCCAGAGCAGGCCGAGGGCGGCAACGATCGGCAGGTTCTTGCTGATGGGGCCGTAGGGATGCAGCCAGTACTCCGGCAGGAACACGGTTATGAGGAGGGTGTAGCCGCCGATGAGGCCGAGCTGCGCGAGCCACAGCAGGCGGCGCCACCGGGACGGGCAGGCCAGGGTGAGCAGCCCCAGCACCAGATCGAGCAGCGCCGCGCCGTACAGCGCGACGGTGGCCACCCAGCCGGACAGGCCTACGCGCGCCAGCAGCGCGTAGCTGCCCTCAAGTGGGTAGAGCCCGAGCGAGACCACGGCCGTCCAGATCCAGAGGAACGCCAGCGCCACCCGCAGCACCGGCAGCCATACGTCGAGCACGGCTCGCGCGCGAACGCCTTCGGCCAGCGTGGCCGGCACGAACTCCGGCACCCCGCGCGGCGGCCGGCCGAGCAGCGCCTGGAACGCCTGCGCGGGTGCGGCATTGCCTTGCAGCAGCATGCCCGCCGTCTCGGCGTCCAGCAGGCTGCCCGGCAGGCGTCCCGCGAGACGCGCCCCCATCAGGAACAGGCCCACCGGCAGCGGCAGCACGGGCAGCGGCCCGGCGATGCGCAGCGCCCGGCGCAGCCCACGCAGGTAGTCGGCCAGTGGCATCGGGGCGGGACCGACGAAGGCGATGGTGCGCACCTCCTGCGGCGGCTGCGCCAGCAGCGCCCGGATGCCGGCGACCACATCGTCGATGAGCACGGGCTGCACCTCCATGCGCCCGGCGCGTGGCAGCGCCAGCATCGGCGCAGCCGCCATGCGGTTGAACAGGGCGGCACTGGCGCCGCCGACGCCATAGACCAGCGAGGGCTGGACCACCGCGCCGCGCAGCGGCAACGCGCGCAGCGTGTCGTCGGCGGCCCGCTTGCTGAGGTGGTAGCGGCTGTGCGCCTGCGCATCGGCGCCGAGGGCGGAGATCTGCACCACCACGCCGACGCCGGCCGCCGCACAGGCGTGGAACAGCTCGGACGGTGCGCGCTCGTGCAAGGCGGCGAAGCTCTGCCCTGGCGCCTCGCGGATGATGCCGACCGCATTCACGACGGCGTCCATGCCCTGCAGCCGGTGCTGCCACCAGCTGCGGTCCGGCACCCGGGCGAGGTCGGCCTGCAGCGCGCGCCACCGGCCCGGCGGCAGATCGAGGCGCGCCGGGTCGCGCACGGCGCAGACGAGTTCGTGGCCGTCGTGCAGCAGCGCCAGGGCCAGGGAGCGGCCGATAAAGCCCGTCGCTCCGGTGATCAGGATCCGCACGCGCACTCTCCTCGGGTGATTCGCCGCCGCCGAGTCTACGGGCGTGCCGCGCGGTTACGGCTTGCAATGACGACCCGCCGGCAGACGCGCGCGTGCCTAGACTGCGGCGATGAACCTCTGGACCAAAGCATTGCGCGAAGGGCTCGTGGCCGGCACCGTCGGTGGCCTGCTCTCGGGCGCCGCGCTCGCGCTCGCGGGCCGCCGCGAGACCGGCTATCCGGCCGCTCCCATCAACGCCGTGAGCCACTGGTTCTGGCCGGAGGCGGCGTTGCGGGCCGACCGGCCTTCGCTGCGCTACACGGTGGTCGGCTTCGCCACACACCATGCAGCCGCCGTGCTCTGGGGCACAGCCTACGCACGGGCACGCGCGGCGCTTCGGCCACACCATCCGCCCAGCCTGGCCGGCGCGGTGGCGACCTCGGCCGTCGCCGCGGTGGTCGACTACACCATGACGCCCAAGCGTTTCACGCCGGGGTACGAACACCGGTTGACCAAGTCGGCGCTGGTGACGGTCTACGCCTGTCTGGCCATCGGGCTGCTGCTCGGGGCCGAACTCGCGGAACAGGAAGACGGACCACAGCACCTTGGAAGACTCCCATGACCTTTTCTTCCTCCGGTTCACTCACCGGCAGTTCGCTGCGCAAGGCCGCAGCATGTGCGGTCGTCGCCCTGGTCGCGGGTGGCGCGCTCGCGCAAGCGAATGCACCAACGCCCGCCAGCGCCGCCGGCTCCTCGCCGAGCGCGCCGTCCGCGTCCGCCCTCGGCAACGCACAGGCCCTCGGCCAGGCCGACGCACGGTTCCGGGAAGCCCGCGAGGCCTGCCTCCGGCACCCCGAGCCGGCGCGGGCCTCGTGCCTGGAGGAAGCGCGCCAGGGCTACAACCAGGCGACCGCGGGCGCCGCGGGTAACGCGCTGCCCGCGGTGCAGACCCAGTCCGGCGCCGTGAGCGCCACCGGCCAGGCGCCGGTGGCCGTGGACCAGCGCGTCCCGGCCGTGCCTGGCGTGTCCACGCCACCGCACGCGAGCCCGCAGGCGCCGCAGGGCGAGGCGCCGTCACGCTACTAGCCGCTGGAAGCGTCGAGCCGCACGAGCGCGCCGAGCGCAACGGTCGCGGCAGCCGCCCCGGCGCGGCGCAGCCCGCCGGGGCCACCTCAGCCGCCTTCGCGGAAGAACGGATACAGGCTCATGCCTCCGTCCACCACCAGCGTGGTGCCCACGACGTAGTCGGCGAGATCGCTGCCGAGCCACACCGCGGCCTGCGCGATGTCCTGCGGCGCGCCCACCCGCGCGTAGGGGATGCGCTGGAGCAGCGCCGCGCGCGCCTCCTCGCCCTCCCAGGCGCTGCGGTTGATGTCGGTGGCGATGGCGCCCGGTGCGATCGCGTTCACCCGCACGCCCTCGCAGGCGACCTCCTGCGCCAGGCTG
This sequence comes from Ramlibacter sp. AN1015, assembly GCF_037726105.1. NCBI lineage: Bacteria > Pseudomonadati > Pseudomonadota > Betaproteobacteria > Burkholderiales > Comamonadaceae > Ramlibacter > Ramlibacter sp. AN1015. The sequence continues at coordinate 102,450 of NZ_JBBJUM010000002.1, forward strand.
GCCATGAGCATGTGCAGCCCGCCCTTGGAGGCCGCGTAGTTGGCGTGCCCCGCCCAGGGAATGTGCTGGTGCACCGAGCTGATGAAGATGATCTTGCCCAGTGCCCGCGAGCGGTCCGGCTGGGGACCCTGGCGTCGAAAGCACCGCAGCGCTTCCTGGGCGCACAGGAACTGCCCGGTGAGATTCACGTCGAGCACCTTGCGCCAGTCTTCCAGGGCCATGTCGGCGAAGGAGGCGTCCCGCTGGATGCCCGCGTTGGCCACCAGCAGGTCGAGCCCTCCGAGCAGGTCCGCCGCCCGGGCGAAAAGACGCCGGCACTCCTCGGGCACGGAAATGTCGGCCTGCACCGCATGGGCGCACCCGCCCGCATCGGTGATCTCCTGCACGATCCGCTCGGCCTCCTCCTGGCCGCTGCGCCAGTTGACGATGACGCTGGCGCCCGCCGCGGCCAGACCGCGCGCCACGGCCTCCCCGATGCCCGAGCTGGCGCCGGTCACGACCGCGCGCTGACGCTGCAAAAGAGGTGGGAAGACGGGTTCGGTCATGGCGGGCGGCGATGGTGGGCTGGTCGGGCGTGGCGGGGAGCGCACATGGCGTTGTCTGTCGCCACGATACGGCTTTCGCGGCGCCGCCGGGGGCCTTGGGCGGCACCACGAAACACATAATTCGTCGAGATGGGAGATCCCCTTCGCACCAACGACGTCGCTCAGCTGGACGGCTCGCCCCGGCGGCGCTTCTATTCGGGCCCGTCCCTGCACCGCGCCGCCGCCATCGCCGACCTGCGTGCGATGGCGCACCGTCGCATGCCGCGCTTCGTGCTGGAGTACCTCGAGGGCGGCGCTGAAGACGAGGCGGGCCTCGCGCGCGACCGCCTGGCCTATGCCGACTGGCGCTTCGCTCCGCGGCAGCTGGTCGATGTCTCCGGCCGCACTCTGGAGGCAGACCTCCTCGGGCGCAGCGCCCGGCTGCCGCTGGTGATCGCGCCCACCGGGCTCAACGGCATCTTCCGCCACGGCGGCGACCTGATGCTCGCGCAGGCCGCCGCCGAGGCTGGCATTCCCTTCGTGCAGAGCACCATGTCCAACGAGCGCATGGAAGACCTTGCCCGCATCGACGGGCTGCGGCACTGGTTCCAGCTCTATGTGTTCGGGGCCGATGAGGTGTGGCAGGAACTGCTGCGCCGCGCCGACGCATGCGGCTGCGAGACACTGGTGCTGACCACCAACGCACAGATCTTCGGCAACCGCGAGTGGTCCAAGCGCACCCGTGCGAGCCGTACCCGACCCAGCGCCTCGACCGTGCTGGACGCGGCCTTGCACCCGCGCTGGATGGCAAGCACCCTGCTGGCCGGCCGCGGGCTGCCGGTGTTTCGCAACGTTCTCGACTTCATCCCGCGCGAACACCGCGGGTTCTTCGAGTCGGCCCACTGGATCCGCGAGCACCAGCCCAGCTCGCTCGACTGGGCTGACCTCGACCGCATCCGCAGGCGCTGGTCCAAGCCTTTGCTGCTCAAGGGCATCCTGCACCCCGACGACCTGCGCCGCGCGGTCGATGCGGGCGTGGACGGCGTCGTGCTGAGCAGCCACGGCGGCCGCCAGCTCGACTGGACCATCGCGCCACTGGACCTGCTCCCGCAGGCGCGCGAGATCGTGGGCGACCGGCTGGCGCTGCACGTGGCCGGCGGCCTGCGGCGTGGCACCGATTTGCTGAAGGCGCTGGCGCTGGGGGCCACGGCAGTGTGGGCCGGCCGTGCGCCGCTGTACGGCCTCTGCGCGGGCGGCACGCAGGGCGTGCGTCGCGCGCTGGACATCCTGCACAAGGAAGCGCTCGATGCGATGGGCCTGCTGGGCGCCGCGTCGCTGGCCGACCTCTCGGACGGTTCGCTGCTGCAGCGCATGCGGTGATCCGGCGCGGGCCGACAACCACGGATGCTGCTGGCCGCTAAGCTGCGGTCATGCGAGCTCCCAGTGCGCCGGCCCGGTTTGTCGAGGACAACGCCGCCTTCGGCCGGGGCCTTGCGCGCGCTTTCGCCGGTGCCACGATCTTCGGCCTGCCCCTCTTCATGACCATGGAGATGTGGTCCCTCGGCGAGTACGTGCCGTCCTGGAAGGTCGCGCTGCTGCTGGTGCTGTTCTTCCCCCTGCTGGTGGCCCTGTCCTGGCACGCGGGATTCGAGCGCACCTTCCGATGGCGTGACGATGTGGTGGACGCACTCGTGGCCTATGCCGTGGGCTTTACCACCTCGGCCCTGGCCCTCTGGCTGATCGGGGCCTTGAATGCCGAAACCGCGTGGCGCGGAGCGCTCGGACAGGTCAGCCTCCAGGCGGTTCCGGCCAGCATCGGCGCCTTGCTGGCACAGTCGCAGCTCGGCGAGCGCCAGGCTGGCCAGCCGCAGCGCGGAGGTGTCGCCCGTTATGGCAGCGACCTCTTCATCATGGCGATCGGGGCCCTCTTCCTGTCCTTCAATCTGGCGCCCACCGAGGAGATGCTGCTGATCGCGATGCGCATCGGGCCCGCTCGGGCGATGCTGCTGGTAGCGGTGTCGCTGGCGGCGATGCACGCCTTCGTCTACGGTGCCGAGTTCCGCTCGCGTCCCCACCCGGGTGCGCCTGCGTCGGCGACCCTCCTCTTCCTGCGCTTCACCGTGGTCGGCTACGCGACCTGCCTGGTGCTGAGCGCCTGGATGCTGTGGACCTTCGGGCGCCTCGAAGGCCTGCCCTTAGCGGCGGCAGTGCAGGTGACGGTCGTGCTGGGTTTCCCGGCAGCCGTAGGCGCCGCCTCGGCGCGGCTGATTCTCTGAGGCAGGCGCATGGGACGCGAAGAGTCTTCGTCCGGCGCCGGTGAAGAGGCCGCGCCTTCGTTTCTGGAATGGGCGGTCGCCGTGCTTGGCCTGCTGACGGTGCTCGCGACCCTTCTGCTGCTCGGCTGGGAGGCTCTGCGGGCCGAGCAAGGTCCTCCCGTGCCGATGTTCAGCGTGACCCGCATCGAGCAGCAGTCACCGGCCCAGTACCTGGTGCGGCTGGAGGTGCGCAACACCGGGCCGCAGACCGCCGCCTCGCTGTTCTTCTCGGGCGAGCTCCAGCAGGGCGAGCAGGTGCTCGAGCGCAGCACCGGGATGCTGGACTACCTGCCGCCCGGCGCCACCCGCGAGGCCGCCCTGGTCTTCAGCCGCGATCCGCGCGGGCTGCAGCTCGCGCTGCGGGCCGAAGGCTGGCAGCGGCCCTGAGGTGCCGCGTGGTGCGCCACCGCAGGACGCTGCGTGAGGTGCGGCCCGAGCCTTCCGCTCTTGCGCCGCGCCGGAGGAACCCGGCACCAGCGCTTGCGTTCAGCCGCCGTGGCGACGATCGTGGCGATGCGGCCATGCATTGCGCCACACACGGTACGGTCACGATGCCGACCGACCCTCCCGCTCCTGCAGCGCACGCCACATCACCTTGCCGCTGCCGCTCTTGGGCAGTGACGGCGCGAATTCGACGATGCGCGGCGCCTTGTAGACGGCCATGTGCTCGCGGCACCAGGCGATGATCTGCTGCTCGCTCACCGTGCCGGCATGGCCGGGGCGCAGCACGACGACGGCCTTGACGGTTTCGCCGCGATAGCTGTCATGGGCCGCGATGACGCAGGCCTCCTGGACCGCGGGGTGGCGGAACATCAGTGCCTCCACCTCGGCCGGCCAGACCTTGAAGCCCGAGGCGTTGATCATCCGCTTGAGGCGGTCGGTGATGAAGAAATAGCCGTCCTCGTCGGTGCGGCCGAGGTCGCCCGAGCGGAAAAATCGCTTGCCGTCGATATCGACGAAGGCCTCCGCCGTGGCCTGCGGGTTGCGCCAGTAGCCCTCGAACACCATGGGGCCGTGGATCACGATCTCGCCCTGCTCGCCGGGCGGCAGCTCGCGAAGCGTCTCGGGATCGACCACTCGCGCGTCGCAGCCGACGAAGGGAATGCCCAGGCACTGCTGCTTGGTGGCGTCGGGCGGGTTGCTGTGCGAGGGCGCGGCCGTCTCGGTCAGGCCGTAGCCTTCGGCATAGTTCAGGCCGAACTGCTCCCACAGGCGCTGCGCCACGGCCTGCGGCATGGCGGCCCCGCCGCCGCCGATGGACACCAGGCTGGAGAGGTCCCACTGGTCGAAGCGGGGACTGGCCAGCAGGTCGATCACCATGGTGGGGATGTTGGTCCAGTGGGTGACGCGGTGGCGCGAGATCAGCTGGCCGGCGAGATCGCGGTACCAGCGCGGCATGACCACGAGCGTGGCGCCGCTGTAGATGCCGGTGTGCATGACGCACACCATGCCGGTGATGTGGAACATCGGCACCACCAGCAAGGCCACGCTCTCGGCCGTCACGGTGCCCCACAGCGCACCGGCGATCGTGTTGTGCATGAGGCTGGCGTGGGTGTGCATGCAACCCTTGGGCAGCCCCGTGGTGCCGCTGGTGTACGGCAGTGCCGCCAGGTCCGACGGGCCGGCCGCCGGCGCCGGCAGGGGCAGGTGGTTGTCGAGGGCGGCGTCCCAGGAGCTCACCTCGCCGTCCTGCAGCGTCGGCAGCGGGTGGCACGTGAGCAGCCAGTCGTGCCACGCGGCCGGGACCGTGTCCGCGGCATGCCGGGCGTCCAACGCGTCGGTGAACTGCGTCACCACCAGATGCCGCAGGCGCTGCCCGCGCGGCAACGCATCGCTGGCGCGCGCCACCTCGGGCGCGAGGTCGCCCGTGGTGATGGCCACCTGCACCTCGGGGTCGGTGATGTAGTGCGCGATCTCCTGCGCGCGGTTCATGGGGTTGACCGGCACGACCACCGCGTCGCAGCGCAGGATGGCGAAGTGCGCCACTACCAGCTGCGGACAGTTCTGCATGTCGAGCAGCACGCGGTCGCCACGGCGCACTCCGAGCCCATGCAGATGTGCCGCGAGGCGTTCGGCCTGCGCATGCAGTTGCGAATAGGTGAGGTGGCGATCGAAGAAGACGAGCGCCGCCTTGTCCGGATAGCGCCTGGCGCTGATGGACAGGTTGTCCCAGAGGGACGTCTGCGGGGCAACGAGCGAATAGGGAAGGCGCTTGGGCCAGAAGGAGTGATGCGGGCGCGACAAGGCGGTGTCTCGGCAGCTGCGGAAGCCACCAAGCGTAGGCCAGGACTGCGCGCCCACCGCCTAGGGAATCCCCCGCACGCCCCCGCGCAGCATTGCCGATGCGGCGGCCACTCGCCGCGCAATGCCGCGCACTACACCGCGCACCCGCAACGGCGCAGGTGCGCCGGTGTGCTTTCAGCGCCGATGCCCCGGTGTTTCAGCCCCGGTGTTTCAGCGCCGGTGTTTCAGCGCCGGTGTTTCAGCGCATGAAGAGCTTGCTGAACAGGATGCCCGCGACGAACGCGACACCCAGTGCGGCCAGCGGGTTCTCGCGCACCTGCTCGCGCGCCATGGTGCCGTATTCCTCCTGCATTCCCATCATGCGTTCGCTGCTGGAGCCGAGCGTCTGCTCCAGGCGATCGACCGCTTCGTGCGCCGCTTGGGCGACGCGCTTGACGGGGTTGTCACCGCCGCCGCTGCCGGACTGCGAGGAGCTGCCCTGGCCGCCAGCCGACCCCGCCGAGGAGCCGCCCGTCGCAGAGCCGCCCATGCCGCCGGCGGAACCCCCGGCGCTGCTGCTGGATCCCATGCTGCTGCTGGTGGGGAAAGGGGTCTTGCTGGTTTCGCTGTTCATGGTGGTCCTCTTGGCGGGTTGGATGAAGCACCAGCGGGCCCGCTGGCTGTCGATTACTCTATGAAGCACAGCGTTTACCCCCTGTCGGCCAAGCATCGGGTCCGACTGTAGGACGCGGCCGCAGCATCCGTGCAGCCGCCTGCGCGGCGGTGAGCGCGGCACGGACCCGCGCCACGCCCAGCCGACAACCGTGCATCATTGCCAACGACACAGGAGCCCAAGATGGAACATCCCGACAACGAAGTACCGGCTTCCACCGCCGAGCCGCGTAACTCGTTCCTTGAAGAAAAAGCGTTCAAATCCCGCACGGTGCTGGTGTTCGGTGCCATCACCGACGATTCGGCGAGCGGCGTCGCCCGGCGGCTGATCGCCCTGGACAGCGACTCGCCCGCGCCCATCGACATGCTGGTCAGCTCCCCCGGCGGCCACCTGGAATCGGGCGACGCCATCCACGACATCATCCGCTTCATCACCGCGCCGGTGAACATGATCGGAACCGGTTGGGTGGGCAGCGCGGCCACCCACCTCTACCTGGCGGTGCCGCGTGAGCGACGCTTCTGCCTGCCGAACACGCGCTTCCTGATTCACCAGCCCAGCGGTGGCGCCGGCGGACAGGCCACCGATATCGCCATCCACGCACAGGAGATCATCAAGGCACGCGAGCGCATCGCCCGCACGATCTCACGGGAGACGGGGCGGCCGCTGGACAAGGTGCTCACCGACATCGAGCGCGACCGCTGGCTGTCGGCCGAGGAGGCGGTGGAGTACGGCCTGGTCGGGCGCGTCATCGCGCACAAGACCGAGCTGCGAAGAGGTTGATCACGGGGCCGCGCGCCCCTGGGCCATTCCACTCGCAACCCAGCGATACGCCGAAGCACACGTAACTCCCGCTCACGGCGCCGCAGCTGCGGCGGCTGCCACACTGCCTCCTGGCAATGGCGCCGCTCACTTCCGGGCGCCGCTCTTCCTTGCCCGCCGGTACGCCGGCGGCGCTTCCTTTTCGCTGCTGGAGCAGTTTGCAATGTCGATAGGCAGCCGTCTGCTGCCGGCGCTGGTCGCCGGGTGCAGCCTGATCGTCGCCCAGGCGCAGCCCTGGCAATCACGGAGCGCCCCTGGCGAAGGGCCGAACCCCGCGCGCGCGCCCGAACCCGTCGAGGTCCATCCGGCCTCGGAACAGCTGGAAGAGGCCCGGGAGGACCTGCTCGAGGCGGTCCACGTGGTCCGCCGCATGAAGGCCGATCCGCAGGTGCTGCAACTTCTGCAGCGCGCACAGGGCCTGTTCATCGTGAACGACTATGCGCACGCCGCGCTGGGCGTTGGCGTCCAGGGCGGCGAAGGCGTGCTGGTGACGCGGCGTGGCAATGATTTCGGCGATCCCATCTTCTTCAACATGGGCGCCCTCAGCATCGGTGCGCAGGCCGGCGCGACGCGCGGGGAGATCGCCTTCCTGCTCATGACCGAGCGTGCGGTGCAGCGCTTCCTGGACGAGCGCACCTTCTCTCTCACGGCGGGTGCGGGCCTGAGCTTTGCGAACTATCAGGCGCGCGGAATGGCCGCGACCGGCAAGCTGAGCGACGTGGTGGTGTGGACCGGCGCGCCCGGCCTCTACGCGGGCATCAACGTCGGCGCCCTCGGCGTCCTTCCAGATGGCGAGGCCAACCGCGCCTACTACGGCCGCGACGACGCCACGGCATTGCAGATCGCGAGCGGCCGCATTCCCAACCCGCACCGCAACGTGCTGGCCATGGTGCTGCGGATATGAGCGGCGGGCGACGTTGTTTCCTGCTGCTGGCGGCGACCGGGATCGCGCACCGCGCATGGGCGCACCACGGATGGGAGGCGTTCGAGCAGGCGGCGCCCGTCTACCTGCAGGGGCCGGTGAGCACGCTGCTGTGGGCCGACCCGCACGCCACGATGGAACTGGTCCACCGGCCGCGCGCGGAAGTGCCCGGTGAAGTGCGGTCGCTGCAGGTGCCGCCACAGCAAGCCGACGTGGACATAGCAGACCTGCTGGCGCGCGCCCGCGTGCCCCAGGGTGAAGACCGCTGGCGCATCGAGCTGCCCGAGCTCGCACGCCTGTCCGCGTGGGACGTACAGCGGCCCGCCATCGGAGATGTGATCGGCGTCCTGGCGCGGCCCGGCCCCGCCTACCGCGGATCGCCCGCCGCGCGCGCCGAGGTGCTGTTCATCCGCGGGCGGGCCTACCCGATGCGCTCCGACCCGCGCTGAGCCGTCAGGGAGCGGCCGTGCTCGGCCACAATGCGGAGCCTCCGCATTCCACCCGCTCCGCATGCCATCCGCCTCCCATCTGCAGGCCCTGCTCGACCGCCCCGCCGGCGCCATTACCGACGTTGCCGGCATCGAGGTCGGCCACCACACCGACACCCGCCGGCCGACCGGCTGCTCCGTGGTGCTCGCGCGCGGCGGCGCGGTGGCCGGCGTGGATGTGCGCGGCTCCGCCCCGGGCACGCGCGAGACCGACCTGCTGGCGCCGGGCAATGCGGTGCAGCAGGTGCATGCCGTGCTGCTGGCGGGTGGCAGCGCGTTCGGACTGGATGCCGCTGGCGGCGTGATGCGCTGGCTGGAGGAGCGCGGCATCGGACAAGCCGTCGGCCCCGTGCGCGTGCCCATCGTGCCCGCGGCCGTGCTGTTCGACCTGATGGTCGGGGACGGCACCATCCGTCCTGATGCCGCCGCCGGCTACGCCGCCTGCATCGCGGCCGGCACGGCGGCGCCGGCGGAAGGGGCGGTGGGCGCCGGCACCGGCGCGGCGATCGGCAAGGTTTTCGGCATCGACCGCGCGATGAAGGGCGGCATCGGCACCGCGTCGTGCCGCGTCGGCGGCATCACGGTCGGCGCGCTCGTCGCCTGCAACGCGCTCGGCGACGTGATCGATCCGGACACCGGCGCCATCCTCGCGGGCGCCCGAAGCGAAGACGGCCGCCACCTGGTCGATACGCGCCGCGCCCTGTTGGCGGGGGTGCCCCCCAAGGCGCTGCTCGCAGCGGCGAACACCACCATCGGCGTGGTGGCCACCGACGCCACCCTCGACAAGGCGCAAGCCCAGCGGCTTGCGCAGGTGGCCCATGACGGGCTGGCCCGGGCGATCAACCCGGTCCATACGGTGTCGGATGGAGACACGCTGTTCGCCCTGGCGACGGGGCAGTCGCAGGCGAGGGGGCAGCCCGGCATGGTGGTGCTGGCGACGATGGCCGCCGAGGCGACTGCGCGCGCTACGGTGCGCGCGGTGCTGGCGGCGCGTAGCCTGCGGATCGGCGGGCTGCACCTGCCGTCGGCGCGGGAACTGCAGCAGCCCTGAAGGACTGCCGCCCGTGCGCAGCGGGCGGCAAGCCTCCCCGGTTACTTCAGGGCCTTGTAGCGCATGCGCTTGGGCTTGGCGCCTTCCTCTCCCAGGCGGCGCTTCTTGTCGGCCTCGTACTCCTGGTAGTTGCCGTCGAAGAACACCCACTGGCTGTCGCCCTCGGCCGCCAGGATGTGGGTGGCGATGCGGTCCAGGAACCAGCGGTCGTGGCTGATCACCAGCACGCTTCCGGCGTATTCGAGCAGTGCGTCCTCGAGCGCGCGCAGCGTTTCCACGTCGAGGTCGTTGGACGGCTCGTCCAGCAGCAGCACGTTGCCGCCCGCGATCAGCGTCTTGGCCAGGTGCAGGCGCCCGCGCTCGCCACCCGAGAGCGTGCCCACTTTCTTCTGCTGGTCGCCTCCGTTGAAATTGAAGCGGCCGCAGTAGGCGCGGCTGGCCATCTGGAACTTGCCCACCGTGATGATGTCCAGCCCGCCCGAGACGTCTTCCCACACGGTCTTGTCGTCGGCCAGCACGTCACGGTGCTGATCGACGAAGGCCATCTTCACGGTCTGGCCGATCACCACCTCGCCTGAGTCGGGCTGCTCCTTGCCCGCGATCAGCTTGAACAGCGTGGACTTGCCCGCGCCGTTCGGGCCGATGATGCCGACGATGGCGCCGGCCGGGATGTTGAAGCTCAGGTTGTCGATCAGGAGCCGGTCGCCGAAGGACTTGCTCACGTTCTTGAACTCGATCACCTGCGTGCCCAGGCGCTCGGCCACCGGGATGAAGATCTCCTGCGTCTCGTTGCGGCGCTGGTATTCGTAGTCGGACAGCTCCTCGAAGCGGGCCAGGCGCGCCTTGCTCTTGGCCTGCCGGCCCTTCGGGTTCTGGCGCGCCCACTCCAGCTCCTTCTTCATGGCCTTGGTGCGGGCGTCCTCGGTGCGCTGCTCCTGCTCGAGGCGCGCCTCCTTCTGCTCCAGCCAGGTGCTGTAGTTGCCCTTGTAGGGAATGCCGTGGCCGCGGTCGAGTTCGAGGATCCACTCGGCCGCGTTGTCCAGGAAGTAGCGGTCGTGGGTGATGGCCACCACGGTGCCCGGATAGCGCTGCAGAAAGACTTCGAGCCAATCGACCGATTCGGCGTCGAGGTGGTTGGTGGGCTCGTCGAGCAACAGCATGTCGGGCTTGGACAGCAGCAGCTTGCACAGCGCCACGCGACGCTTTTCGCCACCGGACAGCAGGCCGACCTTGGCTTCCCAGGGCGGCAGCCGCAGCGCATCTGCCGCGATCTCGAGCTGGTGCTCGGAGTCGGTGCCGGCGGTGGCGATGATGGCCTCCAGGCGGGCCTGCTCCGAGGCGAGCGCGTCGAAGTCGGCGTCGGGCTCGCCGTAGGCGGCGTACACCTCTTCGAGGCGGGCCTTTGCGGCGTTGACCTCGCCCATGGCCTCCTCCACCTCCTCGCGCACGGTGTGCTCGGGATCGAGCTTGGGCTCCTGGGGCAGGTAGCCGATGTTCAGCCCGGGCATGGGGGTGGCTTCACCCTCGATCTCCTTGTCGATGCCGGCCATGATCTTGAGCAGCGTCGACTTGCCGGAGCCATTGAGGCCCAGGACGCCGATCTTGGCGCCGGGGAAGAAGGAAAGGGAGATGTCCTTGAGGATCTGGCGCTTCGGCGGAACGATCTTGCCGACGCGGTTCATGGTGAAAACGTATTGGGCCATGTGCGTGTAATCGGGTCGTGTGTGGGGGGTGGTGCGTAGGGCCGTGGATGCGATGCCGGGGCCGCGCGCTGCGGTGGCAGGCCCCGGCGCGGGCGGGCCGCGCGGTACAACAACCCGGCATTATCGTGCCCCCGGGCTGCCGCGCCCCCTGGCCTGGGCAATCTAGGCCGCGTCGCCGGGTTCGATGCTGTTGCGCAGAGCGGCCCGGGCGACCTGGTCGAGCGCTTCGTCCACGAGGCTGCGGTCCGCCACCATCCGCAGCTGCCCGCCGGACTGCAGCCGCTCGAGCGTGCGGCGTGACATCGAATGTGCACTGCCGCGCGGCGAGGTGAACATGAACAGCGTGCGGTGCGGGCTGGCCCAGCTCAGCTGCACGCGCTCCCAGTTGCCCTGCACCTGCAGCTCGACCCAGGCGCCGATCGCGGGCAGCTCGCCCGTCTGTGCAGCGGCCGGCTGCGCCGGCGCGTCGGCGGGCTCGGCAGCATCGGACGCAGCCGGGCCCGGCTGCCGATCCCGCTCCCGATCCCGATCCGCGTCGGGCTGCGGCTCGAGATAGCCCGATTCCTGCGCCTCCTGAGGGGCCAGCCACACCTGGGCATCGTCGAATGCACTGGGGCCGAACTCCGAAGGCGCCTCGCGCGCCTGCTCCGCGGCGCTGCGCGAGGCGGCATCGCGGCCATCCTTGAGAGCACTGGCGTGCAGGGCGCCGAGCCGCTCGAAGAAACGCTCGGCCAGCTCGGGCGGGTAGTCGATGCTGCGCATGCCCACGCGCAGCCGCGCCACCATCCCGGGAATCAGCTGGGCCAGCCGCTGCAGGCGCCCGCGTCGGGCCGGCGCGGGTTGCACGCTCCATGCAAGCTCGTCCACCAGCGCGCGAAGCCCCAGCGCGTCGTCTGCGCCGTCGAGTCGCCGCAGCTTGTCCTCGGCCACGACATGGCACCACGAAGTCTTGAGGAAATCGGCGACGAACTCCGGCACCTCGGTGCCCGCCAGCACCTGCTCGAATTCCTCGGCCAGCCGCTGTGCAAGGAGGTTGCGCTGCTCGGCATGCACCAGCGCGCGCGCCGCCTCCTCGCGGCGGCGAAGCGCCACGGCGTCGTGGCGCTCCCATTGCTCCTGCAGCTGCGCGAGCGCCGAGCCGAACTCCGCTGCCTCGGGGGCATCGGCGGCTGCCAGCCGGGCGACCACTGCCTCGATGCTGGCGACGAACTGCTGCCAGCCCGGATCGGATTCGCTGCAGAACGCCATGCTGCGCTGCGTCATCTGCTGCAGCAGCTCACGGGCGGGATGTCGCGGGTCGCTGAAAAAGCGCGAGTCGTCCTCCGCCAGCCGGACGATGGCTGGTTCGAGCACGCGCAGCTGCCGGCGGTACTCGGCCACCAGCCTTCCTTCGCGGGCGAGGTTGTCGAACAGGAGACGGATCACCTGCTCGCCCAGCTGGCGCCCCAGGCGAGGCGACTCGACCGCAGCCGGCGCATGAACGGCAGCGGTCCCGTCGCCGCGCTCGGCGCGCGCCTGCTCCAGGCGCTGGACCAGCGCATCGACCTGCCCCATTTCCTGCAGCAGCGACAAGGAGGCCGGCACGGTGTGCAGGAACTCCGGGGGAGTGGACGGCGCATCGAAATCGCCGGCCAGCAGCTTGCGCAGCCGCTCGAGCGTGAGCAGCGTCTTGGCAACCGAGCGGCTGACGGGGGAGTCGGCCACGGCCGCACCCCTGCGACCTGCTGCGGGCGGGGCCGGCTCCACACCGGTAGACCCCAGCCAGTCGGCCATCTCGCGATAGAGGGTGCGCAGCTGCACGCCCAGCAGGCCTGCGCAGGGCACCACGAGCGCCTCGCGCACCGCCGGCTCGGCGAGTCGCGACCACAGGCTCGCCTGCAGCGCCTGCACGAACACTTCGGGGCGCACGGGGTTGAGGCCGGGCTGCACGGTACGCCAGCCGAGCAGCGTGCTGACCAGCGCGTCCAGCGGCGGCAGCACGTCGTCCACCATGCGCGCGACCTCCTGCTCGGCGCGCGCCTGCTCGATGCTCTCGTCGAGCGTGCTGTCGTCCAGCAGGTGCAGATCGTCGAAGCGCAGCGGCTCCTTCGTGCGCTGGTCCCTGCCGCCGCCCTCATACACGAGCCGGGTCAGGGCAGCACGGAAGTCGCTGCACACCTGCGCCTGGCCGGCCCGCAGGGCCTCGATGGCGGTGCGCACCACGGGCTGCTGGAGCGCCGGATTGCGGCGCGGGCCCTGCGCCTCGCTGCCGACGAGCAGGCCCTCGATCACGTTGGCCGCCAGCAGTTCGCACCGCGACAGCAGCGTCTCCAGGCAATCCTGCAAGGAAGGCTGCAAGACGGCGGGATCGTCCGAGACACCCCAGCGCAGGTTCAGGAGCTTGGCCATGGTCCAGCCATTATCAGCACATCCGTTCGCCCAGGCCTGTCCCCAGACGCGCCATGCCCGCGAGCGCGTGTGATCCGTGCGACAATGCCCGGGCCGCGCAACCAGTGCGTGCGGCACCAGCAGTCCTGCTGGGGACGACGCGGCCCACGGCCGACTGGCTCCCACCCCCCAACTGATCAGCCTCAACTGGCCCGGTGCGACGCACCGGTACTGGCCGATCCCATGCGCCTCGGTACGGCGCACACACACTGCATGAATTTCGAAGAACTGAAACTGGCTCCCGCCATCCTGAAGGCTGTCCGCGAGGAGGGATACGAAACCCCCACTCCGATCCAGGCCCAGGCCATCCCCGCCGTGCTCGAGGGGCACGACCTTCTCGCCGGCGCGCAGACCGGCACCGGCAAGACCGCCGCCTTTACCCTTCCCATGCTGCACAAGCTCTCGATGAGCCGCAGCGCCACCAACAAGTTCGGTGGCTATGGCATCCGCGCACTCGTCCTCACGCCCACCCGCGAACTCGCGGCCCAGGTCGAAGAGTCGATCCGCACCTACGGCAAGTACCTGCAGCTGAGCTCGACCGTCATCTTCGGCGGCGTCGGCATGAACCCCCAGATCGACCGCATCAAGAAAGGTGTGGACATCCTCGTGGCCACCCCCGGCCGCCTGCTCGACCTGATCCAGCAGGGTTTCGTGGATCTCTCCACGGTGCAGATCCTGGTGCTGGACGAAGCCGACCGCATGCTCGACATGGGCTTCATCCACGACGTGAAGAAAGTGCTGGCGCTGGTGCCGCGCGACAAGCAGAGCCTGTTGTTCTCCGCGACGTTCAGCGACGAGATCCGCGAGCTGGCCAACGGTCTGCTGCGCAATCCGCAGAGCATCCAGGTCACGCCGCGCAACACGACCGTCCAGCGCATCACGCAGGTGGTCCACCCGGTTGGCCGCGGCAAGAAGAAGGCACTGCTCGCACACATCATCCAGCAGCACGACTGGAGCCAGGTGCTGGTGTTCACCCGCACCAAGTTCGGCGCCAACAACGTCGCCGAATTCCTGAACAAGAACGGCATCACCGCCATGGCGCTGCACGGCAACAAGAGCCAGGGTGCGCGCACGCAGGCCTTGTCGGGCTTCAAGACCGGAGAGATCCGGGCGCTCGTGGCCACCGACATCGCTGCCCGCGGGATCGACATCGACGAGCTGCCGCACGTGGTGAACTACGAAATTCCGAACGTGCCGGAAGACTACGTGCACCGCATCGGACGCACCGGGCGCGCGGGCAACAGCGGCGAAGCCGTGAGCCTGGTCTGCCTGGACGAGGAAGGCTTCATGCAGGAGATCGAGCGCTTCACCAAGCAGCAGATCGTCTCCCAGCTCATCGAAGGGTTCGGCCCCGAACCCGGCGAGCGCGCCGAACCCATCGCCATGGGCCGCCAGACCATCTGGGGCGGCGCCGGCAAGCCGCCGAGCCGTGAAGTGATGGCGGCAGCCGCGAAGGCGGCCCGCCAGGAGATGATGCAGCGCATCCGCGACAACAAGGGCGCCGGCGCCGGCGCCGGGGGTGGCGGCGGTCGTGGCGGCAATGGCGCCGGTCGCGGTGCCACCGGTGCAGCGCAGCAGCCCCGAGCACCGCAGCAGCGCTCGCAGGATGCGCGCCTCGGTTCGGCCAACGGTCACAAGGCGGGTGGCGGCGCACGCACAGGCGGCCGACCGCAGCACCCGCACCAGCACCCGCACCAGCACCCGCACCAGCACCCGCGCCGACCCGAGGGCGAAGCACAGCCGCGCATGGGCGCGCATCACAACGCCAGCCCCTTCGTGCAGCGTGACCCGACTCCCGTGCGGCCAACCGACGGCCAGCCCGACCCGCTGCGCACCAGCGTCGACAGCATGGGCGGCCGCGGTCGTCGGGGCGGCGGCGGTGGCGGCCGCGGAACCGGCGGCGGTCGCAACTGGGGACGCTGATCGGCTGATCGGCTGATCGGCTGATCGCCAATTAGCTGAGCGGCCGATTCGCATTAACTCTGCCGTTCCTCGAAGCGGCTGATCGGACGCTCGTCGATCGATCAGCCGCCGAACCGAACCTGGCACAACGCAGCACAGCGGCGGCCCACGGACTGCCGCTGTGCTGCTTTTGCGTCTGCCGTGCGGCCGGTTCTCGCCGGGCGGGCGTCCCGGTTACTTGCCTCTGTGCGGCGCGCCCCAAAGCCAGCCGTTCTGCCAGCCGCGACGCGGCATCGCGCATACGTCCAAGCGCCCTCGCGCGCCACTACCATCTCGGGCATGTCCACGCCCGCTCCTGCCTCCTCTTCGCCCAACGCCTCCCCGATCTCCTTCGGCCTTGCCGGGCGCGTCTGCCTCGTTACGGGCGCTTCCCAGGGCATCGGAGAGGCCTGCGCCCGGCGGCTCGCGCAGGACGGTGCACAGGTGGTGGCCTGCGACATCGACGACGCCCGCGGCCAGGCGCTGGCCGATGCGATCGGCGCCTTCTATGTGCACTGCGACGTGGGTGACCAGGCGCAGGTTGCCCGCTGCGTCGCGGAGATCGTGCGACGCCATGGCCGCATCGACGTGCTGGTGAACAACGCAGGCATCTTCAGGGCCGCCGACTTCCTGGACGTCACGGAGGCCGATTTCGATGCGGTACTGCGGGTCAACCTCAAGGGCGCCTTCCTGATGGGCCAGGCGGTTGCACGCGTGATGGCCGGTGCCGGACGCGGTGCGATCGTGAACATGAGCTCCGTCAATGGCTCCATGGCCATTCCTTCCATCGCCAGCTACAACGTGAGCAAGGGTGGCGTGAACCAGCTCACGCGCGCCATGGCGCTGGCACTCGCGGACCGGGGCATCCGCGTCAACGCTGTGGCCCCGGGGACCATCGCCACCGAACTGGCGGCCCAGGCGGTGCTGACCAGCGAAGACGCCCGCAGGCGCATCCTCAGCCGCACGCCCTTGCGCCGCCTGGGCACTCCCGCCGAGGTCGCCGATGTGGTCGCCTGGCTGGCGAGCGACGCCGCCAGCTATGTGACCGGAGAAATCGTGGTGGTCGATGGCGGCCGAACGGCGCTGAACTACACCGTAGAGGCCTGACGAGATTGGCTGCGCAGCCGTCGGGGCGGCGCAACACCAGCCGGCCGCGGGCGCTTCCATACGTAACTTTCCGCCTGCTGGCCGGGTAAGCGCTATCCAGCGCTGCTGCGGCCCGCTACTGGATGGGCAGGGTTTTTTGCCACCCACGGCGAGGCGGCGTCCGTGCAGCCTACTTACGTTCTGTGGGCAGAACGCTACAAATGTCGGCGCGGTCCTACTAGCATCGGATTTGTCTCATCCTTAGCCGTTTCCGACATGCGCCGCCCCGGCTTTTCCAGCAGCACCACCGCGTTTCCGCCCTCACCCGAGCTGGCACCGCCGAAAGAGGCCGAGGACGTCCTGGCGCGCTACGGGGCGAGCAAGTGGGAGATGGCCGACGGCACCAGCGGCGGCGACGAGGCCGTCGGGCCGGCGCAGATCGGCGAGCCGTTGCGCTCGGTGCCGGACACCGGCGGCCGCAGGAAATCCATGGACATGCTCAACTGGGTCGATACCCGGCAGCCCCGCGGCGCACGCGTGCTGCCGCCGGTGATGCGCCGCGTCAACGGTTTCGCCTGTTCGGACCACAGTGCCCGCAACACCTGGGGGTTCTGGTGCCGCCGGCCCGCCAGCCAGCCGGGGGTTCTCCCGCTGGCGCCGGTGCGGGTGCCCTACCACCTGCACGACCCCCATTTCATCGTGGTCGCGCTGAGCGTGCCCGGCAGCGGCCACAGCGGCGTGGTGTTCCAGGCGTCCAAGGCCCAGGGCGAACACGCGGCCGAGATGGCCCTCTCGAATAATCGCCCGCAAGCCCGCTGGATCGACACCGAAGGCCAGCGCGTCGTGCTCACCAGCGCCGTCACCCTCGCGCCCGATCGGCCGGTGGTGGTGGCGATGTGTGCACGGCCCGGCCTTCAGCTGCTGCGGGTCGATGGCGTCGAGGTAGCGCAGGCGCACGCGGACTTCGCACCCAGCAATTTCGCGCAGCTGCTGATCGGATGGGGCTTTCGCAGCTACTTCCCCAACGAGGGATTCGGCGGACATGTCTACGCGGTAGCCACCGGCAAGGGTGCACCGGACGAGTCCGAACTGTCCGTGCTCGAGCACTATCTGGGCAGCAAAGCCGGGCTCACCTTCTGAGGTGTGCTGCGGCGCGACCCCACGCCCGGCGCTGCACGGCCGCCCGATAATCACCGGCATGAGACTGCTGCACACCATGCTGCGGGTCGGTGACCTGCAACGCTCCATCGACTTCTACACCCGCGTGCTCGGCATGAAGCTGCTGCGCACCACCGAGCGTCCGGCACAGAAGTACTCGCTGGCCTTCGTCGGCTACGGCAGCAACCCCGAACAGGCCGAGATCGAGCTCACCTACAACCACGGCGTAGACCGCTACGAGATGGGCACGGCCTACGGACACATCGCACTGGGCGTGGCCGACGTGCACGCCACCTGCGAGGCGATCCGCGCGGCCGGCGGCACCATCACCCGCGAGCCGGGGCCGGTTCAGGGAGGCAGCACGGTCATCGCCTTCGTCGCCGACCCCGACGGCTACAAGATCGAGCTCATCGAACGCAAGAACGAGCTACCCGTTTGAGAACGGGCGGTCCTAGATCCCGCACCACAAGGCGATGCGCTCGGCCAGATCCATCCACAGCGCGAACACGGCCGCCCCAGCGAGCAGGCCGCCGGCGGCGCGCGTGCCCCAGTCACCGCGCAGGCGGTTGCCGAGCGACCGCACGCGCGCCAGCAGCAGCGGCCCGGCGATCAGTCCGAGGCTGCTGGCCGCGGCGAACAGCGCCATCGACAGGGCACCCTGCAGCGCGTCGCCGGTGAGGCTCGCCACCAGCAGCGCCGACCACAGCAATCCGCAGGGCATGAACGTCCAGAGCGCGCCCGCCGCGAACACGCCGCCCGAGCGGCGCACCAGCGGCCGCACCCGGTCCCAGGCCGCACGGCCAGCCAGCTGTGCCCAGACAGGCTGCCTCGCCAGCACGAGCAGGGTGAGTCCCCAGGCGAGCACCCCGAGGTGGAACACGGTCCAGGCGGGGCGCAGTGGCGCTGCGTTCGCGGTCAGCCACGCGAGACCCTGCACAGCGCTGGCAGCCGCGGCGCCGGCAACGGCGTAGCCGGCCAGGCGGCCGGCCTGGAACGACCACGCCGCGCGGCGTGGCGACACGCCCGCGCCCCGCGTCACCCCGGCGCAGGCCGCACCGCACATGGCAGCGCAGTGCGGTCCGCCAGCGAGGCCCATCAGCAGCGCGGTCATCGCCAGCGAGGTGCTCATGGGGCGCTCAGATGATCCGCGAGAACTGCGCGCGATGGCGGTCGGCCTGCAGGTAGCGGTCGAACACCATGGCGACCGCACGCACGAAGAACCAGCCCTCGCCGGTCACCTGGATGCTGCGCTCGTCGATACGTACCAGGCCCTGCCCGGCAAGCTCGTCCAGGAGCTCGAGCTCGGCGGCGAAATAGCTGCGGAAGTCCAGCATCCAGGCCAGCTCGATGGACTCGAACAGCACCTGGCCCTGGCACATCAGCGCCATGATGACGGCGCGCCGCGCCAGGTCGTCGCGGGTCAACGCGAGCCCGCGCGTGACCGGCAGCCGACCCTGGTCGATCAGGTCGCACCATTCCTCCATGGTCTTCGCGTTCTGGCTGTAGGTGGCGCCGACCCGTCCGATGGAGGACACGCCCAGGCCGATGAGGTCGCAGTCCGGCTGGGTGCTGTAGCCCTGGAAGTTGCGATGCAGCCGGCCTTGCCGCTTGGCCACGGCCAAAGGATCCTGCGGCAGGGCGAAGTGGTCCATGCCGACATACACGTAGCCCTCCTGCTGGAACGCTTCGAGCGCCGCGGCGAGCATGCCCAGCTTGGATGCGCCGTCCGGCAGTTCGGCCGGCGCGATGCGGCGCTGCGGCTTGAACCGCTCGGGCAGGTGGGCGTAGGCGTAGAGGGCGATGCGATCGGGCCGCAACTGCCCGACCTGTGCGAGGGTGCGGGCGAAGGAGTCGCGCGTCTGCCGGGGAAGCCCGTAGATCAGATCGACGTTGACCGATTCGAAACCGATGCGCCGCGCCTCCTCCACCAGTGCGAACACCTGCTCGGCTGGCTGTACGCGATGCACGGCCTTCTGCACCTCGGGGTCGAAATCCTGCACGCCGAAGCTGATGCGGTTGAAGCCCAGCTTCGCCAGCGCCTGCAGCCGGCCGGCATCGACGGTGCGCGGATCCACCTCGATCGAGTATTCGCCGCCGGGCACCAGCTCGAAGCTGCGACGCAGCATGGCCATGAGCTGGCCGAGCTCGTCATCGGAAAGAAAGGTGGGCGATCCGCCGCCCAGGTGCAGCTGGCTCACCGACTGCCCGGCGCCGAGGTGCGCGACCTGCAGGTCGATCTCGCGGGCGAGGTAGTGCAGGTACTGCGCGCCGCGCTCGCGGTGGCGCGTGATGATCTTGTTGCACGCGCAGTAGTAGCACAGGGAGGCGCAGAACGGCACGTGCACGTAGAGCGAGAGCGGCAGCACCGAGGCGCGGCCGCCGCAGCGCTGTTGCAGCGCCTGTGCGTAGTCGTCGCTGCCGAACGCCTCCACGAAGCGGTCGGCCGTGGGATACGAGGTGTAGCGCGGCCCCTGGATATCGAAGCGCCGCAGCAGTTCAGGCGAAACCGATGTCATGCCGTCCTCAGCGCACCACCAGCACCGGCACCTTGGACTGCGCAACGACCTTGCCCGCCACGCTGCCCAGGAACACACGGCCGACGCCGGAGCGCCCGTGCGAGCCGACCACGATCAGGTCGGCACCCTCGTCCCGGGCAGTGTTCAGGATGCCGTCCAGCGCGCTCACGTCCTCGACCAGCCGCAGCTGCACGTCGAGTGCCTCGCCGGGGCCCCCGGCCAGCTGCGTGACGCGGGTGTGGGCCTGCGCCGCATGGTCGCGCGCGGCGGCCATGTAGGCGTCGAAGCCCATGGGATTGGCTTCGCCGATACCCAGATAGGGATACGGATCGACCACGTACACCGCGGTGAGCCGAGCGCCGTGCGCGCGTGCGAGCTCCACGGCCGTCCGGGCTGCGTTCTCGGAAGCGGCGGAGCCGTCGGTTGCGAGCAGGATGCGCTTGAACATGGGGAACCTCGCTGTGGAAATTGGCAATGCCCCAATGGTGCGCCGAGGCGCCGCACCGCGCATTGACGTGTATCAAACAGTGGGCTGCGCGGCCCCGCCCCCGCGACGGGCACGTTATACATACGAACGTAGTCCGCGTCCTACCCGACGGGTCGGCAGTTTCTGGCATGCTGCGCGGCTTTTGCGAGCAATTTTCGCGTGAGTTGCAGAGTCCGCCGGCGCCCGGCCGGGGAACGCGCCCGGGCCCTCGGCTCCGGACGCACCGGAGCCCCAGACATTGAAGCAAGACCATTCGCCTGACCTCAAGCAATGCGCGGACGAGCCTATCCGCGTTCCAGGCGCCATCCAGCCGCATGGCCGCATGCTGGTGCTTTCCGCGTCGGCGGCCCTGCTGGCCTGGAGCGACAACTGGCCCCAGCAGCGCAGCGCCCTGGCCGCGCTGGCGCAGCTTCCGCGTTCGCTGGAGGCGCTGGAGCCGTCCGCCCCTCCCGCGCCGGTCGGCACCCTCGATATCGACGGGAAGGCGATGGATGCCAGCGCGCACCGCAGCGGCGAGCACATCGTCGTCGAGTTCGAGCCCTGCTCGCCGCAGAGCGGCATCCGGGCACCCATCTACGAACTTGCGCGCAGCTTCCTGCCGCACCTGCAGAAAGCCGATTCGGTCGAAGTGCTGGCCGAAGCTGCCGCGGCCGAGATCAAGCGGCTGACCGGCTTCGGCCGCGCGCTCGTCTACCGCTTCGACGAGGAGGGCCATGGTCACGTGCTCGGCGAGGCATGCGAGCCGTCCTATCCGTCGTACCTGAAGCACTGCTTTCCGTCCTCGGACGTGCCGACGCAGGCGCGGGCGCTCTACTGCCTGAACACCATCCGCCTGATTCCCGATGCGCACTACGAGCCCGTCCCGCTGCGCGGTGCCGATGCACAGTGGGACCCGCGCAGCCTCGATCTGTCCTTCGCCACCCTGCGCAGCGTCTCGCCCGTGCATCTGGAGTACATGCGCAACATGGACACCCGCGCCTCCATGTCGGTGTCCATCGTGGTCGGCGGCCGGCTCTGGGGCCTGATTTCCTGCCACGACCACGCGCCTCGCCACCTGAGCTTCGAGACGCGCGCCGCCTGCGAGCACCTGGGGCGCCTGCTGTCCTTGCAGATCGAGGCGATGGAGAACACGGCCGACGTCGCCACGCGCCTGGAGTTGCGCAAGCTCACGCTGGAGATCGTCTCGCACCTGGCTGACGGCGACGCGACCCTGCAGCGCCTGGTGGACGAGCCGGTGCCGCTGCTGCGGCTCGCCCGCGCGGGTGGTGCGGCGGTGGTGCTGGACGACCAGTGCTGGACCACGGGCGAGACGCCCCGGACGGCTCAGATCCTGGCGCTGGCGCGCTGGATTGCGCAGCGCGGCGCATCGAGCTTCGCGAACGACCGGCTGGCGCAGGAGTTCGCCCCCGCAGCCGAGTGGCAGGCAGTGGCTGCAGGCGTGCTGGCGATCTCGATCTCGCAGGTGCACCAGCACATGGTGCTGTGGTTCCGCCCCGAGCAGGTGCAGACGATCCGCTGGGCGGGCGAGCCGCATGCGAAGCACGTCGATGCCCAGGGGCGCCTGCACCCGAGGCGCAGCTTCGCCGCCTGGCAGGAGCAGGTGCGTGGCCGCTCGCTGCCCTGGGGCGCGGCAGAAATCGCCGCCTCGGTTGAGCTGCGCCACGCGCTCATCGGCATCGTGCTGCGGCGCGCCGAAGAAATGGCCGAGGTGGCCGCCGAGCTGGGCCGCGTCAACAAGGAGCTCGAAGCCTTTTCCTACACCGTCTCGCACGACCTGCGTGCGCCGATGCGGCACATCGCGGGCTACGTCGATCTGGTGCAGGAATCCGACGGTGCGCAGCTGAGCGAGCGGTCGCTGCGCTACCTCGCGAATGTCCGTCACGCCGCGGCCTATGCGGGCCAGCTGGTGGACGCGCTTCTCGACTTCTCCCGCATGGGCCGCGCCGAACTCCGGCGCGGCAGCATCGACATGTCGCTGCTGGTGCGCGAGCTCGCTGCCGAATTCGCTCGGCAGGAAGGCGGCGCACGCATCGCCTGGGACATCGAGGATGGCCTGCCTGCGTTGTGGGGCGACCCGTTCCTGATGCAGGTGGTGGTGCGCAACCTGATCGGCAACGCGGTGAAGTACACGCGCCACCGCGAGGTGCCGCAGATCCGCGTTTGCGCCGTGCGCCGCCCCGAGGGCGCCGGCATCATGGTCAGCGACAACGGCGTCGGCTTTCAGCAGAAGTACGTCGGCAAGCTGTTCGGTGTCTTCCAGCGGCTGCACAAGGCCGAGGATTTCGAAGGCACCGGCATCGGACTGGCCAGCGTGCGGCGCATCATCGAGCGGCATGGCGGCACCGTGTGGGCCGAAGGACAGCCCGATCAGGGCGCCCGCTTCGGCTTCGTCATTCCCCCTGTCGCCGCAGACCGCGCGCCGCATAGCAATCCGAAGGACTGATTACCCCTCATGCTCAAACCCATCCTGCTCGTCGAAGACGATCTGCGCGACCTGGAGCTGACGCTGATCGCGCTGGAGCGCAGCCAGCTGGCCAACGAGGTGATCGTCGTGCGCGACGGAGCCCAGGCACTGGACTACCTGTTTCGCCAGGGCGAGTACGCCGCGCGTGCGGAAGGCAATCCTGCGGTCGTCGTGCTCGATCTGAAGATGCCCAAGGTCAACGGGCTCGAGGTGCTGCAGAGAGTGCGCGAGACGCCCTCGCTGCGTTCGATGCCGGTGGTGATGCTCACCTCGTCGGAAGAAGAGGCGGACGTGGTGCGCAGCTATGAACTGGGCGTGAACGCCTATGTCGTGAAGCCGGTGGAGTTCAAGCAGTTCGTCACCGCCATCGCCGACCTTGGCATCTTCTGGGCCGTGCTCAACGAACCGCCGCCCGGTTCCGCCAAAGCCAGGCGCACCGCATGACGTCCGCGCCCGACGCCTCCGGCGCAGCTGCGGCCGCCGCACGACACGGCGCCTTGCGAGTGCTGCTGCTCGAAGACTCGCGCTTCGACGCCGAACTGCTGCGCGAAAGCCTGCTCCTGAGCTACCCGCAGGCGCTGCTGGCCGTCGTCAACAACGAGCGCGATTTCACCGAGGCCGTGGAGCACGGTCACTGGGACGTCGTGCTGTCCGACTACGAGATTCCCGGCTTCAGCGGCGAGCAGGCGCTGACGCTCGCGCGCGAACGCAGCCCGGCCACGCCCTTCATCTTCGTCTCGGGCGTGATCGGTGAAGACAACGCCGTGGAGATGCTCAAGCGCGGCGCCACCGACTACGTGAGCAAGGGCCGCCTGAACCGGCTGCCGCTGGTGGTCGATCGGGCGCTGCGCGAAGTGGCCGAGCGCAACGCGCGCGGCGAGGCGCAGGTGCGGCTGCGCGAGGCGAACGACGTCTATGCCCGCGTGGTCGATTCACTGCGCGGCTACGCGGTGATCCTGCTGGACCTCCACGGCGAGGTGCGGGCGTGGAACCGCGGTGCGACCGAGATCTTCCGGCTGCAGCCCAAGGACATCATCGGCGCGCCGATCGCCCGCCTGTTCACGCCCGAGGATCGTGCGGCACGCGTTCCCGAGCAGGAGCTGCAGCAGGCGCTGAGCACCGGAAAGGCCGACGACAACCGCTGGCTGCTGCGCGGCGACGGCCTGCGCCTGCGGGCCGAAGGCATCCTGATACCGCTGCGCGGCGACGATGGACGGGCCTCGGGCTTCTGCAAGATCCTGCGCGACGCCACCGCCGACTACCGCGACGCCGAGGCGCTGCGCAAGGCCAAGGAGGAGGCCGAGCGCGCGAACCAGGCCAAGGACCGCTTCCTGGCCGTGCTGTCGCACGAGCTGCGCACGCCGCTCGCTCCCATCGCCACCGCGGCCCACCTGCTCGAACGCGTGGCGACCGTGCCCGAGAAGTTCGGAAACCTGCTGCCGATGATCCAGCGCAACATCGCCCTGGAGTCGCGCCTGATCGAAGACCTGCTGGACCTCACCGCCATCTCGGCCGGCAAGCTGAACCTGAAGATCGACACCGTGGACATGCACAAGGTCTCCCGCGCGGTGGCCGACATGCTCGACGAGCAGGTGCGCGAGAAGCAGCTGACGCTGGAGCTGGATCTGGCCGCGCCCTGCGCGCTGATCGACGGCGACGAGGCGCGCATGCAGCAGGTGGTGTGGAACCTCGTGCGCAACGCCGTCAAGTTCACGCCGACCGGCGGACGCATCCTGCTGCGCAGCCACTGCGAAGGCGGTGATTTCATCCTGCAGTGCACCGACACCGGCATCGGCATCGACACCCAGGCACTGTCGCGCATCTTCGAGGCCTTCGAGCAGTCCGACCGTGAAGTCTCCAACCGCTTCGGCGGCCTCGGGCTGGGCCTGGCCATCGCGCGCGGCCTGGTGGCCGAGCATGGCGGCGACATCTCGGCCGCCAGCGACGGCCCGGGCCGCGGCGCCACCTTCACCCTGCGGCTCGGCTTGCAGCCAAGCGCGGCGGCCGAGCACGGCGTCGTGTCGTCCATTCCGTCCCCGCGCGCGGGCGGCGGCGGAGGCGGCGGCCAGCGGGTGCTGCTGGTCGAAGACAACCTCGACGCGGCTGAAACCATCGCCCTGTGCCTGGAGAGCTTCGGCTGGCAGGTCACCCACGCACCCACATGCGCCGAGGCGCTGCAGAAGGCCGAGCGCGATGAATTCGACGTGGTGCTGACCGACCTCGGGCTGCCGGACGGCAGCGGCATAGAGATCGGGCGTGTCCTCAGCCCCCGCCTGCCGGTGGTGGCGCTGAGCGGCTATGGCGCCACGCCCGACCTCAGGCGCTCGGCCATGGCGGGCTTTTCCGGCCACCTGGTGAAGCCGGCCCACCCGGAGGCGGTGCACGCAGCACTCCAGAAAGCGCTGGCCCGCTGACCGCCGCGAGGGCGCGAGGCCCTCAATGCACGCTGGGCTCGAAGGCGCGCTGCAGGCCCTCGAGATCGACGATGCGGATGTGCCGCTTATCGACCTCCAGCAGCCGCTGCTGCTGGAACGCCGAGAAAGTGCGACTGACCGTCTCGAGCTTCATGCCCAGGTAGCTGCCGATTTCGGCACGCGACATGCGCAGGTGGAACTCGCTGGGCGAGTAGCCGCGTGCCTTCATGCGCTGCGACAGGTTGATCAGGAAGGCGGCCACGCGCTCCTCGGCGTTCATGCTGCCCAGCAGCATCATCAGGCTGTGCTCGCGCACGATCTCGCGGCTCATGAGGCGTGCCATCACCATCTGCATGTCGGCACTGCCGCTCGTGAGCTCGTTGAGGTGCACGTAGGGGATGGCGCAGACTTCGGCGTCTTCCAGCGCCACCGCGGCGCTGGCGTGGCGGCCGTTGGCCACGCCGTCCAGGCCCATCAGCTCGCCGGCCATGTGAAAGCCCGAGACCTGCTCGCGCCCGTCCGCCAGCATGAGGTTGGACTTGAAGGTGCCCGTGCGCACCGCATAGATGAACTGGAAGCGGTCCCCGCCGCGGTACAGCTCGTCGCCCGCCTTCAGCTTGCGACGGCCGAACTGCAATCCGTCCAGCCGGGCGACATCCGGATGCGCCATGCCGCAGGGCAGGCAGATGTCCCGCAGGTGGCAGTTCGAGCACAGCGTCTTCAGAGCAGGCGTTGCCACCGGAGGCAGCGCGGACAGGGAAGCGCCGCGGGGCACGATGCGCACGGGAGCGGTCGGAGTGTCGAGGGTCATGATGGCGGCTCTCGGGAGGTTGGGGGAAGTCGGTGGACGCACGGCGCGGACGTTCAATGCGGCAGGAAAGCCAGGCCGGCACCGGCCTCGGCGATCGCGGTGGGCAGGTGCTCGAACTCGCGGCTCTTGTCCAGGAAGAATGCGGCGCCCTCGCCCAGGTAACGCTTGCGGTAGGCCGGGCCGGCGTTGTTGCTGAACACGACGAAAGCGATGTCGGGTGCGGCGCTGCGCACGGCACGCAGCACCTGCAGCCCGGTCCCGCCCTCGAGCTGGACGTCGAGGACCACCACCTGCGGGTGCGAGGCCAGGATGCCGTCGATGCAGCCTTCGGGCGTGGCGGCCTGGCCGACCACGGTCATGTGGTGGGTGTCCAGCAGGGCCGCGAGACGCGAGCGGATCATGCCGGAGTCGTCGGCCAGGAAGACACGGGGAGCGGGTTGCGAAGCCATGGCGAGACTGTGCCCGCGCACGTCCCGACGGCCTATCGGCGCCGGCTGAATTGACGCCTCGGATTCATCCGGTTGGGCGCGGGGGAGAATTCCGGGCACATCTAGGAATCGTCCTAGGGCGTGGGCGGGCCGCTACTGCGGGCGTGGCTGGCACGCTATCGACCGGGCCGGTGCTCCAGGCCCGTGCTCCAGGCCCGAGTGGAGCGGCGGTCGCGCCCTCGGCGGCGCCAGCCGCGGTCCCCGTAGCGCTCAGGCAGTCGCGCCCGGATACGCCTGCCAGACGCGGGGGGCGCCGCTTCGCTGCAGCAGCAGCACCTCGTAGGCATCCTTGCGCCCGCCGTAAATGGCGCCGTCCATGCCGGGCGAGCCGACGGGCATGCCGGGCACCGCCAGACCCACGGCCTGCGGCTTCTCGCGCAGCAGGCGGTGGATGTCGCGCGCGGGCACGTGCCCCTCGATCGCATAGCCGCCGATCAGTGCGGTGTGGCACGAGCCGTACTGCGCCGGCACGCCGAGGCGGCCGCGCATGGCGCCGTTGCCGCTGTCGTTGACCTTGACCTTGAAGCCGTTGGCTTCGAGGTGCTTGACCCAATCCGCACAGCAGCCGCAGTTCGGGTCTTTCCAGACTTCGGCGAATACGGCGGGACGCGGCGCGCCGCTGCCCTGGGCGGCCGCAGGAAGGGCGAAGGCCGCAGCGGCGGCCAGGAAGGTGCGGCGGGGCAGGCGCTGCGCGCGGGATGTCACTTGGTTCATTGCTTGGCTCCGGTCGCCGAGATCATGCCGGCGCGGCGCGCCGAGGGTGGCTGGCAGGGGTAATCGAACCTGCCGGATGGGCTGAAGTTCCCCTCCCGCGATTCACGCGGGCCGGCGCCCTCCCCCGCCTATCTCATCCGTACCACAGAGCAAATGAATTCTTTCGGACTCAGCCCGTGCCGCTCGTCCGGCTGCCTCAGCCGTTTATCGAAATGGCCGAGCTTGGGCCTGGCTCAGCGGCTAAGTTCCCCTTCACTAGCTTGTCAGTAGTCCGCAAGCCTCGGAAGGAACGCCCTCATGTCAAAGCGCCACGCCCAGCGCGGCTTCACGCTTATCGAACTGATGATCACGGTGGCCGTCATCGCCATCCTCGCGGCGGTGGCTTACCCGTCTTATGTGCAGTACGGCGTTCGGGCCCATCGCAAGGCGGCTCAGAGTTTTCTGCTGTCTATCGCGAATGCCCAGGAACGCTTCCTGCTGGACGCGCGGAGCTACGCGTTCGACACGGTCGCTTGCGACCAGCTTGGACTTGGAGCACTTCGCCTCAACGTGCCGCAGGAGTTGCTGGGCGTCTACCGGTTTTGCATCGAGCCGGTCGCCGGCGCGCCTCTGCGTTACGTGCTGAGCGCCCGTCCGCTGGGCAACCAGCTTGCCAATGATGCCAAGCACGGGTTCTGCGGCAACCTCACCTACGACGAGCAGGGCGTCAAAGGTGTCGCAGGCGGCACGGGCACGCGTGAAGCGTGCTGGGATCGCTGAAAGTGGCCATGCGCACCTCTCACGCACCGGTCGCATCGGCATCGAGATCGGCGGGCTTTACGCTGATCGAGTTGATGGTCGTGCTTGCCGTGGTCGCCGTTCTGGCGACGCTCGCAGCGCCTTCGTTGCGCGGCTACACGGCCCAGCAACGCGTCAAGAACGCCAGCTATGACCTGGCCGCGGCGCTGACCAACGCCAGGAGCGAGGCCGTCAAGCGAAACGAAGCCGTCGTGCTCCGGCCCGTGACGGGCTCCAACTGGAACACCGGCTGGGAGGTGGTCGTCGTCACGCCTGGTACATCGCTGATCACCAACCAGTCGTCCGCCGAACTGACCGTGACCTGCACCGCTGCAGGGACCGGCTGCGCCGGCGTGACGTACGACGGCTCCGGCCGCATCACCGGCGACGCGCCCCGGCTTCAGTTCACGAGCACCGGTGCGTCCGTGCCCCGCTGCGTCTCCATCGATCTGAATGGCCGTCCCGGCACGAAGAAGGGAGCATGCTGATGCAAGGACCTGTCCTGAAACGCCGCCCGCAATCGGGGTTCAGCATCATCGAGGTGCTGATCTCCATGGTGGTGCTGTCATTCGGACTGCTCGCCCTGGCCGGCATGATGATCCAGAGCCAGCGCTCGGAGATGGAGTCGTACCAGCGCAGCCAGGCGCTGCTGCTGCTCAATGAGATGTACGAGCGCATCAATGCCAATCGGCCCGCGGCGCCTTGTTACGTCATCACCACGAATACGGTGCCGACGAGCCCGACGGCCGGCAGCCCCTTCGCCGGTACGGCCTCGGCGGCATTCCCCGCCTGCGTGGCGGTCGGCCCCACCGCAACGCAGATCGCACAGGTCGTGGTCGACCTGAACGCCTGGGACGCGCGCCTCAAGGGGGTTGCCGAGCGCACGGCCGGCGCTGCCGACATCGGCGCAATGGTCGGCGCGCGGGGCTGCATCAGCTATGCAGCCGGCACGGAACTCACCGACACGACACCCTTCGCGAACGTCCTGCCCGGGACGGGCATCTACACGATCACGGTCGCATGGCAGGGGCTCGGCCCCACCGCAGCTCCTGCCGCTCCCTGCGGCAACAACGAGTACGGCGACGAGACCACCCGCCGCACGGTGAGCCTCACCTTCCGCATCGGCGCCATCAACAACACGCTATGACCAGACAGTCGATGCCATCCATCCACCCACGCGCGCCGCGGCGGCGTCAGCAGGCCGGCCTCACGCTGATCGAGCTGATGGTCGCGTTGGTCGTGAACCTCATGGTCATCGGCGGGCTTCTGTTCCTGCTCTTGAACCAGGCGACGACGCGCGACGAGATGTCCAAGGCGACGCAGGCGATGGAGAGCGGGCGGCATGCTTCGCGCGTGCTGCGCGATGCGCTCCAGCATGCCGGCTTCTACGGAAACTACTTCGACGTGCCCGCGCCCACCGCCGCTCCCGGTGCCTGCGAAACCGCGGTGGCAGCCCTGACGGCGGCGTTGAGAATGCCGGTGCAGGGGTTCGCAGGAGCAAGCGGATCACCGATCTCTGCCTGCATTCCCAACGCGAACTACGTGAGCAACACCGACATCCTCGTGGTGCGGCGCGCCGACACGAATGCCGTGACCATCGCAACGGCGGCAGCGGATGCCGGGGGCCGCATGTATCTGCAGGCGACCGGAACGGCGGTCGCCGTAAACACCGCCGCGAATGCAACTGCGGCCAACTTTCCGCTGCTCTACAACACCAGCGTTCTCGTGAACGCTCCGGTGGAACTTCGCAGGCTGGTCGTTCAGGTCTATTTCGTGAGTCCCTGCAAGGACATGGCCAATGGCAGCACCTGTGCCGCCTCGGACGACAACGGCCGCCCGATCCCGACGCTGAAGCGACTCGAGCTGAGTGCCACCGGCGCCACCACGAACTACGCGATCGTGCCGCTTGCTGAGGGTATCCAGGACCTGCAACTCGACTACGGGCTGGATCAGGACAACGACGGATTTGCCGACACCTATGTCGCGCTGCCAGCGACCCTGGCGGACTGGAGCCGCGCCGTCGCGGTCCGCTTCAACATGCTGGCGCGCAATGTCGAGCCCAGCCCGGGCCATGTGGACACCAAGACCTATGACCTCGGAGGCGCCGCCCGCGTCGGCCCGCTCAACGACGCCTTCAAGCGCCACGTCTACTCCGACACCGTCCGACTCGTGAACGTCGGCGGCAGAAGGGCAACCCAATGACCCGCCACCGCACTTCCTCCCATCGTTCGCCGCGGCGCCAGTCCGGCTTTTCGCTGCTGATCGGAATGATCATCCTGGTGATCCTCACGCTGCTGCTCGTCTCGGCCATCCGGACGAACACCGGCAACCTGCGCATCGTCGGCAACCAGCAGGTGATGGACGAATCCATCGCCGCCGCGCAGCAGGTGATCGAAGAGGTGATCAGCCAGAACTTCACCATCGCACCGGCAGCGGCCGTCCGCCCGGTCGATGTGAACGGCGACACGAACGCGGACTACTCCGTCGCCGTCGCCACCCCGGGCTGCAAGAGCAACACGCCGATCTACAACGACTTCCCGAACATCCGCCCGGAGTGCCTGGCCTCGGGTTCCATGATCAACAGCGGCCAGGTGAACGCGGGCGGTGCGCCCATCGGCACCGCGCAATCGTGGTGCAGCCTCCAACTATGGGAGGTGCAGGGCGAATCCACCGGCGCCGCCGGCGGTGGCGCGCTTTCGAGCAACGTGAGAGCGCGCGTCACCCAGGGTGTCTCGCTCTTCGTCCCTACCGGTACCAGCTGCTGAACGGAGCTTCCATGCGAACCACAACCTTGCTCCCCGCGGCCATCGCCGCCCTGACCATCTCGGCCAGCGTCGGCTTGCCAGTCCAGGCCGAGGACATCGACCTCTTCACCAGCCGCGGCGGCACCAGGGTGGCGCCCAACCTGATGCTGGTTGTCGATAACGCGGCAAACTCCAACGCGTCCATGGGCGACTGCAAGTACTTTGACGGCACCTTGGTCAGCAAAGGCAAGTCCCTCGACAATTACAAGTGTGCGCTGGACAACATCATCCTGAGCGAGGCGGCGGCCCCGAAGGGCAAGCCGGCCCGCGTGAACATCGGCGTGATGACCGCCAGCGGCCTCTGGTTCCCGTTGACCCCGCTCGACGACAACCCCTACACCGGACCAAGCTATCCGTTCCTGAACGTCTCCGGTGTCACGTGGACGAACCGCACCGCACTTGCCGCTGCCGTGCGGGCCGTCCCCATCGTGACCGGCAAGGCCAGCCAAGGCGAGACCTTCCAGGAAACCTGGGCCTACTACACCGGCAATGTGGGTGAGATCACCGGTATCAAGTACACCGGCACGGCAGCGCTTACCGGCTGCCAGCGCAATTTCAACCTGTTCCTGAGCGGCGTCGACTCATCGACCCACACATCTTCGGCATCGGACCACGGGCGGCTGACCGCCGCCATTGATCAGGCGGTCACCGATGGCTGGCTGCCCGCGGCGACGGCCCCGGACCTGAAGAAGGTGGTGATGCCCACGAACATCGAAAAGCCCTGGGGCATCGAATGGTCGCGCTTCATGTTCACTGCCGACATGAACACGGCCGAGTTCGACAAGCAGAACATCATCACGTATTCCATCGCGGCCGGCTCGCCCGCCACTCCGCCGGCCAAGATGGGTGATTTCGAAACCTACATCTCCAACACGGCGGTATACGGAGGCGGTCAGTATTTCCCCGCCAAGACCTCCGACGAGGTCTTCAAGTACATCCTGCGCGTGCTCAATGACATCCAGGTCCGCGACAGCGTGTTCGCGTCGGCGAGCCTGCCGGTCTCGGTGAACGCGCAGGGCACCTACGAGAACCAGGTCTACATGGGCGTGTTCCGCCCGGTGAGCGGTGGCCTGCCGCGGTGGCTTGGAAACCTGAAGCAGTACGAGTTCAAGTACGACATCAACACCCGCGGCTTGAGCCTGGTGGACGCGGCAGGCGAACCGGCCATCAGCAACGCGGGATCGGGCTTCCTGTCTTCGAATGCGATCAGCTTCTGGACTTCGAAGAACACCAGCATCGAACCGGACAAGAACGGCGGGTTCTGGCGAACGCAGCCCGAAGGCGTAGGCGGCGGCTACGACTCGCCGGACGGAGAAAACGTGGAAAAGGGAGGCGTTGCGCAGGTGCTGCGTAATGCCAACCTCAAGAACGACTACACGAAAGACGCGGGCACGACGACCAACCCGCGGCGGCTCTTCACCTTCTGTCCTGCAGGCACCGGCTGTAACACCACTTTGACGGCGGCAGCGAATGCCTTCGCGGTAGAGAACTCGCCCGCCTTGCTCAACGGTGTGGCTGACCGAACCGCCCTGATCAATTGGATGCGCGGCGAGGACAACAAGGCTGACGAAGTCCGCCCGAACGCGACCACGATCAATGTGCGCGGATCAATTCACGGCGACGTGCTGCACTCGCGACCAGCGGTCATCAACTACGGTCCGCCCACCGGCAGCGTCGTGTACTACGGCGCCAATGATGGCGTGTTCCGGGCAGTGAACGGCAACCGCATGAACGCCAGCGGCAGCCTGCTGACGGAGCCGGGCAGCGAGCTGTGGGGCATGGTCTTTCCCGAGTTCTATGACAAGCTCAAGCGCCTGCGCGACAACAGTCCGGTGCTGAAGATGCCGAACACGCCGCTCGACATCACCCCTGCTCCGCAACCGAAGTCGTATTTCGCCGACGGGGGTGTGGGCGTCTACCAGGTCGTTGGCGCCAACAACGTCACCACCACCGCCTACATCTACCCCACCATGCGCCGCGGGGGCCGCTTTCTCTACGCCCTGGACGTGAGCACACCCATGACGCCGAAATTTCGCTGGCGCATCTCCCACGACGCGTTCACCAACACCGCCGGAGTCAAGAGCACCACCACGGACTTCAAGGAACTCGGTTTCACCTGGTCGCAGCCCAAGGTAGCCCGCGTGAAAGGCCATGCCAACCCGGTGCTGATCTTCGGAGGCGGATACGACCCGGCCGAGGACGTCGAGCCGCCGACCCCGAAGACCGGCAACACCATGGGCCGAGCCATCTACGTCGTCGATGCGATCAATGGCGACCTGGTGTGGCGCGTGACCGAAGGCACCTCCGACAGCTGCGCCAGCGCGCGCTGCACCCGCTCGGAAATGAAGTGGAGCATTCCTTCCGACATCACGTTGATGGACTCCGACCGCGATCAGTTCGTGGACCGCCTGTATGTCGGCGATATCGGGGGCAACGTGTGGCGGGTCGATCTCGAGACGACGGCAGGCACCGTGGCACCCAACACCTGGGCGGTGCGGCACATTGCGGCTCTGGGCTGTACTTCGGGCGCGTGTGCTTCGGGCGCCACCCCGCGCAAGTTCTTCTACCCGCCGGAAGTCGTTCCCCGCCCGGACTACGCGTACGACGCGGTGTTCATCGGCTCGGGCGACCGCGAGCGCCCGCTGTACGGCTCGTCCTCGTACGCGGTGTCGGACCGCATGTTCATGGTCAAGGACACGAAAGGGAAGGACGGCGTGGATCTGCACACGCAGAACATCGAAACGAACCTGATGGCTGTCGGCCCCACGACTCCGTACAACGGCTCGAACAGGGGGTTCTATGTTCCGCTCGCGACCGGCGAGAAGGTCGTGAACGCACCCACTGTCGTGGCAGGCACCGTCTACTTCGGCACCAACATCCCTGCCATGCCATCTTCGACGATGTGTTCCGACCTGGGCACAGCGATGGGATACGCGATATCCGCATCGGGCACCAGCATCTTCTCCAAGCCGCTGGACGGCGGGGGCTTTCCGCCCACGGCGGTTGCGGGTGTCGTGAACATCGATGCGCCGGGCGATGCGCCCGACTACCAGGTGCCGTTCTGCCTGGGCTGCGTCACGCGGGATAACGCATGCAACTCGCCGATCTGCGCCAGCCGGCCGCCGATTCCGGTGCCCACGAACCGGACCAAGCGATACTGGTTCGTCGATCGGCGCTAAGCGCCCACCTTGAACACGAACGGCCCGGCCCTACTGCCGGGCCGTTCTCACATTCACCGGCAGCGCCCCAGGGTGGCTCGTGCGGAATGGGTTGATATCGAGCCCCCCACGCCGCGTGTAGCGGGCGTACACCGCCAGCTTTACCGGCCGGCAGCGCGCGCGGATGTCCATGAAGATGCGCTCGACGCACTGCTCGTGGAATTCGTTGTGGTTGCGAAAGCTCACCAGGTAGCGCAAGAGCTGGCCCTGGTCGATCTGCGGGCCGCTGTAGCGGATCTGCACGCTGCCCCAGTCGGGCTGGCCTGTGACCAGGCAGTTGCTCTTGAGCAGGTTGCTCACCAGCACCTCTTCGACCGGCTGCTCGTCGAAGGCCGCGGTGAGCAGCTCGGGCGCGGGTGTGTAGTGGCCGCACTCGATGTCGAGCCGATCGAGGGAGAGGCCCTCGAGTTCCACCACGCGCTCGCGCTCGAAGGCTTCGGGCAGCAGGATGCGCACGCCCACCGAGCCGGCCGCCCCGCCGCGCCACACGGCCTCGCCCACATCGGCGCGAATGCGCTCGCGCACCTCGTCGGCCGATGCGAAGGCGGTGTTGCCGAAGCTGTTCAGGTACAGCTTGAAGGACTTGCTCTCGACGATGTTCGGCGATTCGCAGGGGACGGTGACGTGGGCGATGGCGACCTGCGGCTTGCCGCGCGGCGTGAGCCAGGAGAGCTCGTAGGCCGTCCAGAGGTCGGCGCCGAAGAACGGCGCTTGGCGCACATCCGACAAGCCGAGCTCGGCGCGCTTGGCCTGCCGCGCTATCGGATACAGCAGGCCGGGGTCGTAGTGCGTGCTGCCGCCCGCCGCACGTCCGAGCGGCGACTGTTCGGGGGTGTTGTCCATGGGCTCAGTCGAAGCGGCGCTCGCGCAGCCACTTGGTAGCGATCCATTTCTCGCCCGCCAGCACCGGGGCACCGCCGTGCAGGCTGCGGGTGGACGGATGCGCGCGGTCGTAGCTGAAGAACACCCCATGACCCCGCTTGGGGGCGACTTCGAGCTGCACGTCCGGGAAGGTGGTGCCGCCGCCGCGCTCGGGCTCGTTCAGGTACAGGATGATGGTCGCCACCCGCTGGCCGCCACGCTTGAGGATGGTGGGCGTTCCGGGCTCGGCCGGGTCGAAGTAGTCGTAGTGCGGCTTGTATTCGGCGCCGGGGCGGTACTGCAGGACCTGCAGGCCTTCGCCGTTTTCCAGCGGCCAGTTCACCAGCGTCGCGAGGCGCGCCTCGATGCGGCGCAGCAGCTCGGATTCGCCGCGCTGGAAGAACATGCCGTTGCTGGTGCGGTCGTCGTTGAGTTCTTCGCCGCCGGTCTTGGTGGCCACCGTCAGCGAGCGCGCGAGCCGGGGGCGAGCCTCTTCGATGAGAGCGTCGCACTCCTCGTCGGAGAGCAGGTTGCCGAAGACCACGACGCGCGGGTTGCGCATCGATTGCAGCACGTAGACGCGCCGGTCGCCGGCGTCCAGGTAAAGCGGGGACTCGGAAAGCGCGGGCTCGGGCACGGGCACGCCGGTGGGCTGCTGGGTCGCTTCGCCCGACTGCGCAGCCACGCTCGGCTGCGCCGGCGCGCTCGGCTGGACCGGCGTGGCCGGCTGCGAGGCGAGATGCGCGCGCAGCGTGCTCTCCATGGCGTCGATGGCGACGTCTTCGTCCCATCCGGACGCCTTCATGGCCTGGAGCACCGCCTCGGCGGGCTGTCCCGCCTGGGCCTGGGCGACGATCCAGGCGCGCAGCTCGGGCGTGATCTGCTGGTGACTGCGGGTGTTCATGGCTGCATTGTGCGGCGGAAGACCATGCGCTCGGGCGTCGAAACCGACGGGGCGAAGGCATAGCCGTCCAGATCGAAGCCCTCGAGCTGCCGCGGCGTCATGACACGGTGCGTGATGGCGTAGCGGGCCATCGACCCGCGGGCCTTCTTGGCGAAGAAACTGATGATCTTGAACTGCCCGGCCTTACGGTCCTCGAACACGCACTCGACGACCCGCGCCTTGAGCACCTTGCGGTCCACGGCCTTGAAATACTCCTGCGAGGCGAGGTTCACGACCACGGGCGACGCGTCGGCGGCGAGCTGTCGGTTCAGGCATTCGGCGATGCGCGGCCCCCAGTACTGATAGAGGTTGGCGGCCTCGCCCACCTGCAGGGACGTGCCCATCTCCAGGCGGTAGGGCTGCATCCAGTCGAGTGGCCGCAGCACCCCGTAGAGCCCACTGAGGATGGCCAGGTGCTGCTGGGCCCAGTCGAGGTCGGCGGCGGACAGCTCCCTCGCCCGCAATCCGTCGTAGACGTCGCCGTTGAACGCGAGCACGGCCTGGCGCGCATTGCGGGCGGTGAAGCGCGGCGACCAGGCTTCGTAGCGCGCGGCATTGAGCGCGGCCAGCGCGTCGCTGATGCCCATGAGGGAGGCGATTTCCTGGGGCGACTTGCGGCGCATCACCCCGATCAGCTGCTGCGACTGTTCGCCGAACCGCGGAAGCGTGTGCGCGAGCTCCGGCAAAGGTGTTTCGTAATCGAGCGACTTGGCAGGCGACAGCAGGAAGAGCATGGCCCGGATTATCGGCGCCAGCCTCCGGCCAGCAGCCACTGGGCCGAGGCGGTGGCCAGCACCAGCGCGCCATAGGTGGCCATGGCGCCGTCGCGCCCGAAAAGCCACAGCCCGCCGAACTGCGCCGCTGCGGCAACCAGCAGGCAGACCGCGAACTGCACGCGCAGGCGCGGCCCCGCGGCGCCCCGCATGACGAGAAAGCGGCCAGCAAGCGGCAGCGCCAGCGAGAGCGCAAGGGCCGGCGCGAGGAAGCCGGCGAGGTGCAGGATGAGGTCGAGGAAGCCCAAGGGAAAAGCCCATCCATAAGGTCTGCGCAGAACCTGCGGCATCGAGGGGCCGCCGAATTTTATAATTCAGCCATGGCAGTCTGGGCCCTGGGCATCAACCACACGACGGCGCCGCTCGATCTGCGCGGCCGCTTCGCCTTTGCCATCGACCAGATCGCGCCGACTCTGCAGGGTTTGCGCAACACGCTGCACGGCCACGCCGGCGCGCATCCGGAAGCCGCCATCCTGTCCACCTGCAACCGCACCGAGATCTACTGCGCCGGCGAAGGCCAGGTGCTCGAGCCCACCATCGACTGGCTCGCGCAGTCCGGCGGCGTCTCGCCGACCCTGCTGCGCTCGCATGCCTACACCCTGCAAGACGGCGGCGCTGCACGGCACGCCTTCCGGGTCGCCAGCGGTCTCGACTCCATGGTGCTGGGTGAAGCCCAGATCCTCGGCCAGCTCAAGGACGCGGTGCGCGTGGCCGACCAGGCCGGGGCGCTGGGCACCACGCTGAACCAGCTGTTCCAGCGCTCCTTTGCGGTTGCCAAGGAAGTGCGCACCGCCACCGAGATCGGCGCGCACTCGATCAGCATGTCGGCCGCGGCGGTGCGGCTGGCGGGCCAGCTCTTCGAGGACCTCGGCACCATTCGCGTGCTGTTCGTGGGCGCCGGCGAGATGATCGAGCTGGCTGCGACGCACTTTGCCGCGAAGAACCCACGCTCCATCGCGATCGCCAACCGCACGCTCGAGCGCGGCGAGAAGCTCGCCTCGCGCTTCGGCGGCGAGGTGATGCGCCTGGCCGACCTGCCGGCGCGCCTGCACGAGTTCGACGCGGTGATCAGCTCGACGGCGTCGCAGTTGCCGATCATCGGGCTGGGTGCGGTGGAACGGGCCCTGAAGGCGCGCAAGCACCGCCCCATGTTCATGGTCGATCTGGCCGTGCCCCGCGACATCGAGCCGGAAGTGAAGGCGCTCGAGGACGTATACCTCTATACCGTGGACGACCTCGCCCAGGTGGTGCAGACCGGGCAGGCACAGCGACAGGCCGCAGTGGCGCAGGCCGAGGCGATCGTCGATGCGGGCGTGCAGAGTTTTCTGCACTGGATGGACCAGCGCCGCGCCGTGCCGCTGATCCGGCAATTGCATGCCCAGGCCGACGAGTGGCGTGCCATCGAACTGGCGCGTGCGCACCGCATGCTCGCCCGCGGTGAAGATGTCAGTGCGGTGCTGGAGGCGCTGTCGCGCGGACTCACGCAGAAGATGCTGCATGGCGCGATGGCCGAACTGCACGGCGGCGACGCTGCGGCGCGTGAACGCGCCGTCACGGCCGTCGAACATTTCTTCCTGCGCAAGGAGCGTTAGCGGCCGCTGCCGCATCGGCTGCGCAGGGCGCCGCGCCCTTCGCTTGCATCTGCGGGCTACGGCCGCCGCCCGCCGGGCCTCACCTCTGCTTCACCCGCCCTCCTCCGGCGCCCACTGCGAAACCCGCACCACCCCGCACCACCCCGCACAACGCGCCACCTCGCTCCCACCTGCGTCCCACCTGCCGCCATGAAGCTCTTTCTTCGCCAGCAACTCGAACGCTACCCGGTGCGCCTGCAGGAGCTCGACTTCTTTCTGCAGCAACCCGAGGTGGCCAACGACATGGAGCGGCTGCGCGCCCTCACCCGCGAGCATGCGGAGGTCAGCGAAGTGGCGGGGCTCTTCGCGCGCTATTGCCAGCGTGCCGCCGACCTGGACGCCGCTCGGCAGATGGAGTCCGACCCCGACATGGCAGCCATGGCGCGCGAAGAGATCGCGAGCGTCGAGGCCGAGCTGCCGGCACTCGAGGAGGCGCTTCAGCAGTTGCTGTTGCCGCGCGATCCCGACGACGTGCGCAACGTGTTCCTGGAGATCCGCGCCGGCACCGGTGGCGACGAATCGGCCCTCTTCGCCGGCGACCTGCTGCGCATGTACACACGCTATGCCGAGCGACAGCGCTGGCGCTGCGAGATCGTGAGCGAGAGCGCGGGCGAGGTCGGAGGGTACAAGGAAGTGGTGGTGCGCGTGGTCGGCGACGGCGCGTACGGCAAGCTCAAGTTCGAGTCGGGCGGCCACCGCGTCCAGCGCGTTCCCGCCACCGAAACGCAGGGCCGCATCCACACCAGCGCCTGCACCGTCGCGGCGCTCGCGGAGCCGGACGAAGCCCAGGCGGTGCAGATCAACCCAGCCGACCTGCGCATCGACACCTTCCGTGCCTCGGGTGCCGGTGGACAGCACATCAACAAGACCGACTCCGCGGTGCGCGTGACGCACCTGCCGACCGGCATCGTTGCCGAATGCCAGGACGACCGCTCGCAGCACCGCAACAAGGCCAAGGCCCTGCAGGTGCTCGCCGCGCGAATCCAGGAGGCCGAGCGCAGCGAACGCGCAGCTCGGGAAGCCGCCACGCGCAAGGGCCTGATCGGCAGCGGCGACCGCAGCGACCGTATCCGCACCTACAACTTTCCCCAGGGCCGGGTGACCGACCACCGCATCAACCTGACTCTCTACAAGCTGGGCTTCGTGATGGAGGGCGAACTCGACGAGTTGATCGAGGGCCTGCTGCTCGCGCGCAAGGCGGAGCAGCTCGCCGAGCTCGAGGCCGGCATGGGCGTGCGCGCATGAGCGTCACGGCAAATGGGACGGACGCCGGTTCGGGCGACGGCACCGTGGCGCAGGCGCTGGCGCGCGCAGGCGCAGCGGGGCTGGAACGGCTAGACGCACAGCTGCTGCTGCTGTCGGCGCTGGGCCGCGACCGGCAGGACCGCGCCTGGCTCATCACGCACGATGACGCGCCGCTGCCCGCGCCCGTGCGCCGGCGCTTCGACGCCTTGTGCGCACGCCGGCTCGAGGGCGAACCGCTCGCCTACCTGGTGGGCGAGAAGGAGTTCTTCGGCATGACGCTGCAGGTGGACGCGCGCGTGCTGGTGCCAAGGCCGGACACCGAGACGCTCGTGGAATGGGCGCTGGAGCTGCTGGCAGCGCGCAGCCGCCCGCGCATCATCGATCTGGGCACCGGCAGCGGCGCCATCGCCCTCGCGCTGCAGCGCGCGTGCCCCGATGCTTTCGTGCAGGCCGTGGACCGCAGCGCCGAAGCACTCTCCGTAGCCCGGGACAACGCCCGTCGGCTGGAGCTGCCGCTGCACCTGCGGCAGGCGTGCTGGCTCGAAGAAGACGCGGGCGGCTGGGACCTGATCGTGGCCAATCCGCCCTATATCGCCGCGGGCGATCCGCACCTGCCGGCGCTGCGCCACGAGCCTGTGTCGGCGCTGGTCGCCGGCCCGGACGGCCTCGACGATCTGCGCCGCATCGCGCAGGCCGCGCCGACCCAGCTGGCGCCCGGCGGCTGGCTGCTGCTGGAGCATGGGTGGGACCAGGCCGCCGCCGTGCGCGACCTGCTGCGCTCGGCCGGCTTCGTGCAGGTCGCAAGCCGCCGCGACCTGGGCGGGGTTGAACGCTGCAGCGGCGGACGCCTGGAGACTTGAAGCGGGATAATCCGCACCACATCTGCGCGCAACCGCCCCGCCTTGCGCACGCACCGCGCGCAGCCGCGCCCCATTACCGACCGATTTCGAAGGAACGCCATGACGACCGACG
The DNA here is from genome assembly GCF_037726105.1 of Ramlibacter sp. AN1015. Classification (NCBI taxonomy): domain Bacteria; kingdom Pseudomonadati; phylum Pseudomonadota; class Betaproteobacteria; order Burkholderiales; family Comamonadaceae; genus Ramlibacter; species Ramlibacter sp. AN1015. The sequence continues at coordinate 142,898 of NZ_JBBJUM010000002.1, forward strand.
CCCAACAACGCATCGACGAGCTCGTGAAGAAGAGCGAGGTGCTGCTCTTCATGAAAGGCAACGCCAGCTTCCCCCAATGCGGCTTTTCCGGCCGCGCCATCCAGATCCTGAAGGCGTGCGGCGTCGATCCGCGCAGCGTGACCACGGTCAACGTGCTCGAGGACGACGGCATCCGCCAGGGCATCAAGGAATACAGCAACTGGCCCACCATCCCGCAGCTGTACGTGCGCGGCGAATTCATCGGCGGCTCGGACATCATGATGGAGATGTACGAGAGCGGCGAGCTGCAGCAGGTGCTGGTGTCGGGCGCCACCCGCGCGTCCTGATGAGGCGGCGGCCGTCGGCACAGCAGCGCGGCGGCTGCCAGGCGCGTCGGTAAATTGCCGACGCGCGATTGCGTCAGTCCCGATTGCGGAGCTGGCACAGCCTGTGCTGGAATGATCAGCATCTCTCGTGGAAGGAGGTGCGGATGTCGTCCAACCCATTGGTGCCCTGTGATGGATCGGCTTTCAAGCTGCCGATCGCCCGCGTTCGCAACGTGTTCCACCCGCATGAGGTGGAGCGCAAGCTCGCCAAGCTTGCCACCCGCGAGCACGAGAACCTGCGCTCCACCTACGAACGCATGCTCGAGCGCGGTCCGGAGCGCTTTCAGGTGAAGCCCAGCGGGGTGCCGGACATGTCGCAGCTCTACGAGCAGTTGCCCAACTTCAGCGAGGCGCTGGACGACGTCAAGCGGCACGTCGCGCTCGCCCAGGACAGCCGCGACGGACTCGAGGTCACGCCCATGCTGCTGCTGGGCCCTCCGGGCATCGGCAAGACCCACTTCGCGCGAAAGCTCGCCGAGTTGCTGGGGACCGGCATGTCCCTGGTGCCCATGAGCGCCATGACGGCAGGGTGGCTGCTGTCGGGCGCGTCCTCCCAGTGGAAGGGCTCCAAGCCCGGCAAGGTTTTCGAGGCACTGGTGGACGGGCAATATGCCAACCCGGTGATGGTGGTGGACGAGATCGACAAGGCGGCCGGCGAAGCGCAGTACGACCCGCTGGGCGCCCTCTACGGCCTGCTCGAACACGACACCGCGGGCGCGTTCATCGACGAGTTCGCCGAGGTTGCGATCGACGCCAGCCAGGTGATCTGGATCATGACGGCCAACGACGAACGCTGTATTCCCGAGCCGATCCTCAACCGCATGAACGTCTTCGAGATCGAGCCGCCCGATGCCGACGCGGCGCGGCAGATCGCTCGCAACCTGTACCGCGGCATCCGTCTCGACCATGGCTGGGGCACGCGCTTCGACGCCGAACCGTCCGACGAACTGCTGGACCTGCTGGCCGACATGGCGCCGCGCGAGATGCGCCGGGCGCTCATGACCGGCTTCGGCAACGCCCGCCTGGACGGACGCGGCGAAATCCGTGCGGACGACCTGCCCAAGCAGGGCAGCAAGCCCCGCATGGGCTTCATCCAGTAAGAGGCAGCGTCTTCAGTTCCGGTCGTCGCGCCATGCCCAGTGGCGCGATGCGGCGAACACCGCGTTCGGGTACTGCGGCTTGCCGCGGCTGCCGTTGTAGCGCCCGAGCGCCAGGAAGAGGTCACCGGCCTCGCGGTCGATGTAGTGGCGCAGGATGACGCAGCCAAAGCGCAGGTTGGTCTGCATGTGGAACAAGGTGCCCGGGTCTCCATTGCCGATCACGCGCGTCCAGAAAGGCATGACCTGCATGTAGCCGCGTGCGCCGGCGATGCTCACCGCGAACTTGCGAAAGGCGCTCTCGACCTGCACGAGACCCAGCACCAGCCCCGCATCCAGCCCCGCGCGGCGGCTCTCGTACCAGAGGGTCTGCAGGAATTCCTTGCGCTCGTTGAAGTCCGGCATGCGCCGCGCGAGCCGCACACTCATCGCCTGCAGCCAGCGCAGGTGGGCGAGGCGCGCCTCGGTGCTGGCGAATTCGAGCATGGGCGGCGCTGCATTGGCGATGGCCGAACTCAAGGCGGAGCGGACCGAATCGGCAAGCGGCTCCTCGAGTTGGCGGCCCGCGTGCGCGGAGGACAGCAGCGGCAGCAGCCCTGCCCCCGCAGCCGCGCGCAGGCAGCTGCGGCGCGAGATCATGGTTGCAGGCGGCTACGCAGGAAATCGAGGATGCCTTCGGCAGCCACCTTGGTGGCCGATGCGTCGCGGCGATGCTGGTATTCCAGCTGGCCTTCCTTGAGCCCGCGGTCGGAGATGACCACCCGGTGCGGAACACCGATCAGTTCCCAGTCCGCGAACATGGCGCCGGGGCGCTCGCCGCGGTCGTCGAGCATCACGTCGATCCCCGCCTGCTCCAGCGCGTCGTGCAGGCCCTGCGCCGCGGCGCGCACCTCGGCGCTGCGGTCCATGCCGATGGGGCAGAGCACCACCGTGAACGGGGCGATCGCGTCCGGCCAGATGATCCCGCGCTCGTCGTGGTTCTGCTCGATGGCGGCGGCCGGAAGTCGGGTGATGCCGATGCCATAACAGCCCATCTCGAGGAACTGCGGCTTGCCCGATTCGTCGAGGAAGGTGGCGTCCATGGCCCGGCTGTACTTGGTGCCGAGGTAGAACACATGGCCGACTTCGATGCCACGCTCGATCGCGAGCAGGCCGGCACCGTCGGGCGAACGGTCGCCCTCGACCACGTTGCGGATGTCGGCGACGTGATCGGGCTCGGGAAGGTCGCGCCCCCAGTTGACGCCGGTGAGGTGCAGGTCGGCCTCGTTGGCGCCGCAGATCCAGTCGGACATGACCGCCACCTCGCGGTCGGCCACGATCTTCACCGGCTTCTTCAGGTTGACCGGGCCGAGGTAGCCTGGCGGGGTGCCGAAGTGCTCGACGATCTCGGGCACCGTCGCGAACCGGAACCCCCGGTCGAGGCCCGGCACCTTCGACACCTTGATCTCGTTCATGTCGTGGTCGCCACGCACCAGCAGCAGCCACAGCTGCGTGCCTGCGGGCTGCCCGCTCGCGTCGGTGCGTTCGGTGGCCAGCACCAGCGACTTCACGGTGGTGGACAGGGGCACTCCCAGCAGCTCGGCCACGTCGGGACAGGTGCTCTTGCCCGGAGTGGGGGTGCGCGTCATCGTCACGGCCGCGTTTGCGCGGCCGGTGGACGGTGCCAGCGCCTCGGCCTTTTCCATGTTGGCGGCGTAGTCGCTCTGCGGGCAGTAGACGATGGCGTCCTCGCCGGTCGCAGCGATCACCTGGAATTCCTCGGACAGATCGCCGCCGATGGCGCCGCTGTCCGCGGCGACAGCGCGATAGCGCAGCCCGAAGCGGTCGAAGATACGGCGGTACGCCTGGGCCATCACTTGGTAGCTGGCCTTGGCCGACGCAGCATCGCGGTCGAAGCTGTACGCGTCCTTCATGATGAACTCGCGCCCTCGCATGAGGCCGAACCGCGGGCGACGCTCATCACGGAATTTCGTCTGGATCTGGTACAGATTTTTAGGCAACTGCTTGTAGCTGCGCAGCTCCTGGCGGGCAATGTCGGTGACGACTTCCTCGCTGGTGGGCTGAACCACGAAATCGCGGTCGTGGCGATCCTTGATGCGCAGCAGTTCGGGGCCCATCTTTTCGAAGCGGCCGGTCTCCTGCCACAGCTCGGCCGGCTGGACGACGGGCATCACGCACTCCACCGCGCCCGCGCGATTCATCTCCTCGCGCACGATGGATTCGACCTTGCGGATCACCCGCAGCCCCATCGGCATATAGGTGTAGATGCCCGCTCCCAGCTTCTTGATCATGCCGGCGCGGGTCATCAGCCGGTGACTCACCACCTCGGCGTCGGCTGGCGCTTCCTTGAGGGTGGAAATGAGGAACTGGGAGGCTTTCATCTGCGGGCGAAACGGGGGGGAGATCGAACGGCCGAGTCACTTTGCCTGCACGCACCCGGCGTGCATAATGAACTCAGTTCAAGAATTGGGGTTTGATTATGCTCGACCGCGACGGCTTCAGGCCCAACGTCGGCATCATCCTGCTCAACCAGAAAAACCAGGTGTTCTGGGGCAAGCGCATACGCACCCACAGCTGGCAGTTCCCGCAAGGCGGCATCGACCGGGGCGAGACGCCCGAGCAGGCGATGTACCGGGAGCTCCATGAGGAAGTGGGCCTTCGGCCCGAGCATGTGCGCATCATCGCCCGCACCCGAGACTGGTTGCGCTACGAGGTGCCTGATCGATACATCCGCCGCGACGCGCGCGGCCACTACAAGGGTCAGAAGCAGATCTGGTACCTGTTGCAGTTGACGGGCCACGACTGGAACCTGAACCTTCGCGCCACCAACCATCCCGAGTTCGACGCCTGGCGGTGGAACGACTACTGGGTGCCTCTCGACGTGGTGGTCGAGTTCAAGCGCGGCGTCTATGAAATGGCACTGACCGAGCTCGCGCGATTCATTCCGCGGCACGAGCACCATCGCAACCGGTATCTGCGTGGCGGCGTTCGCACCCGCGACGGCATGGACGGACCGCACGATGGCGGGATGACGCCGGTACCTGGCCCCGAGTTCGAACTTCCGCCTGGCGCCACGTTCGAGCCCGATCCGCAGACCGGCCTGCACCAGCTGGCGCGAGGAACGCAGCGTGTCCCTTGAGCGAAGGCGCATCGGACTGTCTGCGCTCCTGCTGTCGAGCGCGGTCGGCGTGGCCGCGGCCGCGGACGGCGAGTGGCAGGAAGCAGAGGCGCCTGCGCCACCTGCTTTGCGTACGAGCGAGCTGATTCACATCGAGGTGCCCCGCTCCGAGTTGCGTTTCGGGGTACAGCCTGATTCGGTGTCCATCGGCGCCGACGATGTCGTGCGCTATACGGTGGTGGCCACGAGCCGGTCGGGCGCCGTCAACGCCATGTACGAGGGCATTCGGTGCGTGAGCGGCGAGGTCAAGGTCTATGCCCGCCACATCGACGGCACCTGGGCGCCCACCAAGGAGCACGACTGGCAATCACTGCACGGCAACGCCGCCCATCGGCACAGCCTGGCAGTTGCGCGGCAGGGCGCCTGCGTCGGCCGCGGGGCCAACCGTCCCGCCCGGCAGATCCTGCGCGACCTTGCGGCTCCGGTCGATGAACGCTTCGTGCGGGAACTGCGGTGAGGCAAACCGGTTTTTGCGCCGCCGCAGTGCGCCGACCTGCCGCTCGGGAGCCAGGCACCCCTCACGCAAGCGCGAGTTACCGGGTCACCACCAAATTGGTGCGATCGATCATTTCCGGCTCGGCCACGTAGCCCAGCAACTTCTCGATCTCGCTGGACGGCTTGCGGCACAACAAGCGGGCCTCCGCACTCGCGTAGTTCGCCAGGCCGCGCGCGACTTCGCGCCCGGAAGCATCGCGCACCGCGATCACGTCCCCGCGCGAGAAGTCCCCTTCGACGGTCACCATGCCGATCGGCAACAGGCTCTTGCCGTCGCTGCGCAACCTCGCGGCGGCGCCGTCATCGACCGTCACGGCCCCGCGCAACTGCAGATGGTCTGCAATCCAGCGCTTGCGCGCCTGGCTCTTCTGCGTAGGGGCCACCAGCAGCGTGCCGACCACCTCGCCGGAGAACAGCCTAAGCAGGGCATCGGGCTCACGTCCCCAGGCGATCACAGTGGACGCGCCCGAGCGCGCCGCGCGCGCGGCCGCAAGGATCTTGGTGATCATGCCGCCCTTGCCCAGGCTTGAACCCGCACCGCCCGCCATGGCTTCCAGCGCGGGATCGCCGGCGCGCGCTTCATGGACGAAACGCGCGGAGGGATCGCGGCGAGGATCGGCCGTGTACAACCCCCGCTGATCGGTGAGGATCACGAGAACGTCGGCTTCGACCAGGTTCGCCACCAGTGCGCCGAGCGTGTCGTTGTCCCCGAACTTGATCTCATCGTTGACGACGGTGTCGTTCTCGTTGATGACCGGCAGCACGCCCAGCCCGAGCAGGGTCAACAAGGTCGAGCGCGCGTTCAGATAGCGCTCGCGGTCGGCCAGGTCCGCATGCGTGAGCAGCACCTGGGCCGAACCGAGGCCGTTCTGGCGCAGCTTGGTCTCGTACATCTGCGCCAGACCCATTTGCCCCACGGCGGCGGCGGCCTGCAGCTCGTGCACCTCGTGCGGCCGGACCGTCCATCCAAGGCGCTTCATGCCTTCGGCGATCGCGCCGCTGGACACCATGATCACCTCGCGGCCTTCACTCGCCAGCACTGCGAGCTGGCGGCACCACTCGCCGATCGCGGTTTCGTCGAGCCCCCGGCCTTCGTCGGTCACGAGGCTGGAGCCGACCTTGACGACGACGCGCCGCGCGTCACGCAGCAACTGCGCTGCGCGCGCGCTCGGAGTGGCAGAAACGGACGGGGCAGCGGGGTGGTGCATGGAAATATGCTTGCGGGACTCAGGCGGGCGGATCGCCTTGGGCAAAGCGCGGATCGACTTCGGCTTGAGGAGGTTGTTCGGCCACCTGCTGCGCGCGCACCTGCTGATAGACGGCCCGGATGAGCGGCTCGAGGCCCTCTCGCGTGAGCGCGGAGATCTCGAACACCGGCCCCTTGTATCGCAGGCGCTTGACGAAATCCTTGACCAAGGATGCGCGGTCCTGCGGCGCCACCATATCGAGCTTGTTCAACACCAGCCACCGCGGCTTCTCGTACAGCGCGCGGTCGTACTTCTTGAGCTCCAGCGCGATCGCGCGTGCCTGCTCGACCGGATCGACGGCATCGTCGAAGGGCGCCATGTCGACAAGGTGCAGCAGCAGGCGCGTGCGTTGCAGATGCCGCAGGAACTGGTGCCCCAGACCGGCGCCTTCTGCGGCGCCCTCGATCAGGCCGGGAACGTCCGCGACGACGAAACTCTGCTCGGGACCGACCCGCACCACCCCCAGGTTCGGGTGGAGCGTGGTGAAGGGATAGTCCGCGATCTTGGGACGGGCATTGGAGATGGCCGCGATCAGGGTGGACTTCCCCGCGTTCGGCATGCCGAGCAACCCCACATCGGCGAGCACCTTCAGTTCGAGCTTGAGGCTGCGGCGTTCGCCGGGCCAGCCCGGCGTCTTCTGGCGCGGCGCGCGGTTGATCGCGCTCTTGAACCGCATGTTGCCGAAGCCGCCGTCGCCGCCCTTGGCGATCATGATCGTTTCGCCCGGTGTGAGCAGCTCCCACAGCACGTCGCCGGTTTCGGCGTCGCTGATGATGGTGCCCACCGGCATCTTCAGCGTGATGTCGCTGCCGGCGGCGCCGAACATGTCCGAGCCCATGCCATGCTGGCCCCGGTGCGCTTCATGGCGACGCGAAAACCGGAAATCGACCAACGTGTTCAGGCTGGCATCGGCCACTGCGAAGACGTGCCCGCCGCGCCCGCCATCGCCACCGTTCGGTCCGCCGAACTCCTTGTACTTCTCGTGCCGGAACGAAACACAACCGTTGCCGCCGTCGCCGGCCGCAACATCGATAAAGGCTTCGTCGACGAACTTCATGCGGGGATTCTAGGAGTGGGGCAACAAAAAAGCCCTGCGCGGAACGCAGGGCCCTTATGCCGAATGACCTGAGGACGTCAGGCCGGCGTGACGTTCACCATGTGCTTGTTCAGCCCGCCCTTGACGGCGAAGGACACATGTCCGTCCACGAGCGCGAACAGGGTATGGTCCTTGCCGATGCCGACGTTGGTGCCGGGGTGGAAGCGCGTGCCACGCTGACGCACGATGATGGAGCCCGCGCTGATGAGTTCGCCGCCGAACGCCTTCACGCCGAGCATCTTGGGCTTGGAGTCACGCCCGTTGCGCGTAGAGCCGCCGCCTTTTTTCTGTGCCATATCAGTTGCTCCTTTTTAGGCTGCGATGGCGCCGATGTGCAGTTCGGTGAACTGCTGGCGATGCCCCTGGCGCTTCTGGTAGTGCTTGCGGCGACGCATCTTGAAGATGCGCACCTTGTCGTGCTTGCCGTGAGCCAACACAGTGGCTTTCACGGTTGCGCCGGACACCAGGGGAGTACCAACCTTGAGCTCGCTGCCATTGCCGACGGCAAGCACCTGGTCGATCACGATCTCCTGGCCTACGTCCGCAGCAATCTGTTCTACTTTAATTTTTTCGCCGGAAGCAACGCGATACTGCTTGCCACCGGTTTTTATGACCGCGTACATTGAAGACCTCTTGAGAAAGAGAAGCTCCCCGCGGACGGATTTCCGGGGGAGCCCGCGAATATAGCATGCGGGGGCTTGGCGGCTTGCCCCCAGGAACCGGAAAGCCCTGCCTGCTCAGGGGCCCTCCCTATAATTCCGGCACCTTTTTCACGACCCCACCTTGACCTCCGCTGCCAGCACCACTTCCCCGCTCGCCCTCATCGCCGACGACATGCGCGAGGTCGATGCCGTGATCGCCCGGCGGCTTGACTCGGGCGTCCCGCTGGTAGCAGAGGTCTCTCGGTACATCATCTCCGCCGGCGGAAAGCGGTTGCGCCCGGCCCTGCTGCTGCTCGTGAGCGGCGCACTGGGATTTCGAGGAGAGCAGCGCTTCAACCTGGCGGCGGTGGTGGAGTTCATCCATACAGCCACCCTGCTGCATGACGACGTCGTGGACGGCTCCACCCTGCGTCGGGGCCGGGCCACCGCCAACCAGAACTTCGGCAATCCGGCCAGCGTGCTGGTCGGCGACTTTCTCTATTCGCGGGCTTTCCAGATGATGCTGGACGCGCGGGACATGCGGGTGATGGAGATCCTCGCCGAAGCGACCAACGTCATCGCCGAGGGAGAGGTGCTGCAGCTGATGAACATGCACGATGCCTCGCTCGACGAGGAAGCATACCTTCGCGTCATCCGCTCCAAGACCGCCAAGCTGTTCGAGGCAAGCACTCGCCTGGCCGCGGTCCTTGCGCGCAGTTCGCCCGAGGTGGAGCGGGCCTGCGCCGACTACGGGCAAGCGCTCGGCACTGCATTCCAGGTGATCGACGATGTACTCGACTACGACGGCGACGCCGAGGAGATGGGCAAGAACCTGGGCGATGACCTTCGCGAAGGCAAGACTACCCTGCCCTTGATCGCGGCCATGCACCGTGCAACCGGCCCGGACCGCGACCTGATCCGCCGCGCGATCGAAGAAGGCACCATCGACAATCTCGACGCGATCGTGCGTATCGTGCGGGCCACCGGAGCATTGGAAGTGGCCCGGGCCGCAGCCTCCTCCGAGGCGCAGCGCGCCATCGACTGCCTTGCGGCACTTCCGCGCAATGAGCACAGCGAAGGTTTGCTACAATTGCCGTCTTCGCTGCTCGAGCGGCGTCACTGATACCTCAGACGACGACAATCGGCACACATCGGGGTGTAGCTTAGCCTGGTAGAGCGCTACGTTCGGGACGTAGAGGCCGGAGGTTCGAATCCTCTCACCCCGACCAGTTTTTCCGCAGTTCGTCGGTTCTTCCCCACTCACTCCCCTCACGCTGCCGGCAGTCGCCGACCGCTGCGTTTACAGGGGAGAGCCTTTCAGCGATGATCGGCAATCATTCTTACAACTGGTCAAGCGCCCATGAGGAGTGCGGAGTGTTAGCCGATGGCTGCCGTTGAAACCACCACTGCCGAAGCCACCGCCGTCGCCCTTCCGGGCCTCGCGCGCGCCCTGATTTCGGCGGGGAAACTGCACCAGAAGGCGGCCGAAGATCTGTACCGCAAGGCGCAGGTGCGGCGCACCAGCTTCATCGCCGAACTCACCGGTTCCGGTGCGGTGTCGGCTTTCGATCTGGCCCACACCATGTCCACCGCGTACGGAGCCCCCCTGCTGGACCTGGAGGCGGTTGACATCCAGCGGCTGCCCAAGAACCTGCTCGATGCCAAGATCTGCCAGGACTTCCGGGTGGTGGTCCTGGCCAAACGCAGCAACCGACTGACCGTTGCCACGGCCGACCCCTCCGATCAGCAAGCTGCCGAAAAGATCAAGTTCGCAACCCAGATGGGCGTGGACTGGGTCATCGCCGAATACGACAAGCTCCTGCGCATGGTGGAGGCCAGCGCCACCAGCGCCGGCGAGGCGATGGAAAACCTCATCGGAGAGGATTTCCAGTTCGACGAAACGAGCATGGAGTCCTCGGGCGAAGACGAGGACAAGCTCAGCACCTCCGAGGTGGACGACGCCCCAGTCGTCAAGTTCCTGCACAAGATGCTGCTGGACGCGATCAACATGCGCGCGTCCGACCTGCACTTCGAGCCCTTCGAGCACCAGTACCGCGTGCGCTTCCGCGTCGATGGCGAACTGCGCGAGATCGCGTCGCCCCCCGTGGCCATCAAGGAAAAGCTCGCATCGCGGATCAAGGTGATCTCGCGTATGGACATCAGCGAGAAGCGCGTGCCGCAGGACGGCCGCATGAAGCTCAAGATCGGCCCCGAGCGCGTCATCGACTTCCGCGTGAGCACCCTGCCCACGCTGTTCGGCGAGAAGGTCGTGATCCGTATCCTGGATCCGAGCAGCGCCCGGCTCGGCATCGATGCGCTCGGCTACGAGCCCGACGAAAAGGCTCGCCTGCTCGACGCGGTCAAGCGCCCCTACGGAATGGTGCTGGTCACCGGCCCAACCGGCTCCGGAAAGACGGTGTCGCTCTATACCTGCCTCAACCTGCTGAACGAGCCCGGCGTCAACATCTCGACGGCCGAAGACCCCGCGGAAATCAACCTGCCCGGCGTGAACCAGGTGAACGTCAACGAGAAGGCCGGCCTGACCTTCGCAACGGCCCTGCGCGCGTTCCTGCGCCAGGATCCCGACGTCATCATGGTCGGCGAAATCCGCGACCTGGAAACCGCCGACATCGCCATCAAGGCCGCACAGACCGGGCACATGGTGCTCTCCACCCTGCACACCAACGACGCCCCCAGCACGTTGGTTCGCCTGCGCAACATGGGTGTGGCGGCCTTCAACGTGGCCTCCAGCGTGGTGCTCATTTCCGCCCAGCGCCTCGCGCGCCGCCTGTGCGTGAATTGCAAGGCGCCCGCTGATATCCCGCATGAGGCCTTGCTGGAAGCCGGCTACACCGACGAGGACCTCGACGGCAGCTGGGTTCCCTATCGCGCAGTGGGCTGCTCGGCGTGCAGCAACGGCTACAAGGGCCGCGTTGGCATCTACCAGGTCATGCCGGTGAGCGAAGAGATCCAGCGCATCATCCTGCGCGACGGCAGCTCGCTCGAGATTGCGGAGCAGGCGCAGCGGGAAGGAGTCCGTACCCTGCGCCAATCCGGCCTGCACAAGGTCAAGTTGGGCGTCACCTCCCTCGAGGAAGTGATCAACTGCACCAACGTCTAAACAACCACAGGCAACCAGCCCAGGAGTGAGCCCGGATGGCGACGGCAGCAGCAGCGACAAGCAAGATCAAGGTCACCGAATTCGTGTTCGAGTGGGAGGGGCGAGACCGGAACGGCAAGCAGGTTCGCGGCGAAGCTCGGGCAGCCGGCGAGAACCAGGTGCAGGCCTCGCTGCGCCGGCAGGGCATCACGCCCCTGAAGATCCGCAAGCGTCGCATGCGGCGCGGCCAGCGCATCAAGCCCAAGGACATCGCGATCTTCACCCGCCAGCTCGCCACCATGATGAAGGCCGGTGTGCCGCTGCTGCAGGCGTTCGACATCGTCGGGCGGGGCAATCCGAACGGCAGCGTGACCCGCATGCTGGCCGACATCCGTGCCGACGTCGAAACCGGAACCTCCCTGTCGGCGGCTTTCCGCAAGTATCCGCAGCACTTCAACAGCCTCTACTGCAACCTGGTCGAGGCCGGAGAGGCCGCCGGTATCCTGGAGTCGCTGCTGGACCGCCTGGCCACCTACATGGAGAAGACCGAGGCGATCAAGTCCAAGATCAAGACGGCGCTGATGTATCCCATCGCGGTGGTGTCTGTGGCGTTCATCGTGGTGTCCGTCATCATGATCTTCGTGATTCCGGCCTTCAAGGACGTGTTCACGTCCTTCGGTGCGGACCTGCCCGCCCCCACGCTGCTGGTCATCGCCATCAGCGAATTCTTCGTCTCCTACTGGTGGGCCATCTTCGGCGGCATCGGCGGCGCGCTCTACTTCCTCATGGAGTCGTGGAAGCGCAGTGAGAAGGTGCAGAACTTCATGGACCGCCTGATGCTGCGCCTGCCGATCTTCGGCGACCTGGTCTACAAGTCCACGGTGGCGCGCTGGACGCGCACGCTCTCCACGATGTTCGCCGCCGGCGTGCCGCTGGTCGAGGCGCTCGACTCGGTGGGCGGAGCAGCAGGCAACTCCGTCTACGCCAAGGCCACCGAAAAAATCCAGCAGGAAGTCTCCACCGGCACCAGCATCACCACCGCCATGACGAACGCCGGCGTGTTCCCCTCGATGGTGCTGCAGATGTCGGCCATCGGCGAAGAGTCCGGCTCGCTGGACCACATGCTGGGCAAGGCGGCCGATTTCTACGAGGCCGAGGTCGATGACATGGTGGGCGGTCTGTCCAGCCTGATGGAGCCGATCATCATCGTGTTCCTGGGGACCATCATCGGCGGTATCGTGGTCTCCATGTACCTTCCCATCTTCAAGCTGGGCGCCGTGGTCTGATGGCCTTCTCCGCGGTCGATGCCGCACTGGCAGCCGTGTTCGGGCTGCTGATCGGCAGCTTCCTCAACGTCGTCATCTACCGTCTCCCCAAGATGATGGAGCGGCAGTGGGCCGAGGAATGCGCCGAGCTGTCGGGGAACGCTGCGCAAGCGGCGGCCGTCGCGCCGTTCAACCTCATGCATCCGCGCTCCGCTTGCCCTCGATGCGGGCACCAGATCCGGTGGTGGGAAAACATTCCGGTCCTGAGTTATCTGGCGCTGCGCGGGCGCTGTTCGGCCTGTGGCACGGCCATCTCGCTGCGCTATCCCGCCGTCGAGCTCGCGACCGGCGCCTTGTTCGCCTATGCGGTCTGGCGCTGGGGCGCGACGGCCACGGGATTGGCCTGGTGCGGTTTTTCGGCCGCGCTGCTGGCGCTGGCGCTGATCGACTGGGACACCACCCTGCTGCCAGACGACATCACCCTGCCCCTGCTGTGGGCGGGGCTGCTGGCCGCCGCGCTGCACTGGACGCCTGTGCCATTGGAGGCCGCCCTCTGGGGCGCCGTCGCCGGATACCTTTCCCTCTGGCTCGTCTACCACGTCTTCAAGCTGGCCACCGGCAAGGAGGGGATGGGCTTCGGTGATTTCAAGCTCTTCGCCGCGCTCGGCGCCTGGTTCGGTTGGCAGGCGCTGGTGCCCATCATCCTCATGGCCTCGGTCATCGGCGCCATCGTGGGAATCGCCATGAAGCTCACCAGCGGGCTGCGCGAAGGCGGCTACGTTCCCTTCGGCCCCTTCCTCGCGCTTGCGGGCCTCACGGCCATGGTGTTCGGTCCCGGCGCGGTGCTGGGTGTACTCGGCCTCTGAGGCAACGAATCCAATGCTGCGCCTGGGCCTGACGGGTGGCATCGGCAGCGGCAAGAGCACCGTGCTGGCGATGCTCGAACAGCTGGGCGCCTTCCCCATCGACGCGGACGCCATCTCCCGCGAAACCACGGCACCGGGCGGCCCGGCCATCGAGCCTATCCGCCAGCAGTTCGGCGCCGAGTTCGTCGGCCCCGACGGCGGCCTCGACCGCGCCCTCATGCGCGAGCATGCCTATGCGCACCCCGGCGCGCGCCGGCGGCTCGAGGCCATCGTCCACCCCCTCGTCGCCGCCGGCATCCAGCGCAGAGTCGATACAGCCCTCGCCGAGGGCCGCCGCTGCGCCGTCTTCGACATCCCCCTGCTCGTCGAGTCGGGCCGCTGGCGCCGCGCACTCGACCGCGTGCTGGTGATCGACTGCAGCGCGCATACGCAGATCGAGCGGGTCAAGGCCCGCAGCAATCTGTCCGAAGCACAGGTGGAAGCGGTCATTGCAGCCCAGGCGCCGCGCGGGCTTCGACTCGCCGCTGCCGACCTCGTCATCTGCAACGAAGGGCACGGACTCGCGCAGCTGCAGGCGCACGTTCACGAAGCCGCAAAAGCCTTCGGGCTATGATGACGCCGCCGTGATCCTCTACGAATACCCGTTCAACGAACGAATCCGCACGTATTTGCGCCTGGAGCACCTCTTCCAGCGGCTGGCGGTGCTGGTGCCGCGCGAGCATCCCGACGACCACCATTTCGCCATTGCCACCCTGTTCGAGATCATGGACGTGGCTGCTCGCGCCGACCTGAAATCCGACGTCATGAAGGACCTGGAGAAGCAGCGCACCGCCCTTGCCGGCTTTCGCGGCAACCCGGCCATCGCCGAGACCGTGCTGGACCAGGTCATCGCCCAGCTCGACGGCTGCTTCGAGGCCCTGAACACCCAACCGGGCAAGGCCGGCCAGGCGCTCACCGACAACGAATGGCTCATGGGCATCCGCAGCCGCATCGGCATTCCGGGCGGCACCTGCGAGTTCGACCTGCCCGGATACTTCGCCTGGCAGCACCTCGAACCCGAGCGTCGCCAGGCCGATCTTGCACGCTGGGCCCAGACCTTCGGCGCCACGGCCGAGTCCATTCACATGCTGATGAAACTGCTGCGCGATTCCGGCGTGCCGCAGAAAGTGATGGCCAACAACGGACAGCTCCAGCAGACGCTGCCGCAGGGCCGCACGTTCCAGCTGCTGCGCCTGCGCATCGACCCCGAACTCCACCTGGTGCCCGAGATCAGCGGCAACCGGCTGATGGTGTCGGTGCGGCTCATGAAGCACGAGCCGGCCGAACGCCTGCACCCCAGCACCGACTCCGTGCCGCTCGAACTCACGCTCTGCTCCTGACTCGAAAGCGGCATGAGCACGCCCGACCAACCCGGCGCACCGACCCGCGCGCGCATCGTCAGTTGCCCGCACTGCCGCGGCGACAGCCTCTACGCTGCCTCGAACCCCTATCGGCCGTTCTGCAGCGAGCGGTGCAAGAACTACGACCTGGGAGCCTGGGCGAGCGAAGACTTCCGCGTGCAGAGCGACGCGCCCGCGGACGACCAACCCTTCGGCGACCCGCATCTGCAGTAGTCGAACGGCCGTGGCCGCGCGGCGGTTGCTGGCACGGCGTCGCCCACCCACCACGCTCGGACATCGGCAGCGCGCCTGGTGCTTGACCAGCAGCCACCATCGATCGAACGCAACCCTGGGGTCTGCCCTCGCAACACGCCGCCACCCATGTCGCTCAGGCCTGCGCCACGTGCGTGGCGCCGCTGAAGCCCCGCTCTGCCGCGAACCAGGCGAGCACCGGCACCGTGCCGGGCAGCACCGGCGTCGAACGCACCGGCAGATGCTCCCAGGCGTACTGCTGTCCTTCGTGCATGTGCAGCGTGCCCGTCCAGTCGAACACCTTGCAGAAGTTCAGGCGCACCAACGCGTGCGGGTAATCGACCACTTCGACGCGCCACGGCTGCACCGGCCCGATGGTCACGCCGATTTCTTCACGCAGCTCCCGGCGCAGTGCTTCCTCGACCGTCTCGCCCGGCTCCAGCTTGCCGCCCGGAAACTCCCAATAGCCCGCGTACACCTTTCCGGGCGGGCGCGACGTGAGCAGGAAGCTGCCGTCCGGGCGCACCAGCACACCCACGGCTACCTCGACAGCGGCGCGGTTCGCACCGCCTTCGCGCGGCCGCTCGCCGTCGGCCACCAGCACCCGCCCAGCGCTCACTGAAGCCGGCCCGCGAAATCGCGCGCGAACTGATAGGCCACCCGGCCCGACCGCGAGCCCCGCTCCAGCGCCCACACCAGCGCCTGCGGACGCGCGGCCACGATCTGCGCATCGTCGATGCCGAAGGACGCGAGCCACTGGCGCACGATGGCCAGGTACTCGTCCTGGCTGAACGGATAGAAGCTCACCCACAGGCCGAAGCGCTCGGACAGCGAGATCTTCTCCTCCACCACCTCACCGGGGTGGACCTCGCCGTCGTCCGTATGCGTGTAGCTCAGGTTCTCCTTCATGTATTCGGGCAGCAGGTGCCGCCGGTTGCTGGTCGCATAGATCAGCACGTTGGGCGAAGCCGCCGCGACGGAACCGTCCAGGATGGACTTGAGCGCCTTGTAGCCGGCCTCGCCCTCCTCGAAGCTCAGGTCGTCGCAGAAGACGATGAACTTCTCGGGACGCTCGGCGACCACGTCGATGATGTCCGGCAGATCGACCAGATCGGCCTTGTCGACCTCGATCAGGCGCAGGCCGCGCCCGCTGTATTCGTTCAGGCACGCCTTGATCAGCGAAGACTTTCCGGTTCCGCGCGCGCCGGTGAGCAGCACGTTGTTGGCGGGCTGTCCCTGCACGAACTGCAGGGTGTTGCGCTGGATCTTCTCCTTCTGTGCATCGATTTCCTGCAGCTCGTCCAGCCGGATCGCCGCGACGTGCCGCACCGGCTCGAGGCTGCCGTGCCCCGTGGAGCGCTTGCGATAGCGGAAGGCGATGCTGGCGTCCCACTGGGGCGCCCCCAGGGGCTGCGGCAGCACCGCCTCGATGCGGGCGAGCAGCTGGTCGGCCCGCTGCATCAGGCGTTCGAGATCGGTCATGAGCGGTAGTCGGCGTTGATGGTCACGTAGTCGTGGCTGAAGTCACAGGTCCACACCGTGTCGCTGGCGCTGCCGCGACCGAGGGCCACGCGCACCGTGATCTCGCTCTGGCGCATCACGCGCTGGCCGTCCTCCTCGCGGTAGGCGGGGTTGCGCCCGCCCGCCATCGCAACGTGCACGTCGTCCAGGAACAGGTCGATCGCGCCCTGGTCCAGGTCCTCGATGCCGGCGTAGCCGACCGCTGCGAGGATGCGCCCGAGGTTGGGATCGCTCGCGAAGAAGGCCGTCTTCACCAGCGGCGAATGGGCGATGGCATAGGCGACCTGGCGGCATTCGGCGGCGGTGCGGCCGCCCTCGACGCGGACGGTGATGAACTTGGTGGCGCCCTCGCCGTCGCGCACGATGGCCTGCGCAAGCAGGCGGGCGACTTCCAGCATCGCGGCGAAGAGAGCCTGGCCGTTCGCGTGGTCCAGGGACGCGATGGGCGCATTGCCGGCCTGGCCGGTGGCCAGGACCACGAAGGAATCGTTCGTCGAGGTGTCGCCGTCCACGGTGACGCGGTTGAACGAGCCTTCGGCCAGCTCCCGGGCGAGCCGGGGCAGCAAGGCGGGCGCGACGGCGGCGTCGGTCGCGAGGAAGCCGAGCATGGTCGCCATGTTCGGCCGGATCATCCCGGCGCCCTTGCTGATGCCGGTGACCGTCACCGTGCGGCCCTCGATGGTCACCTGGCGGCTGAAGGCCTTGGCCACCGTGTCCGTGGTCATGATGCCCTCTGCCGCGCGCAGCCAGTGCTCGGGGCGGGCGTCGGCCAGCGCCGCCGGCAGCCCCGCCTCGATGCGCTCAAGCGGCAGCGGCTCCATGATCACGCCGGTCGAGAAGGGCAGCACCTGCTCGGGGGCGAGGTCGAGGTGGCGCGCGAGTGCGATGCAGGTGGCCCGTGCCCGCACCAGGCCATCCTGGCCGGTGCCGGCGTTCGCGTTGCCGGTGTTGACCACCAGCGCACGGATCTCCTGCCCGGAATTCAGGTGCTCGCGGCACACCTGCACCGGGGCCGCGCAAAAGCGGTTCTGGGTGAAGACGCCGGCCACGGCCGCGCCGGGCTCCAGCAGGAACACGGTCAGGTCCTTGCGGCCAGCCTTGCGCACCCCCGCTTCGGCCACGCCGATGCGGACGCCGGGCACGGGCAGGATGTGGGCCGCGGTCGGTGCGGCCAGGTTCACGGGCATTGCTTCTTTTCCTTGTGGTCTATGGTTTGCACTGCGC
Organism: Ramlibacter sp. AN1015; assembly: GCF_037726105.1. Taxonomy (NCBI): domain Bacteria; kingdom Pseudomonadati; phylum Pseudomonadota; class Betaproteobacteria; order Burkholderiales; family Comamonadaceae; genus Ramlibacter; species Ramlibacter sp. AN1015. The sequence continues at coordinate 160,624 of NZ_JBBJUM010000002.1, forward strand.
ACCGCCAGCGGCTGCTTCTGCTTGCGCGGCTGCAGCTGCGGCGGCGGCGCCGTCGATGCGCCCGGCTGCGGCGGTCCCCGGCCTACTTCTGGCGCCAGGGCAGCCCGCGGCGGCGCCAGCCCCCCACGGTGTTGCGATGCCCCTCGGCATCCGCATCGCCCTCGAAGCCCTCGAGGATGTTGTAGGCCTCCAGGCCGAGTTCGGTCGCGCGGCGCGCCGCGGCGACCGAACGCACGCCGCTGCGGCACATCATCAGTGCCTTCTTGCCCGCAGGCACGGCAGCCCGCAACTGCGCCTCGAAGTCAGGATTGAAGGCCATGCCGGGCCAGTGCTTCCAGGCGACGGCAGCCGCTCCGGGAACGAAACCGACCCACTCGCGCTCGGCATCGGTGCGCACGTCCACCAGCACGGCGTCGCCGCGCTGGCACCAGTCGTGGGCCGTGGCGGGCGTCACATCGCCGGCATAGCCTTCGGCGGGGCGGATCGGATCGGTTTGCGTGGTCATGCGGGAATTCTGCCAGCGACCGGGCTCGCGCCATCATCCCCGCGCGCACCATACCGGAGCGAAGCGCAGCTCAGGGTCAGCGCCACGGACCAAGCTCCACGGTTCAGCTGCTGTGGGCCGCGCTGGTGGAAACCCCGTTGCGCAGATGCCGCACACGCGGGAAATTGCCGGGTGCCACACCACTCAACTCAGGAGACAGACCAATGACCGAATCGAAGTCGCCGCGCCGTCGCAGCGTACTCAAGGGCGCCGCCGTTGCCGCAGGTGCCATGTCCGCGCCCATGGTGGCCGTCGCGCAGACCACCTCGATGCGCTTCCAGAGCACCTGGCCTTCCAAGGACATCTTTCACGAGTTCGCGACCGACTTCGCCAAGAAGGTCAACGACATGGCGGGCAACCGCCTCAAGATCGAGGTGCTGCCCGCCGGCGCCGTGGTGCCCGCGTTCCAGCTGCTCGAAGCGGTGAACAAGGGCACGCTGGACGGCGGCCACGGCGTGGTGGCGTATCACTACGGCAAGAACTCCGCCCTGGCCCTGTGGGGCTCGGGCCCTGCGTTCGGCATGGATCCCAACATGGTGCTGGCCTGGCACTACTACGGCGGCGGCAAGGCGCTGCTGGAAGAGATCTACAAGTCCATCAACATGGACGTGGTGTCCTACCTGTACGGTCCCATGCCCACGCAGCCGCTCGGCTGGTTCCGCAAGCCGATCGCCAACGTCGCCCAGATGAAGGGCCTGAAGTTCCGCACCGTGGGCCTGGCGGTGGACGTGTTCAACGAACTGGGTGTTGCCGTCAACCCGCTGCCGGGCGGCGAGATCGTCCCCGCCCTGGACCGCGGACTGCTGGACGCGGCGGAGTTCAACAACGCCTCCTCTGACCGGGTGCTGGGCTTCCCCGACGTCGCCAAGAACTGCATGCTGCAAAGCTTCCACCAGTCGGGCGAGCAGTTCGAGATCCTGTTCAACAAGACGAAGTACAACGCGCTGGCTCCCGAACTGCGCTCGATCATCGACTACGCCGTCCAGGCTTCGTCGGCCGACTTCAGCTGGAAGGCCATCGATCGCAACTCCAAGGACTACCAGGAGCTGCGGACCAAGGACAAGATCAACTTCTACAAGACGCCCGATGCCATCCTCCGCGCGCAGCTCGACGCCTGGGACAAGGTGACCGCCAAGAAGGCCCAGGAGAACCCCTTCTTCCAGAAGGTGCTCGACTCCCAGAAGGAGTTCGCGCGCCGCGCCGGCCAGTGGCAGAACGACTACACGGTGGATTTCAAGATCGCCTACAACCGCTATTTCAGCGGCAAGAAGTCCTGACCGTGCAGGACTGAACGGAGGGCGGCCGCTGGGCCGCCCTTTTGTTTGTCTAGCGTGCCGACACAGCGAAAGAGACGACGAGGAAGAGGATGCAAAAGTTATTGCTGGCCGTGGACCGGCTATCGACCTGGCTGGGACAGCTGTTCGCCTGGGCCATCGTGGTGCTGACGGTGATGGTGTCCTGGGAGGTGTTCTCGCGCTACGTCCTGGGCAATCCGCACGGCTGGATGCTCGACGTGCAGATCATGCTTTACGGGGTGCTGTTCATGATGGCCGGCGCGTACACGCTGTCCAAGAACGGGCACGTCCGCGGCGACGTGCTCTACGGGTTCTTCCGCCCCCGTACCCAGGCCTGGAGCGATCTGGTGCTGTACGTGCTCTTCTTCCTTCCCGGGGTGGTGGCACTGACCTGGGCCGGCTGGACCTACTTCAACGAGTCGCTGGCCATTCGCGAGCAGACCTTCAACGCCGACCCGATCCCGGTGTATCCGTTCAAGTTCTTCATTCCGCTGGCCGGCGCCATCCTGCTGCTGCAGGGCATCGTCGAGATCGTGCGCTGCATCGTGTGCATCCGTGACGGGCAATGGCCCGCGCGCATCGGTGACGTCGAGGAGGTCGATGTAGACAAGATCAAGGCGATGGTGGGCAAGAACGAGCCGGGCCGACCGCTGGTCGCGCCGCCGGCCGAATCGGAGGGGAAGCTGTGAAAGTGCGCAAGGAACTGTGGTTCGGATTCACCCTGATGGGGCTGATCGTGATGGCGGCGCTGACGATGCTCGTCAGCGTCGACCAGATCGAGCGTGGCCACATCGGCCTGCTGATGCTGTCGCTGGTGGTCGTGGCCATCATGCTGGGCTTTCCCACCGCCTTCACCCTGATGGGCATGGGCATGATCTTCACCTGGCTGGCCTACAACCAGGACACGGGGCTCACGCTGAACCTGATGGTGCAGTCCGCGTTCCGGGTCATGACCAACGACGTGCTGATCTCCATACCGCTCTTCGTCTTCATGGGCTACCTGGTCGAGCGGGCCAACCTGATCGAAAAGCTGTTCCACAGCATCCACCTCGCGCTCTCGCGCCTGCCGGGTGCGTTGGGCGTTGCCACGCTCGTCACCTGCACCGTCTTCGCCACCGCCACCGGCATCGTGGGCGCGGTGGTCACGCTCATGGGCCTGCTCGCCATGCCGGCCATGCTGCGCGCCGGCTACAGCGTGCAGGTGACAGCGGGTGCGATCACCGCCGGAGGCTGTCTGGGCATCCTGATCCCGCCCTCGGTCCTGCTGATCGTCTATGGCGCCACCGCAGGCGTCTCGGTGGTGCAGCTCTACGCCGGAGCCTTCTTTCCCGGCCTCATGCTGGCGAGCCTGTATGTGCTGTACATGATCGTGCTGGCCAAGGTGAAGCCCTCGCTGGCGCCTCCGCTGTCGGCCGCGGACCGCTTCGTGCCGCTGCCGCCTCTCACCCAGCGCATCACCGCCCCCACGGGCGAACGGCACGCACTGGTGGGGCTGCTCAACGCCCTCAAGGGCCGCGCCAATGCCGACGTGCCGGCCTCCTATCTCCTCAAGCAGCTCGCCGTCGTCGCGCTGCCGCTGCTGCTGTTCGTAGCCGTGGCCCTGTGGACCTGGCGCGGCGTGACTGCCCCGCTCCCGGTCGAGCAGACCTATGCCGGGCTGGTGGAAATGGGCCAGGGCACTGCCGTTCGCTCCCGCGCTTCCGGCGGGTTGCAGGAGCCGCCGCGCGCCGGCGGCCTGGCCGAGCCCCCGGGCTCCGCAGGCCTGGCCGAGCCTCCGGCCGCAGGCGGGCTCGCCGAGCCTCCCGGAGCCTCGGCCGGGCTGTCCCCGCCCCCGGGTGCGGCCGGTGGGCTCGCCGAACCGCCCAGCAACGGCGGCTTGGCCGAACCTTCCGCTGCAGCTGGAGGGCTGGCGGAGCCGCCGGCTGCGTCGGGGGGCCTGGCCGAACCGCCGGGGGCCGGCGGGCTGGCCGAACCACCGGGAGCCGCTGCCCCGCCAGCCGCGGGTGGCCTGGCCGAGCCGCCCGGAGCGCGGTCGGCGCCTTCGGAAGGAGCCGCAGACAGCCCGGCCGCCGAGCGCCGCGAGGCACCGCGCAGCTTCTGGATCGGCCTTGCGGCCGGCGCTGCGGCGCTGGCGGTGTTCTACGCCCTGCTCAGCTTCGCGCGTCTGGAGATCTTCAAGATGCTGCTGACCAGCTTTTTCCCGCTGGTCTTGCTCATCCTGGCGGTGCTGGGATCGATCGTGATGGGGCTGGCCACGCCGACCGAAGCGGCCGCCGTCGGCGCTCTGGGCGGCTTCCTGCTGGCGGCCGGTTACCGGCGGCTGACCTTCGGCATCGTCAAGGAGAGCGTGTTCCTCACGGCCAAGACCTCCGCCATGGTGTGCTGGCTGTTCGTCGGCTCCGCGATCTTCTCGGCGGCCTTCGCGCTGCTGGGCGGCCAGGAACTGGTCGAGCGCTGGGTCCTGTCGATGAACCTCACGACCATCCAGTTCCTCATCCTCTCGCAGGTCATCATCTTCATCCTCGGCTGGCCGCTGGAATGGACCGAGATCATCGTGATCTTCATGCCCATCTTCATTCCGCTGCTCGACAACTTCGGCGTGAGCCCGCTGTTCTTCGGCCTGCTGGTGGCGCTGAACCTGCAGACGGCCTTCCTCAGCCCGCCGGTGGCGATGTCGGCCTTCTACCTCAAGGGGGTCAGCCCGCCGCATGTCACGCTCAACCAGATATTCCTGGGCATGCTGCCGTTCATGGGAATCCAGATCGTGGCCATCGTGCTGCTGTACATCTTCCCCGGAATCGGCATGTGGCTGCCGTCGGTCTTGTACGCGCGCTGATCTCCGCAGTGCCCGGCCGTGCCCCGAGGCGCACGCCGGGCCCTGTGCGCGGCCCAGTCGGTTTGTTGCCGGCCCCCTGAGGCGTGTGGGCCGTGCAGGGCACGCCGGCTGCGCGCCGCACGCGGCGGCGCGCGTCAGCCCCGTTCGGACGCGACGCGCGTTGACGTTGACGTAAACGTCACTTATGGTCGGGGGTCCACGAGGAACCCCCGACATGACCGACCTGTCCGCAGAGCACCAGGCCCTCGCCGGCTACCGACCCACGCACAAGGTGCGCTTCGTCACCGCCGCCAGCCTTTTCGACGGCCACGATGCCGCCATCAACATCATGCGGCGCATCCTGCAGGGCATGGGCGCCGAGGTGATTCACCTGGGCCACAACCGCAGCGTCGACGAGGTCGTCACCGCGGCCCTCCAGGAAGACGTGCAGGGCATCGCCGTGAGCTCCTACCAGGGCGGGCACGTCGAATACTTCAAGTACATGGTCGATCTGCTGCGCGAGCGCGGCGGCGAACACATCCAGGTGTTCGGCGGCGGCGGCGGCGTCATCGTGCCCGACGAGATCCGTGATCTGCAGCACTACGGCGTCACCCGCATCTACAGCCCCGAGGACGGCCAGCGCATGGGCCTGCAGGGGATGATCGGCGAGATGGTCATGCGCTGCGACCGCGACCTGGCGGCGCATGCGCCGCGCACCGTGGCGGCCGTGCAGGGCCACGGCGAAGCCGCCTGGCGCGCCCTGGCACAGCTGATCACGGCGCTCGAAGCCGGCGAGGTCGAGGCAGGTTTGCTGCAAGAGCTGCGCGACGCCGCCGCGACGCGAAACGTGCCCGTGCTGGGCGTCACCGGCACCGGCGGCGCGGGCAAGTCCTCGCTCACCGACGAGCTGGTGCGGCGCCTGCGGCTGGACCAGGACGATCGACTGCACGTCGCGGTCATCTCCATCGATCCCTCGCGCCGCAAGAGCGGCGGCGCCTTGCTCGGTGACCGTATCCGCATGAACGCGATCGGCCCATGGCAGCAAGGCCCGCGGGTGTACATGCGCTCGCTCGCCACGCGCGACTTCGGCAGCGAGATCACCGCCGCCCTGCCCGACGTGGTCGCGGCCTGCAAGGCGGCGGGCTTCGACCTGGTGGTGGTCGAGACCTCCGGCATCGGGCAGGGCGACGCGGCGATCGTGCCGCACGTCGATGTCCCGATGTACGTGATGACGCCGGAGTTCGGGGCGGCCAGCCAGCTCGAGAAGATCGACATGCTCGACTTCGCCGAGTTCGTGGCGATCAACAAGTTCGACCGCAAGGGCGCGCAGGATGCGCTGCGCGATGTCGCCAAACAGGTCCAGCGCAACCGTGAAGCCTTCGGCACCCCGCCCGAGCAGATGCCGGTTTTCGGCACCATGGCCGCGCGCTTCAACGACGACGGCGTGACGGCCCTCTACCAGGCGCTGCTGCCGCGCCTGCGCGAGCTGGGCCTGCAGGTGCGCGAGGGCCGCCTGCCGCAGGCCGGCGTGCGCCACAGCACGCACCAGACGCCCATCGTGCCGCCGGCGCGCAGCCGCTACCTGGCGGAGATCTCCGACACCGTGCGCGGCTACAAGCGACGCGCCCGGGCCCAGGCCCGGCTCGCGCGCGAGATCCAGCAGCTGCGTGCCGCCGCCGACATGCTCACCGAGGGCAAGCCGGAGCGCGCGGCGGCAGCCGAGGCCACGCGCGACCTGGCTGCGGAGCGTGAAGGCCGCCTCGACGCCGACGCCCGCAAGCTGCTCGTGCAGTGGCCCGAGATGCAGCGCGCCTACGCCGGCGACGAGTACGTCGTGCGCATTCGCGACAAGGAGATCCGCACCCAGCTCACCACGCGCTCCCTCTCCGGAACGCCCGTGCGCAAGGTCAGCCTGCCCCAATGGGAGGACCACGGCGAGATCCTCAAATGGCTGATGCTGGACAACGTGCCCGGCAGCTATCCGTACACGGCGGGCACCTTCGCCTTCAAGCGCGAGAACGAGGACCCGACGCGCATGTTCGCCGGCGAAGGCGACCCCTTCCGCACCAACCGGCGCTTTCGCCTGTTGTCCGAGGGCATGCCGGCCAAGCGCCTGTCCACCGCCTTCGACTCGGTCACCCTGTACGGCAACGACCCGGCCCCTCGCCCCGACATCTACGGCAAGGTCGGCAACTCGGGCGTTTCGGTGGCCACGCTGGATGACATGAAGGTGCTCTATTCGGGCTTCGACCTGTGCGCGCCCAGCACCTCCGTGAGCATGACCATCAACGGTCCCGCCCCCACCATCCTGGCCATGTTCATGAACACCGCCATCGACCAGCAGATGGACAAGTTCAAGGCCGACAACGGACGCGAGCCGACCGACACCGAAGCCGCCAAGATCCGCGAATGGGTGCTGGCCAACGTGCGCGGCACCGTGCAGGCGGACATCCTCAAGGAAGACCAGGGCCAGAACACCTGCATCTTCTCCACCGAGTTCAGCCTGAAGGTGATGGGCGACATCGCCCAATATTTCGTGCACCACAACGTGCGCAACTTCTATTCGGTGTCCATCTCCGGCTACCACATCGCCGAAGCCGGCGCCAACCCGATCTCACAGCTCGCGTTCACGCTGTCCAACGGCTTCACCTTCGTCGAGGCCTACCTCGCACGGGGCATGCACATCGACGACTTCGCGCCCAACCTCAGCTTCTTCTTCAGCAACGGCATGGACCCGGAGTACACCGTCATGGGCCGGGTGGCGCGGCGCATCTGGGCGGTGGCGATGCGGGAGAAATACGGCGCCAACGAGCGCTCGCAAAAGCTCAAGTACCACATCCAGACCTCCGGGCGCAGCCTGCACGCGCAGGAGATCCAGTTCAACGACATCCGCACCACGCTGCAGGCGCTGATCGCGATCTACGACAACTGCAACAGCCTGCACACCAACGCCTTCGACGAGGCCATCACCACGCCCACCGAAGACAGCGTGCGCCGGGCCATGGCCATCCAGCTGATCATCAACCGCGAGTGGGGCCTGGCCAAGAACGAGAACCCGAACCAGGGCTCGTTCATCGTCGATGAGCTCACCGAACTGGTGGAAGAGGCGGTACTCGCCGAGTTCGAGCGCATCGCCGAACGCGGCGGCGTGCTGGGCGCGATGGAGACGGGCTACCAGCGCGGCCGCATCCAGGACGAAAGCATGCACTACGAAATGCTCAAGCACACCGGCGAGCTGCCGATCGTCGGCGTGAACACGTTCCGCAGCCCGCACGCCGAGCCCGTCGAGGCCAAGCTCGAGCTCGCGCGCTCGACCGAAGGCGAGAAGCAGGGACAGTTGCAGCGCCTGCGCGAATTCCAGGAGCGCCACGCGCAGGCGGCCGCTCCCATGCTGCGCCGGCTGCAGGAGGCGGTCATGGAGCAACGCAACGTGTTCGAAGTGCTGATGGACGCCGTGCGGGTGTGCTCGCTCGGCCAGATCACGGCGGCCCTGTTCGAGGTCGGCGGTCAGTACCGGCGCAACATGTGAGCGAGGCCCGGCTGCCGGGCTCTACCACGGGCGGGGCGCCCGCGCCTGATCGAACGCAAACGAAGTGGGTGCGGACAACTACCTAAGGTTTCCCCCTCTGTCGCGCCAGCGCAACCCTGACTACAGTCGGCCGGTCTGCGGAGGAGAGGAAACTCCGCGTCGTCCCGAAACGTTTGCGGAGAGCGCGCTTGCCATCTGAGTCCGAGTACATCCTGGAAACAAAGGGCCTGACCAAGGAGTTCAGGGGCTTCGTCGCCGTCAACAGCGTAGATCTCAAGGTCCGCCGTGGCGACATCCACGCACTCATCGGCCCCAACGGCGCAGGCAAGACCACCTACTTCAACCTGCTGACCAAGTTCCTGCCGCCCACGCGCGGCACCATCCTCTACCAGGGCCGCGACATCACCCACGAGAAGCCTGCCCAGACGGCGCGTCGCGGCATCGTCCGGTCCTTCCAGATCTCGGCCGTCTTCCCGCACATGACCGTGCTCGAGAACGTCCGCGCCGCGCTGCAGCGCAACCTCGGCACCAGCTTCCACTTCTGGAAGTCCGAGCGCTCGCTGCACCACCTGCACGACCGTGCGCACCAGTTGCTGGTCGAAGTCGATCTGCAGGAGTTCGCGGACGAGCTCACGGTCAACCTGCCCTACGGACGCAAGCGTGCCCTGGAGCTGGCCACCACCATGGCGCTCGAGCCCGAACTCATGCTGCTGGACGAGCCGACGCAGGGCATGGGCCACGAAGACGTCGGGCGCGTCACGCAGTTGATCAAGAAAGTCTCGGCCGGCCGCACCATCCTGATGGTCGAACACAACATGAACGTCGTCTCCTCCATCGCCGACCGCATCACGGTGCTGCAGCGCGGCGCCGTCATCGCCGATGGCCCCTACGAGCAGGTCTCCAAGGACCCGCAGGTCATCGAGGCCTACATGGGCTCGACCGAAAACGAACTGCAGGGAGCGCACTGAGATGTCCTCCCGCGAGCTCCTGCGCATCGAGAACCTGCATGCCTGGTACGGCGAGTCGCACGTGCTGCACGGCGTCAACCTGTCGGTCAACGAAGGCGAGGTGGTCTCGCTGCTGGGCCGCAACGGCGCCGGCCGCACGACCACGATGCGCGCCATCGTGGGCCTCACCGGCCGCCGCACCGGCTCCATCCGCATCGCCGGCCAGGAAGCCATCAAGCTGCCGCCGCACAAGGTCGCCCGCCTGGGCGTGGGCTACTGCCCCGAGGAACGCGGCATCTTCGCCAGCCTCTCGGCCGAGGAAAACCTCATGCTGCCGCCCACGGTGGGCTCCGGCGGCATGAGCATCGCCGAGATCTACGACATGTTCCCCAACCTCAAGGAGCGCGCCGCCAGCCCCGGCACGCGCCTGTCCGGCGGCGAACAGCAGATGCTGGCAGTGGCCCGCATCCTGCGCACCGGCGCACGGCTGCTGCTGCTCGACGAGATCTCTGAAGGCCTCGCCCCCGTGATCGTGCAAAAGCTCGCCGAGATGATCCGCATGCTGCGCGCCAAGGGCTACACGATCGTGCTGGTCGAGCAGAACTTCCGCTTCGCCGCACCGCTCGCCGACCGCTTCTACGTCATGGAGCACGGCACCATCGTGCGCGAGTTCGCGCAGCGCGAGCTGCTCGAGAACACCGCCATGGTCCACGAATACCTGGGCGTCTAGGCCCCATTCCCCGGGTTCGCCGCCTTCGCCTCACCCGCTTTCGCATCCCCCGATTCCTATCCACACAAGGAGACCCCCGATGAAACTCAAGACCCTCGTAGCCGCCATGGCCGTCGCACTGGGCAGCGCCTCGGCGCTGGCCCAGGCCAACAACCAACCCGTGCGCATCGGCTTCATCACCGACATGTCCAGCCTGTACGCCGACATCGACGGCCCGGCCGGCGGTGAGATGGTCAAGTGGGCGGTGGAAGACTTCGGCGGCAAGGTGCTGAACCGCCCGGTCGAGGTGCTCACGGCCGACCACCAGAACAAGGCCGACGTCGCCGCCTCCAAGGCCCGCGAGTGGATCGACAACAACGGCCTGAACATGCTGGTTGGCGGCACCAACTCCGGCACCGCCCTGGCCATGGCCAAGGTCGCCAACGACAAGAAGCGCCCCTTCTTCGTGATCGGCGCCGGCTCGGCGCGCCTCACCAACGAGGACTGCACGCCCTACACCGTCCACTACGCCTACGACACCGTGGCCCTCGCCAAGGTGGCCGGCTCGGCGCTGGTCAAGGCCGGCAACAAGCGCTGGTACTTCCTCACCGCCGACTACGCGTTCGGCCACTCGCTCGAGAACGATGCGGCTTCCGTGGTCAAGGCCAACGGCGGCCAGGTGGTCGGCACCGTCCGCCATCCCCTGAACGCCTCCGACTTCTCCTCCTTCCTGCTGCAGGCCCAGGGCTCGAAGGCCGACATCCTGGCGCTGGCCAACGCCGGCGGCGACTTCACCAACGCGGTGAAGGCGGCCAAGGAGTTCGGCATCGGCAAGACCATGAAGGTCGCCGGCCTGCTGGTGTTCATCAACGACGTGCACAGCCTCGGGCTGAACAACACCGAAGGCCTGCAGCTGGCCGACAGCTGGTACTGGGACCAGGACGACGCGAGCCGCAAGTTCGCGCAGCGCTTCTTCGACAAGTACAAGCGCATGCCCTCGAGCCTGCAGGCCGCCGACTACTCCGCCACCCTGACCTACCTGAAGGCCGTGCAGGCCGCCGGCTCGACCGACGCCGACAAGGTGATGGAGCAGGTCAAGAAGACGCAGGTCAACGACTTCTACACCAAGGGCAAGGTGCGCCAGGACGGCCGCATGATCCACGAGATGAGCCTGTTCCAGGTCAAGGGCCAGAAGGAATCGACCAAGCCTTGGGACTACTACAAGCTCGTGACCAAGGTGCCGGGCGACCAGGCCTTCACCACTTTGGCCGACAGCAAGTGCCCGCTGGTCAAGAAGTGATCTAGGCCCGCCACACTGGCTCCACAGCGCTGGGGCGGGCCACGCAGCGCGTGTCCCGCCCCTTTCACCGAGAACTCTCCGCGCAGGAGGGCGAGACAAGAACATGGAAATCTTCGGCATACCCCACCAGGCCTTCCTGGGCCAGCTGATGCTGGGCCTGGTCAACGGCGCGTTCTACGCCATCCTCAGCCTCGGGCTGGCCGTCATTTTCGGTCTGCTGGACATCGTCAACTTCGCGCACGGCGCCCTCTACATGCTGGGCGCCTTCGCCGCGTGGATCGCGCTCGACAGCTTCGGCATCAATTACTGGCTGGCACTGATCGTCGCGCCGCTGGTCGTCGGCATATTCGGCGTCGTCGTCGAACGCCTGCTGCTCAAACGGCTCTACGGGCTCGATCCACTGTACGGATTGCTGCTCACCTTCGGACTCTCCCTGATCCTCGAAGGATTGTTCCGCGAGCGCTACGGCGTTTCGGGCCAGTCCTATCCGGTGCCCGACCTGCTGGCCGGCGCCACCAACCTCGGCTTCATGATCCTGCCGAATTACCGCGCCTGGGTGGTCGTCGCCTCGCTCGTGGTCTGCCTCGGCACCTGGTTCCTCATCGAGCGCACGCGCCTGGGCGCCTACCTGCGCGCCGGCACCGAAAACGCCAAGCTGGTGCAGGCCTTCGGCGTGAACGTGCCCTTGATGGTCATGCTCACGTACGGCGCCGGCGCCGCGCTGGCCGCTTTCGCCGGCGTGCTCGCCGCGCCCATCATCCAGGTCACGCCGCTCATGGGCTCCAACCTCATCATCGTGGTGTTCGCGGTGGTGGTCATCGGCGGCATGGGCTCCATCATGGGATCCATCCTCACCGGCCTCGGCCTGGGCATCGTCGAGGGCTTCACCCGCGTGTTCTATCCCGAGGCATCCAACGTGGTCGTCTTCGTGATCATGGCCATCGTGCTGATGCTGCGCCCGGCTGGCCTTTTCGGAAAGACAGCGTGATGATCCTCCCAACCCGCGCCGCGCCGGCTCCTTCCACCGCTACGTTCGTTGCCCAAGGCCTCCTGTGATGTCGAACAGCCTCATCCGCCTGCTCTCACTGGCCCTGCTCGCGCTGGCCGTCGCCGCGCCCTTCCTCGGGCTCTACCCCATCTTCGTGATGAAGCTGCTGTGCTTCGCGCTGTTCGCCTGCGCGTTCAACCTGCTGCTGGGTTTCACCGGGCTGCTGTCCTTCGGCCATGCCGCCTTCTTCGGCGGTGCGGCCTACGTGACCGGCTGGTTCATCCGGGCGCAGGGCTGGACGCCGGAGCTGGGCATGCTCGCCGGCGTGGTGATCGCCGCGGTCCTTGGCCTGCTGTTCGGCCTCGTGGCCATCCGGCGCCAGGGCATCTATTTCGCGATGATCACGCTCGCGCTCGCGCAGATGGTGTTCTTCATCTGCCTTCAGGCGCCTTTCACCGGCGGCGAGGATGGCCTGCAGGGCGTGCCGCGGGGCGCGCTGTTCGGCCTGATTCCGCTGAACGAGCCGCTCAACATGTACTACGTGGTGCTCGTCATCTTCCTGGCCTGCTACCTCGGCATCATGCGAATCGTCACCTCGCCGTTCGGCCAGGTGCTCAAGATGATCCGCGAGAACGAGCCGCGCGCGATTTCGCTGGGCTACGAGGTCGATCGCTACAAACTGGTGGCGTTCGTGCTGTCGGCGGCGCTGTCCGGCCTGGCCGGTTCGCTCAAGACGGTGGTCATGGGCTTTGCCACGCTCACCGACGTCCACTGGTCCATGTCGGGCGAGGTCATCCTCATGACCCTGCTGGGCGGCGTCGGCACCTTCCTTGGCCCGGTGCTCGGCGCTGGCCTGGTCATCGCGCTGCAGAACATGCTGGCCGACAAGGTCGGCGCCTGGGTCACCGTGATCATTGGCGCCATCTTCGTCGTCTGCGTGCTCGCCTTCCGCAAGGGGCTCGTCGGCGAACTGCAGGCCTGGCTCGACCGTCGCCGCTCGCGCCAGACCACCGCTGCAGCGCCCGCCGCCCGCGACCAGGCCGTCTGACCCGGTCGGATGGCACGGTGCACCGCTACCGCCGTGTGCCGTGCGCCCGACAGAGCGCACATCCGAGGTGGGCCGAGCGTCGTCCCGGCCCTGGACGTGCGCCTGTCGGCGACCAGGGCTGCCATGCAGGTCGGTGCGGCGCGCAGCTGCTGCGGGCTTGCTCGGCTGCGGGTCATGCCCTGGCCCGGCTCACCCCTTCCCAACTGAGCGCGACCTGCGTTGCCGGCCGCGTGGCGCCCTGCAGGTCCTGCGCTGCCCGGGACGCGTGCGCCCTGCGTTTCGAGCCCTGCCCGTCGCACGCGGCTTGCCGCGTTCCCTCTCCCGATGCCTCTGCCCCGCACCGGTCTGCCCGCCCTGCGACGCTGTCCTGCAGGTGATTGCCGGGCGCCACCGGCCGCGTACCCTCGCCAAGCTCGCTTCAGCCCCGGACGAACGAAACACCATGAACGATCTCTTCAGCCTCACCGGCCGCGTGGCCCTGGTCACCGGCGGCTCGCGCGGCATCGGCCGCATGATCGCTAGCGGCTTTCTGCGCCAGGGCGCGCGCGTCTACATCACCGCCCGCAAGGCCCCGGCCTGCGAGGCCGCGGCGCGCGAGCTGTCGTCGCTCGGTGACTGCGTCTCGCTGCCCGCCGATGTATCGACCGTGGAGGCCGCGCGCGCGCTCGCCATCGACATCGGCCGACGCGAGGGCGGAGCCCTCGACATCCTGGTGAACAACGCCGGCGCGGCCTGGGCCGAAGCCTTCGACACGTTTCCCGAGCAAGGCTGGGACAAGGTGGTCGATCTGAACCTCAAGGCGCCATTCTTCCTCACGCAGGCGCTGCATCCGCTGCTGAAGGCGGCGGCCACCCGCAGGCCGGCGAAGGTGATCAACATCGCATCGATCGACGGCCTTTCGGTCAACCCATGGGAGACCTACTCGTACGCGGCGAGCAAGGCCGGCTTGATCCATCTCACCCGGCGCATGGCCCTGCGCCTGGCCGAGGACAACATCGTCATGAGCGGCATTGCGCCGGGCCCCTTCGCCTCGGACATGAACCGGCAGGCGCGCGACCACGCGGACGAGGTTGCCCGCCGCGTACCGGCGGGACGCATCGGCAGCGAGGACGACATGGCCGCCGCGGCCGTCTACCTCGCCTCACGTGCCGGTGATTTCGTGCTGGGCGAGACCCTGGTGGTCGATGGTGGCGTCACCTTGACGCGCGGCTGAGCCGCAGGCGCAGGGTACCGCGCGGCGCGAGCGCGGCGCAGTGCTCGGCATCAGGTAGGGGCGGCAACTACAGCGTGTAGTTCTGCGGTCCGCGGCTCGAGATCTTGATCGCGCCGACGCGGTTGCCGAGCTCGGCGCAGCGCGCCAGCGACCACCCCTGCTCCAGCCCGAACAGCAACGCCCCGCGCCATGCGTCGCCGCATCCGGTCGGATCGACGATGTCGCGCGCGGGAACGGCCGGGACATGGGTGCGCTCACCGTCGATCCACACCTCGCAACCGTCACCGCCCAGCGTGACTACCAGGGCGCGCACCCGACGCGAGATCTCGGCGATCGACCACCCGGTGCGCTCGCACAGCATCTTGCCCTCGTAGTCGTTCACCGTGACCCAGCTCGCCTGCGCGATGAAAGACGCCAGCTCGGCGCCGTCGAACATCGGCAGGCCCTGTCCGGGATCGAAGACGAACGGGATGCCGGCGGCGTGGAACTGCTGCGCATGCTCCAGCATGGCGTCGCGTCCGTCCGGCGAGATGATTCCGAGGCGGATGTCCGGCCGCGCCTCGATCCTGGTGCGGTGCGCCTGCATCATCGCGCCGGGGTGGAAGGCCGTGATCTGGTTGTTGTCCAGGTCGGTCATGATCATCGCCTGCGCGGTGTAGGCGTCGTCGATCTGGCGCACGAACTCGGTTGCGATGCCCAGCGTCCCCAGGCGCTCGAGGTAGCCAGCGCCGTCGCTGCCGAGCGTTGCCATGGGGAGAGGATCGCCCCCCAGCAGCTTGAGGGCGTAGGCGATGTTGCCGGCGCAGCCCCCGAAGTCGCGCCGCAGCGCCGGCACGAGGAACGACACGTTCAGGATGTGCAGCTGCTCGGGCAGGATCTGCTGCGCGAAGCGCCCCTCGAAGTTCATGATCGTGTCGAAAGCGAGGGAGCCGCAAATCACTGCTGCCATGTCGTGTGCCTTGGGTCTGAGGTGAAAAAGTGTGGGGTCGGGACGGCGCAGCGCCTCGCACTCAGGGATAGAAGGCGACCAGCCGATAGCCCGCGATGCGGCCACCGGTCACCTCGGCGCCGAGCGTCATGTCCACGTTGGCAGACCAGTCGCCGGCCGCAGCCAACACGTCCGACGGACCGGCGCCGAGCTCGGCCGGAGAAAACACGCGCCGCAGTACCGGCTGATCGCCCGCGTCGGTCAGGGTCAGCTCCATCGAAGGCAGGGCCAGCGCGAAGGCCGCCTGATTGCGCAGCGTGAAGGCGAGCCGATAGCTCTCGGGGCCCAGGCGGTTGAAGGCGCTGCTGTCGATCACGATCGATTCGATCTGCCGTGGCACGCCGACGGTGCAGCCGGTGGGGCGGCACAGCAGCTCGAGCAGCGGCACCAGCTGCGGCTGCAGGGCAGCGATCCGGTCGCGCCAGGTCACCGCCATCTGCACCGCGAGCAGCAGTGCCAGCAGCAGCGCCAGCAGCGCGAGCAGCCCGCGCACCAGCGGGCGCTGCCAGAAAGCGCGATGGCGCGCTTCCCGCACGAAGCGCATGTCGTCCAGGCCCACCCCCTCCAAGGGCTCGTCCGCACCCAGCGGGGGCTCGCCCCCCGGCTCGGCCGCAGCACCGCCCATCGATTGCCTGAACTCGGCATACCAGGCGGGTTCGCCGGAGTTGCGTGAACGCGCGGGCTTCGAGGCGGGCGGTGTGGTGGCGAGCGCCCAGGCGGGCTCGACCTTCGGATCGGCAAGGGGCTCGATACGCTGCGCGGCGTCTCCGAACGAGGGCTCGCGCCCTGCCCCCGGAGCGTATCCAGCTGCAGCGGACGGGGGCGGCGGCTCCCAGTCCGAGGCATCGGGGCGTCGGGGGAGCGGCACCTCGACCGCGGGCCCGAGCTCCGCATCTGCAGCCGTGGCGCGCAAGGGAGGCTCCGGCTCCAAGGAAGGGGGCGGCGCCGCGCCGCCCAGGGGATCGGCGGGGCCGAGGTCGTCGAGCAGCAGGTCCACGTCCACGTGCCGCGGTTCGTCGGTGGCCGGATCACGCATGGAAGCATCGAGAGCGGGTGCGTGGTCGTGCCGTGCATCCGCGACGGCGTCCCATGAGGCCTCGGTTCCGCCGCCGGACGCGGCGCTGTCGTCGATGGTCCGGCCGGAACTTGCGTCGGAGTCCGGGTCGAGCGCGTCGGGCACTGCTCGGGCGCCGCGTCCGGAAGCCGTCTCGACGTGCGGTGACATCCCGATGGCTACCGGATGCTCCGGTTGCGGCGCAGTGCGCGGCGCAGTGTCGGAGGCCGCTGCGGCACGTCGCGCAGGCTCCGGCGCCGTATCGACAGCGTCATCGGCTGCTGCTGCCGTACCCCCCACGGCCTGCGCGCCGCCCTGGGCGGTGCGAGGCGCAGCCGCTGCTGCGGAGTCTCCCGCGTCCACCCGGTCCTTCGCGCCGATCGGCGCGCCGGGCACCGCCGGCGGCTGCACCGCGTCCTGCTGTTCCAGATGCGCGTTGGCGTCGAAGATTTCGCTGCACTGCCCGCAGCGCACCCAGCCGTCGGAGATCCGCAGCTGATCCGCGACGACGCGGAACATCGTCTGGCAGGCGGGGCACTGGGTGATCACGGACGCGGGCTCCGGTCCGGCTGCCGTCCGCACGTGCCGCCCGGCGCATACGCGGACGGTGGAACCTGCGCGATGGCGGCCGGGACGCACGGAACGGAAGGAGCGGGACTCATGTCCCGGCGATTCTAGGGCCAGCCCCTAGAGCCGTGCGGTCATCAGCACCCAGCCGTCCTGCGTGTCGGCGACGGACAGGGTGCACCAGGGTGCATATGCCGCCGTGAGCTCCTCGGCCTGCCGCTCCAGGATGCCCGCCAGCACCAGCGCGCCGCCGGCGGCCACCTGGCCGCACAGCAGCGGTGCAAGCACTTTCAATGGCGTGGCCAGAATATTTGCAAGCACCACGCCGTACGGGCCCGCAGCCATCTCCGGCAGGCCGGCGCGCAGGCGCACCCCGTTGGCCTGCGCGTTGTCCAGGGTCGCGCGCACCGCGGCCTCGTCGATATCGACCGCATCGACCTCGCGGGCACCGAAGCGGGCCGCGCCGATCGCCAGGATGCCCGAGCCGCATCCGTAGTCGAGCACGCGCTGTCCGGCGACCGGGTGGCCGGCAATCCAGCGCAGGCACATCCGGGTGGTCGGATGGGTTCCGGTGCCGAAGGCAAGGCCCGGGTCCAGCCGGATGACCTGGACTGCCTGCGCCGGCGGCTCATGCCAGGTGGGCACGATCCAGAACTGCGGAGTGATCTCCACCGGTGCGAACTGCGACTGGGTCAGCCGGACCCAGTCCTGCTGCACCACTTCGGCCAGGCCCAGCACGCTGCAGCCGGCGAAGAAATCCTGGGCCTGCAGCAGCTGCGCCGCCTCTTCGGCAGCCTCGCGTCCGGCAAACAGCGCCACCACCCGCGAGCGCTGCCACCCTTGCGCGGGCGGCGGCAGCCCGGGTTCGCCGAACAGCGCCTGCTCGGCATCGGTGTGCGCATCGGCGTCCTCGACCGAAACGCTGAGGGCATCAAGTGCCTCCAGCGCATCGCTCACCGCTTCAACGGCGGACTCGCAAACCAGCAGGGACAGCTCGAACATGCGGGGCAGTCTATACAAGGCGGTGCCAGCGACAGGGAGGCAGGAAACGCAAGGGGAAGTCCCTGCGCGGCCAACCCTAGCGCTTGTGGTGCACCAGCCAGTCTTCCAGGTAATGGATGTTGGTTCCGCCCGCCATGAACTTGGCGTCCACCATCAGTTCGCGGTGCAGGGGAATGTTGGTGTTGATGCCTTCGACCACCGTCTCCAGCAGCGCGGTGCGCATGCGCGCCAGCGCCTGCTCGCGTGTGTCGCCGTGCACGATGATCTTGCCGATCATGGAGTCGTAGTTGGGCGGCACGAAGTAGTTGTTGTAGACGTGCGAATCGACCCGCACCCCTGGGCCGCCCGGCGCGTGCCACAAAGTGATGCGTCCGGGCGAGGGAACGAACTTGTAAGGGTCTTCGGCGTTGATTCGGCACTCGATCGCGTGCCCCCGGACCTGGACGTCGCGCTGCGAAAAAGGCAGCTTCTCGCCGGCGGCCACCATGATCTGCGTCTTGACGATATCGACGCCCGTGATGAGCTCGGTCACCGGATGCTCCACCTGCACCCGCGTGTTCATCTCGATGAAATAGAACTCGCCGTTCTCGTAGAGGAACTCGAAGGTGCCCGCGCCGCGATAACCGATCTTCTTGCAGGCTGCGACGCAGCGGTCGCCGATGCGGTCGATCAGCTTGCGGGGGATGCCGGGCGCCGGGCCTTCCTCGATGATCTTCTGGTGGCGCCGCTGCATGGAGCAGTCGCGCTCGCCCAGGTAGACGGCGTTGCGATGCTTGTCGGCCAGCACCTGGATCTCGATATGCCGCGGGTTCTGGAGAAACTTCTCCATGTACACCGCCGGATTGTTGAAGGCAGCGCCGGCCTCGGCCCGCGTCATCTGCACGGCGTTCACCAGGGCCGCTTCGGTGTGCACCACGCGCATGCCGCGCCCGCCACCGCCACCGGCGGCCTTGATGATGACGGGATAGCCGATCGTGCGGGCAATGCGCCGGATCTGCACCGGATCGTCGGGCAACTCGCCCTCCGATCCCGGAACACAGGGCACGCCGGCCTTGATCATGGCCTGCTTGGCCGAAACCTTGTCGCCCATGATCCGGATCGACTCGGGCGTGGGGCCGATGAACTGGAAGCCGCTCTTTTCGACGCGCTCGGCGAATCCCGCGTTTTCCGAAAGGAAGCCGTAGCCCGGATGGATGGCTTCGGCGTCGGTCACCTCGGCGGCTGAGATGATGGCCGGCATGTTCAGGTAGCTCTGGGCCGACGGCGCGGGGCCGATGCACACCGCCTCTTCGGCCAGCTTCACGTACTTGGCCTCGCGGTCGGCCTCGGAGTAGACCATCACGGCCTTGACACCCAGTTCACGGCAGGCGCGCTGGATGCGCAGTGCGATCTCGCCGCGGTTGGCGATCAGGATCTTCTTGAACATGCGCCGGTCACTCGATCACGAACAGCGGCTGGCCGTATTCGACGGGTTGACCGTTCTCGCACAGGATCTGGGTGACGGTGCCGGCCTTGTCGGCCTCGATCTCGTTGAGGATCTTCATCGCTTCGATGATGCAGACCGTTTCGCCGGCCTTCACCTGCGCGCCGATCTCCACGAAGGGCTTGGCGCCAGGGCTGGACGAGCGATAGAAGGTGCCGACCATCGGCGACTTCACGGTGTGGCCGGCGGCGGGCTGGGGCGCGGGGGCCGGGGCCGGGGCGGCCAGCGCCGCAGCGGGTGCGGGCGCGGGCTGGGGCTGCTGGGCAGGGGCACTGATGGGCGCGGGCGCATGCACCACGGGCGGATGGCCCTTCACGATGCGGACCTTGCCCTCGGCCTCGGTGATCTCCAACTCGGAAACGTTGGAGTCCGACACCAGATCGATCAAGGTCTTCAGTTTGCGTAGGTCCATTGTGGCTCCCGATCCAGAAAAGCGGCGAATGTACCTTAAATCACCACTATTTACGCTTTTTTGCGTTAATTTCTTGAGTCGGAGTCAGCTCACGCACCTGCGGCAGCCTTCCAGCGAGCCAGCTCATCAGCAGAAACCTGGCCGATTCTACGCTGCAGCACCCGTCCGTCCGCGCCGATCAGCACCGTGAACGGCAGCCCGCCCACCTGGTTGCCGAAGCTGCGACTGAGTTCGGTGCCGTCGAGCCCGGCCATGCCGATGCGGAAGCTGACCGGGGTGCGCTGGAGGAACTGCCGCACGGCCGGAGCCTGGTCCACCGCGAGCCCCAGCACCTCCCAGCCTTGTGCGGCATTCGCGCGGTAGAACCGGTCGAGCAGCGGCATCTCCTCCACGCAGGGCGGACACCAGGTCGCCCAGAAATTGACCAGCAGATAGCGCCCACGCAGCCCGCCCATGGCCAGGCTCTCGCCGTCGGGCGTAAGGAAGCTGCGGGCCCAGAACTCCGACGGCACCTCCCCCTCCCCCGGCGGATCACGGAAGCGCCACCAGGCAAATGCCCCACCCGCCAGGCCCGCGGCCACGGCGACTCCGGCCGCGAGGGCCGTGCGACGCCTAGTGGCGGCCATCGTGGTCCTCCCGCGCCATGAGTGACCGCAGCGCCGCCAGGTCTCCGCGCGGCTGGCGTCCCCGCTTGTCGGGCCGTAACGCGCCGCGCAGATCGTCGTGGTCATGGATCAGCAAGTGCACGCCCACGTGCTCCCCAAGCTCCGGGCAGCGGCTGGACAGGCTCAGTGCCTCGACCGGCTCCCCCTGGAATCCCATGACCGAGCGGGGTTCGTAGGCGATTCCGCGCTCGATCAGGGCGATCTCCGCCGATTTGGAGTCGTCGCAAAACAGCTGCAGGTAAATGTCGGACAGGCGGGTGGCCGTTCCGTGCCACACGGCACCGCAGAGGTGCGGCCGGAACAGCGCCAGGCGTTCCATCCAGGCGGCGGCCAGGCGGCGCAGCGCGGCCAATTCCCGGGGCTGGGTGTCGCCGCAGAAGATCTGCAGGTACTCGCGCACCGCGTCCTCGACCGCGTCGTTGTCCGGCAGGGCCGTGCGCGGGCCCAGGCCCAGCTGCCGGACCGCGCGTCGCTTGGCAGGGCCCCATTCCAGGCCCTCCTCGACGACCATGCGCGCGGCGGTGGCGGCGATTTCGGATTTGAGGCTTTCCATAACCGGCCCATTTTCCCTCCATCCGATCGCGCGCAGTCGCGGCGGCACGCCCGCAGCCGATCCGATAATCGGCCCCCATGCATATCCACATCCTGGGAATCTGCGGCACCTTCATGGGCGGCCTGGCCGCGCTGGCCCGCGAGGCCGGGCACCGCGTGACCGGCTGCGATGCCGGCGTCTATCCCCCGATGAGCGACCAGCTGCGGGCCCTGGACATCGAGCTCATCGAAGGCTTCGGTGCCGAGCAGATGGCGCTGCGCCCCGACGTCTGGGTGGTCGGCAACGTGGTCTCGCGGGCGCGGCAGGCCGACGGCAGCCCCAGGTTCGCGCTGATGGAGGCCATCCTGGAGGCCGGCGCGCCCTACACCAGCGGTCCGCAGTGGCTCGCCGAGCACGTGCTGCAGGGGCGCCATGTGCTGGCCGTGGCCGGCACCCACGGCAAAACCACCACCACCTCCATGCTGGCCTGGGTGCTCGATCAGGCCGGCCTGGAGCCGGGCTTCCTGGTGGGGGGCGTGCCGGTCAACTTCGGCGTGTCCGCGCGCCTGGGCACCGGCCGGTGCTTCGTGATCGAAGCCGACGAGTACGACACCGCCTTCTTCGACAAGCGCAGCAAGTTCGTCCACTACCGCCCACGCACCGCGATCCTCAACAACCTCGAGTTCGACCACGCGGACATCTTCGACGACCTTGCGGCCATCGAGCGGCAGTTCCACCACCTCGTGCGCACCGTGCCGGCCTCCGGTCGGGTGGTGGTGAACGGGCTGGAAGAGAGCCTCGTGCGGGTGCTGCATGCCGGCTGCTGGAGCGAGGTGCGCAGCTTCGGCGCCGCCGTGAGCGATTTCTGCGCCCGCGGCGAGCCGGAAGACTTCGAGGTGCTGGAAGGCGGCTCCTCACGGGGCCGCGTGACCTGGGCGCTCGGCGGAGTGCACAACCAGCTCAACGCGCTGGCGGCCATCGCGGCCGCCCAGCACGTCGGCGTGGCGCCTGAAGCGGCGGCCGGCGCACTGGCGTCGTTTCGCAACGTGAAGCGGCGCATGGAATTGCGCGGCACCGCGGCGGGCGTCGCAATCTACGACGACTTCGCCCACCACCCCACCGCGATCCGCACCACGGTCGATGGACTGCGGCGACGCCTGCCTGCCGGCCAGCGCATCCTGGCCGTCTTCGAGCCGCGCAGCAACACCATGAAGCTGGGCACCATGAAGGCCCAGCTGCCCTGGAGCCTGGAGCAGGCCGACCTCGCGTTCTGCCACAGCGGCGGACTGGGCTGGGACCCGGCACAAGCGCTGGAGCCCATGGGTGCACGCGCCCAGGTGGCCGACAACATCGATACGCTGGTGGTGCAGGTGCTGGCGGCGGCGCGCGCCGGCGACCAGATCCTGTGCATGAGCAACGGCGGCTTCGGCGGCATTCACGCCCGCCTGCTCGAGCAGCTCGCGGCACGGGCCTGAGCCACACCTGAAGCGCCCCGTGCTCGCACTGCGCCCGCGAGCACCTCGGGCGTCGGCGGCAACTGCCGCAGGCACAGGGAGGATCAGCCGCGCCGGGCCCGCACCGCGCCCGCGAGTACCTCGAGCGCCTGCAGCGAGTGGTCCCAGCCCAGGCACGCGTCGGTGATGCTCTTGCCGTAGGTGAGGCTGGCCGCATCGTCCTTGCCGGGCGTGAACTTCTGCGCGCCGGCTTCGAGGTGGCTCTCGATCATGACGCCGAACACCTGGCGTCCGCCGGCGGCGATCTGGCCGGCGATGTCCTGGGCGACCACGATCTGCCGCTCGTGCTGCTTGCTGCTGTTGGCATGGCTGCAATCGACCATCAGGCGCGGCGGCAGGCCGGCCGCCTGCAGCTCGGCGCAGGCATGGGCGACGCTGTCCGCGTCGTAGTTGGGTGCCTTGCCGCCGCGCAGGATGACGTGGCAGTCGCGGTTGCCCTGCGTCTGCACGATGGCCACCTGCCCGTTCTTGTGCACAGACAGGAAGTGGTGGCCGCGCGCTGCCGCCTGGATCGCGTCGGTGGCGATGCGGATGTTGCCGTCGGTGCCGTTCTTGAAGCCGATCGGAGCGGACAGGCCCGAGGCCAGTTCGCGGTGGACCTGGCTTTCCGTGGTGCGCGCACCGATCGCGCCCCAGGAAATCAGGTCGCCGATGTACTGGGGCGAGATCACGTCGAGGAACTCGCTTCCGGCCGGCAGGCCCAGGCGGTTGATATCGATCAGCAGCTGCCGCGCGATGCGCAGGCCCTCGTCGATGCGAAAGCTTTCGTCGAGGTACGGATCGTTGATCAGCCCCTTCCAGCCGACGGTGGTGCGCGGCTTCTCGAAATACACCCGCATCACGATCTCGAGCGTGTCGGCGTAGCGGGCGCGGACCTCCTTCAGGCGGCGCGCGTAGTCCAGCGCCGCCGCGGGATCGTGGATCGAGCAGGGACCGATCACCACCAGCAGGCGGTCGTTGCGGCCGGCCAGGATGTCCTGGATGTGCCGTCGCGTCTCGCTGATGAGGCGCTCCACCGGTGTGCCGCTGATCGGAAAGAACCGGATCAGGTGCTCGGGCGGGGGCAGCACGGTGATGTCCTTGATGCGCTCATCGTCGGTCTGGCCGGTCTTGTCGACAGGGTGCGCATACCAGCCATCGACGGCGGGGGTGGACTTCGCGGACATCGGGAGGCTCCTTCCTCTGGTTCAGATCAAGAATTGCAAACGGGCGGGGCAAAAAAAAACCGCCGGTGGGGACCGGCGGTGTTCTCGGGATTCCTTGCGCTTGTCAGTTCAGGCTACGCACAGGTCTCTCGGCCGCCGGGGCTGGAGAAAACCAGAAATAGCCAAAAAAGAATGCGCGGCTGCAGGACATCGGGAGGCAATGTAGCACAGGGCCTGGGAGCTGCCGCCCGTCAAGCGGTCCCGCCCACGGTGAGGCCGTCGATCCGCAGGGTCGGCTGGCCTACGCCCACGGGCACGCTCTGGCCTTCCTTGCCGCAGGTGCCGACGCCCGAGTCGAGTCGCATGTCGTTGCCGATCATGCTCACGCGGGTCAGCGCGTCGGGACCGTTGCCGACGATGGTCGCGCCCTTGACCGGATAGAGGATCTTGCCGTTCTCCACCCAGAAAGCCTCGCTGGCCGAGAAGACGAACTTGCCGGAGGTGATATCGACCTGGCCGCCGCCGAAGTTGGTGGCGTACAGGCCTTTCTTGATGCTGGCGACGATTTCCTCGGGAGACCTGTCGCCGCCGAGCATGTAGGTGTTGGTCATGCGCGGCATGGGGACGTGGGCGTAGCTCTCGCGCCGGCCGTTGCCGGTGGGCTTGACCCCCATGAGCCGCGCATTGAGCGCGTCCTGGATGTAGCCGCGCAGGATGCCGTCTTCGATGAGCACGTTGCGTTGGCTGGCGTTGCCCTCGTCATCGACGTTGAGGGAGCCGCGGCGGTCGGCGATGGTGCCGTCGTCGAGCACCGTCACGCCCTTGGCAGCCACACGCTTGCCGATGCGCCCGGCGAACGCGCTCGAGCCCTTGCGGTTGAAGTCGCCCTCCAGGCCGTGGCCGATCGCCTCGTGCAGCAGGATGCCCGGCCACCCGGAGCCCAGCACCACGGTCATCTCGCCGGCGGGCGCCGGACGCGACTCGAGGTTGGTGAGCGCCGCCCTCGCCGCCGCATCGACGTACTCGCCGATGCGCTCGTCGTCGAAATAGTCCAGCCCGAAGCGGCCGCCGCCGCCGTTGGAGCCGACCTCGCGACGGCCGTTGTGCTCGGCGATGACGGTGACCGACAGCCGCACCAGCGGCCGCACGTCGGCCGCCAGCGTGCCGTCGGCGCGGGCCACCAGCACCACGTCCCACTCGCTGGCAAGGCCGGCCATCACCTGCACGATGCGCGGATCCTTGGCGCGCGCGAGCTGCTCGACCTTGCCGAGCAGCTGCACTTTCTGCGTGCTGTCCAGCGTGGCGATGGGGTCGAGCCCGCCATAGAGCGAGCGGCTGCTGGCGACCTTGCGCGACGGCACCCGCACGCGGCCTCCGCGCTGGTTGCCCGACGCTGCGATGGTGCGCACCGTGCGCGCCGCGTCCAGCAGCGACGCCTCGGAAATGTCGTCCGAATAGGCGAAGGCGGTCTTCTCGCCGCTCACCGCCCGCACGCCTACGCCCTGGTCGATGCTGAAGCTGCCCGTCTTGACGATGCCCTCTTCGAGGCTCCAGCCTTCGCTTCGGGTGTACTGGAAGTAGAGATCGGCGTCGTCGATGCGGTGCGCGGCGATCTCGGCCAGCGCGCGCGAGAGGTGGGATTCGTCGAGCCCGAAAGGCTCCAGCAGCATGCGCTGGGCCGTGGCCAGCCGTTCGATGGTGGGTTCGCGGGAGATCATCGCGGCATTCTAGGCGGCGCCCTCCGCGCCCGGGGGCAGACCGCCCGGTACGCTGGCGCAGCGCCCGGGAATGCCGGGGCCGCTCAGCTCTGCACCAGCCGCTTGGTCTTGGCGATCGACATCAGGATGCCCAGCGCGAGCCCCAGCGTCACCATGGCCGTTCCACCGTAGCTGATGAACGGCAGCGGCACGCCCACCACGGGCAGGATGCCGCTGACCATGCCCATGTTCACGAACGCATACGTGAAAAAGATCGTGGTCACGGCGCCCGCGAGCAGGCGCGAGAACAGGGTCGAAGCTTCCAGCGCGATCGCCAGGCCGCGCAGGATGAGGAAGATGAAACAGGCGATCAGCAGCAGGTTGCCGACCAGTCCGAACTCCTCTGAGAAGGCCGCGAAGATGAAGTCGGTGGTGCGCTCCGGGATGAACTCCAGGTGCGTCTGGGTGCCCTGCATGAAGCCCTTGCCGAACAGGCCGCCCGAGCCGATGGCGATCATGCCCTGGATGATGTGGAAGCCTTTGCCGAGCGGGTCCTTGGTGGGGTCGAGCAGCGTGCAGATGCGCTGCTGCTGGTAGTCGTGCAGCACCGGCCAGCGGTTGCCCGCCGCGCACAGCTGCGGCTCGAACACCAACAGCATCAGGATGCCGGCGACGGCCAGCAGGAACGGCGGAACGATCAGCTTCCAGGGCAGCCCGGCAAAGAAGATCACTGCCAGCCCCGCCGCCATGACCAGCAGCGAGGTGCCGAGGTCGGGCTGCTTCATGATCAGGCCCACGGGCAGCATCAGCAGGGCGCCGGCCACCAGGAAGTCGAAGGGCCGCAGCTGCCCTTCGCGCTTCTGGAACCACCAGGCCAGCATCAGCGGGGTGGCGATCTTCAGGATTTCGCTGGGCTGGATCACCACCCCGACGTTGACCCAGCGCTTGGCGCCCTTCTTGGTGATGCCGAACACGGCGACCGCGATCAACAGCGCCACGCCCAGCACATACAGCGGCACCGCGAGCGACATCAGGCGCTGCGGCGGTATCTGCGCCACCACGAACATCACGAATCCGGCGATCAGCATGTTGCGGCCGTGGTCCATGAAGCGGGTGCCGTGGTCGAAACCCGAGGAATACATGGCCAGCAGGCCAGCTCCCGCCAGCAGGAACACGGCGAAGGCGAGCGGCCCGTCGAAGCCGTGCAGCCAGGGCGCGGCGCGGCGCCACAGCGGAGGGTTCTCGAACACGGCGGACATGGGCCGCGATTATGGCCGGTGGCATCATGGCCCCCATGCCTTTCGCGCAGAACCCGAGCCCGCCGCCGACCCATCTTCTGTACCTGCACGGCTTCCGCTCGTCGCCCCGATCGCACAAGGCCGTGATGGTCTCCCGGTGGGTGGCGCAGCACCAGCCGCAGGTGCGTTGGTGGTGTCCACAGCTGCCGCCCTCGCCGCGCGAGGCGATGGACCTGGTGACGGAGGGCATCGCCGACTGGCCGCGCGAGCGCATGGGCGTGATCGGCTCCTCGCTCGGCGGCTTCTACGCCGCGTGCGTGGCCCAGGCCACCGGCTGCCCCGCCGTGCTGCTGAACCCGGCCGTGCACCCCGCGCGCGACCTGGCACGGCACATCGGCGAGCAGACGGCCTGGCACGACCCCTCGCAGCGCTTCCATTTCGATGCCGCCTTCATCGACGAACTCCACGCCCTGGAGCCCGGACCCCTCGCCGAGCCCCACAAGCTGTTCGCCGTGGTCGCCAAGGGCGACGAGGTCCTCGACTGGCGCGAGATGGTGGCGCGCTTCGCGGGCGCGCGCATCGAGCTGATCGAGGGCGGCGACCATGCCTTGTCCGATTTCGAGCAGCGCATCGACGAGGTCATGGGTTTCCTGGGCCTGGCACGCGGAAGTCCGTTCCAGGCCGCATAGCGGCTGCGCACTCGACGCGCGTGATGTAAGCGGCGAGCGCACCGCAGCGCCGGCGCCTTATCCACGACTTCGCCAGGATGCGCGCCGTTGGCCCGCCGGGGGATGGGACAATCCCGCCCCATGTTTGCTCTCTTCGAAGAAGCCGGAAAGTTCCAGGCCGGCCGCATCCTCTCGGAAGCCGAGGCCTCCGCGCAGGTCGAGCTGGATTCCGGCAAGCGCGTCAAGGTCAAGGCCGCCAGCATCCTGCTCAGGTTCGACAAGCCGGCTCCCGCCACGCTGATCGCGGATGCCCAGGCGACCGCGCGGGACATCGAGCTGGACCTGGCGTGGGAGTTCGCCCCCGAGGAGGAGTTCGGATTCGGCGACCTGGCGCGCGACTATTTCAGCGAGAACGCCAGCCTCACCGAACAGGCCGCGGCCCTGTTTCGCCTCTTCGAGGCGCCGCACTACTTCCGCCGCGCCGGCAAGGGTCGTTTTCGCAAGGCGCCGGCCGACGTCCTGCAGCAGGCGCTGGGCGCCATCGAGAAGAAGAAGCAGCTGCAGGCCCAGATCGACGCCTGGGCGGCCGAGCTGGCCGGCGGCACGTGCCCCCAGCCGGTGCACGATCAGCTCTATCGCATCCTCTTCAAGCCCGACAAGAACGCGCCCGAGTACAAGGCGGTGGTGGAGGCCGCGCGCAACACGCAGCTCGCTCCGCTCGCCCTGCTGCAGCGCGCGGGCGCCATCCGATCGGCCTACCAGTTCCACTGGCAGCGCTTCCTGTTCGAGCACTTCCCCAAGGGCACGGGCTTTCCTCCGGTGCCCGTGCCGCAGCCGACTTCGGAGTTGCCGCTCGCGCCGGTGCAGGCCTGGTCCATCGACGACTCCAGCACCACGGAAATCGACGACGCGCTGTCGGTGCAGGGCCTGGGCAGCGGCACGGTGGTCGTCGGCATTCACATCGCCGCCCCCGGGCTGGCGCTGCAGCCCTCCGATGCGCTCGACCAGATCGCGCGGCAGCGCCTGTCCACGGTGTACATGCCGGGGCACAAGGTCACCATGCTGCCCGACGCGGTGGTCGGCGCCTTCACGCTGGAGGCCGGGCGCGACTGCCCCGCGGTGTCGCTCTACGTGCACTTCGACGAAACCACGCTGGCCGTGGCATCGACCGAAACACGCCTGGAGCGGGTGCCGATTTCGCTGAACCTGCGCCACGACCAGCTCGACGCCGTCATCACCGAGCGCTGGCTGCAGGATGCGGACGCGCCGGCGCAGGCTCCCGGCATGCCCGGCGAGGTCGCGGCCCTGCGCGCGCCGCTGTCCTTCCTGTGGCGTCTCGCGCGGCACCTCAAGGCGCAGCGCGAGGTGGTACGCGGCAAGCCCGAGAACTTCAACCGGCCCGACTACAACTTCCGCCTCGTGGACCTGGAAGCGGGCGAGCCCACGGGTGACGAGCAGGTCGAGATCGGGGTGCGCCGTCGGGGCGCGCCGCTCGACCTGATCGTGGCCGAAGCCATGATCCTGGCCAACAGCAGTTGGGGCCAGTGGCTCGCCGACCTGGGCGTTCCGGCCATCTACCGCAGCCAGGCCAGCATGGCCCCCGGGGTCAAGGTGCGCATGGGCACCAAGGCCGCGCCGCACGCGGGCATCGGCGTCAAGTGCTATGCGTGGAGCACCTCGCCGCTGCGCCGCTATACCGACCTGGTCAACCAGTGGCAGATCATCGCGGCCGCCCGCCACGGCCGCACCGCTGCACTGGCCGCGCCGTTCAAGCCCAAGGACGCCGAGCTCTACTCCATCATCTCCAGCTTCGACGCGGCCTACGGCGCCTACAACGCCTACCAGGCGGGCATGGAGCGCTTCTGGACCTTGAAATACCTGCGCCAGCAAGGCATCGCCGAGCTCGACGCAACGGTGATCAAGGAGGGTCTGGTGCGCGCCGACACCCTGCCGCTGGTGCTGCCGGTGCTGGGTGCGTCGGAGCTGCCGCGCGGCTGCGGCGTGCGGGTGCGCCTGGGCGAGATCGACGAGATCGCGCTGGACGTGCACGGCACCGTGACCGAGCGCCGCGAGCTCACGCCGGCCGCGGTGTCGGCCGAAGACGACAGCGCGGAGGAGGAAACCGTCGCGGGGCCGATCGCCATCGCGGTCGATGTCGCCGACGCCGAGGCCGGCCCCGATAATCCGGCCTCGTGAACCTCAAGCGCCTGAGCACCCTGCAGATCGCCCTCGCCGTGTCGGTCGCCGTCCATGCGGCGCTGCTCACGGTGCGCTTCGTCGATCCCCAGGCGTTCAACCGCGTGTTCCAGGACACGCCGCTCGAAGTGGTGCTGGTGAACGCGCGCAGCAACGAAACGCCCGACAAGGCCCGTGCCATCGCCCAGTTCTCGCTGGCCGGAGGCGGTGATGCCGAGGCCGGTCGTGCCACCTCCCCGCTGCCGCCGTCCGCCCTCACCTCCGCGGGCGACTCGACCGAAGAGTCGCGCAGCGAAATCGAGGCGATGCAGGAGCAGCAGATGGTGCTGCTCGCCCAGGTGCAGCGCATGCTGGCCGCCCTGCCCCCGCCCGATCCGCGCAAGCGCGCCGACAGCCCCAATGCCAAGGCACGCGAAGAAAAGCGCCGCCAGCTGCTGCAGCTGCTCGCCGAGATCGAGCGCCGGGTCAACGAGGAGAACGCCCGGCCCAAGAAGCGCTACATCAGCCCCGCCACCAAGGAGGCGGTGTATGCGGTCTATTACGACGCGCTGCGCCGCAAGATCGAAGACCGCGGCACCCAGAACTTTCCCGAACTCGCCGGCAGCAAGATCTATGGCGAGCTCACCATGCTGCTGACCGTCAACCACGATGGACGCATGCTCACCGCCGAGGTGGTGGACAGCTCGGGCAACGCCACCCTCGACCGGCACGCCATCGGCGTTGCCCGCGCCGCCAGTCCGTTCGGCCGCTTCAGCGACGGAATGCGCCGGCGCGCCGACCAGATCGTGGTGGTCTCGCGCTTTCGCTTCACCCGCGAAGAAACCCTGCAGACCAACCTGTCCAACCGCTGAAGGTTCGACCGCCATGGACTCCTATTGCCTGATCGGCAATCCGGTGGCGCACAGCAAGTCGCCCTGGATCCACGCCCGCTTCGCCGTACTGACCGGACAGTCGCTCGAGTACCGGCGCCAGCTCGTGCCGCTCGGAGGCTTCGCCGACGCGGTGCGTGCCTTCCGCGCGTCGGGCGGGCGCGGCTGCAACGTCACGGTGCCGTTCAAGTTCGAGGCCGCGGCCTTCGCCGGTGCGGCACTCACGCCGCGCGCCGCGCTCGCCGGCGCCTGCAACACCCTGCGCTTCGAGCCCGACGGCAAAGGCCTGCTGGCCGACAACACCGACGGCATCGGCCTGGTGCGCGACATCGAGCACAACGGCGGCTTCCGTCTGGCCGCAGCGCGCATCCTGCTGCTCGGCGCCGGTGGTGCCGCCGCCGGTGTGCTGGGCCCGCTGATCGAGGCCGGCCCCGCTGCGCTCACCGTCGCCAACCGCACCCCTGCCAAGGCCGATGCACTGGTGCATGCGCACCAGGCGCTGGCGGCGCGCCACGGCGTGCTGCTGCGGCCCGCGTCGCTGGACGACGCCGGAGAGGGCTACGACCTCGTGGTCAACGGCACGGCCAGCAGCCTGGCCGGCGCGCAGGTACCGGTGGCAGGCCGCGTGCTGCGCACCGGCGCCCTGGCCTGCGACATGATGTACGGGCCTGCCGCCGAGCCCTTCCTGGCCTGGGCTCGTGCCCAAGGTGCGCAGGCCCGCGACGGCCTGGGGATGCTGGTCGAGCAGGCGGCCGAGTCCTTCGCGCTCTGGCGCGGACTGCGCCCGCCCTCCGCACAGGTGCTGGCCGAGCTGCGCGCGGCGCAGGAACAGCCCGCCGCATGAAGCGGGCGCTGCTGCGCTGGCTGCTGTTCGTGGCGGTGGCCCTGCTGGTTTTGCAGCTGTTCTTCGTGCTGCGCATCGCGCTCATGGCGGTGCTCGACCCGCAGTCCACCAGCTTCCAGCGCTCGGAGGCCTGGCGCCTCGCCACCACGCCCGGCAAGCCGCTGCGCTGGCGCCAGGAGTGGGTGCCCTATCCGCGCATCTCCGAGCACCTCAAGCGCGCGGTGATCGCTTCGGAAGACGACAGCTTCGTGCGTCACGACGGCATCGACTGGGACGCGCTCGAGAAAGCGTGGCAGCGCAACTCGCGCGCCGAGGAACGCGCGGCGCGACGCGCCCGGCTGCAGCCCGCGCGCGCTTCGGCGCCCCGCGTGATCGGCGGCTCCACCATCACGCAGCAGCTGGCCAAGAACCTGTTCCTCTCGGGCGAACGCACCCTGCTGCGCAAAGGACAGGAGGTGGTGCTCACCTTCGCGCTGGAGGCGCTGCTCACCAAGGAGCGGCTCCTGGAGATCTATCTCAACAGCGTCGAATGGGGCGAAGGCGTGTTCGGCGCCGAGGCCGCGGCCCAGCGCTACTACGGCAAGAGCGCCGCCCGCCTCACGTCCTACGAAGCGGCGCGGCTCGCGGTCATGCTGCCGCGCCCGCGTCATTTCGAGCGGCTGCCCCAGTCGCCCTACCTCGCCGACCGCGCCGGCGTCATCCAGGGCCGCATGCAGGCCGCGACGCTGCCCTGAACGGACCGAGGCGCCGGCGGGGCCCCTCCGGCTACTGCGCGGCCTCGCGCAGCGTGGCGACCACCGGCCTGTTCAGCACCTCGCGCAGGCCCCACCAGCCCGCCGCCAGCGCCAGCAGTGCGCCCGCCAGTGCGCCGGCCAGCGGCACCAGGGGAGAGGCGCGCCAGGCGAAGTCGAACACGTAGCGGGCCAGCGCCCATCCCACCGCGATCGCCACCACGCTCGCCAGGAACCCCGCCAGCATGCCCACGCCGGCCAGCTCGGCCCGCTGCACCTGGCGCAGCAGCGAAGCGCGCGCACCGACCGCGCGCATGACGGCGAACTCGCGCGCCCGCTCCTCGCGGGTGGCGGTGACCGCGGCGAACAGCACCACCAGCCCCGCCGCCAAGGTGAAGCCGAAGAGGAACTCCACCGCCCGGATGACCTGCGCCAGCACCGCTTGCACCTGGTTGATGGTGGCGGTCATATCGACGTTGGTGACGTTGGGGAAGGCCCGCACCAGCGCGTTGTCGAAGCCGGCCCGCTCGGGCGCGCGGTAGGCGCCCATGTAGGTGACCGGCACGTCGGGCATGCTCGCGAGCGGATACATCACGAAGAAGTTGGCACGCATGGAGCCCCAATCGACCTTGCGCAGCGAGGTGATGCGCGCCTCGGACGTGACGCCGCCGATGTCGAAGCGCAGCGTGTCTCCGAGCTTGAGCCCCAGCGTCTCGGCGAGCCCCTCCTCGACGCTCACCGCGCCGGCCTCGCCCGGCGTCCAGCCGCCCGCCACCACCTGGTTGTGCGGTGGCTGCTCGGCGCTGTGCGAGAGGTTGAACTCACGATCGACCAGCCGCTGCGCACGCTCGTCGGTGTACTGCTCGGGCGCCACCGGCCGGTCGTTCACCGCGACCAGGCGCCCGCGGAACATCGGGTACCAGTCGTAGCGCGTGACCCCCGCCTCGCGCAGCATCTCGCGCAGCGGCTGCTCCTGTTCGGGCATCACGTTGATCACGAAGCGATTCGGCGCGTCCGGCGGCGTCGCCTGGCGCCAGCTGGCGATCAGGTCGGTGCGCAGCAGCACCAGCAGCACCAGCGCCAGCAGGCCGACCGCCAGTGCGCTCACCTGAACCACGGCATACGCGGGGCGCGCCCCGATCTGCCGCGTCGCGAGCACCAGCCAGCGCGGCGCCGTGGCCTCGTTCACCGCCAGGCGCAGCAGCTTCACCGCCACCCAGCTCAGGCCCGCGAAGAGCAGCACGGCGCCGGCAAAGCCCCCCACCGCGATGGCGCCCAGCTTGAGATCGCTGCTGGCCGCCAGCAGCAGGGCCGCGAAACCGGCAACGCCCACGGCCAGCACCAGCGCGGACGCGGGTTTGAGGCCGCCGAGATCGCGGCGGATCACGCGCAGCGGCGGCACCCGCGACAGCTGCAGCACCGGCGGCAGCCCGAAGGCGAACAGCAGCGTGAGGCCCATGCCGAGGCCGAAGGCCACCGGCCACAGCCCCGGAGCCGGCAGGGCCGTTTCCACCAGGCCGGCCAGCAGCAGCACGAAGGCGAAGTGCACGCCGAAGCCCAGTGCCACGCCCAGCACGCTCGCCGCCAGCCCCACCACGGCGAACTCCAGCGAATACGCCAGCGCGATGCTGCGCTGGCTCTGCCCCAGCACCCGCAGCATGGCGCAGTCGTCCAGGTGCCGGCCCGCGAAGCCGCGTGCCGCCAGCGCAACCGCCACCGCGCTGAGCAGGGCCGCCAGCAGCGCCACCAGGTTCAGGAATTTCTCGGCCCGGTCCAGCGTCTGGCTCATTTCGGGACGCCCCGCTTCCAGCGACTCCACGCGCATCCCGCGCGCGCCGCCGGAATCGACGCGCGCATGCGCCCAGTCCACGAAACGCGTCACGGCCGCGTCGGGCCCGGCGACGGCGAAGCGATAGCGCACGCGGCTGGCCGGCTGCACCAGCGCCGTCGCGGCGAGATCGGCCTCGTGAATCATCACCCGCGGCGCGAAGCTCATGAAGCCTGCACCCCGGTCGGGCTCCACGGAAATCACCCGCCCGATGCGCAGGCGCGCGTCCCCCAGCAACAGCGGATCGCCGATCGCCAGCCCGAGCGCACCCAGCAGCGGCGCATCGACCCAGGCCTCCCCGGGCGGCGGGATCTCGCGGGTCGTTTGCGCCGGCGCGCCAGGCGCCGGCGCCACCTGCAGCTGCCCGCGCAGCGGATAGCCGGGCGCCACCGCCTTCAGGGCCACCAGCCGTGCCGCGCCGCCCTGCTGCTCGTCGGCGCGCCCCATGGTCGGAAAGCCGAGCGTGGTGACGCTCGCCAGCCCCAGCGCACGCGCCTGCTGCACGAATTCAGGAGGTACAGGGTTGTCGCTGGAGACCACCGCGTCGCCCCCGAGCAGTTGCCGCGCATCGCGGCTCAGGCCGCCCTTGAGGCGGTCGGCGAAGAAACCGACAGCGGTGAGCGCCGCAACGGCCAGCATCACCGCGACGATCACGAGCCGCAGCTCGCCGGCGCGCAGGTCGCGCCAGAGGCTGCGCCAGCCCAGGTGCCAGAAACTTGTCATGGCCGGCACCTTACCCGAAGGCCGCGGCGCCGGCCGGCTGCGGGATATGGTGGCGCCGGCACGAAGCGACGCTCGGGCCTGCGGTGGCGAGCGCGGCGTGACGATCGCCGCGTTGCGCGACGCAGCGGCGGGCGCGACGTCGCGGCACGATGCGCCTTCAGCCCGCCAGCAGCCTCCACCAGCCGCGCACGCCGGCCGGGCGGGCCTCCTGGGCATGCGGCTGGCCGCTGCCGTCCAGGCGCGCCAGCTCGTCGCGTATGCCGTGGGCCAGTTGCGTGATGCCGGGTTCGTTCATCATGGAAAAGTGCGAGCCGTCGATCCGCATGACATGGATCTCGCCCTGCACATGCTGCTCCCAGCCGAGGGTGCGGCCAGCCTGCAGGTACTGGTTTTCGCACTCGCGCGCCTTGAACAGCACCATGTCGCCGGCGTAGGACTGCGCTTCGTAGCGCGCCTGGGCCTCCATGAAGTTACGGAACAGGTGGAAGTCGACCAGCTCCGGCGGCAGCGGCTCGCCCCGCGCGAGGCGCTCCAGCGCCTGGCCGTAGCGCACCTCGATCTCGCGGCCGCGGCGGCGCCGTGCGGGCCAGCCCATCGCGAAGGCCAGCGACCACTTGCGCAGCAGCCACAGCTTGCGCCATAACGGCACCGGCCGCCGGGCGGCGTCCGGAGACAGCGTGTCGATCATCAGCAGCAGCTCGATCTGCTCACCCTGGGCGCGCAGTTGCTGGGCCATCTCCAGCGCAATCAGCCCGCCCGCCGAGTAGCCGGCGAGCCGGTACGGCCCGCTCGGTCGGACACTGCGGATCGCCTGCAGGTACTGCCTGGCCATCTCCTCCACCGTGCGCAGCGGCGGCAGACGGCCATCGACCCCCTGCGCCTGCAGCCCGAAGAAGGGCTGGTCGGTGCCGACCCGGTCGGAGATCAGCTTGAAATTGAGCACGTTGCCGCCGGCGCCATGAACGCAGAACAGCGGCTGCCGCCCCGGCGTGCCCTTGCAGATCTCCACCAGCGGCGACCAGGCGCGCTTGCCCAGCGGGATGACGTTGGAAACCGCGGGCCGCTCCGACGCCTCGGCCGCAGCCGGCGCCGCGGCCTGCGCCTCGGCGCCCGCATTGTCGGCAGCGCCGCCTGCCGCCGCGCCGTCCTCGGCCGCGGCCTGCTCGGGCTGCATCTCGGCCACCAGGGCGGCGAGCCGTCCCAGGGTCGGTGCCTCGAACAGCGTGGCCAGCGGCAGGTCGGCACCGAACTGCTTGCGCAGCCGCGCGAACAGCCGCACGGCAACCAGCGAATGGCCTCCGAGGGCGAAGAAATCGTCGTCGCGGCCGACCTCCTCCACCCCGAGCAGCTCGCGCCAGACCTGGGCGATGGCCGCTTCGAGCCGGTTCAGCCCGGCCGCCGCGCCGGCCTCGGCAGACACGGCGGACGCGGCGACGCCAGGCTCGGCCGCCGGCCGCGCGGTGCGGGCAGCCGGCGCGGCCATCGCGCGGCGCACCTGCTGCAGATCGATCGAGGAGATGGTGAGCACCGGCGCGCCGAACATGAACAGGCGCTCGAACACCGCCGGCGCATCCTGCACGCGGATGCCGCACGCCACCAGCTGCTCGGTCATGCCGGGCGGCCGCGCCGCGCCCGCCCCACGGCGTGGCAGCGATAGCACGGCCGGGTCGATGGCCCGCATCGCGAAGCCTTCCAGGGCCGCCACGGGCGTGCCGTCCGCAGCGTGCAGGCTCACGTCGAAGCAGGCCATGCCCTGTTCCGGGCGACCGCGCAGATCGACCCGGCTCGTGCACTCGGCGCCCAGCGGGGCGGCCAGGCGCACACGGTCGATCGAGACCGGCACCCAGAGGCGACCCGCGCGTTCGGCCTCGTCCAGCAGGTGCAGCCCGAAGGTGGCCGCCATGTCCAGCATGGCCGGATGGCAGCTCCAGGTGTCCAGGTCGCTGCGGCAGGGCTGCGGCAGCGCCAGTTCGGCCACACCAGAGCGCTGGGACAGGCGCATGCGCGCGAGGTTGTTCCAGCGCGGACCGAAGGCCAGCACGCTGTTGCCCGCCTGCGGTGCGCGGCCGGGCTCCCACGGACCCGCGGCCGGCGCAGCAGCCGACAACCCGGGCGTTCCGCGCCGCAGGGTGGCCCGCGCGTGGTCGGTCCAGCCAGACTCACCCGGCCCCTGGCTGCGCACCAGGAACTCGTGCCCCTGTGCATCGGGGCGCAGGCGCACCTGCACCCGGCGCGGTGCGCCTTCGACCACCAGGGCCTCCTCGAAGGACAGCGAGCGCAGTTCCAGCGGCTGGCCCGGGTCGATGACGGCCGCCGCCGCGCGGGCGATCTCGATGTAGGCCGTTCCGGGCAGCACGGCGCGGCCGGCCACGCGGTGCTCGTCCAGCACCCACAGGCGCGCGGCGTCGTAGAGCGCCTCGAAGACCACCGCGCCGTCGGCATCGGCGCGCACGCCGAGCAGCGGGTGCAGCGGCGTTGCGGCCGACGCCGCCAGGGCGTGCGCGGTCCCGGCGGCGCGCGCCGCCATGCCGGTATCGGCCCAGACGCCCCAGCGCAGCACCAGGCCGTCGGGGCGCGAGAGCGCCAGCGACTCGAGCAGGGCGTTGGCCGCGACGTAGTCGATCTGCCCCGGCGGGCCGAGCTCCACGCTGGTGGAGGAAAACACCGCGAACAGCTCCAGCGAGCCCGCCGGCAGCAGCTCGTGCAGCAGCAGCGCGCCCTGGGCCTTGGCCGACAGCAGCCGGTGCATGGCCTCCAGCGGCTTGGTGGCCAGAGGAGCGTCGCCCATCTCCCCGGCGGCGTGGAAGACGCCGTCGAGCGTGCCGAACTCCGCGCGGCAGGCGTCCAGGGCGCGCGCCAGGCTGGCGCGCTCGCCGACGTCCGCCTGCAGCACGCGGACCTCGCCACCGGCCTGTTCGAGCGCGACCAGGCGCGCCGCCAGCCGGCTGGCTTCGGAGCCGTCTGCACGGCCCGCCACGGCGGCCCATTGGGCGCGCGGCGGCAGCTCGCGCCGGCTCAGCAGCGCCAGGCGCGCCCGGTGCCGCCGCGCCAGGTACTCGGCCAGCTCCAGCCCGATGCCGCCCAACCCGCCGGTGATGAGGTAGGTGCCGCCGTCGCGCACCCGGCTGGCCGCGCCCGCCTGCGGCGCCACCTTCTGGGCCGCCTGCGGCTGCCAGCGCCGCCCCTCGCGCCAGGCGCACAGGTCGGCTTTGCTGTCGGTGGCGGCGGCTTCGGCGAGCAGTTGTGCCGCGCAGTCGGACTCGGAGGCGTGCGGGTCCAGATCGATCAGCCGCGCGCGCAGGTGGGGCAGCTCGCGCGGGATGACGCGGCAGGGCCCGAGCGCGAGCGCCTGCTCGGGCGCCGTCGGGGCGCCCCCGGTCGGCGCCTGCGCGCCCGCGGTGGCGACCAGCAGGGTGCACGGCTGTGCCAGATCGAGCTGCTGCAGGGCCTTGGCCAGCAGCACCGGCGTGTCGAAGGCTCCGGCGACGGCGGCGGCGTAGCGCCCGTTCCCGGCGGCGGCGGCAGGTCGCAGCGCGCCCAGGTGAACGACCCCTTCCGGCAGGCAGCCTTCGCGCTCGAGCGATTCGAAGAGCTGCAGCACGTCCTCCTGCCGCTGCGAATCGACGGTGTAGCGCCGGGCATCGTGGCGCGCGAACCCTGCGCCCTGCGCCACCGCGATCACGGCAGCGCCCGCGTCGCCGAGGGCGCGCACCAGCGCGGCACCCAGCGGAAGCTCGCTGCCAAGCACCAGCCAGCGGCCGGTGCATCCGGCCGCAGAGGCCGCAAGCGGCGCCGGCTGCCATCCGTCGGCATGGAACCAGTCGTCCACCGCGGGCAGCCGCTGCAGCGCCGCGGATGCCGGCGCCGGCACCGCCGCGGCGCCAGCGTGGGGCGCGGCGCCCTCGGCCGCCACCATCCGGCCCGGCTCGATCCAGTGGCGCTCGTGGTCGAAGGCATAGGTGGGCAGCGGAATGCGCCGGCAGCTGGCCGGGCCGCGCACGGCAGCCCAGTCGAGCGGCACGCCACGGCTCCAGAGTGTGCCGGCGCTGCCCAGTACCGCGGGCAGGTCGCCGCCAGCCGCATCGTCGGCCTTGCCGGTCGAGGCGAGCACCGGATGCCGCGCCCCCGAGCCGTTGTGGCGCGCCAGCGAACCCAGCCCCTGGCCGGGTCCGACTTCCAGCAGCATCGCATCGGGCAACTCGTCCATGAGGCGGCGCAGGCCGCGCGCGAACTGCACCGGCTGACGCAGGTGGCGCAGCCAGTACTCACCGTCCACCGCCTGCTGCGGGGTGATCCACTCGCCGGTCAAGCTGGACATGACCGGCACCGAAGGAGCCGCCGCGCGAATGCCGCGGATGCCCTCACGGAACTCGTCCAGGATGCCGTCGAGCAGGCGCGAGTGGGCGGCGACGTCGATGCGCAGCCGGCGCGCCTCGACGCCCTCGGCCGCAAGCATCTGCTGCAGCTCGGCCAGGGCGTCCTTGCTGCCGGAGACCATGCACAGGTCGGGCGCGTTGATGGCGGCGATGTCCACGCCGCATCGCTCCACCAGTGGCCGCAGCGCTACTTCGCCGAGATCGACGGCGATCATGCCGCCAGGCGGCGCGGCCTCGAACAGGCGCCCGCGCAGCACCACCATCGATAGCGCATCGGGCAGCGTCAGCATGCCGGTCAGGCAGGCGGCCGCGTACTCGCCCGCGCTGTGCCCGATCATCGCCGCCGGCCGCAGCCCCCAGGAGAGCCACAGCCGCCCCAGCGCGTACTCGAGGATGAACAGGGCCGGAATGGCATTGGCCGGCGCCTCGAGCCAGGCGACATCGGCCGGCTGGCCGGGCGTTCCGGCGAACAGGCGGTCGCGCAGGCCAGCCGGCGCGTTCGGCGGCAGCGCGTGCAGGCACTCGTCGACCGCGCTGCGGAAAGCGTCGAAACACATCAGCGCCGCACCGGCGCCGGGGAAATGCGCGCCGCCGCCGGGGAACAGGAACGCCACCGGCGGTGCGGTGCGCGCCGCCTGCGCCGGCTGCGGACCCGGACGACCGGGCTGCGGGCCCCGCAGCCCGGCGCGCAGGCCCTCGAGGTCGCGTGCGACCACAGCCAGCCGATGCGGGAAGGCGCGACGGCCCTCCTGGGTGGTGAAGGCGGCGTCGGCCAGGGTGAACTCCGGCGGCGGCTCGGCGGTGAAGTCCAGCCAGCGCGTGCGCAGCGCGGCCAGCGCAGTGGGCGTGCGCGCCGACAGCGTGAACACCTGCCAGGGCTGCGCCAGATCGTCGCCCTTCGCCTGGCGCTGTCGCTGCGGCGGCTCCTCGACGATCACGTGGGCGTTGGTGCCGCCCACGCCCAGCGAGTTGACGCCTGCGCGGCGTGGCTGCGCACCGCGCGGCCACGGCCGCGGCTGGTGCAGCACGTGAAACGGCATGCGCGCGGTGTCGAAGCGGCTGTTGGGGCGCGAGAAGTTCAGGCTGGGGGGCAGCAGGCCATGGCGCAGGGCCAGGCACACCTTGATCAGCGAGGCCACTCCGGCCGCGGTGTCGAGGTGACCGATGTTGGTCTTGAGCGAGCCCAGGCCCAGCGCGCCGGGCCCGGCGGCGCCGTAGGCCTGGGTGAGCGCCGCCACCTCGATGGGGTCGCCCACCGGCGTTCCGGTGCCGTGCGCCTCCACGTAGCCGACGCTGGCCGGATCGACGTCCGCCACCGCCAGCGCTTCGACGGCGGCTCGGGCCTGGCCGTCCACGCTGGGCGCGAGGTAGCCGGCCTTGCCGCTGCCGTCGTTGTTCACGGCCGAACCGCGGATGACGGCGTAGATATGGTCGCCGTCGCGCAATGCATCGTCGAGGCGGCGCAGCACCACCAGGCCCACGCCGCTGCCGAACAGGGTGCCGGCGGCTTCGTCGTCGAAGGCGCGGCAGTGCCCGTCAGGCGAGAGGATTTCGCCGTCGGCGTAGCGGTAGCCGCGCCGGTGCGGCAGGTCGATGCTGGCGCCGCCGGCCAGGGCCATGTCGCACTCGCCCGACAGCAGGCTCTGCGCGGCCATGTGCACCGCCACCAGCGAGGTCGAGCAGGCGGTCTGCACGCCCACGCTCGGCCCTTTGAGGTCGAGCAGGTAGGACACGCGGGTGGTGAGGAAGTCCTTGTCGTTGCCGGTGTGGCGCAGCAGGAACAGCCCCATGGACTGCACCAGCTGGGGATTGGTGAGCAGGTTGTAGGGCAGGTAGGCCTGCATGCCGCAGCCGCCGAACACGCCGATGGCGCCGTCGAAGCGTTCGGGCAGGTGGCCCGCGTCCTCCAGCGCTTCCCAGGCGCACTCGAGGAAGTGCCGGTGCTGCGGGTCCAGCACGGCTGCCTCGCGCTTGCTGAAGCCGAAGAAATTGGCGTCGAACATCTCCATGTCCGGCAGCGGCAGGCTGGCGCGGACGTAGTTCGGGTCGGCCAGTTCGCCCGGCGTCACGCCGGCGCCGAGCAACTCCTCGTCGCCGAGCCACTGCGTGGCCTCGCGGCCTTCGCGCAGCAGGCGCCACAGCTCGCCCACGTTGCGCGCGCCCGGGAAACGCCCGGCCATGCCGACGATGGCGATCTGGCCGCTCGTTGCGTCATCTCCACCCCTGTCCTGCTCGATCTCTTGTGTCATGCATTTCCCTCCCTGACCTGTCTGACTCTGCTGTCTCGCTGCTCTGTCCCTGTCTCTGTCTCTACCTTTGTCTCTGCCTCAATGTCTTTCGCGGTCGCTTGCGTCCTGTCCTGTCGCGGCCTTCAGGCGGTGCGGGCCGCACGGTTGCGCAGCGCGCGCCGTGCATGCGCACGGCCCAGGCCTTCGCTGACGGCGCTGTCGCGCGTGTTGCCGCGCAGGTGCTCCGCGATCGCCGCCACGGTGGGCAGGCGGAACATGTCGGTGATGGAGATCTCACGGCCCAGCGTCTCCTTGATGCGGCGCTGCACCTGGATCACGAGCAGCGAATGGCCGCCCAGATCGAAGAAGTTGCTGTCGCGGCCGACGTCGGTAACGCCGAGCACCTGGCTCCAGATGGCCGCGACGCCCTGCTCCAGCGGGTCCTCCGGCGCCGCCAGGGCCGCCGCCGGTGCCGCGGCGCTGGTGGGCGAGGCTTCCGCCAGCGCCTTGCGATCGGTCTTGCCGTTCGGCGTGAGCGGGAAGCTCTCCCGCACCGACACCAGCCGCGGCACCATGATCTCGGGCAGCAGCTCGGAGAGCGCCTTGCGCAGGGTGTCGGCATCGGGCGCCGGTGCGGACGGCGCGGCGGTGACGTAGCCCACGAGGATGGCCTCTCCGGCGGCGTCCTGCCGCGCCACCACCACCGCTTCGCGCACACCCGGCTGCCGCGCCAGGGCGTTCTCGATTTCGCCGAGCTCGATGCGGTGTCCGCGGATCTTCACCTGGTGGTCGATGCGGCCGAGAAACTCCAGGCGTCCATCGGGCTGCCTGCGCACCAGGTCGCCGGTGCGGTAGAGGCGCTCGCCCGGGTGCAGCGGATCCTCGACAAAGCGCTCCGCCGTGAGCTCGGGTCGGTTCAGGTAGCCACGGGTGACGCCACGGCCGCCGATCAGCAGCTCTCCGGGCACCAGGGCCGGGCACTCCTGCTGCCACGCGTTGCGCACGTACAGCCGCGTGTTGGCGATCGGCTCGCCCAGCGGCACGGAGTCACCCACCTGCGCGAGCTCGCAGCAGGTGGACCAGACCGTGGTCTCGGTCGGGCCGTACATGTTCAGCAGCGTGCCGGGCACGGCCTCGCGCAGCTGGCGCGCCAGCGCCAGGGGCAGGGCCTCGCCTCCGACGAGCAGCGCCTGCAGTCGCGAGAGCGCCTCGCGCCCTTCCCTGTCGGCCACCAGCATGGTCGCCATCGAGGGCGTGCATTGCAGGTGCGTGATGCCCTGGCGCAGCATCTCGCCCGCCACTCCGAGCGCCTGGCCGGTGGCACGCGGGCGGCGCGCCATCTGCATCAGCCGCTTCAGCGGCTCCAGGTGCGCGAGCACGGCGTCGGTGTCGATGCCGAAGTCGATCAGGCAGGCGATCTCGCTGACGCCCGCGTCCTGCAGC
Source organism: Ramlibacter sp. AN1015 (assembly GCF_037726105.1). Lineage (NCBI taxonomy): Bacteria > Pseudomonadati > Pseudomonadota > Betaproteobacteria > Burkholderiales > Comamonadaceae > Ramlibacter > Ramlibacter sp. AN1015. The sequence goes on from NZ_JBBJUM010000002.1 coordinate 203,215, forward strand.
CGCCGAACCATGGTCAGGCAGCGCTCGGGCGTGCCGATCAGGGCGCTGGTGTTCCAGTAGCGCGAGAACGCGTGGTCCAGCAGCGCGTCCATCTCCTGGTCGGACAGCGGCTGCTGCTGCATCACCTCCAGCGGCGTGCGGCCGTCCGCGGCCCCGCGCTGCACGAAGGTGGGAAAGCTCCAGGCAGCCTGGCGGATCAGATCGACGGAGCTGCGCAAGTAGGCCTTCATCGGCTCGCGGGCGGTGGCGAGCACGGCCTCTTCGTCGGGCCCGACGAAGGTGTGCAGCATCACCGTGACCTGGCCTTCTCCCGGGTGCCCGGCCTCTCGCCAGGCCGCGCGGTACAGCGCGATCTTCTGCGCCACGTCCTCCACGGTCTGGCCGAGCAGGTGCGTCAGCACATGGCAGCCCTTCTGGCCAGCCTGCTGGAAGGTCTCGGGGTTGGAGGCCGCCGTGAGCCACACCGGCAGCTCGGACTGCACCGGGCGCGGCAGGGTGCGCACGTTCACGGGCTTGCCGTCCGGCCCCGGGAACGCCACCGACTCGCCGCGCCAGAGGCGCCGCACGGTGTCGATGCCGTCCAGCAGCGCCTGCTTGCGCTCGGCGAACGCGTGCGGTGCGAGCACGAAGTCGTTGGGCTGCCAGCCCGACGCGAAGGACACGCCCACCCGGCCGTGCGAGAGGTTGTCCACCAGCGCCCAGTCCTCGGCCAGCCGGGCCGGATGGTGCAGGGGCAGCACGCAGCTGCCGGCGCGGATCTGGATGCGCTTGGTCACCGCGGCGATGGCGGCGCTGGTGAGCATGGGATTGGGATACAGCCCGCCGAAGGCGTGGAAGTGGCGCTCGGGTGTCCAGACGGCGGCGAAGCCGTTCTCGTCGGCGAACCGTGCGCCCTCCATCAGCAGGCGGTACCGGTCGTTGCCGGCGGCGGATTCGTCGCTGGAAAAGTAGAACAGGCTGAAATCCGGCCCTGCCGAGGCGCCGGCGCGCGCGGGCGGCGCCGAATGCAGCACCACCGTGACGCCGCGCGAGAGCGTCCACAACAGCTCCAGCACCGAGATGTCGAAGGACAGGCTGGTCACCGCCAGCCAGCGTGCGCCCGCCTCTCCCGGCACGCGCTGGTCCATGCCGGCGAAGAAGTTCAGCACGTTGGCATGGGTCACCACCACGCCCTTGGGCTTGCCCGTCGAGCCGGAGGTGTAGATGACGTAGGCGGCTGCGTCTTCGGACACCTGCGGCCACGGCTGGTGCGCCGGCGCGCTTGCCGGCACGTCCGGCGACAGCACGTGGCCGGCCGGCAGTTCGAGCAACGCCGCCATCGGCTCGCGGCACACCACCACCCGCGTGCCGGAGTCGGCCACCATCATGCGCAGGCGGTCGCGCGGGTAGTCCGGATCGAGCGGCAGGTAGGCAGCCCCGACCCGCAGGATCGCCAGCACCGCCACCAGCAGGTCGGGGCTGCGGTCCAGGCACACGCCCACGATGTCGCCCGGGCGCACGCCGCGCTGCAGCAGCTGCTGGCCCAGCGCCGCTGCGCGGGCCTGCAGCGCCTCGTTGCTGAGGCTCTCGTCGTGCCAGCGCAGCGCCTCGGCATCCGGCCGCACGGCGGCCGCCTCGGCGATCACCGCGTGCACGCCGGAGCCGCTGCGTGGCGCCACCATGGTGGCGTCGTTCACCGCATCGCGGCGGGCGCGCTCGTCGGCCGGCATGAGCGGCACCTCCCCGACGCAGCCGTCGGCCGCGGCGAAGGCCGCCAGCCACGCCTGCAGGTGGCGGGCCATCTGCTCGCCCACTTCGGGGGCGAACACCGCAGCGTCCAGGTGCAGCTCGAGGGATGCACCCGGCTCGGCAGCGCGCAGTTCCAGCAGCAGCTGCGTCGATGGCGTCGGTGCACCGATGCCCATCCCGAGGCGCGGCAGCGGCGCGAGCGGCCCGGCACCGGCCGTACGCAGGCGCAGATCGACCGTCATCGGGCCGGCCTCACGCGCTTTCGCGAGCGCGCTGTCGGCCTGCTCGCGCACCGAGCGTACCGGCGTGCGCGCATCCAGCGCCAGGCGCAGCGGCACCCACGGGCTGGCCCAGGCTTCGATGCCCTGCGCCTGCGCGACCAGGCTCGGGTCGGCATAGCGCAGCGAGACGGCGTCCTGGCCGGCCAGAGCACACAGCCAGGCCGCGAAAGCGGCGAGCGTCGCGGCGCCCTGCTCGGGCACCTGCAGCGGCAGTCGCAGGGGCTGCGCGGCACCGGCGCCCTCCCCCGCGGCTTCCATGGCGGCGGCCCGCTGCGGGTACGGCAGCTCCACGTCGCGCACCGCGCCCAGTGCCGGGCGCCAGGCCACTTCACCGCGGGCCAGCCGCGTGGAGCGCTCCTGCAGCAGCGCCAGCGGCGCGCTCGCCAGCGGCGGCAGCACCTGACCCGTTTCGATGCGCGCGAGGTCGCGCGAGCCGTCGGGCCAGCGGCAGCCCTCGAGCAGCACCTCACCACCCGCTACCGCGACGCGCACGCGGTCGGCCGCGACTTCCAGCACCGTGCCGGGCGCCGCCGGCGAAGCCGCGTCGAGCGCGCGCACGGACCGCACCAGCAGCACCAGATCCTCGCCCAGCCAGGCCTTGCACATGGCCAGCGGATTGGCGTAGTTGCCGAAGTCGAGGCCCCGTGACAGTGCCGACAATTCGGCGCCGGTGCGCAGCCAATCCAGGGTCGCGAGCGCCGGCGGCCGCGCATGGCGACCGAAGTAGCCGCGCGTGCCGCTCTGATCGGTGAATGCAGGCGTGCCGCTTGCCAGCTCCTGCAGCACCTCCTTGAAGGACTGGAAGCCCACCTCGTAGCAGCGCGCGTTCAGGCTGAAGGCCGTCTCGTCCGGCGCCAATGCGAACTCGGTCTGCCGCAGGATGCGCCCGGCATCGACCTCGGGCGTCATCTCGTGCCAGGTCACCGCATGGCGCGTCTCTCCGGCCATGAGCGCCCACGCGGGGACGTTGAGGCCGGCATAACGCGGCAGCGGGCCGTCGTGGAAGTTCAGCGCGAGCCGGCGGGCGCGTCGCAGCAGCCGCTCGGGCAGCACGTGCAGCCACGCGACGCTGAACAGGTAGTCGAACTCGACGCCCGCGAATTGCGGCTCGCCCTGCACCTGCTCGGTGGCGATGCCCAGGCCGCGCGCCCACTCGAGGATGGAGGGGTCGGTGCTTGCCACACCGGCGATCTCGTGGCCTTCCTGCCGGAACGCTTCGGCGCAACGGATGAGGAGGGTGCCGTCGCCGACAAATACTGCACGCAAGGTATTGGACATTCAACGTCTCGCAATAATGTGAATCACGAAGTGGTCATGGCACAGCCAGACGAGCGCAGCCCAACCATGGTTTGCGGCTGCTCTTCTTTGGGGAATTTTTCGCGTGCCCACGTCGCTATTGGATGCCTGCGCAGGGCCTCTGGTGCACCCCCGAAAGGGCTATGGACATACCAGACCGCCGACCTGGAACAGGACGTTTGCCCACTGCTGGCGCGCAAATAACGGTTCATTGCAGGTATACGAAATACGAGGAGCCTGACGCGGGGAGCGGCGGGCCGACGTGCACGCCATATTGCTACGAGACTGTCGAGCCGTGGGGTGCGAAGGACTGCAGAGGCAGCCCAAACGGGGCCGATTACAGAAGGAAGCGGCTCTTACCTACATGCGCTCGACGGTGCCGCGGCTGCCGGCCCGCAGCGGCGTTGAGCACGTGCGACGCAGGGAGGAACTATTCCCAGCTGCCAAGCGGGGCGGCTGGCGACGCAGGGCCTGCGATCAGGCGTTCGACCGGGGCGGTGCCCGGCGCCCAGCCTCTGGGCGAGGCTGCGACGACGAAGCGCTCAGGCTTCCCCGGCGGCGGAGGAGCGCGGCTGGGGACGCGGCCCTGCCAGCCCAGGCTGCAGCACCAGCCGCTCGGGGGCGCTGTAGCAATAGAAGTGGCGGTTGGTGGCTCGCCCGATGGCGCACAGGCCGAGCTGCTGCGCGATGGTGTGTCCCATCTGGGTCATGCCGCTGCGCGAGACCACGAGCGCGACGCCCATCTGCGCGGACTTGATGACCATCTCGCTGGTCAGCCGGCCCGTCGTGTAGAACACGTAAGGCTGGTCCGGATCGGCGTCGTCGGTGGAGACGCCCTCCATCCACATCCATCCCGCGATGGTGTCGATGGCGTTGTGCCGCCCGACATCCTCGACGAAGACCAGCATGTCGGCGCCTCGAAACAGCGCACAGCCGTGCACCGACCCGGCCGATTTGTAGGTGCTCTCCTGGATGCGGATCGCGTTGACGAGCGCATAGAGCTGCGCCTGCGTGAGCCGGGCCTCGGGCAGCACCAGCGCATGCACCTCGTCCATCAGCCCGCCGAAGACGCTGCCCTGGCCGCAGCCCGTGGTCACCACGCGCCGGGCGGTGCGCTCCTCGATGCGCTCGACCCCGCTGCGGGTGCGCACCGCGGCGGCATTCACGTCCCAATCGACGGTGACGGACTCCACCTCGTCGGGTGTGCGCACCAGCCGCTGGTTGCGCAGGTAGCCCAGCACCAGCCACTCGGGATGCGCGCCCAGGGTCATCAGGGTTACGAGCTCGCGCTTGTCGATGTAGATCGTGAGGTCGCGCTCGGCGGGAATGTGCAGCGCCTGACGCTCGCCCCACGCGTCCACCACCTCGATCGCACGGACCAGGGGGGCATGGGCTTCGGTCAGGCGGGGCAGAGGCGACATGGCGCTGTGGGCAAGGAGAAGTGGGTGCCGGGGAGCCCGTCGCGACGCGGGCTGCGGTACATGGTACGACGGGCGCAGGTGCAGGCCCGGTGTGGCGTCGGCACCGGCATCGATGGCCCCTGCATCCGTAGCCGAGCTACCGACGGCGGCTGTCGGCGTCTGGAGCGCGGTCGCCGCCGGGTCTGCGTGCGGACCGGGTGCCCTACCCGCAACGGCTTCTGGGTCAGCACCCGCCCCCCGCCTTCGGCTGAGGCCGCGGCTGCGGCTGCCGGGCTCGCTGCCAGCGCGAGCTGCTCGCCCGCGCCGGCTGCCGTTCTACTTCTTGGCTGGCTCCATCTGCGCAGCGGGCGTGTTCACGCTCGGCGGGCTGCTCGCCGTTCCGGCAGGCGAGTGCGCCCCCGAGCTTTCCAGCGGCTTCTGCGCCGGTGGCGTAAAGGCGAAGGGGCCGGGGTCCATGCAGGGTGCACTGGCGGCGGCAGCAGTGACGGAAGAAGCCGCCACCGGCATGGGCGAGGGCGGGGCGGGGCTGGCCGCCGCGGCGGGCGTCCCGCCGGAAGCGCCGTTGGACGAGGGCTTGGCTTGCGATCCGCTCGCGTGCTTGCGGTAGCTGGCGGCGGCGCGGTCCTGCGCCTGGCACAGCTGGTAGGCATCGACCTTGGCCTGCCACGCCGTCTTGGCCTTGGCTTCTTCGGCTTTGGCCTGGCCGGCGGCGTCCAGGGGGGCGGCTGCCGGCAGCTTGGCGAACGCCAGCGGCGCGGCGAGCGCGATGAGTGCGGGAACGATCAGGTGTTTCATCGTGAATCTCATCGGATCATGCGGGACGCACATCGGCCGGCGCCACGGGCGCCACGGTGGCGGGCTTGCTGCGCTGCGCCGGAATCTTGCCGGCTGCGACGTCCTCGGCCCAGTACTGGTGGTGCTCGTGTGCCCAGGCTTCATCGACATAGCCGGTGCGCATGGCCTTGTAGGCACCGCGCATGCCCAGGGTACCCATGTAGATGTGCAGCAGGAACATGGCCATCATGAACATGGCCGCGACGGCATGGATCATGTGCGCCACCTGCATGGTGCCGCGCTCGTACAGCAGGCCCGGAATGAGCATGTCCAGCACCAGCCCGGAGCCGACCACGATGGCGCCCAGCAGCAGCACGCCGCCCCAGAACACCACCTTTTCGCCGGCGTTGAAGCGGTGCGAGGGAACTTCGTGCTTGCTGAACACGCCGCCGGCCTTGAGCATCCAGCGCAGGTCGCCCCGTTGCGGCATGTTGTCGCGCAGGAAGGTGAAGAACACGATCACCAGCGACACCGCGAACAAGGGTCCCACGAAGTTGTGGATGTTCTTGAGCGCGTAGGCGAGCCAGCCGAACAGGGTCAGGCCGATGAGCGGCTGCAGGAAGAACTGGCCGAAGGCCATGATGATCCCCGACACCGCCAGCAACACGAAGGCGATGGCGTTTGCCCAGTGGGCCGAGCGCTCGAACGGGGTGAAGCGTTCGATGCGCCGCGTGGTGCCCGGCTGGCTCTCGGCACCCATCGGTCCCTTGGTGAAGTAGAAGATGGCCAGGGCGCCCAGCACGATCAGCAGCAGGGAGCCGCCGTACGGCAGGATCCAGTTGTTGCGCACCTGCCGCCAGGCTTCGCCGGCGGTGGTCAGCCGCGAGCCGGGGTACTGCACCTGGGGCTGGATCAGCACGCCGGCTTCCGGTGCCTGGCTGCGCGGCAGGCTGGTGGTGCCGGCCACGCCGTCACCGACCGCGCGCCACATGGGCGCGTTGTTGCCTGGCTGCACCGCGTTGCGCTGGGCGTTGTTCTGCTCGGCGTAGCCGGGCAGCTGGTCGGCGTCGGGCTTGACGTCGAAGATGTTCTGGCTCTGGATGCCGCCCGTGGCGGGCGCCGCCGGTCGGGCAGCGGGAGCCGCAGGCACCTCGTCGGCCGGTCGCACCGTCTGGGCCCAGGCGCCGCCAGCCGCACAGGCGATCGCGAGCGTGGCCCCGAGGGCGCGCAGGGCGCGGCCCGCCCGTTCAGTTCTTGACGCGCACATATTCGTTCTGCCCCTGGCCGCGCACGCGCAGCTGTTGTTCCCAACTGGCCTTGTCGCCCTGCTTCCAGTCGGTGAGCGCAAACGGAGGTGGCGCTCCCGTGCCGGAAAACACGGGCCGGTCGCTCTTGACGCCGCTGGCGTCCTGGGGCTGCTCGGAGCAGCCGGCCAGCAGCGCCAGCGCGCCTGCGAGGGTGGCGATGCGAACGATCATGACTTGCCTCCCGGCTTGCCAGCCTGTTGCGAGCCGTAGGCGGTGCCCCAGCCCCAGACCTCGGCACCCTTGCCGCGCGCCAGCACGCGGGTGCGGAAGATGTCGGCGACCATGTCGCCGTCGCCGGCCAGCAGCGCCTTGGTCGAGCACATCTCGGCGCAGGCCGGAAGCTTGCCCTCGGCGAGGCGGTTGCGACCGTACTTCTCGAACTCCGCCTGCGAGCCGTGGTCCTCGGGACCGCCGGCGCAGAAGGTGCACTTGTCCATCTTGCCGCGCACCCCGAAGGTGCCGGCCGAGGGGAACTGCGGGGCGCCGAAGGGGCAGGCGTAGCTGCAGTAGCCGCAGCCGATGCAGACATCCTTGTCGTGCAGCACCACACCCTCTTCGGTGCGGTAGAAGCAGTTCACCGGGCACACCGCCATGCAGGGCGCGTCGGAGCAGTGCATGCACGCCACCGACACCGACCGCTCGCCGGGGACGCCGTCGTTGAGCGTGACCACGCGGCGGCGGTTCACGCCCCAGGGCACCTCGTTCTCGTTCTTGCAGGCGGTGACGCAGCCGTTGCACTCGATGCAGCGCTCGGCGTCGCAGACAAATTTCATTCGTGCCATTGCGCTCTCCTTAGGCAGCCGTGGCGCGTTCGACGTTGCAGATGGTCGTCTTGGTTTCCTGCATCATCGTCACGCTGTCATAACCATAGGTCGTGGCCGTGTTGACGGCTTCGCCGCGCACCACGGGATAGGCCCCCTTGGGGTAATAGGCAAGCATGTCCTGCCCCTGCCAGCGCCCCGAGAAGTGGAAGGGCATCCAGCAGGTGTCCGGACCGACCCGCTCGGTCACCATGGCCTGCACGTTCAGGCGCGCACCCGTGGGGGTGGTCAGCCAGACGCGATCGCCGTTGCGGATGTTGCGCTGCGCGGCCGCCTGCGGATTGATCTCCACGAACGCCTCCTGCTGCAGTTCGGCCAGCCAGGGGTTGGAGCGGGTTTCTTCGCCGCCGCCCTCGTACTCGACCAGGCGGCCGGAGGTGAGGATCAGCGGGTACTTCTCGTGCACCTTGTCCTGCACGTTCTTCTGCTGCAGGGTCTTGTACAGGGTGGGCAGGCGCCAGAACGCCTTCTTGTCGTCGTGCGACGGGTACTTGGCCACCAGGTCCGGACGGGTGCTGTAGATCGCTTCGCGGTGCAGCGGGATCGGGTCGGGGAAGTTCCAGACCACCGCCCGCGCCTTGGCATTGCCGAAGGGGTGGCAGCCATGGTTCTTCATGGCCACGCGGATGATGCCGCCCGAGTTGTCGGTCTTCCAGTTCTTGCCTTCGGCAGCCTTCTGCTCCTCGGGCGTGAGCTCACCCCACCAGCCCAGCTTCTTGAGCAGCACATGGTCGAACTCGGGGTAGCCCGTGGTGATGTCGGCGCCCAGCGAATGCGAGCCGTCCTCCGCCAGCAGGCTCTGGCCGTCGCGCTCCACGCCGAAGTTGGCGCGGAAGTTGCCGCCGCCGTCCATGACGTGCTTGCTCGGGTCGTACAGGTTCGGGGTGCCCGGATGCTTCATCTCGGGCGTGCCGAACGCCGGCCAGGGCAGGCCGAAGTAGTCGCCCGTGAGGTCGTAGCCGGTTTCCTTGTCCTTCACACCGGCCTTGGCCTTGAGCGTCTTGACGTCGAAGGCGTGCATGTTCTTCATGTGCGCCTTCAGCCGCTCCGGGCTCTGCCCGGTGTAGCCGATGGTCCAGACCGAGCGGTTGATCTCGCGCAGGATGTCCTCGGGCAGAGGCTCGTCCAGGCCCTTGATCTTCTGCATCTTGAAGTTCTTGACCAGCTCCGTGCCGAAGCCCAGCTTCTGGGCGAGCTGGTACATGATCATGTGGTCGCTGCGGCTCTCCCACAGCGGATCGATCACCTTCTCGCGCCACTGGATCGAGCGGTTCGACGCGGTGGCCGAGCCCGAGGTCTCGAACTGCGTCGCCGCCGGCAGCAGGTAGACCGCGCGGTTCGCGTTGCGGTCCTCGGCGCGCCCCGGCATCGCCGCCATGGCGGCGGTGGCCGAGGGGTAGGGATCGATCACCACCAGCAGGTCCAGCTTGTCCATGGCCTGCTTCATCTCCAGACCGCGCGTCTGGGAGTTCGGCGCATGGCCCCAGAAGACCACGCCGCGCAGGTTGGGGTCCTGGTCGATGTTCTCGTTCTTCTCGAGCACGCCGTCGATCCAGCGCGAGACCGTGATGCCCGGCTTGGTCATCATGCCGGGGCTGGCGAAGCGGCCCTTGATCCAGTCGTATTCGACGCCCCAGGCGGTGGCGAAGTGCTTCCAGGAGCCGTCGGCGATGCCGTAGTAGCCGGGCAGCGAATCGGGGTTCGGGCCGACGTCGGTGGCGCCCTGCACGTTGTCGTGGCCGCGGAAGATGTTGGCACCGCCGCCGGCGACGCCGACGTTGCCCAGCGACAGCTGCAGCAGGCACGAGGCACGCACCATGGCGTTGCCGATCGAGTGCTGGGTCTGGCCCATGCACCAGACGATGGTGGACGGCCGGTTCTTGGCCATCATTTCGGCGACCTTGGCCATCTGCGCCTCGGGCACCCCGCAGGCTTCCTCGACCTTGTCCGGCGTCCACTTGTTCAGGACTTCCTCGCGGACCTTCTCCATGCCCCAGACGCGGTCGTTGATGTACTTCTTGTCTTCCCAGCCGTTCTTGAAGATGTGGTGCATCAGCCCAAACAGGAAGGGAATGTCGCTGCCCGAGCGGATGCGCACGTACTCGTCGGCCTTGGCCGCCGTGCGCGTGAAGCGCGGATCGACCACGATCATCTTGCAGCCGTTCTCCTTGGCATGGAGCATGTGCAGCATGGAGACCGGGTGCGCCTCGGCGGCGTTCGAGCCGATGTACAACGCGCACTTGCTGTTCTGCATGTCGTTGTACGAGTTGGTCATCGCACCGTAGCCCCAGGTGTTGGCGACACCGGCAACCGTGGTGGAGTGGCAGATGCGCGCCTGGTGGTCGCAGTTGTTGCTGCCCCAGAGGCTCACGAACTTGCGCATCAAATACGCCTGTTCGTTGTTGTGCTTGGACGAGCCGATCCAGTAGATCGAGTCGGGGCCGCTCGCCTTGCGCAGCTCGAGCATCTTGGCGCTGATCTCGTTGAGCGCCTGGTCCCAGGAGATGCGCTGGTATTTGCCGTCCACCAGCTTCATCGGATAGCGCAGGCGATATTCGCCGTGGCCGTGCTCGCGCAGGGCGGCGCCCTTGGCGCAGTGGGCACCCAGATTCAGGGGCGAGTCGAACACCGGCTCCTGGCGCACCCAGACGCCGTTCTCGACGACGGCATCGACCGCGCAGCCGACGGAGCAGTGGGTACAGACGGTGCGCTTGACCTCGATCGTGCCCTTGCCGATGGCCGGGCCGCTGGTGGAAGCGGCCTTCGCCTTCTTCACCAGCAACAGGCTGGAGGCCGCGATACCGACGCCGACTCCCAGGCCCGAGCGGCGCAGGAAACCGCGCCGATCGACGGTGGGAATGGCGTGTGCCAGCCCGCGCTGCAGGCTGTGGACGAAAGGCGAGCGGGCGACGCCGGAGGCGCTGCCCGATTTCTTGGTGAGCAACATGGGGACTCCCCGTTCGACGTTAGATGAGGGTGGTCTTGAAATAGCGGCGAACGTGTTCGCTCAGGTGGTAGCCACCGCCGCGGGCGGGCGGCTGGCGTTCGGCGGTGGGGGGCGGGGCTTCCTCGCGGATGGCGGGCAGCAGGCTCACGGCGGCCGCGGCGGCCCCGACGGTACCGGCGCCGGCAAACAGGGTGCGCCGCGAGAGCTGGCGGTTGGGCTTGCTCATGTTGTCTCCTACATGCACAGGCTATGCAACAGGCTGCATAGCGCACGGCGAATGTAGCCCTCGTCCGTCAAGCGGACAACGGGATTGACCCTAGCCATCCGCAATGCAGAAAGCGTGCCACGGCTGCGTTCGGCGACCGGACCGCACGCATCAGAAGAGGTTGCACTGCAACATGGCGCGCGTCGCGTCATCCTGTCGCATCGATCGCGACAATTTGTCGTGCCGAACCGCGTGGTTGCCACGCATCGCAGGCGATACCCGAGCAATTCGCTCGGGTGTCCCTTCCTAGAATCGGGGCTGCCCTGTCGTACCGCCCCGTGAGCACCACCACCGCATCCATCCCGTCCCCCGCTGGGCCGCTTGCCGGCGCCGAGCGCGCATCCGAGAGCTGGCCGTTCTGGAACATCCTGGTCGTCGACGACGAACAGGGCATGCGCAACTTCCTGTGCAAGGCGCTGGCGCCGCGTTGCCATGCGGTGATGGAGGCCGGCAGCGCCGAACAGGGCGAGGCGGTGCTGCGGGCCCACCACATCGACCTGATCATCCTGGACATCTCGCTGCCGGGGAAGAACGGCGTCGCCTGGCTGAAGGAGCTGCGCGAGCACGGCTTCACCGGCGACGTCATCCTGATCACCGCCTTCGCCGACCTCGACACCGCCATCGAGGCGCTGCGCGCCGGTGCCTCCGACTTCATCCTCAAGCCGTTCCGCATGCCGCAGATCCTCACCGCGGTGCGCCACTGCTGGGAGCGTTCACGCCTCACGCGCGAGAACTACATCCTGCGCCGCAGCCAGTCGGCCGAAGGCATCCAGCGCGGCGGGCTGGTCGGCTCGTCGGGCGCGATGGAGCAGCTGTGGCAGGCGGTGCGCCGCGCGGCCGCCGTGCACAGCACCGTGCTGCTGCAGGGTGAATCGGGCACGGGCAAGGAATTGGTGGCGCGGGCGCTGCACGCCCTCAGCGCACGCGCGCAGGGACCTTTCGTGCCGGTGAACTGCGCCTCGATGTCGCCCGAGCTGATCGAGAGCGAGCTGTTCGGGCATGCCAAGGGCGCGTTCACCGGCGCGACGCGCGCACGCGACGGGCTGTTCCACTACGCCCAGGGCGGCACCCTCTTCCTGGACGAGGTGGCCGAGCTGCCGCTGGCGCTGCAGGCCACGCTGCTGCGGGCGCTCGAGGACCTGAAGATCCGCCCCGTGGGCAGCGAGCGGCTGGTGCCGGTGAACGTGCGCATCGTGGCCGCCACCAACCGCCAGCTTGCCGGCGAAGTGGCCGCCGGACGCTTCCGCAAGGACCTGTACTACCGGCTGCAGGTACTGGAGCTCACGCTGCCGCCCCTGCGCGAGCACAAGGAAGACATCCCCGAGCTGGCGGCGCACTTCACGGCGCAGCTCGCGCCGGCCCTGGGCGCCGATCCTCTGGTGCTGACCGAGACCGAGCGCAGCTTCCTGATGCGCTACGACTGGCCGGGCAACGTGCGGGAGCTGCGCAACCTCATCGAGCGCTCGCTGATCCTGGGCGCGCTGAACGTGTCGGCGCTGTACGCGCAGCCGCCGGCCGCGCGCCTGACCTCCGCCGCCGGCCAGCCCACCGACCTGCACACCCTGGAGAAGCAGCACATCCTGTCGGTGCTCGACTCGGTGCAGGGCGACAAGACCCGCGCCGCACAGCTGCTCGGCATCTCGCGCCGCACGCTGGAGCGCCGGGTCGCCGAGTGGGCACTGCCATGAACTTCGCGCCGCGCTGGCCCTGGCTCGCGCAGTCGGTGCGCAACAAGCTGCTGGCGATGGCGCTGCTGCCGCTGCTCGGGGCCTTGCCGCTGCTGGTGGGCGCCCTCGCCGTCTGGGGCGACCAGGCCTACGATCGGCTGCTGATCACCAAGGTGCGCAGCGATCTCGCGGTGGCGCACGGCTATTTCGACCAGGTGGTGGCCGAGGTCGGCGGCGGCACCGAATCGGTGGCGCAGTCGCATGCGCTGCACCGGGCGCTGGCGCAGCGCGATGCGGCGCAGCTGCAGGCTCTGCTGGCGCGCCAGCGCGAAGCCCTCGGCCTCGATTTCCTCGTGCTGGTGAAGCCGCAGGAGGCTGCCGCCGCCGGCGCCGGCGCGATTTCCGCCGGCCGCGCGGCGCGGCTCGAACTGCTCGACGGCGATCGTTTTGCGCAGCTGGCGCCGCACCTCGCGAGCCGGGTGGCGGTGCCGCTGGTGCCCACGCGCAACGCCACGCCCACCGAGCGCACGGTGGAAGACCGCGCCCTGACCGTGCTCGCCTCCGTGCCGGTGCGCGGCGACGCGGGCGAGACGATCGCCGTGCTGCGCGGCGGGGTGCTCCTGAACCAGAACCTGCCCTTCATCGACCACATCAACCGCATCGTCTATCCCGAGGGCGCCCTCCCCTTCGGCAGCCAGGGCACGGCCACCCTGTTCCTGGACGACGTGCGCGTCACCACCAACGTGCGACTGTTCCAGGACCGCCGTGCGGTGGGCACGCGGGTGTCGCAGGCGGTGCGCGACGCCGTGCTGGGCCGCGGCAGCACCTGGCTGGACAGCGCCTTCGTGGTGAACGACTGGTACGTCTCGGCCTACGAGCCCCTGCTGGACGGGCAGGGACGGCGCGTGGGCATGCTGTATGTCGGCTTCCTGGAGCAGCCTTTCCGGCTGGTGAAGTGGGCGATGCTGGCGGGTATCGGCGTGCTGTTCCTGGCCGTCATGGCGCTCGCGGCGATGTTCTCGCTGCGGCTGGCGCGCGGCATCTTCCAGCCGGTCGAGCAGATGGACCGCACCATCCGCCGGGTCGAAGAGGGCGACGCGGGCGCGCGCGTCGGCCCGGTGGCCGCGCGCGACGAAATCGGCGCGCTGGCGCAGCACCTGGACCACCTGCTGGACGTGGTGGCCGACAAGACCGAACGGCTGCAGCGGTGGGCCGACGAGCTGGACCTGAAGGTGGCCGAGCGCACCCGCGAGCTGGCGGCCAGCAACGCGTCGCTCGTGGAAGCGCAGCGCCAGCTGGTGAAGTCGGAAAAGCTCGCCGCCATCGGCCAGCTGACCGCCAGCATGGCGCACGAGATCAACAACCCCATCGCGGTAATCCAGGGCAACCTCGACCTGATGCGCGAGACCCTCGGCCCCGCGGCCGCACCGGTGGCGGCCGAGCTCAAGCTGCTTGACGACCAGATCGACCGCATGCGCCTGATCGTCGCGCAGCTGCTGCAGTACGCGCGGCCCACCGAGTACGCGGGCTACACCGAGCCGCTGGACGTGAACCGCGTCATGGACGAGTCCCTGGTGCTGGTGGGGCACCTGCTCGCGCGCTCCGGTGTCGTGGTGGAAAAGCGCTACGCCGCCACCCGTCGCGCCGGCTTCAACCGCCAGGAGCTGCAGCAGGTGCTGCTCAATCTCATCATCAATGCGATCCAGGCGATGGCGGACGGTGGCCGCCTCACGCTGAGCACCCGCGACCAAGGCGCCGGCGTGGAACTGGAGGTGCGCGACACCGGGCCCGGGCTGCCCGCCGGTGCGGTGGAGCGGCTGTTCCGGCCCTTCTTCACCACGCGCGAGGACGGCAATGGACTGGGCCTGTGGATCTGCACCAGCCTGGTCGAGCGCTACGGCGGCAGCATCGAGGCGGCCGATGCGCCGGGCGGCGGCGCCGCCTTCCGCGTGACGCTGCTCACGGAGCCTGAAGCCTCTCGCGTCGATGCGGCGCTGGCCGCCTCCTGATCGCCGTGCGCTGTGTGCGAGCCCTGCCTCAGCGCCGCGGCGCGGGCAGCGCGACGAAGGCCCAGGTTCCCGCCAGCAGCAGCAGCGTGACCAGTCCGAACACCCAGGCGTAGGGATCCCAGCCCTGCGCGGTCGCCACCGACGCCGCGAGGCCGGTGAGCCACTGCACGAACGCGACCCCCAGGAACATCGCCATGGTGAAGACCGCCATCGCCCGCCCGGTCATGTGCGCGGGGTAGGCCGATTTCACGTCGGCGTACTGCAGGATGATGTAGCCTGCCACCAGGCTCATGACCACGCTCAGGCCCACGTCGATGGCGGCGCTGCGGCTGAACGCGAGCACCGCATACATCGCCGCGACCGAGAGCGTGCCGATCGCGATCCAGCGCCTGCGAAGCCGCTCACCGGGGTCGATGCGGCCGAACAGGGGCGGCCCGAACATGCCCACCACCGACACCGCGAGCGCCACGTGCCCGCTGGCCACCAGCCCGAAGCCGTGGCGGTCCACCAGCAGCGGCCCCAGCCACAGGCCGCGCAGCGCGAGGAAGGCGGCATAGGTGACCAGGGCCAGCGCCACGATGCCCCAGGTGTGCGCCAGCGTGAACAGCGCTCCGTAGCCCCGCAGCGCGGCCAGCACGCCCGGGCGAGTGCGGCCGCCCGGTGGCTCGGGCGCCTCGCGCACCAGCAGCAGCACGGCCAGCCAGGCCAGCGCCGCGCCGACGGCCAGCGCCTGGAATCCGGTGCGCCAGGACCACTGCTCGACCACCCAGGCCAGCGGCGTTCCCGTGAGCAGCAGCCCCGCCCCACCCAGCCCCATGACCAGGCCCGAGAGGGCGGCGAAGCGCTCGGCCGGATAGCGCGTTGCCACGAAGACGGTGCACACCACGAAGGCCGGCGCGCAGCCGATGCCGATCAGCACCTGCCCGGCCACCAGACCGCCGAACCCCTGCGCCACCGACGCGAGCAGCGCGCCCACGATGGCCAGCGGAAACACCGCCAGCATCGTGCGGCGCGTGCCCCAGACATCGATGCCCAGCCCCATGAACAGCTGCAGGGCCCCGAATGAAAAATGGAACGCACCCGCGAACAGGCCGAGCTCGCCGGGCGTGAGGCCGAAGTCGCGCTGCAGCGGCGGCGCGAGGATGGCCGCCACGGTGCGAAAGGCCTGGCTCATGGCAAAACCCGCCGTGAAGGCCAGCAGCATCACCCACAGGCGGCGCGACGCCGCGGCGCTCGCGCCTGTGTCGGGCGCGGGGGCGCTGGCGTCGGGAGTGGCGCGCACGGCGCCGCTCAGGCCAGCAGGTCGAAGCCCTGCTGCTCCACGTCCAGGAAGGCCTGCGTGAAGGCCCCGAGGCTGCGGTAGAAGCGTGCGCGCGGATGCGCCTGCAGCGCCTCGCACAGGGCCGCGCCCCACGGCTGCAGGTGGGTGGTGAAGAACTCGCGCTGGCGGGTGAGGTTGGCCACGGCGACGTCGTCACCGGCGATCAGGTAGCGCATGACCTCGCACACGTACGCGAAGTGGTCCTCGGTCTCGGACATGCTGTCGTCGCGCGTGAGGCCGAGGGCCGCCAGATCCTCGCGCAGCCGCGCGAGCGGCCGCTCGTTGAGAAACCCCGAGAGGTAGTGCGAACCGTAGAGGTAGACCTCGGGCCGCCCGACGCCGCCGAAGAGCGCGTCGTATTCGGCGGCGACCTCGGTGGCGCTCAGACCGCGGCAGGTGCCCACGAAATGGCGCCACGGCTCCTCCAGGAAGCCGCCTTGCGCCGCAGCCTCGGTGGGTGCCACCTGCAGCGCCGAGAGCAACTCCTCGCCGGGCGCCGCGTAGAACAGCTGGGCGAACAGGCCGTAGACGTCGGCGCGTGCGGTTTCCTCGTCCAGCGCCGAGGTGGGGGTAAAGGTCTCGCTCATAGGTCGGTGATCTTGACTTCGTTGTCGCCCGCGTAGATGTCGATGACGCGGCAGTCGCCGCACATCTTGAGCCGCTCCAGCGCGGCGCCCTGGAACATGGCGTGACCTGCCAGCTTGCCCAGCATGGATTCGATGGCGCGCAGCGTGCCGAAGGGCTTGCCACAACGCACGCAGCCGTAGGGCTGGGTCTCGTTGAGCACGCGCGGCTGGCGGCGCTCGGGCGTGAGCAGCAGGCGCGGCTCGAGGGTGATGGCGTCTTCGGGGCAGGTGCTGGCGCACAGGCCGCACTGGACGCAGTTGCGCTCGATGAACTTGAGCTGCGGCATCTGCGGGTTGTCCTGCAGCGCGCTGGCCGGGCAGGCACCCACGCAGCTCATGCAGAGCGTGCACTTGTCCTTGTCGACCGCGATGGTGCCGAGAAGCGCGCCCGTCGGCAGTGCAATGGCGTCGGGACGCGCCGCGGCGTGCTCGACCAGGTGGTCCAGCGCCATCTCCAGCGCCGGGCGCTTGTCGCCGGTGATCGCGAAGCGGGCCACGGACGCCGGCACCTCGCCGAGGCGGCGGATCGCCAGCTGCAGGGCCTGGTCGAGCTCGCTCGGCTGCGCACAGCGCAGCAGGCTGAAGTGCGTGCCGCCATAGCCCAGGCCGGTGAGCACCGCCTGCGCCATCTCCATCTGGCGCTCCAGCGCGAGCAGATAGCCGGGCGCCTCTTCGCCGGTGGCCAGCACGGCGATGTGTCGCGCGCCCCCGGCCACGGCCGCCAGCCACAGCTCGATGCCCGTGCTGGCCACGTGCCACAGCCCGAAGGGCAGCACATTAGCCGGAACGCCGTGGGCGCGATCGATGCGCGCGGCCCGACCGAGCTCTTCGACCAGGCGCCGGCCGGCTTCCTGACTGTGCAGCAGCAACACGGGCGCGCGGCCGCCGGCGCGGCTGTAGGTGTTCAGCAGCGCACGCAGGCGCGCGCCCTGCTCCTGCGGTCGCGGGGTGGCGTAGGTCAGCGCACCGCTGGGGCAGACGGTGGTGCAGGCGCCGCAGCCGACGCACAGGTTGGGATTGACCTTGATCTGCTGGCGCGACTTGTCCGAGGAGATCGCCTCGGCCGAGCAGATGTCGATGCAGGCGCGGCAGCCGACGGTCTCGTTGCGGCTGTGGGCGCACAGCTTCTGCTTGTAGCTGAAGAACTTGGGCTTCTCGAACTCGCCGACCAGCTCGCGCAGCCGCAGCACGGCCTCCAGCCGCGCCTGCGGCGCGGTGCCCTCGGGCAGGTGCAGGTAGCCCTGGGGCAGCGCGTGGCGCACAAAGGCCGGCTGGGCCCGCAGGTCGAGCACCAGATCGAAGGACTGGCGCTCGCTGCGCGGATCGCGGGTGAAGTCGATGGCGCCCGCGGCGTCGCAGGCCTTCACGCAGGCGCGGTGGCCGGTGCAGGCCTCGAGCTTGACCTGGTAGTCGAAGCCGATCGCGCCCTCGGGGCAGGCTTCGATGCAGGCGTTGCAGCGCGTGCACAGGTCGAGGTCGATGGGGTTTTCCTGGGTCCAGGCGAGCTCGAATGCGCCGAGCCAGCCGCCCAGGGAATCGATGCGCCCGGCCAGCACCGGCCAACGCCGCTCCTGCCCGCCGCTGCCGCCCTGGGCGAAGACGGTGACCTGCAGCACGTCGCCGACGCTGGCGGCGAGCTTCTCGGCCTCGTCCAGCGGCCCGATCACGAGCAGGCGGCCCTCGCTGCGGTAGGTGACGGTGGTGACCGGCTCCGGCTCGGGCTGGCGCGCCTGGTCGATCAGCGCCGCCAGCTTGGGCATGGCCGCAGCCGCGTCGCGGCTCCAGCCGCCGGTCTCGCGGATGTTGACGAAACGCAGCGGCGCCCAGGCGGCACCTTCGGTCTGCTCGGCCAGTTCGCCGAACAGGCGCTGCTCCTGGGTGCAGGCCACCACCAGGTCCCCGCCGGCGCGCAGCGCCTGCTGGAAGGCGCCGGCTTCGCGCCGGCACAGGGTGGAGTGGAGCGTCAGCTCCTCATCGAGTGCCTTGCCCAGGGCCTTCGGGTCCAGGGGCATGGTCTTGTTGCAGTCGCAGATCAGGGTCGGCATGGTGGCTCGGATATTCGGGGGCGGGGCCGCCGCCCTCGGGCGCGGTTTCGTCGGGTCCGGTCGGCCCGGTCGCGGTGGTGTTCGGCGACCGGTCCCGCGGGTCGTCGCCGGCAGGCGGCTGCGACTGTGCCACGGATTGCAGCGCAGGGTTATCCGCAGCATCCCTCGCAGCGGCAGGCGCGGCTTCGGCGGCCTCCTCTTTCTCGCGGAAGAGGCCGAGGAACTCGGCGCTGGCCAGCTGGCGCAGCATCGACTCGGGCATCGGGTCGGGCTTGGAATAGTCGTCGATATAGACGTCCAGCCCGTCCATCACGTTGAAGTGCGGGTCGGCGAACAGCTTCTTCACCGCGGCGTTCTTCACCTCGGGCGACACGTCGGACGCAACGAAGCGGCGGAAGTCGGAGTCGGCGGTCAGCGCCTGCACGTCGTCCAGGCTGGGCGGCAGCGGGCGCTCGGTCGAAGCAGAACTTGCCGGCTCCTGCGCTGCGTCGGCGCCGCCCGCGCCCTCCGGGTCGCCGCGGCGCACCAGGCGCGCTTCGTCGGGCGTGAAGGCGACGGGCGCCGGCATGCCAGCGGGCGGATCGGCAGCGGCGGGCGCGGCGGGTGGATCCGCTTCCACCGGCTTGCCCTCGCGAATGTCCAGCTTGCGGCGTGACCAGCGCCCCAGGAAGCCATCAGCCATGATCGCCTCCCGTATCCGTGCTGCCGCGGCTCGCACCCGCGCTGGACCCCGAGTCCGATCCTGCACCGGCACCCATGCCGCCGCCGCCGCGAACCTTGTCCGTGCTGATGCTGGCCGGGTTGCCGAAGCGGTCCTGCAGCGGCCGGAAGCTCTCCGGCCGCTTGCGGCGCTTGGGCTCGGGCACGTAGTGCGCATCGGTGAAGGCGCGCAGCCATTGCACCACCGGCGGGGGCGCCGGAACGTTCTCGACCGTCTCCTGCGCATCCAGCCAGCGCCCGGCATCGTGGTAGCTCAGGCTCACCATCACCGGCCGCGCGATCGGCTCGTCGGCCAGGCTGGCCTCTTCGTCCATGCGCCACAGCACGAACCAGCAGGGCGCCTCGGTGGTCACGTTGAGGTAGTAGCCTTCGGCGTCGTCGCGAAACAGCTGCACGGTGAAGCCCGGGTGCAGCCAGCGTTCCTGCGTGTCGTCCTTGCGCAGCAGGCGCGCCTCGCTCCCCCAGGCGTCCTCGTGCGGAACCACCTCGTCCAGCACCCAGCGCCAGGGTTGCCAGCGGTTGTCGATCTTCTCGCGGCGCATCACCACCGCAACCTGGAGGCTGGGACGTTCGGTCATGGGGAAATCCTCACGGCGCAGTACTTGAACTCGGGAATTTTCCCGAACGGATCGAGCGCGGCATTGGTCAGCAGATTGGCCGCGGCCTCGGCATAGGCAAAGGGCATGAACACCGCGCCGTCGGGCGTGCCGTCGTCGCGGCGCAGCCGGCACTGCACGGCGCCGCGGCGCGACTGCAGCGACACCATCTGCCCGGGCGCAAGGCCGAGGCGCGCCAGCTCGGCGCCGTTGACCGATGCGGTGGCCACCGGCTCGATGGCATCGAGCACGGCCGAGCGCCGCGTCATGCTGCCGGTGTGCCAATGCTCCAGCTGCCGGCCGGTGATCAGCACCAGCGGGAATTCGGCGTCGGGCCGCTCGTTGGCCGGGACCAGCTGCGCCGGCACCAGCCGCAGCCGCCCGTCCGGCGTGGGAAAGCGCTCCGTGAAGACGATGGGCTGACCGGGGTCGTCCTCCGACAGGCAGGGATAGGTCACGCTGCCTTCGCGCTCCAGCCGCTCCCAGCGGATGCCGCCGATGGCGCCCTGCATGGCCTGGCGCATCTCCTCGTAGACGGCGGCGACGCCGGCGTCGGCCCCTTCGTACCGCCAGTCGAGGCCGAGGCGGGCGGCCATCTGCTGCACGAGCCACAGGTCCGGCCGCGCGTCGCCGGGCGGCTCGACGGCCTTGCGCCCGAGCTGCACGATGCGGTCGGTGTTGGTGACCGTGCCGGTCTTCTCGGGCCAGGCCGTCGCCGGCAGCACCACGTCGGCCAGCCAGGCGGTCTCGGTCATGAAGATGTCTTGCACCACCAGGTGCTCCAGCGCCGCCAGCGCGGCGCGGGCATGGTGCAGGTCGGGGTCGCTCATGGCGGGGTTCTCGCCGGCGATGTACATGCCGCGCACCTTGTGCGGATCGCCCTCGGGCGCGAGCGCCTTGTCCATGATCTCGACCACCGTGTAGCCCGGCGTCGGGTCCAGGCGCGTGCCCCAGAAGGACTCGAACCAGGCGTGTGCACGCGCATCGTCCACCCGCTGGTAGTTGGGCAGCATCATCGGAATGAGGCCGGCGTCGCTCGCCCCCTGCACGTTGTTCTGCCCGCGCAGCGGATGCAGGCCACTGCCGGGCTTGCCGATCTGGCCCGCCACGGCGCACAGCGCGATCAGGCAGCGCGCGTTGTCGGTGCCGTGCACGTGCTGGCTCACGCCCATGCCCCAGAGGATCATGGCCGAGCGCGCCGTGGCGAAGGCGCGCGCCACCTCGCGGATGGTGGCCGCCGGCACACCGCACACCGCCTCCATCGCTTCGGGGCTGAAGCCGGCGACGGCCTCCTTCAGCGCCTCGAAGTTGCTCGCGCGCGCTGCGATGAACGCCTCGTCGGCCAGGCCTTCGGCGATGACGGTGTGGATCATCGCGTTGAGCAGGGCGACGTCGGTGTCGGCGCGGAACTGCAGCGTGCGCCAGGCGTGGCGGCCGATGTCGGTCACGCGCGGGTCGGCCAGCACGATCTTCGTACCGCGCCGCGCCGCGTTCTTCATCCAGGTGGCGGCCACCGGGTGGTTGGAGGTGGGGTTGGAGCCGATGACGAGGACGAGTTCGGCGTCGGCGACGTCGGCCACCGGGTTGCTCACCGCGCCCGAACCCACGCCCTCGAGCAGCGCCGCGACGCTGGAGGCGTGGCACAGCCGGGTGCAGTGATCGACGTTGTTGCTGCCGAAGCCGGTGCGCACCAGCTTCTGGAACAGGTAGGCCTCTTCGTTGGTGCCCTTGGCCGAGCCGAAGCCGGCCAGCGACTTGGGGCCGTGCGTCTCGCGCAGCTGCTTCAGGCGGCCCGCGGCAAAGTCGAGCGCCTCGTCCCAGCTCGCTTCGCGGAAGACCTCGCTCCAGCGCGCCGGATCGCGCAGCACCTCAGCGTCCTTCGGCACGCCGGGCTTGCGGATCAGGGGCGTCGTGAGCCGGTGCGGGTGGTGGGCGTAGTCGAATCCGAAGCGCCCCTTGACGCACAGGCGCCCGTGGTTGGCCGGGCCGTCGCGGCCTTCGACGGCAACGATCGTTTCGCCGCGCACCTTGTACGTGAGCTGGCAGCCGACCCCGCAGAACGGGCACACCGAAGCCACCTCGCGATCGACCTGCTGCGAGCCGACCAGGGTCTTGGGCGCCAGCGCCCCGGTGGGGCAGGCCTGCACGCACTCGCCGCAGGCCACGCAGGTGCTCTCGCCCATCACGTCTTCCAGGTCGAACACGATGCGGCTGTCGGCGCCGCGACCGGCGAAGCCGATGACGTCGTTGACCTGCTCTTCACGGCAGGCGCGCACGCAGCGGGTGCACTGGATGCAGGCGTCGAGCTGCACCGCCATCGCCGGATGCGAGAAGTCGGGCGCCGGTTGCGGGCGCTCCAGCGCGCGCAGCGCCGGCCGTGGCTGCACGGAAAGCCGTGCCGCCCAGGCGCTCAGCTCGCCGTGCTGGCCCGTGGCGGCGTCTGCGGCGGGCACGGCAGTCGCAGCGTCCGCAGGGGCGGCGGGGGACCCGCCAGCAATCGTGTCGGTATCGACAAGCGCACTCCCCGAGCCGCCCTGCCCCGCTGCGTCGTTCCACTTGTAGCCGCGCTCCGGCATGTCGGCCAGCAGCAGTTCCAGCACCATGCGCTGGCTGCGCAGGGCCCGCTCGCTGCGCGCCCGCACGTCCATGCCGGCCGTGACAGCACGGCAGCAGCTCGGCGCCAGCACCCGCTCGCCGGCGACCTCGACCACGCAGGCGCGGCAGTTGCCGTCGGGGCGCAAGCCCTCGCTCCAGCACAGGTGCGGAATGTCCACTCCGGCGCGGCGCGCCGCCTGCAGGATGGTCTCTCCCTGCACGGCCTGCATGTCCTGGCCGTCGAGGCGGAAGGCGACGAGGGGCAGGTCAGGAGATTTCATCGGGGAAATACTGCTGCACGCAGCGGATCGGGTTGGGCGCGGCCTGGCCGAGGCCGCAGATCGATGCGTCGGCCATAACCGCCGCCAGGTCGTCGAGCGTGGCGCCGTCCCAGGTGGGCGCCTCCATGAGCACGGCCGCCTTGGCGGTGCCGACGCGGCAGGGCGTGCACTGGCCGCAGCTCTCGTGCGCGAAAAATCGCATGACGTTCAGCGCCGCATCGCGGGCGCGGTCGTGCTGGCTCAGCACGATGACCGCGGCCGAGCCGATGAAGCAGCCGTGCGGCTGGAGGGTGTCGAAGTCGAGCGGCACGTCGGCCAGCCGCGCCGGCAGGATGCCGCCGGAGGCGCCGCCCGGCAGGTAGCCGTAGAGCGTGTGCCCATCGGCCATGCCGCCGCAGTATTCGTCGATCAGCTCGCGCAGGGTGATGCCGGCCGGCGCCAGCTTGACGCCCGGCTCGCGCACGCGGCCGCTGACGCTGAAGCTGCGCAGGCCGCTGCGCCCGTGGCGGCCCTGGTCCGCGAACCACCCGGGTCCGCGCTCGAGCAGCTCGCGCACCCAGTAGAGCGTCTCGAAATTGTGTTCGAGCGTCGGACGGCCGAACAGGCCGACCTGCGCGATGTAGGGCGGCCGCAGGCGCGGCTCGCCGCGCTTGCCCTCGATGCTTTCGATCATGGCCGACTCCTCGCCGCAGATGTAGGCGCCCGCGCCTCGGCGCAGGTAGATCGCCGGCAGCGGAAAGGGCGCGTCGGCCTGCAGCGCGGCGATCTCGGCCTGCAGCAGCGCGCGGGCGTCGTGGTATTCGTCCCGCAGGTAGATGTAGACGGCCTCGCAGCCGGCGACGCTCGCGGCCACCAGCATGCCCTCCAGGAAACGGTGCGGGTCGCGCTCGAGGTAGTGGCGGTCCTTGAAGGTACCGGGCTCGCCCTCGTCGATGTTCACGGCCAGCAGGCGCGGGGCCGGCTGCTCGCGCACGATGCGCCACTTGCGGCCCGACGGAAAGCCCGCGCCGCCCAGGCCGCGCAGACCGGCGTGGTCGAGGGCCGCCAGCACGTCGTCGTGATGGCGCTCTCCGCGCGCCACCGCGGTCGCCAGACGGTATCCGCCCTGCGCGCGGTAGGCGGCGTAGCGCAGGGCCGGCGGCGGCTCGGCCACCGTGCCGTGCAAGGCGGCGGCGATCGTGTCGGTTGTGGCCCTTGGCACCGCACGCTGGCCGACCAGCGCCGCGGGCGCCTGCTCGCAGCGCCCGATGCACGGCGCGGGCAGCACCCGCACGCCGGGCCCGAGCAGGGCGGGCAAGCGCTCCAGCAGGTCGCGCGCGCCCGCCATCTCGCAGGGCAGGCCATCGCAGACGCGCACCGTGCACGCCGCGCCCTGCGCGTCGCCACGCAGGATGTCGAAGTGGTGATAGAAGCTCGCGACCTCGAAGACTTCCGCCATCGGCAGGTTCATCTCGCGCGCGAGCGCCGCCAGGTGGCGCTCGTGCAGCCCGTTCCAGCGGTCGTTCAGCAGGTGCAGGTGTTCGATCAGCAGGTCGCGCCGGTGCGGCCCGGGCCCGACCAGGGCGCGCACCTCGGCCAGCGCGAGATCATCGACCGCACGGCCCTTGAGACGGCCGGTGCGGTCGCCCCGGTCGCCGCGGTGCAGGCGAACGGTCGCGTGCTGCATTCAGGTGTCCTTGGAGACCGTGATGGTGGGGAACTTGGCGGAGAAGTCCTTGGCCTTGGCAGCCACTTTCACCGCCACCTTGCGCGCCACGTCCTTGTAGACGCCGGCCACGGCGCCGTCCGGATCGGCCACCACGGTGGGCTTGCCGCCATCGGCCTGCAGGCGGATCTGCATGTCCAGCGGCAGCGCCCCGAGGTATTCGATGCCGCGCTCGGCGGCGTAGCGCCGCCCGCCCCCCTCGCCGAAGATGTGCTCGATGTGGCCGCAGTTGCTGCACACGTGCTGCGCCATGTTCTCGACCAGCCCGAGGATGGGAACGCCCACCTTCTCGAACATGGCGACGCCCTTGCGCGCGTCGAGCAGGGCGATGTCCTGCGGCGTCGTGACGATCACCGCGCCGGTCATGGGCACGCGCTGCGACAGCGTGAGCTGGATGTCCCCGGTACCGGGCGGCAGATCGACCAGCAGGTAGTCGAGTTCGCGCCAATTGGTCTGGCGCAGCAGCTGCTCGAGCGCCTGGGTTGCCATGGGGCCGCGCCAGATCATGGCTTCGTCGGGGTTGATCAGGAAGCCGATCGACATGACCTGCACGCCGTAGTTCTCGAGCGGGTCCATGGTCTTGCCGTCCGAGCTCTCCGGGCGGCCCTCGATGCCCATCATCATGGGCTGGCTGGGGCCGTAGATGTCGGCGTCGAGCAGGCCGACCGAAGCCCCCTCGGCCGCCAGCGCCAGCGCGAGGTTGGCCGCCGTGGTGCTCTTGCCGACCCCTCCCTTGCCCGAGGCGACGGCGATGATGTTCTTGACGCCCGGCAGCAGCTGCACGCCGCGCTGCACCGCGTGCGCCGTGACACGCGTGCTGATCTGGATCGCCACCTTGGCGACACCGGGCACGCTGCGCGCCGCGGCCGTGAGCGCGTTGCGCAGGGCCGGCAGCTGGCTGCGGGCGGGATAGCCGAGTTCGACGTCGAAGGAGACATCGCCGCCTTCGACCTTGAGGTTCTTCAGCGACTTGGTGGAGACGAAGTCCTTGCCGGTGTTGGGGTCGGTGACGGTCGAGAGGGCGGCGAGCAGCTGGTCGGGAGTGGCCATGGTGTGGTGCAAAGAGAGATCGGGGCAGTTTACCGATGCGCGGATGACCCTTCGCCGGCCGGCTGCAGCGCCACCCTAAAATCGCTGGTTTCCTGCCGGCCCGGCCCCCTCTTTCGCCCATCTTCCGCCCCATGCCCCAGCGCAAGCTCTTCGTCACCACCGCCCTGCCGTACGCCAACGGAAAGTTCCACATCGGCCACATCATGGAATACATCCAGGCCGACATCTGGGTGCGGGTGCAGCGCATGCAGGGGCACATGGTGCATTTCGTCGGCGCCGACGACGCGCACGGCGCGCCCATCATGATCGCCGCCGAAAAGGCCGGCAAGACGCCGCAGCAGTTCGTGGCCGACATCGCTGCGGGTCGCAGGGAATATCTGGAAGGCTTTCACATCCGCTTCGACAACTGGCACTCGACGGACAGCGGCGAGAACACCGAGCTGGCCCAGGGCATCTACCGGCAGCTCAAGGCCAACGGGATGATCGCCACGCGGGTGATCGAGCAGTTCTACGACCCGGTCAAGGGCATGTTCCTGCCCGACCGCTACATCAAGGGCGAGTGCCCGACCTGCCACGCCAAGGACCAGTACGGCGACAGCTGCGAGGTGTGCAGCAGCGTGTATGCGCCCACCGACCTGATCCAGCCCTACTCCACGCTTACCGGCGCCGCGCCCGAGCTGCGCAGCTCGGAACACTTCTTCTTCCGGCTGTCCGATCCGCAGGTGCTTGCCTTTCTCAAGGACTGGACGCAGACCCCGGGCAGGCTGCAGCCCGAGATGGCGAAGAAGGCCAGCGAGTGGTTCGACGCCGGCATGGCCGACTGGGACATCAGCCGCGAGGCGCCCTACTTCGGCATCGAGATTCCCGACGCACCGGGCAAGTATTTCTATGTCTGGCTGGACGCCCCCATCGGCTACCTGGCCAGCCTGAAGAACCACTTCGACAAGGGCCAGGCGCGCGCGCACTGGCATGCACCTTCGCGCACCGATGCGAGCTTCGAGCAGTTCGTGGCCGACCCGCAGGTCGAGCAGGTGCACTTCATCGGCAAGGACATCGTGTACTTCCACACGCTGTTCTGGCCGGCGCTGCTGCAGTTCTCGGGCCGCAAGACGCCCAGCCAGGTGAACGTGCACGGCTTCATCACGGTGAGCGGCGAGAAGATGAGCAAGAGCCGCGGCACCGGCATCGATCCGCTCAAGTACCTGTCGCTGGGCATGAACCCCGAGTGGCTGCGCTACTACATCGCGGCCAAGCTCAACGGGCGGGTCGAGGATGTGGACTTCAACCCCGACGATTTCGTGGCCCGCGTGAACGCCGAC
This sequence comes from Ramlibacter sp. AN1015, assembly GCF_037726105.1. NCBI lineage: Bacteria > Pseudomonadati > Pseudomonadota > Betaproteobacteria > Burkholderiales > Comamonadaceae > Ramlibacter > Ramlibacter sp. AN1015. The sequence continues at coordinate 229,989 of NZ_JBBJUM010000002.1, forward strand.
CTGGTGGGCAAGTACGTCAACATCGCCAGCCGTGCCGCCAAGTTCATCCCCGAGGGCCGGCTGGTGGCGGGCGACACCACCGGGGCGCAGCCGCAGCGGCTGGTGGACAGCGTCGCGCAGCTCTACGAGGCGCGCGAGTACGGCAAGGCGCTGCGCGAGATCATGGCCTACGCCGACGAGGTGAACCTGCGCTTCGATGCGGCTGCGCCCTGGAAGCTCGCCAAGGAAGGCCGGGGCGACGACGCGGCGGCCGTGTGCTCTGCCTGCATCGAGGATTTCAAGGTGCTCACCGCCTGCCTCAAGCCGGTGCTGCCGACGCTGGCCGCGCAGGCCGAAGCCTTCCTGCGCTGCGAGCCGCTCGACTTCTCGAACGCCGCCACGCCGCTCGGGGCGGACCATGCCATCGGCCAATACAAGCACCTGATGCAGCGGGTCGATCCCAAGCTGCTCGACGCGTTGTTCGAGCCGCCGGCCGAAGCGGCGCCGGTCGCGCAGGTGCCTGGGGGCGAGCCGCTCGCGCCCACGATCGGCATCGATGACTTTTCAAAGATCGACCTGCGCATCGCGAAGATCGTCGCCTGCGAACCCGTCGAAGGCTCGACCAAGCTGCTGCGCCTGACGCTGGACGTGGGCGAGGGCCGCACGCGCAACGTGTTCTCGGGCATCGCCTCCGCCTACAAACCGGAAGACCTGCAGGGCAAGCTCACGGTGGTGGTGGCCAACCTCGCGCCGCGCAAGATGAAGTTCGGGGTGAGCGAGGGCATGGTGCTGGCCGCCAGCCATGCCGACGAGAAAGCCCAACCCGGCATCTTCGTCCTCGAGCCGACAGTCGGTGCCCAGCCGGGCATGCGGGTGCGCTGAGGCCGCTCGACGCTGGCCCGCCCGGGTCGATGGATGACGCGAACGACGCCGACGCCGGGGTTCGCGCCTGAGAGCCGAGGTCACAAGGGCACTCGCTGATCCGAAGCCTCAGAGCCTGTTGGCTTCACGCAGGCGCTCGGTCGTGAACTTCGTGATTTCCAGATTCAGGAAATGCAGCACCTTCGGGTAGTGGTCGTCCGAACTTCGCATATCACTTCGAACAGCGGGTCCCTTCGCGCGCTCCTCTTCGGTTCTCTCCGCATGCCACATCTTCAGGGCCGCGGCCATGAGTCGATCCTGGTCAGCTGGCGACTTGACCGATGCAGCGCCGAACGCCAGATGCGCCGAACCTTCCTCGCTTGCAGAGGAAGGTACGAATCGGCCTTGCTGCCTCGCCATGTTCCGGTTGGCCGCTTCCTGCTCCGCCGCACGGGCAAAGTCCTGACGCATTCTGGTCTGAAGCGATCGCACCAGATTGGCATGAACCGTCATCCGCGCCTTCTGCGCATGAATGACGGCGAGCTGACTTGCGAAGACCTTCGGAGGAAGTTCAACGAGCGGCACATCAGTGCGCTTGTCCGAGTTTGTCGTGCTCCCGAGTAGTTTCGACTCCAACCGCCCGAGAATTTCTGGCGGTGTGTCGATGGCCGTCATCTTCGCGAGGAAGGCCTGCGCCGCGGCCGAGTTCTGCTGGCGATTCCTGGCGCGTTCGCTCGGAGACATGGCCTCCTGCGCTGCAAGGCTTAGTCCCAGCGTTGTAATGTCCCCGGGCGCTCTCTTGATGATGTACCGCAGCCCACTACTCTGCTCTCTTCGGTTCAGGCTGTGCGTCTCCGCAAGGTTGCGACCCCCGTCGTGTCCCGAAGCCGCAAGCTTCAGGTTCAGCACGAGCCATGCCTTTATGCGGTGCCTCAGACTTGCCCTGGGCAGGGGGACCGTTTCGTTCTTTGCGCGATCGACGTCGAAGTGACGAGGCAGTCGGGCGACGAACGTCCCCCCTCGGCTGACAGCCAGCCAGGCGCCCGGGTTGGACAGCACTTTCGTGAGAGCTTCTTCGAGACGCTGCTGGTCGAGGCTGCCCGGCTGTTGGTACTGGGCGAGGGGAGGTGGTGCAGTTTTCGAGCCCTGTGCGATGTTGCTGGTCATGGTGGTCCGGTGCTCCAGGTCGTTGATGCCGCGAGCACCCGTTGTGCTCATCAGTAAGAAACGCCAGCGTGCGAATCGTTCACCTGATGGAGCGCTCAGCGCCTCTCTGAGAGACCGCAAGACCGGCCCGGCGTCGCCGCGCCTGCCGCAGCACGATGCGCTGCCACACGCCCCTTCAGGCGCCGCGATCTCCGGCGCACTGCAGGCGCAGCCAATCCACGAAGCGCTCCACCGCCGGGTGCGCCCCGAGCGAGCGGCGGCGGCACAGGTAGTAGCCGCGCCCCGTGGACGCGCAGGCGGCGACCGGCATCGCCAGGCGACCGGCAGCCACGTCGTCCTCCACCATGCAGCGCTGCACCACCGCGAAGCCCATGCCAGCCCTCGCCGCCTCGACCAGGTTCAGCACCAGGTCGAAGCCGGTGCCGCGCCACTGGGCAGGCAGCGCCGAACCGGCGGCTTCGGCCCAGAGCGCCCAGTTGTCGGGATAGTTCGAGTGATAGAGCAAAGGCTGCGCGAGCAGTTGGTCTGCCGATGCGACGCCCCGCGCCCGCTGCGGCGCGCAGACGGCGACGATCTCGCGCCCGACCAGGTATTCGGCAGCGACTTGTCGGGGCCAGCGCTGGTGGGCCTGCGCCTTCAGCGCGATCCACAGATCGACGTCTTCGCGCTGGAAGTTTTCCTCGTGGTGGTATTGGCGGAACTCCAGCGCCACCTCGGGATGGTGCGCGTGGAAATCCGGCAGGCGCGGCAGCAGCCAGAGTGTTCCGAAGCTGGGGGCCACCGAGATGCGCAGGCGCAGGCGCTCGGTGGGGCGGCGCAGGGCCAGGGCCGCCGCTTCGAGTGCGGCCACATGCTTTTCGGTGCGCCGGCGCAGCGCGGTGCCTTGCGGCGTGAGCCGCACGCCCGCGCCCGAACGCTCGAACACGTCCACCCCGAGCTGCTCCTCGAGCCGCTGCACCGCCCGGCTGACGGCCGCCTGCGTGACGTGCAGCGCTTCGGCAGCGCCACGGAAACTTCCCACGCGCGCGACCGCCAGAAAAGCATGCAGTTCGACCAGCGAGGGGCTGTGGATGGCCATCCACGAATTACATCATGTCATCACCGGACGCTGAAAAGTCGTTTGTCGGGGCACTCTGCGGCGCCTACGCTCTCCGAGCTCCTGCAGGGCTTCGCCCCCCTCTCTCCGTCACCTGCTCTCACCCGCAAAACCATGTCCATGAACACCCGTCACTTCCTCAAGGCCCTGGCCGCCGCGGCCGCGCTGTGCGTGCTCGGCGCCGGTCAGGCCCAGACCTTTCCTGAGCGCCCGATCAAGCTGATCGTGCCGTTCGCCCCCGGGGGCTCGACCGACCTGGCCGCCCGTCTCGTGGCCGAATACGGCAGCCGCGAGCTCGGCCAGCCGATCGTCGTGGAGAACAAGGCGGGCGCCGGGGGCTCCGTGGGCATGGAGATGGTCGCCAAGGCCAAGGCCGACGGCTACACCCTGGGCATGGCGACCGTCAGCACGCACGGCAGCAACCCGGCGGTGTACGGCGCCAAGCTCAAGTACCACCCGGTCAAGGACTTCGCGCCGGTGACCAACGTCGCCACCACGCCCAGCGTGTTCGCGGTGCACCCGAAGGTGCCGGCCGCGACGATGAAGGAGTTCATCGCCAAGGCCAAGGCCGAGCCGGGCAAGTTCAGCTTCGCCTCGCCGGGCGCCGGCTCGCTCGGACACGCCAACATCGAGCACTTCATGCACCTGGCGGGCATCGAGATGCTGCACGTCCCCTACAAGGGCGCGGGCGTCGCGATGAACGACGCGCTGGCCGGCCAGGTCGATGCGATCACGGACAACCTGCCCTCCGCCCTGTCCAACATCAAGGCCGGCCGGCTGCGCGCACTGGCGGTGCTCTCGGACAAGCGCTCGCCCGCGCTGCCCGACGTGCCGACCTATGGCGAGCTGGGCTACCCGCAGATGGGCACCGGCGGCTGGTTCGGCGTGGTGGCACCCGCCGGCACGCCGCCCGAGGTGGTCGCACGGCTGAACGCGGCAATCCACAAGGCCATGCAGCATCCCGAGTTCATCCGCAAGATGGACGAGTCGGGCGCGTCGCTGATCCCCGGAACGCCCGCCGAGTTCGGCAAGCAGATCGAGCAGGCGATGGCGCGCTACGCCCGCGTCGCCGAGGTCGCCAAGATCAGCCTGGACTGAGCGCCCTCATGCACGAATCCGTGCACGCCTATGACCTGATCGCACCCCGCGAGCCCGCCACGGCGCTGGTGTGCGACTCCCCGCACAGCGGCACCGACTACCCGGCGGACTTCGGCCATGCCGTGCCCCTGGCGCTGCTGCGCCGGGGGGAGGACACCCACGTGGAGGCGCTCTGGGACGCTGCTCCCTCGGTGGGTGCGACGCTGCTGTCCGCGCGCTTTCCGCGCACCTATATCGATGCCAACCGCACGCTCGACGACCTCGACCCGGAGCTGCTCTCCGGGCCGTGGCCCGAGCCGCTGGCGCCCAGCGAGAAGACGCGCCTGGGCTATGGCCTCGTGTGGAGCAACATCGCGGCGGGGCGGCCGATCTACGACGGCCCGCTCAGCCCCGAGCGGGTGCGCCGGCGCATCGAGCATTACTACAAGCCCTACCACGCGGCGCTGTCGCAGGCCATCGAGTCCACGGCGCAGCGCTTCGGCGGCGTCTGGCACCTGAACCTGCACTCCATGCCCAACGACGCCTACGAGCGGCTGCAGATCGCGAGCGCGCACCCGCTGGCCGACTTCGTGCTCGGCGACCGCGACGGCAGCACCTGCGAGCCCGGCTTCGTGGACGTGGTCGAGAGTGCGCTGCGGGCGCGCGGCTACCGGGTCGCGCGCAACGATCCCTACAAGGGCGTGCAGCTGATCGCCCGCATCGGCCAGCCCGCGCGCAACCGGCACAGCCTTCAGGTCGAGATCCGGCGCCCGCTCTACATGGACGAGGCGACGCGCGAGCGCAACGCCGGCTTCACGCGTGTCCAACGCCACCTCGGCGAGGTGCTGCAGGAGTTGGCCGGCTACGTGCAGGCACGCTGCGCCTGACGCCGGACGGGCTGGTGGGCGGCCGCTTGCGGGCACCATAATGGCCGAGCCATCCGCTGCCTTCGGCTCCTCCATGCAACTGCCCCGCCTCCCTGCCGGCCCGCGCCTCGCGCGCGTCGGCGCCTGCGTCGTCCTTGCGTCCTGGCTGCTGCCGGGATGCGCGGTGATCACCGTTTCCAGCGCAGCCACCTCGGTCGCGGTCACCGGCGCCTCGCTGGCTGCCGGGGCCGCGGTCGGCACCGTGCGTTTCACCGGCCGCGCCGTCGGATCCGCCATCGACCTCGCCACTCCCTCCTCGGAGTAGCACGGGCATGCGGCGCAGCCTGCCCGTCGCCCGCTTCCGCCCGCGCCTGCTCGACGCCCTGCGCGGCTACGACGCCTCGCGCTTCCAGAAAGACCTGGGCGCGGGTGCCACCGTGGCCATCGTGGCGCTGCCGCTGGCCATGGCGTTCGCGATCGCCTCGGGGCTCAAGCCCGAGGCGGGCCTGTGGACCGCCATCATTGCCGGGCTGCTGGTGTCGCTGCTGGGCGGCTCGCACGTGCAGATCGCCGGTCCGGCCGGTGCCTTCATCGTCATCGTCTACGGCATCGTCGAACGCTACGGCCTGGCCAACCTGCTGATCGCCACCGCCTCGGCCGGCGTGCTGCTGTTCATCCTCGGCCTGCTGCGCCTGGGCACGCTGGTGCGTTATGTGCCGGTGAGCATCGTGGTGGGCTTCACCAACGGGATCGCCGTGCTCATTGCGCTGTCGCAGCTGCGCGACTGGCTCGGCCTGGAGGTCGCGCGCATGCCGGCCGATTTCTTCGGGCAGCTGCGGGTGCTCTGGCTGCACCTGGACAGCTTCAATCCGAACGCGTTCGCCCTGGGCCTGGCGTGTGTCGCCGGGCTGGTTCTGTGGCCGAAGCTGTGGGGCCGGCAGTCGCCGCTGGAACCCATCCTGCGGCTGCCGCTCATGCGCGGCGCGGCGCAGGTGAACGCACGGCTGCCGGGCCCCGTCGTGGCGCTGGTCAGCCTCACCCTGCTCGCATGGGCGCTGCAGCTGCCGGTGCAGACGATCGGCTCGCGTTTCGGCGGCATTCCCCAGGGACTGCCGGCGTTTGCGCTGCCCCTGTTCACCTGGGAGACGGTCAAGCAGCTGGTCACCCCGACGCTCACCATCGCCTTGCTGGGCGCCATCGAGTCGCTGCTGTGCGCGCGGGTGGCCGACCAGGTGAGCGGCCTGCCGCGCCACGACCCAAACCAGGAATTGATGGCGCAGGGCATCGCCAACGCAGTGGTGCCGCTGTTCGGCGGCATGCCGGCCACCGGCACCATCGCGCGCACGGTGACCAACGTGCGCTCGGGCGCCACCTCGCCGGTGGCAGGGCTGGTGCACGCGGCGGTGCTCGCGCTGATCGTGCTGCTGGCGGCGCCGCTGGCGTTGCATGTCCCGCTGGCGGTGCTCGCGGGCATCCTGCTGTTCGTGGCCTGGAACATGGGCGAGTGGCGCGCGTTCGCGCAGCTGCGCCACCACAGCGGCCATTACCGCGTGCTCATGCTCGGCACCTTCGTTCTCACGGTGGTGTTCGACCTGACGGTGGCCCTGGAGGTGGGCCTGGTGGCCGCGGCGGTGCTGTTCATCCGCCGCATGAACACGCTGTTCTCGGTCGAGGTGCGGGCGCAGCCCGAGGGCGTGCTGCACCTTAGCCTGTACGGCTCGCTGTTCTTCGGCGCGGCTGCCAAGCTCGATGCGGCCGTGCAGGCGGTGGAGCACGGCCCGCCCTCGCCGCGGGTCGTGCTCGATGCACTGCACCTGGTGCATCTCGACACCACCGGCCTGGACGCTTTGCGCGAGCTGCACAAGGCGGTGCTGTTGCGCGGCGGCAGCCTGGAGCTGCTGCACCTGCAGGCGCAACCGCGCGAGACGATGGAGCGCGCTGGCTTCATCGACGAGCTGGCGCGCAAGCACATGTCGGGAGAGGTCGCGCCGTAACGGCTTGCTCAGCCGAGGGTCGGCTCCGACGGGCGAGACCAGGGATCGATGTGGACCTCGGCCCCCCGCTCCAGGCCCGCGGACGGGCCGCCGACGTCGATGCCCAGGCTCCGATGCAGCGCGAGCGTCGCGCCGCCGGTGCCGACCCACAAGGTGTTCGCCTCGAGCAGACCGGCGTATACCTCGGTCTCGCGGTGCGCATCGGGCCTGCCGAGGGTGCAGAAGTAGACGATGTCGCCGATCTCGTCATCGCCTTCGTACAGCAAGCCGACGGCGAGTTCGCCCAGGAGCAGCCCCTGCGTGGCGACCAGGGTGTCGGGATCGAGTTCCAGGCGGACGGCCGTGGTGCGGATCAGCTCGTTGTAGGCATTGATCATCTAACGCGTTCCCCGGAATCGGTCGTGCGGGATTGGGAACGCCACCCGACTCGCGGTTCCCGCCGCGCAAGTCATGCGCTGGAAGTCATGCGCTGGAAGTCATGCGCTGGAAGTCATGCGCTGGAAGTCATGCGCTGGAAGTCATGCGCTGGAGGTCATGCCTTAGAGATCACGCTTTAGAGATCACGCGTTGGAGGTCTCACCTTGGAGGTCACGCGTTGGGGGTCAGGCCTTGGAGGTCACGCGCTGGAAGTCAGGCGTTCGAGGTCACGCGTTTTAGGTCGAGGTCACGCTTTCCTCGAGCGGACCGCTGAAGACCGCGCGCGAGGGCCGTGCGGTCGAGGACACCGCGCGCTGGCAGGTCACGCGCGAGGGGCCGCCCTGCAACGCCCGCACTGCGCGGCCCACGAGTGCCTAGCGATGCTCGGGCGCTTCGTTGTCCGGGCGGCTCTGGCTGCGCACGACCCGCAGGTCGCGATCGAACCAGACCGTGAAGAGCATGGAGGCGTTGGGCGGATCCATCCACCGCCAATCCCAGGCCGTCTCGCCGCGCAAAGGCACGCTCTGCTGGCGCGCGGGCCGGCCCAGCATGCGGCGCACCTCCTCCATGGACATGCCGGGCTGGACGCGGGCGAAATTCCCCGGGTGCAGCACCTGGCGCAGCGCGCTCATGCGACCGTCGGGTCCGATGGTGATCATGTAGTTCTGGTGGCCCGCCGGGTTGCGGTTGTACTCGAGGGTGTAGCCACCGCCCGGTGCTTCCCAGATGGCCTCGGGTGCGCCGAAACGCGCACGCACGTCGGCTTCGGTGGACACACCTTCTTCGAGTTCGCTGATGCGCTGGGGGTCGCAGCCGGTGAGCAGCATGCCGCACAGCGCCAGGGCCGCGAGGGCACCATGGCGGCTCTGCAACAGCGGGGCGGCTCGGCGGGAGGGCAGATGAGAGAGGCGCATGGTGACGAAGAGTCTACGCGCGGCCCTGCGCCGTTGCAGGCGAGCGCTCGGCCGGCGAGCGTGGGCCTCGCCCAGCCCAGCCCAGCCCGGGCCGGCACGGCACGGCACGGCACGGCACGGCACGGCAGCACATCCTCGATCCTGCCGAGTCCGACCTACTCGGACCCGGCTGCCGCCTCGGCTGGGGACTCGGACTCCGACACGAACTGCGGCGCAGACTCTGACACCCCCAGCAGTGCACCGTACTGGGCGCCAAGGCGCGGCGCCGCTCCGGCTGCGGATGAACCGGCCGCCTGGAACATGGAAACCGGATGCGCCTGCTGCGCTCTCACGTTGGCGAAGGCGGACTGGGCGGCAATGCCCCTGGTGGCCTCCGCGCTCGACCGGGTCAGCACCTTCACGGCCGAGACCTGGTAGCTCGTGGGGTCGCGCGTGATGCGATCCACCTGCTCCAGGGCGGCACGTGCGGCCGACGCCTGCTGGGCCGGATCGCGGCGCACCGCGGCGAATGCCAGTTGCTGCCGGGCATGCCGCAACCAGGCGTTGGCGTCACGCCGCGCCTGGGGCACCAGGACGCATTCCAGCCGGATATCGATGACGGACCCCGCGGGCATGCCCTGGGTGGCCTGCGCTACCTGACCGACGTAGTGGTCGAGCTCGTCCTGTCCCGCGCGCTCGCGCAGGTGCGGCATGACCTGCCGCAGGCACGCTGCCAGGTCGTCGTTGACCAGGCGCGCCTGGACACTCATGCCGCAGCCTTCCTGCAGCAGCCCGGCCCGCCGCACGAATTCGCGTTCGACCGTGACATCGCGGCCCACCTCGAAGTCCTTGCTTGCTCGGCCCTGGAGCACCGACACGCTCCCACCCGCGAGCACGCTGACGGTGCGGATGCGCCGCTCGGTTTCCATGAACGGACGCTTGCTGGTCTCGAGCCGCTCCTGGCGCGAGGCACTCAGCTGCCCTTCGAGCGCCGCCAGCGTGAGCGGCCCGGCCGTCAGCTGCAGTTCGGCGCGCGCGAGTCCGCTGGTCTGGTGTGAGCGCATGGCCAGGCGCTCGACGCGGATGCGGGCCCACTGCGCCGGCTCGATCGGCGCTGCGTCGATCAGCGCCTTGACCAGGGCTTCCGCGGCGGCGTCGTCCGGGCAGGCAAAGCGAAAGCCCGTGCCCGCCCCCTCTTCGCGCCGCCCCTGCAGGGTGACGGAGCCGCCGAGGAAGGAGAGCGCCGCCGACATCGCGCCCGACCTGGCCGCCGTCACGTCGATCTCGTATCCCGCCGCCGTGCGGACCACGTTGAGACCGTCCGACTTGCGCGCCTCCACCTGGGTGCCGACGCCCATGCCGGGCAGCACGGGCTGGGTGAAGGACAACTCACCCTGCGTTCCGAAACCCAGACCGAATCCGTAGGACTCACCGACCTGCGGCGCATGGCGCTCTCGCAACTGGTGAAAGCGCTGGAGCACGACCATCCTGTTGGCCGCGCTGCGGCTATCCCTGGCCGGCGACGCCCCGGTGGCAAGCGCCCCCTGCGCACCGCCTGTGGCGGACTGGCTGGACTCGGGAAGCAGCCTGCGCAGTAGTCCCTTGGCTTTCGCGTTGGCGGGGTCGAACCGGTCGCACACGGTCGCAAGGCTCAGGCCTTTCGCCAGCTCTTTCAAGGCGTCCTGCACCAACGAACGGATCGTCGGATCCTGATCGGCGATCTGGAACCCGTAATCGCGCAGCTTCTTGAGCACCGAGCCGACGGCGGACTCGCCCGCGTAGGTGCTCGCCGTGGTGAACTGCGCGTCGCCGCGCTCCGACGCTTCCAGCAGCACCGCGATGCGCACCACCGCTTCGAAGTGGGACTGCAGGGCCGATGCGTTCGTGCTGCCTGCCGCATGCTGCGGTTGCAGCCGCTCGATATCCTGGCTCGCCTTGAGCAGGCCCCGGAATTCCTCCGCCTGCCCCAGCAGCTTGCGCAGCGCCGCGCGGCTCGGCTCTTCGCCGGTTTGTGTCTGCAGGGTCAGGCTCTCCGGATCGAAACCGTTCAGCTCAGCTAGCGCGACGGCCTCGTCCAGGGCAAGCTGCTTGAGGATCGTGCCGTCCCGTGCAGCCTGCCTGTTGTGGCTGTCCAGTTGGCCGGCGACATTGAGGTACTTCACGAGCGCTTCGAGAGTTGCCCGCTGCGTCCGCGCAGTAGGATCCTTGCTGCCCAGCAGCGCGCCAAGATCGTCGAGCCTGAGGTTCCAGCCCTTGGCCCGGAGACCGGAGATGCAGGCCGCCCGATCGCCGAGCGCGCGGACGTAGCGCCCGTACGTGGGTCCGGCTGCCACCATCCAATCGGAGCGAACCGCCTCGGTGCGCTCTCGCAGCAAGCGCTTGAAGTCTGGCGACGCGGGATCGACATCGGCTTGCTTCGTGATCTGCTCATGCAGCGTTGCAGCCATGCCGCGCGCGGACACCAGCACGTTCTCCGCCCTACCCGCAGCCGACAGCGTCTGCGCCTTCTGCAGCGCCTGCGCGAACTTCGCGATGCTCTGCTGACACCGCGCGACGCTGTCCAGGCTGCTGAAGCCCTGTTGCAGCTGTGCCTGCGCCTGCGCGAGGTCCGGCAGAAAGGCGCGCGTGCCTTTCAGGTGCGTGAACAGACGCTGCACCTTCTCCCGGTCGATCGCCCGCGTGGCGGGGTTCAGAGCGGACAGGTAGATCCAGTTGATCAGCAGAAGGTCGGCCTCCTTGTCCATGCCTTGGGCGAGCGCGCGGATCTGGTCGATCGCCCACTCCGAGGCGCCGGGGGCGGCGCCTGCGTCGCCTACCAGAGGAGCCTGGCTCGTGCCGCCGAGTGCGATCAGCCGATTGATTTCGGCATTGACGACGCGCAGCTTGTGGTGGACGGTGGTGGCGTAGCGGCGTTTCGCGAACTCGTCGGACACCGCCTCGGGTGCCTTCGCCTTGTCCGCTGCGAGCGCGGCCTGCTCTTCACCATCGAGGGCCTCCAGTTTCAGCGACAGGGCAAGGTCGTCCCACTCGGGCGAAGCGAAGATCTTGTCTACCGCTTCGGCCTTGCCCGCCCGGATATCCGACAGCAGCCGAAGCGCCGGCTTGCCCTTTGGATCGAGGATGCCGAGCGCGATGGTTTTCACCACTTCGTCGTGCTCGTCGGGAAGCACCTTGGCGCAGACGCCGTCGATCTGCCGCTGGACGACGCGATACTCCGCAACCGTGCCCCGGCGCAGGCTCGCGGCCAGCGCCGCCGGCGCCGCAAAGCCGGCCTTGTCGGGAGATGCCGTTAGCGCCGCGTAGTGCGCGAGCGCGGCTTCGCCCTCCACCAGCGTATCCACGACCTCCTGGAGCCGGACGATGCTGGCGTGGCAGAGGACCGCATCGGCCTCGCTCCAGCTTTCGCTGGCCGTGAACGCGTCCTGAAACAGCGCGAGCCGGTCCTGCAGGCTCGAAAGCGCCCCCACTGCAACATCCACCCGCTCCTCGAGCAGCTTCGCGTGCTGTTCGTCGGTGGTGGTGCGCAGCTCCTGCACCAGCCGGCGACCCTCGGACGCGCACCGCTCTCGCAGGCTTCCAAGCGCCGCTCCCGGGCTCGCCGGCATGTGCGCAAGGTCCGTGCGGATGCGATCGAGCCGCTGCATCCTTTCCAGCAGCGTGCCGACCTCGCGCGAGGCGCGCTCCGCCGACTGCAGCTGGACCTCGGCGCGCTCGATGGGATCGTCCGGAAGCACCCCCGGGCGCGGGGCGGCATCGACCTGCGCCACCAGGGCCGCGTAGACGGCCCCCGCTCGCGCTTGCGCCTGGATGCTAGTGCTGCCCTTGTTCGCGAAATAGGACCGCAGCGATGCGAGGCCCGCATCGTCCGCCGAGATGTGCATCAGGAAGGCGCGGGCATCCGCGACGGACAAGGCTGCGCCTGCGGCTGCGTTCACGCGGCCGCACACCAGGTCGTAGACGGCTTTGGGGCTCTTGTCCGAGCAGCCGTCGAGCGCCGCTCGCAATGAGACGGGTAGCTCGGACGAGGTGCTTCGGGGCGCCACGCCGTGGCGAAGGGCCTCGTGAGCAGCGCGCGCGGCGGTGAGCTGCTCCGCGCGTGGACCCGAAAGCCGGCCGAAGAAGAATCCGATGCGCCCGGTGGAGGGGGGCCGCAGGGTTTCGACCAGCCCCGTCCGCGTCGGTCGTGCGATGCCGAGCCATGCCTTGATGCGGGCGACGAAGCCGCGCGTCGGTGCGGCGAGACGCGTCGCAGCCACCGGCCGCGACCCGGGGCCTGCGGTGATGGGAGCAGGCTGCGGCGTGGCGCCGTGAACATGGGCAGGGTGGTTCATGTCAGGCCAGCCTCAGTTTCGAATCGGCACCCTCGAACGCGTCCTCGCCTGCGCTCCTGATGTCGCTGGAGGGATCGGGTGCGAAATCGATCCTCTGGAGTTCGTCGCGCCAATGGACAGCCATCTGGATGAACTCCATGAGCAGCTGCTGGAACGAGGTTTCGTCGAGCAGCGCGACGGGGGCGCACTTCCAGAGCACCAGCTCGCGGTCGCGGGGGTCGATCGCGAACGTGGCTCCGTCGGTGCCGAGACCGAGGAACTGCTCGGTGAGCAGGTGCTCGGCGATGCGGGCGAGGTGGACGGGCGGCCAGGGCAGCATGGGTGCACGCAGATAGACGGCGCCGCCGTCCTCCGGCACCTCGATCGCGCAGTCCATTCCGCTCTCATGGCCGACGCCGCAGACGCCCTCGCTGGAGAGCTGGAGGGACAGCCCGGCGACATCGCCCAGTCGGCGTAACCAAAGGCTGACCAGAGCACGCGTGTCCTGGCGGTCGGGCGATTGCATGGCGGGGTGCGTCGGCGCAAGCCAACACGGCTGTGGAATGCCCCGTCTGTAACTCCGACCGGTTCGAAGGTTCCCCTTCGGCGCGCCCTCGTAGAATGGCCCGCCTAGAGGTCCCGTCCATGTCCCTGCTGCGCCGCATATTTCGCCGTCCCGACTACACGTCGGAGGTCACCCAGTTCATCTCCGAGCTGAAGGCCGAAAACCCCGACCTGGAGGCGCAGCAGCGCTCCGGTCGCGCGATCTGGTGGGACAAGCGCCTCGACCGCGACCAGCAGCAGGAGTGGAGCCAGGCGCGGGTGCGCCAGAACCCGTACGTGTACGGCTCCAGCAGCACCGGCGAAGGCGCCGAGCGCGCGCGATAGCAGCCGGCCGCGCGATGGGCGACAGCATCGACACCCTGCCCGAGCGCCCGGCAGCGCCGGCCGCCGACATGCCCGAAGTGATCGATCAGGTGGCGCTGGCGCGCCTGTACGGCGAGCCGCTGTTCGCGATGCCGACCGACCTGTACATCCCGCCGGACGCCCTGGAGGTCTTCCTCGAAGCCTTCGAGGGACCGCTGGACCTGCTGCTCTATCTGATTCGCAAGCAGAACTTCAACATCCTGGACATCCCCATGGCGGGCGTGACGCGCCAGTACCTGCAGTACGTGGACGAGATCCGCAGCCGCAACCTGGAACTGGCGGCCGAGTACCTGCTGATGGCGGCCATGCTGATCGAGATCAAGTCGCGCATGCTGCTGCCGCCCAAGAAGACGGCCGAAGGCCAGGAGCCCGAAGACCCGCGGGCCGAGCTGGTGCGGCGCCTGCTGGAATACGAGCAGATGAAGCTGGCGGCCGCGCGCCTGAACGCGGTGCCGCAGCTCGGGCGCGACGTGCTGCGCGCGCAGGTGACCATCGAGCAGGCCATTCAGCCGCGCTTTCCCGACGTGAGCGTGGCCGAGCTGCAGGAGGCCTGGCGCGACATCCTCAAGCGCGCCAAGCTGGTGCAGCACCACAAGATCAGCCGCGAGGAGCTCTCGGTGCGCGAGCACATGAGCATCGTACTGCGCAGGCTGCAGGGGCGCCGCTTCGTCGAGTTCGAGGAACTGTTCGACGTGCAGCGGGGCGTGCCGGTGCTGGTGGTCACCTTCATCGCCATGCTGGAGCTGGCGAAGGAGACCCTGATCGAGCTCACGCAGGCCGAGGCCTTCGCCCCCATCTACGTGCGCCTGGCCTACCAGCCGGCCTGACCGACCTGCCGACCATGACACCTTGCGCTTCGCTCGATTTCGACGTGCTGATCGTGGGCAGCGGCCTGGCCGGGCTGTCGGCGGCGCTGCACCTCGCGCCCACCCATCGGGTGGCCGTGCTGACCAAACGCACCATGACCGACGGCTCCAGCGGCTGGGCGCAGGGTGGCATCGCGGCGGTGCTGTCCGAGCGGGACAGCTTCGATGCCCATGTCGATGACACGCTGGTCGCCGGCGCCGGGCTGTCCGACCCCGCGGCCACACGCTTCGTGGTCGAGAACGCACCCCAAAGCATCGCCTGGCTGCGCTCGCTGGGCGTGCCCTTCTCGCAAGAGAACGGCGACCTGCACCTCACGCGCGAGGGCGGGCACAGCGCGCGGCGCATCGCCCACGTGACGGACGCGACCGGGGCCGCCGTGCAGCACACGCTGATCGAGCACGTGCAGCGCACACCCAACATCACCGTGTTCGAGCACCACATGCTCATCGACCTGATCACGGCGCACAAGGTCGGCCGCTCACCCCAGCGTTGCCTGGGGCTCTATGCGCTCGACGAGGCACGCGACGAGGTGGTCGCCTTTCGCGCGCCCCACACGATCGTGGCCACCGGCGGCGCAGGCAAGGTCTATCTCTACACCACCAACCCGGACACCGCCACCGGCGACGGCATTGCGGCCGCATGGCGCGCCGGCTGCCGGGTGGCGAACATGGAGTTCATCCAGTTCCACCCGACCTGCCTGTACCACCCGCACGTCAAGAACTTCCTGATCTCCGAGGCGGTGCGCGGCGAAGGAGGCCGGCTGCTGCTGCCCGATGGAACGCGCTTCATGCCCGCGCACGACGAGCGCGCCGAGCTGGCACCGCGCGACATCGTGGCGCGGGCGATCGATTTCGAGATGAAGAAGCACGGACTCGACTGCGTCCTGCTGGACATTTCGCACCAGCCTCCGGCCTTCGTCCGCGAGCACTTCCCCAACATCCACGCGCGCTGCCTGGAGCTGGGCATCGACATCACGCGCGAGCCGATCCCGGTGGTGCCGGCGGCACACTACACCTGCGGCGGCGTCCTCACCGACCTGGCGGGCCGCACCGACCTGGGCGGCCTGCACGCCATCGGAGAGACCGCCTGCACCGGGCTGCACGGCGCCAATCGCCTCGCCAGCAACTCGCTGGTCGAATGCATGGTGTTCGCCCGCTCGGCGGCGCTCGACATCCGTGCAACGCCGCTGCCGGCCGTGCCGGAGGTGCCGCCCTGGGATACGAGCCGGGTGACCGATGCCGACGAGGCGGTGGTGATCTCGCACAACTGGGACGAACTGCGGCGCTTCATGTGGGACTACGTGGGCATCGTCCGCACCAACAAGCGCCTCGAGCGGGCGGCGCATCGCATTGCGCTGCTGCAAGGCGAGATCCAGGAGTTCTACGGCTCCTTTCACGTGAGCCGCGACCTGCTGGAGCTGCGCAACCTCGTCACGGTGGCCGAGCTCATCGTGCAGTCGGCCACCAGGCGGCACGAGAGCCGCGGCCTGCACTTCAGTCGCGACTACCCCGCCACGCTGCCGGTCGCCACGCCGACGGTGCTCTCGCCCCGCTGAACGGGCGCAAGCCCAGCGGCGGGCGTCCTACAGGATGGCCGGCGCTGTGCGCACACAGGGCGCCCGGCCCCGGACCTAGAGTGGGTCGCACACGGCGCGTCGAAGCGCCGCCAGCACCCAGCAGCAAGGACACCGCATGCAATCCAATCCTCTCCAGCGCATCCGCGAATGGAACAGTGAACGCCAGGAGCTTCCCGGCGAACGGCAGACGCGCCAGCAGCTGCAGCAGCTCAGGGAATGGGACGCCCAGCGGCCCAACATTCCGGGCGAGCACTGGCTGATGCTCGCGGCCGGCATCGGCACCTGGATCGCCACGCGGCAGAGCGCGTCGTTTGCGGTGCGCCTGGGCGGATCCATCCTCGGCTCGATGATGGTGGTGCGGGCAGCGACCGGCCGCAAAGGCCTGGGCGAATACCGCTGGCTGCCGCTGAGCAAGTAGGCACCAGCGAAGGCCGGCCCTGCTCCGACAAACGCTGTGCGTGGAGCACTCACCCGGCGCGCGGCGTCCGGAACCGGGAACCACGCTCGCGTTGCAGCCCCGGACGGCGCACCGGGAGGCTGGCCCCCCGAGGACCTGCGACGGTTGTTACCTCAGGCCGCGCCGATGTTCGGCACCAGGGCGCCCGCAGCCTGACCGTTCTTCAAAGCGGCGGTGAACGCCAGCATCCGGTCGATCGGCAGTCGCGCCCTTTCGATCAGCGTGGCATCGACGTGGACTTCGTTGGCGCCGGTCTCCAGCACCCGCGCCAGGTCGGCCAGTCCGTTCATCGCCATCCAGGGGCAATGCGCGCAGCTCTTGCAGGTGGCGCTGTTGCCGGCCGTAGGCGCCTCGATGAAGACCTTGCCCGGATTGAGCGTGCGCAGCTTGTGCATCATGCCGTTGTCCGTGGCGACGATGAACTCGCGTGCGTCCATCTCGCGCGCGGCCTTGAGAATGGCGGAGGTCGATCCCACCGCGTCGGCCAGCGCCACGACGTCGGCAGGCGATTCGGGATGCACCAGCACCTTGGCGCCGGGATGAGCCTTCTTGAGCTGCTCGAGCTCGAACCCCTTGAACTCGTCGTGCACGATGCACGAGCCGTTCCAGAACACCATGTCGGCACCGGTCTCGCGCTGGATGTAGCCGCCCAGGTGGCGGTCGGGCGCCCACAGGATCTTGTGCCCCTGCTCCTTGAGCGCACCGACGATCTGCAGTGCGCAGCTGGAGGTGACGAGCCAATCCGCGCGTGCCTTCACCGCGGCGCTGGTGTTGGCATAGACCACCACCGTCCGGTCGGGGTGCTGGTCGCAGAAGGCGCTGAATTCGTCGATCGGGCAGCCGAGGTCGAGCGAGCAGGTCGCGTCCAGGTCGGGCATCAGCACGCGCTTCTCGGGCGACAGGATCTTGGCCGTCTCCCCCATGAAGCGCACGCCCGACACCACCAGCGTGCGCGCCGGATGGTCGCGGCCGAAGCGGGCCATCTCGAGCGAGTCGCTCACGATCCCGCCGGTCTCCTCGGCGAGGTCCTGCAGGTCCGGGTGCACGTAGTAGTGCGACACCATCACGGCATCGCGCTCCTTCAGCAGGCGGCGAATGCGCGACTTGAGCTCTTCGCGCTCGGCCGGCTGCGGCTCGGGCGGCACGCGGGCCCAGGCGTGGCGCGTGTCGCAGCTGCTGCCGCTCGGCTGTTCGTAGGCAACGTCGATGATGGGGATGACTGCGCTCATTTATTTCGGCTCTCGGATCGGCACCGCCCGCACATGCGGCCGGTCGGGCTTTGCGCAAGCCCCACACGACACCACACAGGAACGTCGGACGCCCCGAGCATAGCCCGCGGGCGCCCGGCGGCTGCGTCGCGCGCCACAATGTCCGCATGACTACTCCGTACAGCACGAGCCAGCCCACGCGCGCAGAGATCGACGCCCTGCCCGGCCCCACGCTGCTCGAATTCGGCACCGACTGGTGCGGCTGGTGCCGCGGCGCCCAGGCGCACATCGCCGAGGCCCTTCGCGCCCACCCCGGGCTGCGCCACCTCAAGGTCGAGGATGGCCCCGGGCGCCCCCTGGGCCGCTCGTTCAAGGTCAAGCTGTGGCCGACGCTGATCCTGCTGCGCGATGGTCAGGAGATCGAGCGGCTGGTGCGGCCCGGGGCGTCTGCGCCGATCGCCGAAGCCCTTGCCCGTCTGGACGCATCCGGCGGCGCACAGACCGCGCGGTCGGCGGACGCGCCTGACGGCCGGCGGCAGGGCTGAGCCCGCTTCAGCTTTCGGGTCGCGCGCTGCGCCCCATCAGGGCCGCGACCGCCTCTTCGGGGCCGCTGCGGCCATCCAGCAGGCCCAGCACGGCCTGCGCGATCGGCATCTCGACACCGAGCCGGTCGGCGCGCTGCACGACGGCCCGCGCGCAGTAGACGCCCTCGGCCACATGCCCCAGGGAATGCACCGCCTGCTGCAGGCTCTGCCCCTGCGCCAGCAGCAGGCCGACACGCCGGTTGCGGCTCAGGTCTCCGGTGGCGGTGAGGACCAGGTCACCCAGCCCCGACAGGCCCATGAAGGTCTCCGCACGCGCGCCGAGCGCCGTCCCGAGGCGCGTCATCTCGGCAAGCCCGCGCGTGATGAGGGCGGCACGCGCATTGAGCCCGAGTTGCAGGCCATCGCACAGGCCGGTGGCGATCGCCAGGACGTTCTTCACCGCGCCGCCCACCTCGACGCCGGCGAGATCGTCGTTGGCGTAGACACGCAGGCTGGCGCCGTGGAACGCCTCTACCAGGGCGCCGCGCACGTCGGCGTGCGGGCTGGCCGCAACCAGGGCGGTGGGCTGGCCCCGCGCCACCTCGAGCGCGAAGCTCGGGCCGCTGAGCGCACCCGCGCGCAGGTTAGGAGCGACTTCGAGCTGTATCTCATGCCCCAGCAGTCCCTGGGGATGCGCCGGATCGGCCTCGAATCCCTTGCACAGCCAGGCGATCGGGACCCTGGATTCGCGCAGCCGCTCCAGCAGGGGCCGCAGCCCCGCCATGGGCGTCGCAACGATGGCGAGTGCGTGCTCGGACACCAGCCGTGGCAGGTCCTGCGCCGCATCGTCACGAACGGTGATCGAGGGCGCGAGGGCGACTCCGGGAAGATAGCGGCGGTTTTCGCGGTCGCTGCGCAGCGACCGCGCCTGCGCCGCATCGCGCAACCACAGGCTGACTTCATGGCCGGCCGACGCGTTGACGGCCAAGGCCGTGCCCCACGCGCCTGCGCCGAGCACGGCCAGCCTCATGCTCAGGCGCTGGTGATGATGCCCGAGCCCTGCTGCTGCTGCGCCAGCTGGGCTTGCTGCTGCTCGTACATCGCCTGGAAGTTGATCTCGGCAAGGTGTACGGGCGGAAAGCCGGCGCGGGTGATGAGGTCGGCGACGTTGCCGCGCAGGTAGGGATAGATGATCTGCGGGCAGGCAATGCCCATCACCGCGTTCATCTGCTCGGGATCGATATTGCGGATCTCGAAGATGCCGGCCTGCTTGACCTCCGCCAGGAACACGGTGCGGTCCTTGATCTTGGTGGTCACCGTGGCGGTGACGCAGACCTCGAACACCCCGTCGGCGGCCTGCGAGGCTTCCACGCCCAGCTGGATGTCCACGCCCGGCTGCTCCTGCTCGAGCAGGATCGCGGGCGAATTCGGCTGCTCGAGCGAAGCCTCCTTCAAATAGACGCGCTGGATCTGGAAGACGGGGTCTTGGGTGTCGGCCATTGGGGAATCTTTCTGTCGTGAAGAGGCCCGCTCCCCGAGGGGGCGGGCCGGAAGCGGGGGATTATCTCAGGCGCCCTGCAGCAGGGGAACGAGGCCGCCGCGCTGGTCCAGCGCGATCAGGTCGTCGCAGCCGCCGACGTGGGTGTCGCCGATGAAGATCTGCGGCACGGTGCGGCGCCCGGTGGTCTGCATCATGGTCGCGCGCTGCTCGGCATCGGTGTCGATGCGGATCTCGTCGATCTGCTCGACGCCCTTGGACTTGAGTATCTGCTTGGCTCGAATGCAATAGGGGCAGACGGCCGTGGTGTACATCTTGACGGGTTGCATGGGTGACGTGGTCTTCGAAAATTCGGGGGTCAGGCTTTCTCGACCGGCAGGTTAGCCTCTTTCCACGCACGCAGGCCGCCCGCCAGCACTTGGGCCTTTTCGTAGCCGAGTCTTTTGGCAGTAGGCAAGGCGCGCTGCGCGCGCGCGCCGGTGGGGCACACCAGGATCAGCGGCACGGTCTTGTTCTTCACCACCTCAGGCAGCCGCTTCTCGAACTGCCCCAGTGGTACGTTGCGGGCCCCCGCCACGTGGCCGGCGGCATACTCGTCGGGCTCGGCCACATCGACCACCACGCCGCGCTCGCGGTTGATGAGTTGGACGGCCGCGGCGGGATTCAATCCTCCGCCCGAGCCGCCGCGCAGCATGGGCCACAGCAGCATGCCGCCCGAAAGCAGGGCCACGGAGATCAGCGCCCAGTTGTCGATCAAGAAATTCACGTCGTTCCTTTGAAGCCCTGCAGGGCAACCCGCGATTCTAGAATCCCGGGTTTCCCCACTCACCGACGACAGGCGCCTGCCCATGTACAAACTCGTCCTCATTCGCCACGGCGAATCGACCTGGAACCTCGAAAACCGGTTCACCGGCTGGACCGACGTGGACCTCACCCCGACCGGCATCGAGCAGGCCAAGAACGCAGGTCGTCTGCTGCGCAGCGAGGGCTTCGACTTCGACCTCGCCTATACGAGCGTGCTCAAGCGGGCCACCCGCACCCTCTGGCACTGCCTCGACGAGCTCGACCGCACCTGGCTGCCGGTGGTGCATTCGTGGCGGCTCAACGAACGGCACTACGGCGCACTCCAGGGACTGAACAAGGCCGAGACGGCGCGCGAATACGGCGACGCGCAGGTCCTGGTGTGGCGCCGCTCCTATGACGTGCCCCCTCCTGCGCTGGAGCCCGACGACCCGCGCTGCGAGCGCGGCGACATCCGCTACGCCAAGCTCGCTGCGGGCCAGGTGCCGCTGACCGAATGCCTGAAGGACACCGTCGCGCGGGTGCTGCCGTTCTGGAACGAATCCATGGCGCCCGCGATCCGTGCCGGCAAGCGGATCGTGGTGGCGGCGCACGGCAACTCGATCCGCGCGCTGGTGAAGTACCTCGACAACATCTCGGACACCGACATCGTCGGCCTCAACATTCCCAACGGCATTCCCCTGGTGTACGAGCTCGACGCCGAGCTGCGCCCGCTGCGCAGCGCCTACCTGGGCGACGAAGCGGCGGCCAAGGCGGCCGCCGCTGCCGTGGCCACCCAGGGGCGCGGCTGAACTCCGCAGGCGCCGGATCACGGCGGCCGGCCGGGCCCGCCGCAGTGGCCGGCCCGGTTTTTTTACACATCCGCAGCCAGGTGCATGGAACCTGGGGGTAAGCATTGCGTCAGAGCCGTTTCCCAGGTGTATAAATTGAGTCGAGAGGACTTAAGACTTTCCATGAGCCACAAACTGAAGATCGCCGGCTGGATTTCCGTAGGCGCCCTCGCCGGAGCGCTCACAACGGTGTCGCTGCAGACGGCCGCGCGTGGCTCCCTGGCCCCGCTCCCACTCGAAGAATTGCAGCAGCTCGCGGCCGTGTTCGGCATGGTCAAGAGCGACTACGTCGAGCCCGTCGATGAGAAGAAGCTCATCAGCGACGCCATCTCCGGCATGGTCGCCAGCCTCGATCCCCACTCGCAGTATTTCGACAAAAAGTCCTTCAAGGAATTCCGCGAAGGAACTTCAGGGCGCTTCGTCGGCGTGGGCATCGAGATTTCTCAGGAAGAGGGCCTCGTGAAGGTGGTCTCGCCCATCGAAGGCTCGCCCGCCGCACGCGCCGGCCTCCTGCCCGGCGACCTGATCACCAAGATCGACGAAGCCGCCGTGAAGGGGTTGACGCTGTCCGAAGCGGTCAAGCGCATGCGTGGCGAGCCGAACACCAAGGTGATGCTCACGATCTTCCGCAAGGACGAGAGCCGTTCCTTCCCGGTCACCATCACGCGCGAGGAAATCAAGACCGTGTCGGTCAAGGGCAAGGTGGTCGAGCCCGGCTACGCCTGGATCCGGCTGTCGCAGTTCCAGGAGCGCACGGTGGAAGATTTCGTGCGCAAGGTCGAAGAGGTCTACAAGGCCGACCCGAACCTCAAGGGCATGGTGCTCGACCTGCGCAATGATCCGGGCGGCCTGCTCGACGCGGCAGTCGCCATCTCGGCGGCCTTCCTGCCAGAAGGCGTGACGGTGGTGTCGACCAACGGGCAGCTGCCCGAGAGCAAGTTCACCTACAAGGCCTCGCCCGAGTTCTACCAGCGCCGTCCGGGCGCCGATCCGCTGCGCCGGCTGCCCGCCGCGCTGAAGAACGTGCCGCTCGTGGTGCTGGTCAACGAAGGCTCCGCTTCCGCCAGCGAGATCGTCGCCGGCGCCCTGCAGGACCACAAGCGTGCGGTGGTCCTCGGCAGCCAGACCTTCGGCAAGGGCTCGGTGCAGACGGTGCGGCCGCTCGGTCCCGACACCGGGCTGAAGCTCACGACGGCGCGCTACTACACGCCCAGCGGCAAGTCCATCCAGGCCACGGGCATCGTGCCGGACGTGCTGGTGGACGAGAGCGAGGAAGGCAATGTATTCGCCATGCTGCGCACCCGAGAAGCCGACCTGGTGAAGCACCTGAACAACGGACAAGGCCCCGAAAGCAAGGACCCGGCCCGCGAACGCGCCCGCGAGGAAGCGATGAAGCGTGCCGAGGAAGAAGCGAAGAAGCCGCCGGCCGAGCGCGCCAAGATGCCGGAGTTCGGCAGCGAAACCGACTTCCAGCTGAAGCAGGCGCTGAATCAGCTCAAGGGCAGCCCGGTGCTGGTCAGCAAGACGCAGGTCATCGAGGACAAGAGCGCCAAGAAAGAGAACTGACCGCACAGCGCGCTCCGGCGCGCGAAGCAGGTCTCCCAAGCCGGCCGGCGCCGTAGCCTGCCGGCTTTTTCGTTTGTAATCACCGCATGACGGACGACGAACTGCTGCGCTATTCGCGCCACATCCTGCTCGAGGAAATCGGCGTGGAAGGCCAGGAGCGGCTGGCGCGTTCCCGCGCCCTGGTGATCGGGGCGGGCGGGTTGGGGTCGCCGGTGGCGCTGTACCTGGGCAGCGCAGGTCTGGGCGAGCTCGTGCTGGTGGACGACGACACCGTCGATCTCACCAACCTGCAGCGCCAGATCGCGCATTCGATAGGGCGGATAGGCCGCGCCAAGGTCGAGTCGGCACGCGACGCGATCGCCGCCATCAACCCGGCCGTGCGGGTGCGCTGCGTGCGTCAGCGCGCTGACCCTGCGCTGCTGGACGAGCTGGTTCCGGGTGCCGGGCTCGTGCTCGACTGCAGCGACAACTTCGCGACACGTCAGGCCATCAACGCCGCATGCGTGCGCCACGGCGTGCCGCTGGTGTCGGGATCGGCCATCCGCTTCGACGGACAGATTGCAGCCTATGACCCGCGCGATCCGGCCTCGCCCTGCTACGCCTGCGTGTTCCCGCCGGACCAGCAACCCGAGGAGACGCGCTGCGCCACGCTCGGCGTCTTCGCACCGTTGGTGGGGATCATCGGCAGCATGCAGGCAGCCGAGGCGCTGAAGCTGCTGACCGGGGCCGGCCGGTCGCTGGCCGGACGGCTGCTGATGCTGGAGGCGCTGCGGATGGAATGGAGCGAGATCCGGGTGCCCCGCTCGCCCCACTGCCCGGTGTGCGCCCGCGCGGCCGGCTGACGAAACCGCGCCCTCGGCTCCTCATCCGCGCCGTGGCGCTTGTGCCGGCGGCGCGGGCGCCGGGGGTGCCGCCGTCGGCCCCGGCGAGGCAGGTGCAGTCCCTGCGCCGGATCGTGCCGGCTGCCCTTGCTGCCCTTGCTGCCCTTGCTGCCCTTGCTGCCCTTGCTGCCCTTGCTGCCCTTGCTGCCCTTGCTGCCCTTGCTGTCCTTGCGGCTCCTGCTGTCCCTGCTGTCCCTGCGGCTCCTGCTGGACCTGCTGGCCCTCGTGCCCGGACTGCTTCTCCGGTGGTGCAGGGGCGTGCGCCTTCTGCTGCATGGCCGCGCAGTCCACGTCTTCTCCTGGTCCGGTCTCCACCGTGGCGGCGAGTCCGAGCAGCGGGTTGATGAGGCCCAGCGCCACGGCGATGCCGGCGCGCGCGGCGACCGCTCCTTTGTCGACACCGGCCTCGGGAGCTGCGAACGTGCCGCCGATCTTCAGCGGCGAGCGCAGCGACAGGATGCTCACGTCCTTGGGCCGCGGCCAGAGCGTGAACTCGATGCGCTCCTGCGCCAGGTCGATCCCGCCCTGCCCCCAGATCACCGTATCGACGGTGTCGAGCACCACCACGCGCGAACGCATCACGCCCTTCTGCACGTCGAAGCCGGCGAACGCGCAGCGCAGCCGCACCTGCTGGTCGCGCCCCATCAGGAATTTCGCCACCTCGCCGCCATCGAGCCCCAGCGCCTCCAGCAGCAGGTTGCTCATGCGGCCTTCTCCCATGCCCAGGACCAGCTCGCCGGACGCCCCGGCCAGCAGGCGGCGGACGCTGGTGCCCTGCCCCGTCAACGCCAGGCGGGCCTGCACCTCCCCGAGGCTGGCGGCTTCACGGCCCTCCGGTGGCAGCAGCCGTTCCAGTTGCATGCCGTTCGCCTGAAGTTGCAGCTGCAGTTGCGCAGGCATGCGCCTCCCATCGAGCTGCGCCGACGCGGCCACCCGCCCTCCTGCCAGCGCGAATTCCAGCGGCTCGATGCGCAGCAGCCCCCGCTCCATGAGCACGCGCGTGCTCAGATGCTCGACGGGTAGCGGCCGGGCGTGCAGCACGCGTTCCGCTGTGATGCGCAGGTCGGCGTCCATGCGGGTGAGTCGGGCTGGATTCAGCGGCGTATCGGGCAGCACGCGCCCATTGCCTTTGCGCGGGACCGCCGCGCGCTTCGGGGCTGCGGGGCGCTGCGTGCCCGCCATGTTCACGAAGTCGCCGATGTCCAGCCGGCGCGCATGCAGCCTTCCCTGCAGCGCGCTGCGCTCACGGCCGCCGTCGTAGTGCAGTTCGCCGGCGAAATCCGTACGGCCCACGATGCCGCGCAGGTCGGTGCCACTCCAGCGCTCGCCCTCCCGCTGCAGCCGCCCCTCGAGCGCATAGGGCGCCGTGGCCGGCAAGGCGAGCCCGGTCACTGCTTGCAGCTCCGCGAGGTTGCGACCGCGCAGCGCGAGGTTGATGTCCGCACCGTCGAAGCTTCCCAGGCTGCGCATGCGCCCACCGGCGCGCAGGGTGGAGCGCCCCGACGAGGCGAACACCTCCACGGGAAAGGGCTGGCTGGCAGCCTGCCGCAGTGCCAGCACGTTGCCCGTGCGTCCCTCGCCCACGAAGGGCTCGCCACGCCAGCGCCCCCCGCCGCGAAAGCTCAGTGGCAGCAGCTGGGCTTCGGGCGACGTTGCATTCGCATCCAGCACGAAGTCCGCGCGGATGTCCGCCCCCAGATGCGGTGCGATGAAGCGCAGGGTTCCCTGATCGACCTGCATGGTGCCGACCTCCAGCCGGCTCTCGCGCTGCTCATCGTCACGGTCGAGCTGCCAGGTGCGACGGCCATCCGGAAGCAGTTCCAGCCCCAGACGCGGATTGCGCAGGGACACCCATGGCACTTCGAGCCGGCGCTGGAACAGGAGCGGCCACAGGCGGATGCGCAATTCCGCTCCCTCGGCCTCGACCAGGTACGGCTCCGTGGCCCACCGTGGATTGCCGAAAACCAGCCCGTCTGCGACGAGGTGCAACTCGCGCCCGAGCCGCACGTCCAGCCGTCGGGTGATCTCGAAATGGCGGCCGGTCTGTTCGGTGAGATAGCGATTGAGCGGTCCACGCAGTCGGTCCCAGGGAAACAGAGCGAGCACCAGCAGGGCGGCGAGCAGCGCAAGCAGCAGCACGCCGCCCAGTACCCGCCACCACCGCGCAGATCGCGCGCGCGCGGCGGGAGGATGCTCGATGTCCATGGCGCCTCAGCGCAAGCCCAGCTTCGCGACCAGGCGGTGCCACTCGGGTGGTGGGAGGGGCGCGCTGTCGTCGGTCTCGGCAAAGGACATGCCGGCACCGGCGCCGCGCAGATGCGGCATGCCGCCGGCGTCGGGACGTCCCAAGGCCAGCAGGCCCGCCATCAGCAGGGTCCCAAAGAAAATCATCAAAGAACCGAGAAGGATCCTCACTGCGCAGTCCTCGAACCGGCGGAGCCGGTGCTGTTTCGTGCAGTGTGCGGGGTGAGGATATGTAGCGGGGTCGGCTCCTCACGCCTTGACCTGTGAGCCTGAGCCTACATGCCGGGACGAGCAACGCGGCGCCGCGAACTCGCCCGGCCAGATCAATCGATCAGCTTGTTCTTGAGCGCGTAATAGGTGAGGTCGCTGTTCGAGGCGAGCGACATCTTCTCCATGAGGCGCGTGCGGTACGTGCTCACGGTCTTGACCGACAGCGACAGCGCCTTCGCGATGTCGCCGGCCGTCTCGCCCTTGGCCAGCTTGAGGAACACCTGGAACTCGCGTTCGGAGAGCTGCTCATGCGGTGCGCCGCCCTCTTTGCGATTGAGCTGCTGCGCGAGCAGCTCGGCCACGGCCGGCGAGATGTAGCGACGCCCGAGGGCGATGGTGCGGATCGCGTTCACGATCTCCATCGGCTCGCATTCCTTGTTCAAGTACCCGCTCGCGCCCTGCCGAATGAGGTTCATCGCGTAGTGCTCTTCGGGATACCCCGAGAGGATCAGGATGCCCACGTCGGGCGCCTTCGCGCGGATCATGCCCAAGGCATCGATACCGCTTTGGCCTGGCATGGACAGGTCCATCACCAGCACGTCCAGTTCCGTGGTGCGAACGAGGTCGATCGCCTCGCGGCCACTTGCGGCCTCACCCACTACGCGCAGATCCACCTGCTCGGAAAAGAACTGCTTCAGTCCCGACCGCACGATGGCATGGTCATCCACAATGCCGACTTTGATCATGTCCGTTCTCTTTCCTCGCCTGTTGCTGGCAACCCGAGGTCAACCGAAATGGCCTAACCTGTAAACATGACGAGTTTGGATTCTATGCACAACGGCACTCGCGTGGAGGCGTTCTAATGCCGATGCGCTCGCTGCCGAAGGCGGCGATCAGCCTGGTGCTGGCGGTTCTTGCGGTCGGCGTGCTCATCGGCATCAACGAAATCGGCTTTCGCCGCTCGAGTGCAGCGCTGTCGGAAATCAGGGAGGCGGCGGCCACGCGCGGTGCCCTGAACCGCACGCTGCAGCTGGTGCTCGACGCCGAGACCGGCTCACGAGGCTTCCTGCTCACGGGCGACCCGCGCTACCTCGAGCCGTACAACCGCGCGGTCGCCCAAGTCGGCCAGACGCTCGACGCCCTGAGCGGCATGTACACGGGCGAGCCCGATGCGCAGGTTGCGTTGTCTCAGGTGGCGCGCGAGTTGCAGCGCAAACTCTCCGAGATGGAATTGCTGGTGCGCATGCGCCAGCAGGGCAACGACGACGCCTGGAAGTTCGTGCTCATGACGGACGTGGGCAAGCAGCACATGGACGCCATCCGTGGTCAGGTGGAGGGTCTGGTGAACGCCGCCACGCAGCGCATCGAGCGCAGCCAGGAGCAGGTGCGGCACTCGCTGCTGCTCGCGCGTGCAGGCATCGCCGCGGTGGCGCTGGTCGCGCTGATCGCCTTCTGGTTGTACTTGCGCCAGACCTCGGCTCTGAACGCTGCCGGTGAGCGCCAGCAGCAGGCTCTTCAGGCCGAGCGGGACCTCCTCGAGCGCCAGGTGCGCGAGCGCACGGCCTCGCTCACCGAACTGGCGACCCATCTGCAGCAGGTGCGCGAGCAGGAGCGGGGCCATCTGGCGCGCGAGTTGCACGATGAGCTGGGTGCGCTGCTCACCGCCGCCAAGCTCGACGTGGCGCGGCTCAAGTCGCGCCTGGGCACGCCCGCCCCCGAGGTGTCCCAGCGGCTGCAGCACCTGACCGAGACACTCAACAGCGGCATCGCCCTCAAGCGCCGCATCATCGAAGACCTGCGCCCCTCATCGCTGGCGAACCTGGGACTGTCGGCGTCGCTGGAGATCCTGGCGCGCGAGTTCTCCGAGCAGACCGGCGTCGAAGTGCTCACCAATCTGGAGCAGGTCGAACTTGCCGAAGCAGACCAGCTCACCGTCTATCGCCTGGTGCAGGAGTCGCTCACCAACGTGGCCAAGTACGCCGAGGCGCACCAGGTGCACATCACGGTGCATGCCTATGCAACGGTCGTCGAAGTCAGCGTGCGCGACGACGGCCGGGGCTTCGACGTCGCGGGCATGCGCCCCTCAACCCACGGCCTTGCCGGCATGCGCCACCGTGTCGAGGCCTCGGGAGGGCGCCTCACCGTCACCTCCAAGCCGGGCGAAGGCACTCGCGTAATGGCGGTTTTGCCGAAGGGCCACGCCCCCCAGGCGCCGCGCGCAATCTCCTGAACTGCTCGTCCGCGCGTCGGCCTGTTCCTACGGAGCCACCCCGCGCAAGACGACATGCAGTCACGCCCGGCGCTTATCAGCGACGGCTGACCTTGAGCCGTACCCTCGTTGTGTGCCCTGCCCCCGCCGCGCCCGGGGCGTGTCTACCCACAACCACGACGAGAGGACCCTCACCATGTTCACACGCAGCAGCAGCAGCAAATCCGCTGGTCAGTACGTTGACGACGCGACCCGCAGCGGCAGCCAGGCGATCGACAACACGCGCGAGTACGCCGCCCAGGCGCTGGAGCGCACCGCGGAACGGCTGCGCGATCTGCGCTACGGCATGGCCGACACCGCCACTGCGGCGCAGCGGCACGTCCACCACTATGCGGACGCCACCTCCCGGTATGTCGCGGAGCAGCCCATGAAGGCGGCGCTCGCCGCAGCGGCGGTCGGGGCCCTGCTGACCGCGGCCGTTCTCATGTCGCGCCGCCGGCACGAGCGGTACTGAGCCCAGGAGCGGCCAACCATGTTGCATCCCATCTTTTCAGTCCTGTTCAGCAAGCCGGAGCTGCTGAGCGATCATCTGGCAAGCTATGCCGGGCTGATCCGCGACGAAGCCAAGGACGTCGGCGCCGAGGTGGCCAAACGCGCGGTTGCGGGCATCGTGGCGGCCGTCTGCCTGCTGGTGTTCCTGATCCTGATCGGCGTCGCGGTCATGCTGTGGGCCGTCGCCGGCTTCCACTGGATGCTGCTGATCGTGCCGGCCGTGTTCCTGGTGGTGGCCATCGTCGGCGGCCTGCAAGCCAAGAAGAAGCTGCCGAACGGCGCGTTCAAGGAGACCCGCTCCCAGCTCAATGCGGACGCGCAGACCCTGCATTCCCTGGGAGCCCAGCCATGAACGAGAGCAGCCATCGGCTGGAACAGTCGCGCCTGGCCATCCTGGAGCACATCCAGCGCAAGCAGCAAAGCCCCGGCATGCTGCGATCGGCCTTCAACAAGGTGGCGCATGCGGCGGGCTTCGGCTCGCAGACGCATCGCAACGGCGCCGCGGAGATGCAGCCCGTTGCCACCCAGGAGACGCCGTCCAGGGACCCGATCTTCGAGGAGAGCGCTGCGCAGCTGCGCATCGAGGAAGCCGATCGCAAAGAGCACGAGGAAGCGATCCGCGGCACCGATCCGGCCACACGCCACGCGCGCCGTGCCGACCGCCTGTTCGGCGGCCGTTTCGCCGCCCTTGGCGACGCCGGCCGCACCTACTGGAGCAACCACCCGGCCAATCTCGTGGTGGAACTGGCGCGTCCGGTGATGTCTTCGTATGCGCAGCGCCGGCCCGTGAGCTTCCTGGCCATCGCGATGGCCGCGGGCGCCGTGTTCTACCTTGCCAAGCCGTGGCGAATGATTTCGCTCACCGGCCTTGCCCTGGCGGCGCTGCGCTCGCCGCAGGTCTCCTCTGCACTCATTTCGGCGATGTACGGGCCCGCGCGCGCCGACGAAGGCATGTCCCGCGTCGATGAACCCGACATCTACACCCATCAACAACCCTGAAGGAGCTTCTTACATGAAATACGCACGCACGATCCTGTTGGCCGCCATGGCCGGCCTGACGGTCGCCACCACCGCCGGTTGCGCCGTCATGCGCGACCAGACCACGGTGGGCGGCTACGTCGATGACAAGGTGACGACGGCCCGCGTCAAGGCCAAGCTGCTGGAGGACCGCACCACCGGCGGCATGTCCATCAACGTCGATACCCTCGAAGGCGTGGTGGCGCTGTCCGGCTTCGCCAAGTCGCCCGCGGAGAAATCCCAGGCCGAGGCGCTGGCCCGCGCCACTCCCGGCGTGCGCCAGGTCGTCAACAACCTGATCGTGCGTCCCTGATCGCAGCCGCTGCGAGGTCCTTCCCGTGAGGACCTTCGACTGCGAGCAGTGTGGCCAGGCGCTGTACTACGAGAACAGCACCTGCCTGCGCTGCGGGAGCGCACTGGCGTTCCTGCCGGACCGCATGGACCTGTGCGCCATCGAACCGGTGGGCGACGATGCGCCCGGCCTGTGGCAACGCAGGATGCCGAAATTTCAGCGCGCCGCTGGCGCCGCTGGCGCCTCGGCCGCTCCTGGCCGCTGGCGACTGTGCATGCACCACGAGCAGACGCAGGCCTGCAACTTCGCGGTACCCGAGGACGACCTCAATCCTCTGTGCGTCTCTTGCCGGCAGACCCGCGTGCTGCCCGATCTTTCCGTGCCGCAGAACCAGCGGCGCTTCTATCGCATCGAAGGTGCCAAGCGCCGGCTGTTCTTCACGCTCGCACGGCTGGGGCTGGTCAACCCGCATCCGGCGCCGGGCGTAGAGCAGGGACCGCGCTACGAGTTCCTCGCCGATCAGCCCGGACAACCGGTTCTCACCGGGCACAGCAACGGCGTGATCACCCTCAACATCGCGGAAGCGGATGACGACGAGCGCGAGCGCCGCCGGCTCGCGCTGGGTGAGCCCTACCGCACGCTGCTCGGCCACCTGCGGCACGAGTCCGGCCACTACTACTGGGACGTGCTGATCGAACGGGCCGGGCGCCACGAGCGCTTTCGCAGTGCCTTCGGAGACGAGCGGGCCGACTACGCCGAGGCGCTGCGCCAGCACTACGAGCGCGCCGCCCACGACATCGACTGGCAGGAGCGGCACGTGAGCGCCTACGCGACCGCGCACCCCTGGGAGGACTGGGCCGAAACCTGGGCCCATTACCTGCACATGGTGGACCTGCTGGAGACCGCCGCCTCGTTCGAGACGCGGCTCGTGCTGCACGCGCCCGGCGCCGATGTGCACGAGCACGTATCGGATCCCTTCGCACGCGCCGACGACTTCGATGCGCTCGTCGCCCAATGGGTGCCGCTCACCGTGCTGGTGAACAGCCTCACCCGCAGCCTGGGGCAGGAGGACGCCTATCCGTTCGCGCTCAGTGTGAGTGCGCTCGACAAGCTGCGCGTGGTGCACGAGATCGTGCACGAGCACGTGCGCCAGGGCGGGGAGCAATCGCCGGCGCCGGGCTGAGGCGGCTCGCCCGCGCGCAGGTTGAGCCCGCGCAAATCCGCCCTCGCACGCGATAGGGCGGTCCGCTCAGCGCGCCAGCCAGAGCAGCAGCCCATACCCGGCCACTCCAGCCGCGAAGGCGCCGAAGCGGCTTTCGCGCTCGGTCGGCAACTCCTCCTTCATCACGTTCATGATGATCCCGCCCGCCAGCAGCGCCACACCGCTTTGCAGTGCGAGTTCGGGTACTTCCATGGTGGCGCCGGCGAGCCAGCCCGCCACCGCCGACCCGGCCAGCAGCCAGCGGCCCCGTCCGTGATAGAGCTGCCGGTAGTGGGCGCGCAGCCCGTAGTCGTTCACCAGGAAGTGCATGGCCAGCGCCAGCGTGAAAAGCGAGGTCTTCACCAGGCCCACCTCGTCGCGCTGCACCAGCACGACACCGATGATCCAGTTGTAGAGCGCGAAAGCGCCCACATGCAGCGCGAACACGACCCGAGTCGAGGGCTCCGGGTGCTCCAGCTGCGGATCGCCGGCCGCGGCGTGCCTTCGCTGGTGGCCGCAGGCCAGCCGCTCCACCCCGTAGAACACCGTGAGTCCCGCCATCGCCAGCAGGTAGGCCGAAAGGTCCAGCCCCATGGGCTGCGCACGCTGCAACATGTGGTGGCCGCGATCCAGCTCCGGCAGCAGGTGCAGGAAGACGTAGGCGACCGACACCCCGCCCGAGGCCGACAGCCAGATGCTGCGCGGCGCACGGTCGAGGAAGCGCAGCCGGTTCCCCCACAGATGCACCAGGGCGAGCACGATGACGCCCACCCCCGACACCAGGTGGTGGCTCAGCCCTGCCATGCCCGGTCGCCCCTCAACGTGCGGCTCCCCCGGGGACCGAAAGACGGTTGTCGACCGCGCGCACCCCGGCGATCCCGCGCGCGAGTTCGCCTGCGCGCTCCCGGGCGACCGGATCGGGCGCCGGTCCACGCAGCAGCACCTCCCCGTCGTGCGTCTCCACGTCGATCTTCATTGCACTCAGCTCCTCGTCGGCGGCCAGTCGCTTGTTCATGAGGATGGTGATCTGCATGTCCCGCGCCGCGGCCCGATCGATGTCGGACGAGCGCTGATCCGCAGCCGCGCCCGCGGCAGCCTCCGGGTTCGCCGGTACGTCGGCGCGCTGGCACGCCGCCAGGCCCGTGCACAGCGCCAGCGCGGCGAGCAGGAACGCAAGCCGTGCGCAGCGCGATGTGCGTGCCCGCCGGCACGGGAGGGACGCGGAGCAGCTCATGTCGTCGCGATGTCCTTGAGTTGCCGGCGCTGCACCCGGCGCGAGCGGGGCCAGCGCAGCGGGAACACGCCTTGACACACGGGCGTCGGCGCTGGGTGACGGCGCAGGGACAGCCCGGGGCAGGCGGAAAAAAGGAGGTGGTACGCAACCACCTCCCTGTTCACCTGTCGAGGCCGTCCGCTCAGCTCGTCGAGCCGCCGGCCACCTTCAACTCGTTCTTCACTTCCTTGACGTTGTCCACGTGCCGTGCAATTTCCGCCGCACGCTTCTTGGCCTCTTCGGAGGGGGCGCTGCCCTTGAGCGTGACGACGCCGTCCTTCGTGTCCACGTCGATCTTGGTCGCGCTCAGGTGCTTGTCCACCGACAGGCCGGTGTTGACCTTGGTCGTGATGGCCATGTCGGTTACGGCCGAGCCGATGCTGCTCGACTTCTCCTCCTGCTGCTTGGGCTGCGAGGAAGACGGCTGCGAACCCGCTCCCATGGTCGCTGCCCCGGCAGCGCTGCTGCCACCCGAACTCGCCTGCGCTTCCTGCACCTTCAGCTCGTTCTTGACGCTCTTGACGTCCGCGACCTTGCGCGCCGCTTCCTCAGCCTGGTTCTTGGCCTGCTCGCTCGGCGCCTGGCCGGTGAGCGTCACCTCGCCGTCCTGCGTCTGCACCTGGATGGCGTCGGCCTTCAGCTCGCTCTGGCTGCTCAGGCGCTCCTTCACCTTCTCGGTGATCTGCTGGTCCGGCGTGCCGGAAGACGACGAGCCGGCGGCACCCATGGTGCTCGCGCCACCCGAACTCGCCTGCGCTTCCTGCACCTTCAGCTCGTTCTTGACGCTCTTGACGTCCTCGACCTTGCGCGCCGCTTCCTCAGCCTGGTTCTTGGCCTGCTCGCTCGGCGCCTGGCCGGTGAGCGTCACCTCGCCGTCCTGCGTCTGCACCTGGATGGCGTCGGCCTTCAGCTCGCTCTGGCTGCTCAGGCGCTCCTTCACCTTCTCGGTGATCTGCTGGTCCGGCGTGCCGGACGACGACGAGCCGGCGGCACCCATGGTGCTCGCGCCACCCGAACTCGCCTGGGCTTCCTGCACCTTCAGCTCGTTCTTGACGCTCTTGACGTCCTCGACCTTGCGCGCCGCTTCCTCAGCCTGGTTTTTGGCCTGCTCGCTCGGCGCCTGGCCGGTGAGCGTCACCTCGCCGTCCTGCGTCTGCACCTGGATGGCGTCGGCCTTCAACTCGCTCTGGCTGCCCAGGCGCTCCTTCACCTTCTCGGTGATCTGCTGGTCCGGCGTGCCGGACGACGACGAGCCCATCGCGGACGAGGACGAGGAGGTCGCGGGCGAAGACGATCCCGCAGCGCCCATGCTGCTCTGGGTCGCGTTGCCGGCGGTGTCGCCGCTGCCCACCGTGCTGCTGCTGCCGGGCGCGTTCGGGTCGCGAGGCACCAGCGCGGTCAGCGAGTTGCTCGCGCTGGCGCTGTCCGACGCCTGTTGTCCGCTGCTACCCGCCGCAGCGCCGGAAGAAGCCTGCTGCTGCTGCTGCGCAGCCGAGCCGCCGGATGCTGCGTCCTGGCTGACCTGCAGTTCGTTGCGTACTTCGTTGACGCCTTCCACGTAGCGGGCGATCTCCTCTGCGCGGTCCTTGGCTTCCTGGCTCGGGGCCTTGCCCTTGAGCGTCACCACCGCGCCCTTGGTGTCCACCTCGATGCCGGAGGCGCTCAGGCGCTTATCGACCGACAGGCCGGTGTTCACCTTGGCGGAGATCTGCGCGTCCTTGACAGCGTCGCTCACGCCAGCCGAAGGATCGCGCTGCTCGCCGGATGCGCCGGACGCTCCCATGGTGGACGACCCCGACGACGATGCCGACGCGCTCTCTTGCGGCTGCATGGCGGCGCCGCTGCCGCTGGTGCTGCTCGCCTGGCGCTCCGCGCCCTGGGGCTCCGGCAGGGGCTCAACGATGGCGATGGTCTGACCGCCGCCGGAAGACTGCGCCGCCTCCTGAGCCTTCTGCGCTTCCATCTGGGCTTGCTGTGCTTCGCGCTGGGCCTTCTCGGCCTCGCTCTGCGTCTGGGCGATGGCTTCCCGCGTCTCTTCACGCGCTTCTTTGGCCGTCTCGCGGGCTTCCTGCACCGTCTGCTGGGTTTCCTGGCGTGCCTCGGCCAACTTCTCCTGGGCCTGCTGGTTGGCCTGATCGTAGGCTTCGCTCGACTTCTGCTGGGCCTCGTTGACCGCCTGCTGCGCCTCGGTGCGGGCCTCCTGGATAGCCTGCTGGGATTCCTGGCGCGCCTCGGCCAAGGCCTCCTGCGCCTGCTGGCCTGCCTGGTTGGCGGTGCTGGCTGCTTCCTGTGCCGCGTTGTTCACCGGCGCCGCGCCGGTCTGGACGGTTTCCCGCTCGCCGCAGCCGGCCAAGGCCAGCAGCACCGCTACCGACGAGGCAGTGGCGAGGGTCTTGTAGTGCATCGATCGCATGGACGTTCCCTTCCTTCAAAGATAGGAAGACCAGCGCCTGGCGCAGCGACTGCCGCTGCGACCCGCTGGTTTCCGATGCGGGACATGTTGGCGCGCCGCGATCGACGGCAGGCAGTGGTGGCCGACCCGCCGGTTCGTAGGACACCACCCAGAACAGCCCGCGCCGCACCGCAGGCATGGCGTCGGCGAAGCGCTAATCGAGCAGCGGCCGGGCCCGCCCGCCCCGCCGCCGGTCGGCCTTGGGCAGCAGGGCCTGCGCCGCGAGCTGCGCCGAGCGCTCCTGCAGCCGCGACAGCATGGCGTCCAGCCGCGCCACGTCCGCTTGCGGCAGCACCGCAAGGATCTCGCGGTTGATGTCGCGCACGGCGGGCATGAGCTCCGCGACCAGTGCGCGCCCGGCCGGCGTCAGCGACAGCCGGGCCTGGCGCCGGTCGGCTTCGCC
The DNA here is from genome assembly GCF_037726105.1 of Ramlibacter sp. AN1015. NCBI lineage: Bacteria > Pseudomonadati > Pseudomonadota > Betaproteobacteria > Burkholderiales > Comamonadaceae > Ramlibacter > Ramlibacter sp. AN1015. The sequence goes on from NZ_JBBJUM010000002.1 coordinate 265,637, forward strand.
CGGCATGCGGCTGACCAACTGCTTGGCCACCAGCGACGTGATGGCGCGCGAGGTGCGGGCACGGTCGAGCCGGATGCGGTCGGCGAGCTCGGACGACAGCAGCCCGTCGATCTGCCCCAGCAGGGCCAGCACCCGCCATTCGCGACGGGTGATCCCGTAGCGCCCCTCGCACAGCCTGATCACCATGCTGCCGGCCGTGGCCGTGAGCCGCCCCAGCCGATAGAGCAGCAGGTCGTCGAGCGTTTCGGGATTGCTCAGGCGCGAAGCCCCGGCAGGTGCGGGCATAGGGTTTGTCCTGCGGATGGTTGATTTGATCAATCGATTGTCGTGCGGCTAGAGTGGGTCGCACACCTCGAACAAGCAGGAGACAAACCCATGCGCGCACGCATTCGATTCATCGCCGCCCTCGCACTCGCCGCCGTGTTGACCCCGCCGGCACTGGCGCAGGACAAGTCGCCGCTCAAGATCCTGGTGGGCTTCCCGCCCGGCGGCTCGGCCGACCAGATCGCCCGCCTCATGGGCGAAGCCCTGCGCGACGACTTCAACCCCATCGTGGTGGAGAACAAGCCGGGTGCGGGCGGTCGCATCGCGCTGGCAGCGACCAAGGCCGCCAAGCCCGACGGCCAGACCGTGATCATCCTGCCGAGCGGCCCGATGGTGCTGTTCCCGCACGTCTACAAGAAGCTCGACTACGACCCGGTGAAGGATTTCACCCCGGTGTCGCTGCTCGCGCGCTTCCAGTTCGGCGTGGTCTCCGGACCGGCAAGCAACGTGAAGACCGTCGGCGAGATGCTCGCGCAGGCCAAGGCCGACCCCAAGGGCGTCACCTACGGCTCGCCGGGCCAGGGCACCCTGCCCCACTTCATGGGCGTGCTGATGGAACAGAGCACCGGCGCGCCCTTCCTGCACGTGCCGTTCCAGGGCGGTGGCCCAGCCAACAACGCGCTGGTCGCCGGCCACGTCGGCTACAAGTTCGACGTGGTTTCCGAGACCGCGGAGCTGCACCGCAGCGGCAAGGTGCGCATCATCGCCGTGACCGGATCGCAGCGCGACCCGCAGGTGCCCGAGGTGCCCACGCTCAAGGAGGCGGGCGTGGACATGGAGGCGAGCGCCTGGTTCGCCATGTATGCGCCCGCCGGCCTGCCGCCTGCGACCCTCGCGCGCCTGGAGCGTGCGGTGTCGGCGGCGATGAAGACGCCGGCCATGCGCGAGCGCATGCAGAAGCTGGGCTACGAAACCGTGGGCTCCACCTCCGCCGAACTCGCCGCGGAACAGCGCAAGGACCTGGCCCGCTGGGAAAAGCCGATCAAGGCCACCGGCATCCAGCTCGATTAGTTTTCCTCCCTGCCTGCGCACGCTCACCATGCAACGACGCAATGCGCGCGATCCGGACACGGTGCGGCGCTTCAACGACGCCAAGATGACGCCCGTCGCCGCCACCCAGGCGCAGACCCGCGCCATGCTCGATGCGTATCGCGCGCAGTGGGCGCCGGTAGTGCAGAAGTCCGGCTATCAGCCCTGAGGCAGCTCGCGCCCGGGGCGCCCCTTTTTCACCTGCAAACCCTTCGAGGCACCCGATGAACACTTCGCTTTCGCTTTCCCGGCGCGCCGTGCTGACTGCCGCCGGCCTCGCCCTCGCCGCGGGCGGCGCCTTCGCCCAGGCGCCCTCCCCTGCCTGGCCCACCAAGCCGGTGCGCCTGGTCGTCAACTTCCCGCCCGGCGGCCCGCTCGACATCCTCGCGCGGGCGATGGGCGAGTCGCTGCAAAAGCAGCTGGGCCAGCCCTTCGTGGTGGAGAACAAGCCGGGCGCCGGCGGCAACATCGGCGCCGATGCCGGCGCCAAGGCCGCCGCCGATGGGCACACCGTGCTCTTCACCATCGACTCCACGGTGACGGTGAACCCGCACATCTACAAGTCGATGGCATTCAGCCCGTCCGACCTCAAGCCCGTGATGATCATGTCCTCGTCCGGACTGCTGGTTGGCGTGCACCCGCAGACCGGCTTCAAGACCATGAACGACCTGGTGCAGGGCGCCAAGGCCAAGACCGTGAACTTCAGCTCCGCCGGTCCGGGCAGCCCGGGCCACCTCGCGGCCGCGATGGCCACCGACGCGACCGGCATGAAGATCAACCACATCCCCTACAAAGGCAACGCGCCGGCGGTGACCGCGGTGCTGTCCGGCGAGGTCGATGGCGGCGTGCTCGCGACGCCCGGCATGCTGCCGCACGTGAAGGCCGGCAAGGTCACGCCGCTGGCGGTGACCAGCCGCCAGCGCTCCGCGCTCGCGCCGGACATCCCCACCGTGGGACAGGCCGGCCTGCCGCAGCTCGAGCAGGAGGTGCTCTACATGGCCATGGTGCCGGCCGCGACGCCCGCGCCGGTGGTGCAGGCCCTGGAGAAGGCCATGGTGGAGACGCTGAACATGCCGGCCATGCGCGAGCGCCTGAAGGCCCTGGACATGCACGCCGAAGGCCAGACCGGCGCCGAGGCCGCGAAGCGCCTGTCGGATCTGCGTGAGCGCTATGGCAAGGTCATCACCGCGACGGGAATGAAAGTCGAATGAGCGCCGCCACTGCTTCGGGGCAACGCCCCAACCTGATCTACATCGTCGCCGACGACCTGGGCTTCGCCGACCTGGGCTGCTACGGCGGCCGCGAGGCCGAGTTCGGGCCCGTATCTCCGGTGCTCGACCGCCTTGCCGCCGACGGCCTGCGCTTCACGCAGGGCTACTCGAACTCTCCGGTGTGCTCGCCCACGCGCTTCGCCATCATGACGGCACGCTACCAGTACCGACTGCGCGGCGCGGCCGAAGAGCCGATCAACAGCCGTGCGCGCCTGAGCACCACGCTCGGCCTTCCCACCGACCAGCCCACCATGCCCTCGCTGCTGAAGGCGGCGGGTTACCGCACGGCCCTCATCGGCAAGTGGCACCTGGGCTACCCGCCCACCTTCGGTCCGCTGCGCTCGGGCTACGAGGAGTTCTTCGGCCCCATGGCCGGCGGGGTGGACTACTTCACCCACTGCTCCAGCACCGGCGAGCACGACCTGTGGTTCGGCGAGGAAGAGAAGAAGGAAGAGGGCTACCTCACCGACCTGCTCTCGCGCCGCGCGGTCGATTACGTCGATCGCATGGCGCAGCAAGAGGCGCCTTTCCTGCTGAGCCTGCACTACACCGCGCCGCACTGGCCATGGGAAACGCGCGACGACGCCGCGGTGGCACCCGGGGTGCGCGACAACCTGTTCCACCTGCACGGCGGCAACATCCACACCTACCGCCGCATGATCCACCACATGGACGAAGGCATCGGCTGGATCGTCGAGGCCCTGCGGCGCAACGGCCAGCTGGACAACACGCTGATCGTCTTCACCAGCGACAACGGCGGCGAGCGCTTCTCGGACAACTGGCCGCTGGTGGGCGGCAAGATGGACCTCACCGAAGGCGGCATCCGCGTGCCCTGGATCGCGCACTGGCCGGCCGTCATCCGCCCGGGCCGCATCTCCGCGCAGCACTGCATGAGCATGGACTGGTCGGCCACCATGGTCGAGGCCGGCGGCGCACAGGCCGATGCGGCGTACCCGCTCGACGGCGTGTCGCTGCTGCCGGTGCTGCAGCAGGACGGCGCCGAGTTCGCGCGGCCCATGCACTGGCGCATGAACCACCGGGGCCAGCGCGCCACCCGCGACGGCGACTGGAAGTACCTGCGCGTGGACGGCCACGACTACCTGTTCAACATCCCGGCCGACGAGCGCGAGCGTGCGAACCAGGCCGGCCGCGACCCGCAGCGCCTGGTGCGCATGCGCGAAGCCTGGGAGAGCTGGAACGCCAGCATGCCGGCCATCCCTACCGACGCGACGATCAGCCTCGGTTACGGCGCCAAGGACATGCCGCAGCGCTGAGCGCCCGGCGGGGCTGGCCGCCGACGGCGGCGGCTCGACACGCTCCCGCGCTTGCCGTGGCACGGAACGGATCCGGCACGGCATCGAACTGACCCCACCGGCGGGAACGATCGAACGCCGGTCACCGAGGCGCTGTTCGTACTCTGTGCATCGGCGCAGCGCTTCGGTGGACGACGCGGTGCGCATCGAAGCTGCGTCGAGGCGATGCACCGACCTTGCGGCTCGTGCGCATGCCGCGCTTTCCCGCGCTCGTCCCAGCGCTGCCTGGGCGCGTCGCGTGGCATACGCAGCGCTCCCTCCCGGCGCCGAGACGAGCCGGTGCCCGCACTCCGCGGCCGGGCCTCCTGGCATGCTCGGATAAGCTCCTTGCGATATGTCTCTGCTGCCGCGCCGCTGGTTTCCTTTCCTCGACTGGCCGCGCCCCGATGCGGCCCTCTTGCGCGGCGAGCTTGCCGCGGCGCTCACGGTGGCGGTGGTGATGATTCCGCAGTCGGTGGCCTACGCCGGCCTGGCCGGCATGCCGCTGGTCACCGGGCTGTACGCCACCTTCCTTCCCGCGCTGGCCGCGGTGCTGTTCAGCCGTTCGACGCGCCTGTCCGTCGGCCCCTCCGCGCTCAGCGCCGTGCTGGTGGGGGCGTCGCTGGTGGGCCTGGCCGAGCCGGGCAGCGCGCAATGGGTGGCGCTGGCGGTCTGGCTTGCGCTGTTGTCGGGCGTGCTGCAGCTGGCCGTGGGCGCGAGTGGCGCCTCGTGGATGCTGAACCTGGTGAGCGCCCCGGTGCTGGCGGGCTTCAGTCAGGCCGCCGCGGTGCTGATCATCATGTCGCAGCTGCCGGCTCTGCTCGGGCTGCAGGAGGGCTCGCTGGCGGCGCTGCTGCGGGTGCCACCGCCGCGCCTGCCGTGGGAGAGCCTGGCGTACGGCGTCGGCAGCCTCGCGGCCTTCGAGCTCGGCAAGCGCTGGCTGCCCCGACTGCCGATGGTGCTGGTCGTGCTTGCGTTCACCGCGATCGTGAGCGCCGCCACCGGGTTCGACCGGCGTGGCGCCGTGCTGGGCGCGCTGCCGGCGGGCTTTCCGTCTCTCTACGTGCCGGGACTGCTGGCCTGGGAGCAGTTCCTGGCCCTGCTGGCACCCGCGCTGGTGATCACCCTGGTCAGCTCGCTGGAGATGGCGGCCAGCGCCAAGATCGAGAGCCAGCGCGAAGGCCGCCGGTGGGACGCGAGCCAGGACCTGATCGGACAGGGCATGGGCAAGCTCACCGCCGCCTTCTCGGGCGCGTTCCCCGTCAGCACCTCGTTCTCGCGATCGGCCATCACGCTCTACGCCGGAGCCCGCACGGGCTGGGCGACGGTGTTCGCCACCGGCCTGGTGCTGCTGGTGCTGATGTTCCTCACGCCGGCGCTGTATTACGTGCCGGCCCCCGTCCTGGCGGCCGTGGTGATGGCCGCCGTGGTCGGCCTGCTCAAGCCGCGCATGTTCGTCGCGCTGTGGCGGTTGCAGCGCATCGAGGCGGGCATCGCCGCGGCGACCTTCGTGGTCACGCTGCTGTCCGCGCCGCGCATCTACTGGGGCGTGCTCACCGGCGTGGTGCTGGGGCTGGTGCATTTCCTGCACCACCGGCTGCACCCGCGCATCGTCGAGGTGGGACTGCACCCCGACGGCAGCCTGCGCGACCGTCACCGCTGGAAGCTCGCCCCGCTCGCTGCGGACACCTACGGGCTGCGCATGGACGACGAGCTCGATTTCGCCTCGGCCAGCGCCCTGGAGCGGCAGGTGATGGAGCATGTGGCGACCCATCCCGAGGTGCGCCACCTGTGCCTCTTCGCGCAGCCGATCAACCGCATCGACGCGACCGGCGTCGAGGTGTTCGGCCAGCTGCGCCGCTTCCTCGCCAGCCGGGGCATCACGCTGCACGTCAGCGGGCTGAAGCTGCCAGTGGAACGGATGCTCCGGCGGGCGGGTGAGCTGGACGACGGGCCCCTGCTGCGCCTGCATCGCACCGACCCCGAAGCCATCGCCGCCCTCGCCGCGCCGCAGCAGCGGGACTCCAGCGCCAACTCCAACTTCAACTCCGAGGGGCGAGGCAGCTGAGCTCCATCGACCTTGTCGCGCGCGACGGACAGCTCGCATCCGGCCGTACTTGCCCGGCTGCGCGCGGCCGGATGCGACCGGCGGAGCCGGCGCCACGCGCCCAACCCGCTCCATGCGGCTCAGGCCGTGACGATCCAGCCCTCCAGCGGATCGAGCCCGGGCGGCAGGCCCCAGGCAGGCGGCCCCTGCAGCGCGGCCCAGCCCGCCTGCACCATGCACAGCACGGCATCCAGCCGATCTCCCGAGGCGTCGTCGATCAGCGCGTCGCGCTGTGCGTGCGTAAGCTTCAGGCGCAGGCCCAGCCGGGTGCGCCCGGTCTCCAGCGCCCCCAGCAGGTCCTTGCGGGCGATCAGGCGCTCGGGCGTCTGGCGGGCGGTGTCGTCGCTCTTGTAGCTGCGCCGCCCGATCAGCTCGCGCGCGAGCAGCCCGGGGTAGGCCTCCAGCGCGACGCGCTGCGGGTCGCCGGCGTGCAGGCCGGGAATGTCCACCCCGGCCTCCAGCACCAGGGGCACGGCCGCGTGCAGCATCCACGCCACCGGCGGGTTCACCCACTTCATCGACGGGCTGGAGCCGGCGAGCCTGTCGAAGGCGCGGTGCGCGAACTTGCCCCCGGGCGGGCGGGCCGCGCAGAAGGCCGCGAAGGTCTCGCGGATCTGCGGCCGCGTGAGGCTGGTGTAGTGCGCCATGCAGGCGCGCCAGGTGCGCGGCCAGCCCAGGTGCTCGACCAGCTCGCGCGGCAACCCGAACGGAAAATCGAAGCCGCCGACCCAGGGCCCCGGCTCCCGCAGCCAGGCGCCGAACTCCTGCAGCGTGGGCAGACTCGCGAGCCGCTGCAGCACCACCGTGCCTGCCACCACGCGCCCGAACGCGAGCACCACCGGCTTTCGACGGCTCGGGCTGCTCGAGAAGTCGCAGCCCACCAGGGTCGGTGCGTCCTGCGTCACGCCATTGCCAATGCCATCACGCCGGCCGCGATGCACCCCGCGCCGAGCAGCCGCAGGCCGCGGTCGCCCTCGTTGAGCAGGTGCCCCCCGAGCAGCGCGGCGAACAGCATCGACACCTCGCGCGCGGGCGCGACGTGCGACAGCGGCGCGACCTGCATCGCATAGAGCACCAGGACGTAGGAGATGGGACTCACCAGCCCGACGAAGACGATGTACTTGCGCTGCGTGCGCCAGGCCTCGGCGAGCCCCGCGCCATTGCCGATCGCCGTCGGCGCCATGAGCACCAGGCGCGTCACGTTCACTGCGTACTCGAGCAGCAGTGGCGAGATCAGCACCACCTTGACGGCGTAGGCGTCCACCACGGTGTAGCCGGCGATGAACGCACCCGTGGCCAGGCCGTAGGCCACGCCCTTTCGGATGCGGTCGCCGGCGGCAGGGTCCTGCGCGCGCCGCAGCAGGCGCGGGCCGCCCGCGATCAGGAACACACCGGCCACGACCCCCGCGATGCCGAGTGCCCCGGCGGGCGACAGGTGTTCACCGAACAGCACGATCGCGCAGGCCGACGACAGCAGCGGGCCGCTGCCGCGCGCGAGCGGGTAGACCACGGTGAGGTCGGCCTTGCGGTAGCCGCGCAGCAGGGTGAGGTAGTACACCGCGTGCAGCACCGCGCTGGCCAGCACCACCAGCACCTCGGTGCGGCCCCAGTGCGGCACGTGCTGCACCGCCAGCCACAGCCCCACGGGCGCCCAGCCCACCGCCAGGACGATTCCGGTGAGCAGCGCGAAGCGCGCGTCGCCACCCGCTTTCTTGGCGGCGATGTTCCAGCTGGCGTGGATGAGACCCGCGAGGACGACCAGCGCGAGCGAGCTGGCGGGCACCGCCCGAGTGCCTCAGGCGCGGCCGCAGATGGCGGCCGCGGCCATCAGGTCTTCGAGCAGGGCGAGCGAGACACGCCCGGAGACGGCGTAGGGATCGAGCTCGGGCTTTTCCGAGTACTTCAGCAGCACCGAGTGGTTGATGCGGGTGGTGTTCACCTGGCCCATGGCCCAGCCGCTGAAGCGGCGTTCGGTGATTTCCTCGAAGTGCAGCAAGGCCACGTCCTTGTGGCGCGGATCGCTCTGGATGTGGCCGAACAGGTCGGACACCGGCTGGCGCCCGCCTTCGATGGCCTGCAGGAAGATACCGCCGCCGTAGCAGAGGATGCCGGTGATGCCGCTGACCGGGTTGTGCGAGCGCGCCTGGGCGAGGATGGACTCGATCACCTCGGGGCTGGGATCGACCGCGCGGCTGCAATAGAGAAGGCGCACCAGCATGGCGACGGTTTCCTAGTCCTTGGGGATGAGCGCAAGGAATTCGCGGCGCAGCGCCGGATCCTTGAGGAACGAGCCGCGCATGACCGAATTGATCATGCGGCTGTTCATGTCCTTCACCCCGCGCCAGGCCATGCAGTAGTGCGTGGCCTCCATCACGATGGCCAGGCCATCGGGTTGCGTCTTTTCCATGATCAGGTCGGCCAGCTGCACCACGGCCTCTTCCTGGATCTGCGGACGGCCCATCACCCACTCGGCCAGGCGCGCGTACTTGGACAGCCCGATCACGTTGGTGTGCTCGTTGGGCATGACGCCGATCCAGACCTTGCCGATCACCGGGCAGAAGTGGTGGCTGCAGGCCGAGCGCACGGTGAGCGGCCCCACGATCATCAGCTCGTTGAGGTGCTCGGCATTGGGGAATTCGGTGATGCCCGGCGCCTTCACGTAGCGGCCCCGGAACACCTCGTTGAGGTACAGCTTGGCGACGCGCCGCGCGGTGTCGCTGGTGTTGTGGTCACTGGCCGTGTCGATCACCAGGCTGTCGAGCACGCCCTGCATCTTCACCTCGACCTCATCAAGCAGCGCCTCGAGCTCGCCCGGCTGCACGAAATCGGCGATGTTGTCGTTGGCATGGAAACGCTTGCGCGCCGCCCGGATGCGCTCACGGATCTTGACCGACACGGGCGTGCCTTCGTCCGCCGGATGCGCGAGGGTGGAGGGGGTCGGTTCAGCTTTCATGGGCAGAAGGATGCTAACACCGGGCCCTTTAGGCGGGCGCTGCGCGGGGTCAGCAGCACCGGGGCCGCTCGCCCACCTGAGGGGATCGTGCGGGCACCCGAACACCATGGTTCTACATCCGCAGAAACAGCCGGCGTCCAGCTCACGCCCCCCCCAGCAGCGCCTCCAGATCCTGCAGCGTGTTCGCCTCGTGCAGCGGCTTGTCGTCGCGGATGCGCAGCATGCGGGGGAAGCGCACGGCGATGCCGCTCTTGTGGCGGGGGCTGCGGTTGATGCCTTCGAAGCCCAGCTCGAACACCAGCGACGGCCGCACGCTGCGCACGGGGCCGAATTTCTCCACGGTGCTGCGGCGGATCAGCGCATCGACGCGCCGGAACTCCTCGTCGGTGAGGCCGGAGAAGGCCTTGGCGAACGCCACCAGTTGCAGGCCGCCTTCGATGGGCGGTTCGCGCCGGGCGATCGCCTCGACGACGGCCTCGGCCTCTTCGCGGCTGGCCGGCGCCCGGTTCCAGACGGCGAAGGTGTAGTCGGTGTAGACCGAGGCGCGGCGGCCGTGTCCCGCCTGCGCGTAGACCAGTACGCAGTCGATGGTCATCGGCTCGATCTTCCATTTCCACCACAAACCCTCGGCCTTGGTGCGCCCGGTGCCGTAGGCCGCGTCGCGCCGCTTGAGCATGAAGCCCTCGACATTGCGCGCGCGCGACTGCAGCCGCCGCTCGGCCAGCTCGTGCCAGGAGCCGGCGTGCTCCACCGGCGAGAGCTTGATCGGCCGGCCCTCCAGCAGCGCCTCCAGCCGCGCGCGGCGCTGCTGCTGCGGCAGCGAGCGCAGATCGGCGCCGCCTTCTTCCAGCAGGTCGTAGGCCATGAAGGTGACCGGCGCGTCGGCGAGCACCTTGCGGCCCACGGTCTTGCGGCCGATACGCTGCTGCAGCAGGGCGAAGGGCGCGGGCTGCGGCTCGCCGGGGCGCCAGGCCATGATCTCGCCGTCGAGCACGGTGCCGTCGGGCAGCGGCTGCGCCAGGGCCACGATTTCCGGGAAGCGGTCGGTCACCAGCTCCTCGCCGCGCGACCAGATCCACACGGCGCCGGCGCGCTTGACCACCTGCCCACGGATGCCGTCGTACTTCCACTCGACTTGCCAGTCGTGCGGCGGCCCGAGCCGGTCGTGAAAGACCTCCACCGGCGCGTCCAGCGGGTGCGCGAGGAAAAAGGGGTAGGGCTGTCCGAGGTCCGCCTCGGAGCCCTCGCCCACGCTGCCCTCCGGCGCCAGCAGGGCGAGCAGCCGATCGGCCGAGGGCATGCGCTTGGCGTCGGTGTAGCCCATCATGCGCTGGGCCACCAGCTTGGCGTCCAGCCCGCCGTGCGCGGCCAGCGCGCGCTGCACCAGCAGCCGGCTCACGCCGACGCGGAACCCTCCGCCAACCAGCTTGGTGAACAGGAAGCGGCCCTGCCAGTCCAGCTCGGCCCAGTAGCCGCGCACCCGCGTGGCGATCTCCGCAGGTGGCAGGCCGCGCAGCGGCAGCAGGCGCTCCTCCACCCAGTCGGCCAGGCCGAGCGTGGACACCAGCTGCCCGGGCGGCAGCACATGGGCGATGGTCTCTGCCAGGTCGCCCACCGCCTGGTAGCTCTCGTCGAAGAGCCAGGGCGCGATGCCGGCCTCCTCGCAGGCCAGGGCGGCCAGCGTCGCCATGGGCGCCACCTGCCGCGGCTTGCCACCCGCGAGGAAGTACACGGCCCACGCAGCGTCGCGCGGCGCCGCCTCGCCGAAGTAGCGCTGCAGCGCCGCCACCTTGGCGCTGGTGGAGGTGGTGGCGTCGAGTTCGGCGTAGAGCCGGGCGAACAGCCTCATAGAAACCAGCCGCGCCCCAGCATCAGTGCGAACAGCACCAGCACCCCGGCGAAGGCCGGCCAGCCGAGCGCGAACCAGATGCGAAACCAGCGGTGGAAGCGCGCATCGAGCGCGGCGATGGACGGCGCCGCGCGCGCCGCGTTGCGCAGGCGGATCTGCAGCGCCACCACCGGCAGCCAGCACACCCCCACGAAGACGTAGACGCCGAAGACCCAGGCCAGCCACGGGCTGGTCCAGCTGCCGCCGGACATCTGCCACAGCAGCAGCCCGGTGACCGGCTGCAGCGCCGCCGCGGTGGCGGTAAACACCGTGTCGGCGGTGACGGTCAGGGACAGCACGCCGCGCAGCAGCCCCAGGTTGTCCTCGCGCATGGCGCTGCGATAGCCGAACCAGGCGAAGAACGCGATGCCCATGCCGGTGCCGAACAGCACGGCCGCGCCCACGAGGTGGAGGTATTTGAGCGCGAGGTAGGTGGTCACGAAGTCTCCGGGGGTGGCAGGTCGGCTTCGATGCGGTCGTCGCCGTATTCGGTCTCGAAGGCCTGGGCCTGCAGGCCCTGCTCGCCGAGGTGGCGCACCATCGGCGCGACGCTGCCGTGGGTGACGATGACCCGCTGCGCGCCGGTGGCCGCGATGGCGGCCATGAGGCCGGGCCAGTCGGCGTGGTCGGAGAGCACGAAGCCGCGGTCGTATCCGCCGCGCCGGCGCGCGCCGCGCAGCTGCATCCAGCCGCTTGCAAAGGCCGTGCTGCTGTCGCCGAAGCGGCGCAGCCAGGTACTCGCAACTGCGCTGGGCGGGCACAGCACCAGCGCCCGCCGCAGCTCGGCGCGGTCCGCTATCTCGCTGACCAGGCGGGTGGGCGGCAGCGGCACGCCGGCCTCGCGGTAGGCGCGGTTCAGCGGCTCCACCGCGCCGTGCACGACGATGGCGCCGATGGCCGGATCGACGCCGGCCAGGATGCGCTGGGCCTTGCCGAAGCTGTAGCACGCCAGCACGCTGGCGCGGCCCGCATCGGCATTGGCGGCCCACCAGGCGTTGATGTCGGCGAACAGCTCGGCGTCGCTGGGCCAGCGGTAGATCGGCAGGCCGAAGGTGGATTCGGTGATGAAGACGTCGCAGCGCACCGGCTCGAACGGCGCGCAGGTGGGGTCGGGCGCGACCTTGTAGTCGCCGCTCGCCACCCACACCTGGCCACCGTGCTCCAGCCGCACCTGCGCCGAGCCCAGCACGTGCCCGGCGGGATGCAGCGACAGCGTGACACCGTGGTGCACGATGCGCTCGCCGTACATCAGCGGCGTCAGCGCCAGCGACGCACCGAGCCGCGCGCGCAGCACGCCTTCTGCCGGCGCGGCGGCGAGGTAGTGGCCGTGCCCCACGCGGGCGTGGTCGGCGTGGGCGTGGGTGATGACGGCGCGGTCCACCGGGCGCCAGGGGTCGATGAAGAAATCGCCCGCCGGGCAGTAGAGGCCCTCGGGCCGCTGCACGACCAGGTCGTCGGCCGCGCTCACAGGTATTTCTTTCCCTGCACGGCCAGTGCAACCCGCATGACTGCCAGCGCGAGCCATTCGAGCGCGCGCTCGCGCCAGGGGCGGCTCGCATACTGCGCCGCATCCATCACACGTCCGTGATGCTCGATGGCGTGCAGCAGGCGGCGGCGCAGCAGCTCCCCGAACTCGGGGTCATCGACGATCACGTTGGCCTCGCGCGCGAGCAGCAGGCTGAGCGGGTCGAGGTTGGACGAGCCCACGGTGGCCACCCGGCCGTCGAAGACGGCCACCTTGGCGTGCAGGAAGCTCGCTTCGTATTCGTGGATCTCGACACCGGCCTTGAGCAGGGCGTCGTAGACCGGCCGCGAGGCGTAGTACTGCATGAAGTACTCGTAGCGCCCCTGCAGCAGCAGCATCACCCGCACCCCGCGCCGCGCCGCGCGCATCAGCGCCCGGCGCAGCCGCCCGCCGGGAACGAAGTAGGCGTTGGCGATGATGATTTCCTGCTGCGCGCGGCCGATGGCGCGCAGGTACGACTTCTCGATCTGGCGCCGATGGCGCAGGTTGTCGCGCAGCAGCAGCGCGGCGCGCGCCGCTGACGCGCCGGGCGCCGCGGCCGTCGAGGCGCCGCGCGGCAGCGGCCTCAGCGCTTCGGCGAGCGCGTGCGGGTCGAGCCGGTGCACGGCGCGCATGCGCTGCCACAACACCGCCATCGCCTCGCGCACGTCCGCCACGATCGGGCCGCTCACGCGCACCGCGAAGTCCAGCCGCGGGTAGTCGAGCCGGCCGTGGTTGGGGTCGAGCAGGTCGTCCAGCAGGTTGATGCCCCCGCAGTAGGCAGCATGCCCATCGACGACGCACAGCTTGCGGTGCAGCCTGCGCCAGCTGCCCGGCCAGACCACCCCCAGGCTGCCCACCGGCGCGTACACCTCCCACTGCACGCCGGCCTGGTCGAAGCGCTCGCGCCAGGATGCAGGAAGCATCGGCGTGCCGAAGCCATCGACCGCGATCCGCACGGAGACGCCGCGGCGGGCGGCACGCTCGAGCGCCCACGCCACCTCGGCGCTCGCGCCGCCGAAGTCGAGGATGTAGGTCTCCAGCCAGACCTCGTGCGCGGCCGCGTCGATGTCCGCGACCAGTGCCGGAAAAAGCTCGGCGCTGCCCTCCAGCAGTTGCAGGCCGTGGCCGGGTCGCAGGGGCGGCAGGCGTAGCGGCATGTCCTGCGCGGCCCTACAGGCCGAACTCCGCGATGAGGGGCAGGTGGTCGGACATGCGCCACCAGATGCGCCCGCGCGGCACCATCAGGTTCAGTGGCCGCAGGCCGCGCGCGTAGATGAAGTCGAGCTGCGCCAAGGGCAGGCGCGAGGGATAGGTCAGCCCGCTGAGCCAGTCGCAGTCGCGCAGCCCCAGCGCCTTCATCGGCTCGCGCAGCTTGCCGCCCCAGTCGTTGAAATCGCCGGCCACCAGCAGCGGTTCGCCCTCGGGCACCTCGCGCGCGATGAAGCGCGACAGGTGCTGCACCTGGCGCAGCCGGCTGCCGGCGATGAGCCCGAGGTGCACCACCACCACGTGCACCGGCCGATCTTCGACCTGCACGTGCACGTGCAGCAGGCCGCGCTGCTCGAAGCGGTGGTCGGACATGTCTTCGTGGCCGTGCGATACCACCGGCCAGCGCGAGAGCAGCGCGTTGCCGTGCTCGCCGTGGCGGGTGAAGGCGTTGGTCTGGTAGACGGCCTGATAGCCCTCGGGACACAGAAACTCGGCCTGCGGCAGCTCGGGCCAGCGCTTGAACCAGGCGGACTGGCGGCGGTGCAGCCGCCGCACCTCCTGCAGGCAGACGAGATCGGCATCGAGCTGCTCGACGGCATGGCCCAGGTTGTGGATCTCCAGCCGCCGCGCCGGCCCGATCCCCTGCACGCCCTTGTGGATGTTGTAGGTCGCCACCCGGAGGACTTCGGTCATCGCCGGAATTCTGGCAGCAAGAGGATGGCTTCGGCGTTGGACGGCGAGAAGCAGGCGTCGGCCGCCTCGCGCCAGGGCAGCCAGCGGAAGGCGCTGTGCTCGCGTGGGTTCAGCACCACCGGCGTGCCCGCCGGAACGCACAAGCCGAACAGATGCTCGGTATTGCGCGTGGTGCCGGGTGCATAGCGGTGCAGCCACTGGGGGTAGATGTCGTAGACGTTCACCAGGCCCCAGTCACGCAGCGCCCCGTCGAGCTCGGAGCCGGGCCCGCAGGCGATGCCGGTCTCTTCCCACACCTCGCGGGCGGCCGTCTGGCGCAGGTCCTCGCACGCCGTGTCCTTGCTGCCGGTGACCGACTGCCAGAAGCCGGGCGCATCGGCACGGTTGATCAGGAGCACCTCGAGCGCGGGCGTATGCACCACCACCAGCACCGACTCGGGAATCTTGAACGGCCGGGCCGCAGCCCCGGCGATGGTCTGCACGGCACGCACCTCCTGGTGCGGCAGTTTAGGGGGCCCAGAGCAGTGCGCAGGCAGGCAGCCGCGCGAAGGCCTCGGCCAGTGCGATGCGACCCTCCCGAACGACGAACTCGGCACCGTCGAGGACGCTGGTCAGCCGCGCGCCGTCGGGCAGGCCTGCAACATCGACGGTGGTGTCGCCCCAGGCCGCCGAGCCCACCGGCGGCGTTCCGGCATCGCAGGGCAGCTGCGACCACAGCCGTCCGGCGATGGTGACGAGCATGCGCCCCTCGTGGCGGCGCGCGAAGGCCAGCACGTTGGCCGCCCGCGTGCCGGTCGCGTCCAGCGGTTGGTAGTCGCCGCGCTCGAACAGCGCCGGATCGCGCCGCCGCAGGCCCAGCAGCCGCCAGGCGATCCACAGCTTGGCGCGACCGTCGCCGGGCGTGGCGGCGAGCCCCGGCGGCAGCGCGTCGCCCGCCGCTGCGAGCTCGTCGAGCATGCGTGCGAGCGCGGGGTAATCGACCGGCCGCCGGTTGTCGGGATCGACCAGCGTGAGGCTCACGACCTCATGGCCCTGGTAGGTGTCCGGCACGCCCGGTGAGGCGTGCTTGACCAGCGTGCTGCTGAGGCTGTTGAGCGCGCCGAACCAGGCGAGCTGCTGCGCCATCGCGTGCAGTTCGGCCAGGAAGGTGCCCTGCTGCCCCGGCGCCAGCGCGCCTTCGACGAACGCGGCCAGCGCGTTCTCGTAGCCCTCGTCCGGTTTGGTCCAGCGGGTGCGCACCTTGGCCTCGCGCGCGGCCTTGCGCATGTAGTCGACGATGCGTCCGGCGTAGTCCGGCCCCGGGCCTTCGAGCGGCCAGGTTCCCAGCAGGGTCTGGTAGAGCAGGTACTCGTCGGCGGCGCTGGGCGCGTCCTCGGGCGCGCCGGCGGCCCGCAGGCTCTCGCGCAGCGGGCGGTTCACCGCGCGCCAGCGCCGCAGCGCCAGCCGCCACGCGGCGGGCATCTCGGAGAGCACGTCGATGCGGTTGCGCACGTCCTCCGACCGCTTGTGGTCGTGGGTGGCCGTGGCCAGCATGGTGTGCGGCCAGCGCCGCGCGCGGTCGGCGCTCGCCTGGTGGAACGCAGCTACGGTCATGCCGAACTGCGCCGGCTCGCCTCCGACCTCGTTGAGCGAGGACAGCGGAAACCAGCGGTAGAAGGCGGTGTCCTCGACGCCCTTGGCGGCGACCGGCGAGCAGAACTGCTGGATGCGGATGGCGAAGCGCCGCACCCGCGCGAGCAGCTCGTGCGAGGCGTCGGGCAGGCTCTGGCCCAGCATGCACTGGCGGATGAAGCCGAACACCGACAGGTCGGCGTCCTCGCTGCGGCCCATCGCTTCCTCGACCGCCCACTCGACGTAACGGCGGTCCTGCACCGAGGGGCCATCGACCACGTAGGTGCGGTAGACCGGCAGGCAGGCGACCACCTCGGCCAGCGAGCGGCGCAGGCTGTTGAAGGTGTAGTCGCGGGTGCGGCGGTGGCGCCGTGCGATGCGCAGCAGCTCGGTGGCGAGCACCGTGAGCTCGGAGGCCAGTGCCGTGCGCATGATGTCGATCTTGGCCTCGCGCGCGACCTCGTCGAACGGCCTGCGCTCGCCCGTGAAGCGCTGCCAGATCTGCACGAAGCGGTCTTCGGCGGCGGTATCGACCAGCACCCCGTTGACCACGTTGGCGAAGCGGTAGCCGGTGGTGCCGTGCACGTGCCAGTCCTCGGGCACGTCCTCGTGGCTGGCGGCGATCTTCTCGGCCACCACGTAGAGCGGGCGGCAGGGGCGGCCGCCGGCGTCGCGCTCGGGCAGGTCGAGCCCGGCCCGCGTGGCATAGCCCTCCTGCAGCATGCGGAAGTAGCGCGCCGGATCGTAGAGGCCGTCGGGGTGGTCGATGCGCAGGCCGTCCACCGCGCCCTCGGCGGCGAGTTGCAGCGCGAACGACTGCGTGGCCTCGAACACCTCGTCGCGCTCCATGCGCAGCGCCGCCAGGTCGCCGATCTCGAAGAACCGGCGGTAGTTGATCTCGTCGGCCGCGACGCGCCAGTAGGCGGGCCTCCAGGCCTGCGCGTCGATGAGCGCGTGCAGCTCGTCCCGGCGGGACGAATCGTTGAGTTCGGCGACCGCGGCCTCGACCGCGCGGGCCACTTCGGGTTCGCGCTGCAGCAGCCGCGCCAGCCGCGCCTTGAGCAGCTCCTTGTCGCGGTCGCGCTCGATGCGCTCGTCCTCGCCCTCGGCGTCGCGCGCGGGCAGGTGGCCGAATGCGGCGGCGATGCTGGCCAGCCGGGCCGCGAGGTCGAGGTCTTCGAGGCGGGCTTCGGCGCGCGACAGCACCGCGGGGTAGGTCTCCGGCGCGAGCGGCAGGCGGTGCTCGTAGTAGGCGAGCGAGAGCGCGCCGCGGCCCTCCTCCAGGCGCAGCACCAGGTCGCCGCGCTCGAGCACGTCGCCGTAATGGTCGCCCAGCAGCGGCACCAGCAGCTTGCCGGTGAGCTCGCGGTTCAGCGGCCGCCAGTCGATGTCGAAATGCTGCGCATACAGCGAGGCCGGGCCGTTCTCCAGCACGTCCAGCCACCAGGCGTTGTCCTGGCCCCAGACGCCCATGTGGTTGGGGACCATGTCCAGCAGCAGCCCCATGCCGCGCTCGCGCAGCGCGGCGATGAGCCGCCGCAGCCCGTCTTCGCCGCCGAGTTCGGGATTGATCTCGTCGTGCGCCACGACGTCGTAGCCGTGGGTGCTGCCGGCGCGCGCACGCTGCACCGGCGAGCAGTAGACGTGGCTCACGCCGAGGCGGTCGAGGTAGGGCAGGATGCGCACCGCATCGTCGAAGCCGAAGTCCTTGTGCAGTTGCAGCCGGTACGTGGCGCGCGGCACCCGGGCCTGGCAGGCGCGCGCCGCATCGGCCGGACGGTGGCGCGGACGCTGCGCCGCAAGGCTGGCCGAGAGGTCCTGCCAGCCCGGCCGGCCGGCCAGGTCTTCCACCGCCACGGTCAGCTTGCGCCGCCAGTTGGGGTGCTGGTCCACCGTGCCGGGCAGGTTGGCCTGTTCGAGCATGCCGAGCACGTCCTCGAACTGCACCATCATCACCGCCGACGGCGCACGCGCCAGCCAGGTGTGGATGGCATGGACCACCGAGGGCTCGAGCCGCTGCGTGCCGGCGGCAACGGCCACGTCGGACGCCTGCAGCAGGCCTTCGCGCTGCACGGCCAGCAGCAGCCGGATGCGGTCCTGCGCGCGTTCGAGCAGCTGCCGCTCCATCAGCTCGCGCGTGGGGAACAGCCCCAGCTGCTCGCGCACGCGCAGGTCGTGCCCGGCCCACCAGCCCGCCAGGGTCGGCAGGTCGTGGGTGCTCACGGCCACCAGCGCCTGCGCGGGGTAGTCGGCCGGCGGCTTGAAGTCGCCACCGTCACCGCGTTCGAAATACAGCAGCCGGTACGACAGCACGCCCGCGCGGCCGAGGCCGTTGCGCACTTCGTCGGCCACGGTGCCCAGGTCTTCGCCGATCACCATGCACTGGTTGCGCTGGCTTTCCAGGGCGACGATCGCCAGCAGCTCGTCGAGCCGGTAGTGGACATACGCACCCTCGCGCGGCGACAGGCCCGGCGGGATGCAGAACAGGCGCATCAGGCCCATGACGTGGTCGATGCGCAGCGCACCGGCGCCGCGCATGTTGGCCCGCAGGGCATCGATGAACAGGTCGTAGCCGCGCGCGCGCAGCTTGTGCGGATTCAGCGGCGGCAGGCCCCAGCCCTGGCCCTGCGCGTTGAACTCGTCGGGCGGCGCACCGGCGCCGGCATCGAGCGCGAAGCAGTCGCGCGCGCTCCAGGTGTCGGAGCCGGCCCGATCGACGGACACCGCCAGGTCGAGATACAGCCCCACCCCCATGCCGCGCGCGTGCGCCAGCCGGCCGGTGTGCGCGAGCTGGCGCCGTGCCTGCCACTGCAGGAACTGGTGGTAGCGCACCCGGTCGAGGTGGCGCGCCGCGAACTCGCGCACCTCTGGGGCCTCGGGGTCGCGCCAGCCTTCGGGCCATACGGGCCAGCCCCAGACCTCGGGGTTCTGCGCATGGAAATGCGCCTGCAGCGCTTCGAACAGCGCGTGCAGGTACAGGGACGATCCGCCTTCGCGCACGAATGCCAGGAATTCGTCGCCCAGCGCGTCGCGGGCGCTCCCCAGGTCGTCGTCCAGGCGCCGTGCCCGGAAGTCCGCCCAGACCAGCTCGAGCACCTCGAACTTGGCAGCGGCGACGCCCGGGTAATCGACCAGCGACATGTCGCGCAGCCGCGCGAGGCGCGCCTGGAAGGCCGGCGAGCGCACCCGCTGGCGTGCCTCCTGGGCGTCCTCGAATCCGGCGGCCGCCTCGACGTCGATGTACAGAACGTTCAGGTGCCGGCGCGACGACGGGCTGTAGGGGCTCAGGTGCGCCGGGTTGTGCGGAAACAGTGCGTGCAGCGGGTTCAGCCCCAGGATGCCGGCGCCGCGCTCGGCGGCGCGCGCCACCAGGACGGCGAGGTCGGTGAAGTCGCCGATGCCCCAGTTGCGCCGCGAGCGCAGCGCGTACAGCTGCACCGCCGGGCCCCACACCTTGCCCTCGCCTTCGAGGGCGGTCGGGCGCCAGCACCGGGGCGGCGCAGCGACGATGCGGCTGCCGGCACCCTGCCCCTCGACGCTCAGCGTGTGGTAGCCGGCCGGCAGGCCCGGGGCGATGTGCAGGCGGCGCTCGACGCGCGGGCCGTCGGGCCCCTCGCCCGCGCCCGTCTGGGGCAGCTCGCGCAGCGCGGCCTCGCCTTCGTGCACGGCACCGCCTTCTTCGACCACGCGCCAGCGCACGCGCTCCCACGCCGGCGGCAGGCGCAGCGGCACCGACCAGTGGCCGCGGCCCGCCTCCAGTGCCACCACCGGCGGCAGCACTTCGGCCCAGGCAGCCCGTCCGGCGTCGGCCAGCGCCTGTCCGGCGCCACCGGGGGCCTGCGTATCCACGCCGAACGCTGCGAGCAGCGCCGCGAGGTGCCCGGGCGCGACCTGGTGCCGCTGGCCCCAGATGTCCTGGTAGTCCGGCGCGATGCCGAAGTGCGCGCAGAGCCGTTCGAGCGCGCCGCGATCGATCCCTCCCTCGCCCTCAGACACCGCTGCCGCCCTCTGCGTGCGTGGCATCGACGCCGGCATCGAGGATCAGGCAGACCGCGCCGCGCTCCAGCCGCAGCCGGCCGTCGGCCGCATCCGAGGCGCGCTCGCGGTACAGCAGCCGCCCGGGCGGCGCCGCGATCTCGGTCGGCTGCGCGCCGAAGTGGGCGAGCAGGTGCAGGGTGCCCGCGGGCGCGCCTGCCGTGCCGAGCGTCCAGCGAACGGAAAGACGTGCATCGGCGCATTCCCACTGCCCCGCGCAACAGCCTTGGGCGAACCACGGAACCAGCGCGCGCTGGCGCAGCTGCAGCAGCTCGCGCATGCGCGTGAACACGCGCGCGTGTTCGCCTTCGCCGCGCTCCTGCCAGCGCAGGGTGGATGCGGTGAAGGTCGCCGGCGCGTTCGGGTCGGGGATGCGCGAGCGCGCGGCCTCGTCGCGGAACGCAGCGAAGCGGCCGAACTCTTCGCGCCTGCCGCGCGAAACGGCCTCGGCCAGCTCGGGGCCGAAGTCGCAGAAATACTGGAACGGCGTGGACGCGGCGTATTCCTCGCCCATGAACAGCATGGGCACGTGCGGCGACAGCAGCACGCAGGCGTGCGCCGCCTCCAGCAGCAGCGGGTCTGCCAGGCTGTGGATGCGGTCGCCGAAGGCACGGTTGCCGACCTGGTCATGGGTCTGCAGGTAGGACACGAATGCCGACAGCGGCAGGTGCCCCGACGGCTCGCCCCGGGCCTCGCCCTCACGGAACGCGCTGGGCTGCCCCTGGTAGATGTAGCCCTGCGCGAGCGCCCTGGCGAAACCGGCTGCCGGGTCGTCGGCGTAGTCCGCGTAGTAGCCGTCGGTCTCGCCGGTGGTGAGCACATGCACAGCGTGGTGCAGGTCGTCGTTCCACTGGGCCGTGGCGGCACGCGGGCGGCCGTCGGCCTCGCGCTCCAGGAAGCGGGCCTGGTTGGCGTCGTTCTCGAGCACGATGTGCACCTGGCGCTGTTGCCCGGGCCCGGCCTGCACCGCTTCGCAGATCTCCGTGACGATGTGGCGCGCAGAGTCGTCCCGGATGGCGTGCACGGCGTCCATGCGCAGGCCATCGCAGTGGAACTCCTCGATCCAGTAGAGCGCGTTGTGGACGAAGAAGTCGCGCACCGTGCGCGCGTGCTCGCCGTCGTAGTTGATGGCCGAGCCCCAGGGCGTCTGGTGCGCCGGGTTGAAGAACTCCGGACAGTACGCGTGCAGGTAGTTGCCCTCCGGGCCGAAGTGGTTGTAGACCACGTCCACCAGCACCATGAGGCCGAGCGCGTGGGCTGCGTCCACCAAGGCCTTGAGCTCGTCGGGCGTGCCGTAGCTCGCCTCGGGCGCGAACTGCAGCACGCCGTCGTAGCCCCATCCGCGCTGTCCCGGGAAGTCGGCCAGCGGCATGAGCTCGATGGCCGTGACGCCCAGGTCCAGCAGGTCGGGCAAGCGCTCGCGCGCCGCGGCATACGTGCCTTCGCGCGTGAAAGTGCCCAGGTGCATTTCGTAGACCACGGCCTCGTGCCAGGGGCGGCCGCGCCAGGCTGCGTCCTGCCACGCGTAGCTGCCCGGATCGATCACCCGGCTGGGGCCGTGCACGTCGTCTGGGTTGAAGCGGGAGGCGGGATCAGGCGCGCGCAGGCCGTCGCGCAGCACGAAGCGGTAGGCATCGCCGGCGCCGGCCTGCGCGAGGGTCAGCCGGTGCCAGCCCTGCGCGTCGCGCACCATCGGGTGCAGGCGCGGTGCGCCGCCGGCCGTGGCCGTGTCGTGCTCCAGTTGCACGCCCTCCTGGCTCGGTGCCCACAACCTGAATTCGACGCCGCCCCCCGGTTGCAGCCGTGCGCCGAACGGCATGTCATGCATTCGCTTCAATCAGGGCTCCTGGATCGACTGAGCAGGACCAGCGAACGGCCCTGGAGCGCGCAGTGTTCCTGATTTTCCAGCGGCGGTGGGTTACCAGATCCAACTTCGGGTCGCACCGTATCGATCAGGACGCGCCAGGGCCGCCCGGACGCTGCAGGCAAGGCGAACTGCCGGTCTTCCGGATGCGCGTTCAGCAGCAGCAGGAAGTCGTCGTCGCGCTCTCGCTCGCCGCGGGGTCCCAGGTCGGTGATGCCGCGGCCGGACAACATCATGCCGACGCAGCGGTTCTCGCCGTGGTTCCAGTCTTCGGGTGTCATCTCGCCGCCGTCCGGTCGCAGCCACACCACGTCCTTGACCTCGTCGCCATCGAGCGGCTTGCCGCTGAAGAAGTCGCGGCGGCGGAACATCGGATGCGCGCGACGCAGCGCGATCAGCCCCGCCACGAAGTCGGTGAGGCTGCCCTCCCCCTCCCCCGCGCCCTCACCGGCTTCCCAGTCGATCCAGCTCAGCTCGGTGTCCTGGCAGTAGGCGTTGTTGTTGCCGTTCTGGGAGTGGCCGCGGGCGTCACCGGCGAGCAGCATCGGCACGCCCTGGGACAGCAGCAGCGTGGCCAGCAGGTTGCGCTTCTGCCGCTCGCGCAGCGCCCGGATACCGGGGTCGTCGGTCGGGCCCTCGACCCCGTGGTTCCACGAGAGGTTGTGGCTGTGGCCGTCGCGGTTGTCCTCGCCGTTGGCCTCGTTGTGCTTGTCGTTGTAGGAGACGAGGTCGTGCAGGGTGAAGCCGTCGTGGGCGGTGATGAAGTTGATACTGGCGTAGGGCCGGCGGCCCGACCAGCCGTAGAAGTCCTCCGAGCCGGTGAGCCGGCGCGCGACTTCGCCCAGCAGGCCCGGATCTCCGCGCCAGAAGCCGCGCATGGCGTCGCGGTAGCGATCGTTCCACTCGGACCAGCCGGCGGGGAAGTTGCCGACCTGGTAGCCGCCGTGGCCGAGGTCCCAGGGCTCGGCGATGAGCTTGACCTGATTGAGCACCGGGTCCTGACGGATGGCGTTGAAGAAGCCGCTGAGGTTCTCCACCTTGCCCGACTCGCGCGCCAGTGCCGAGGCCAGGTCGAAGCGGAAGCCGTCGATGTGCATTTCCTCGACCCAGTAGCGCAGCGAGTCCATGACGAGTTGCAGCGCGTGCGGGTTCTCCAGGTTCACCGTGTTGCCGCAGCCGGTGAAGTCGTCGTAGTAGCGGCGGTTCTCGTCCTGCAGGATGTAGTAGGAGGCGTTGTCGATGCCCCGAAGGGAGAGCGTGGGGCCCAGGTGGTTGCCCTCGCAGGTGTGGTTGTAGACCACGTCGAGGATGACCTCGAAGCCGGCCGAGTGCAGCGTGCGCACCATCGACTTGAACTCGTAGATGCGTCCCGTCGCGCTGTAGCGCATCTCGGGCGCGAAATAGCCCAGCGAGTTGTAGCCCCAGTAGTTGCGCAGGCCCTTCTCCACCAGGTGCCGGTCGTCGATGAAGCTGTGCACCGGCAGCAGCTCGATGGTGGTCACGCCCAGCCGGCGCAGGTAGTCGAGCACCGGCGCGCAGCTCAGGCCGGCGTAGGTGCCGCGCAGCTTGGGCGGCACGTCCGGGTGGCGCATGGTGAAGCCGCGCACGTGCATCTCGTAGATCACCATGTCCTGCCACGGCACCGAGGGACGGCGATCGCCGTTCCAGGAAAAGGCCGAGTCGGTCACGCGCGCCTTCGGCACCAGCGCCGCGTTGTCGCGCTTGTCGAAGGACAGGTCCTGGCGCTTGGAGCCGACCGTGTAGCCGTAGAGCGCGTCGCTCCATCGCAGCGGGCCGACGAGGTCCTTGGCATAGGGGTCGAGCAGGACCTTGTGCGGGTTGAAGCGATGCCCCTGCTCGGGTTGGTAGGGCCCGAAGACGCGCCAGCCGTAGGCCAGGCCGGGCCGCGCCTGCGGCAGGTAGCAGTGCCAGACGTCGGCGGTGCGCTCGCGGATGTCGATGCGCTGCTGCTCGTGGCGGCCGGCCGGGTCGAACAGGCACAGTTCGACGCGCTCGGCGTTGTGCGAGAAGAGCGCGAAATTCACGCCCTGCCCGTCCCAGGTGGCCCCACGCGGATAGGGCTTGCCTGGCCAGACTTCGTTGATGCGGTCGAAGGGGCTCATCGCTTACAGCTCGCCGCCAGGAGGCCGACGCCCGGCGCTGTCCGCACCCGATGCGGAGCCGCGCCCGCGGCCATCGAGCGGATCGCGCAGGGGGTCCTGCAGGGAATTGCGCCGTGGGTCGCGCAGCCGCTCGCTGGGCCACCAGTGTTCGAGCCGCTCGGCGGCCCACTCGCGCCCTCCGAGGCCGAAGGCGAGCGCCAGCGCCAGGACCACGCCCCCGAGGATGAGGAGGAAGCTGTAGAAGACGATGTTGCCGCCCAGGTTCACCTGGTCGAGGGCGATCAGGATGACGAACAGCAGCACCGCGTAGTGCGCGATGCGCCCGAGCAGTTCGGCGTCCTGCACCTTGATGCTGCGGAAGTAGCCGGTGGTGGTGTCCCCGACGAAGCGGGCGAAGTAGGCGCCGAAGGCCAGCACCAGCAGCGCCACGAAGACGTTCGGCACGAACCACACGATGCGCGCGAGCAGGTCGGCCAGGTAGTCGAACCCCATGCCGTTGGTCGCCACCATGAGGCTGGCCAGGATGATGAGCCAGTAGACCAGCAGCGCCACCAGCGCCGTGGTGTCGCTGCGTGCGCCGCCCTGACGCAGGAAGTTGTCCAGCCCGGCGCGCTCGGTGAGCACGTGGAAGTTGATCGCGCGCAGCCCCCGTTCGACGGCGAAGCGCGCCGCCTTGGCCAGCAGCCAGCCGACCACGACCACCACCACGGCGCCGAGCAGGCGCGGCAGGAAGGCGACGACCTGGAGCAGGAACGCGCGCGCCGGCTCGAGTGAGATTCCTAAACGGTCCATGGCCGCTCCTTGTTTGTTATTGCGGATCGCGTCGGTCGAGCAGCGCCAGGATGCCTTGCAGCGGCACCTGCAGCCAGTCGATGCGATTGTTCAGCTCGTAGCGCACCTCGTACAGGGCCTTCTCCAGCTCCAGCAGCCGCAGCATGGAGGCGTCGATGCCACCGCCCTGCGCGCCGCCCACCGTCTCGGCATAAGCGCCGAAAAAGGCTTCGCGGGTGGCGAGTTCCCAGTCGCGCGCCACCGGGGCCAGCCGCTCGACCTCGCTCGCGCTGCGGGCGATGCGGCGCAGGGCCGCCCAGCGCGCGTAGTTGAACGAACGCAGCATGCCCGCCACGTCGCGCAGGGCCGATCCCTTGGCGCGGCGTTCCTCGAAGGTGCGTGCGGGCTCGCCCTCGAAGTCGATGACCAGGAAGTCGTTGCCGGTGACGAGCACCTGGCCCAGGTGGTAGTCACCGTGGTAGCGGGTCTTGATGCCGCCGGCGCTTTCCACGTCGAACGCATCGATGCGCGCGAGCAGCTCTTCGGAGCGGGCAAGGAGCGCCTCGGCGTCTTCGTGCACCGGCCCGGGCAACTGGGCCAGGCGCGCGCGCAGCAGCTCCAGCGTGTCGCGCGCCTCGCCGGCGGCCCGGTCGCGCATCGCGAGCCGGTCCGCCGGGGCGAGCGGCTCGGGATCGAACGCCGGGTCGCCGCTGCGCGTGGCCAGGGCGCGGTGCAGCTCGCCCGTGCGTCGGCCCAGCGTGGCCGCGAGCGCCAGGAAGCCGCCGTGGGCCATCCCCGGGGGTTCGGGATCGCTGGAGGTGGTGCGCAGGACTTCGAGGTGGCGCTCCAGGTAGCCCAGGGTGTACTCCCAGCCGTCGCCCTGGCTGGCGACATACGACTGCACCAGCGCCAGCGTCATGACGCGGCCGCCCTCGCCGAGGTATTCGAGCGCGCCGAGCACCGGCACGCAGTTGGGATAGTGCGCCACCTCGGTGAGGAAGCGCCCCATTTCCAACTCGGGGTTGAGGCCCTCGCGCACGCGGCGGTAGCCCTTGAGGAACAAGGTGTCGTCGATGGTGACCACGGTGTTGCTGCTCATGCCCAGGGGGCGCGAGACCGGCATGCTGGAGATGTCGGCTACCAGGTCGCGGAACACCGCAGTGGGCCGGAACGCCAGCCGGCCGCGGGCCGTGGGCAGCTCGGCGCCGCTGCCGATGGCGGAGATGACGGCGCGGCAGAAGGTCTCGTCATGAAAGGCGTCGCTCATCACGCCGACGTTGGCCTGCTGGCGCACCTTGGCGAGCGCCGCCGGCTGCAGCCGGTGGGTGCGCTCCTCCTCCATGTCCTCCCAGGCGAGCGCCAGCGGAACGAAATAGAGCGAGGCATCGTCGGGCCCGTCCAGTTGCATCAGCGGCAGCATCCAGCTGTGGGTGCCGTCGTTCCAGACGGCCTGGTCGAACAGGCGCGCCCGCGTGATCGGCGTGCCCTTGGAGGCGTACCAGCGCTGGATCTCGAGAAAGCGCGGCAGGGTGTCGGTCTCGAGCTGCGTACGCATGCGCTCGGCCATGCCGATGCGCCAGGGCATGACCTGCTCGCGGAAGAAACTCGTCCAGCCGTCGAACAGCACCAGCGTGGGACGGTCCTGCAGGGTGACGTCTTCCTGGTGCCAGGCGGGCGCGTTCGCATCCTGCGTGAGGCGGAACCAGTAGAAGCCATAGGAAGGCAGCGTCAGCAGGTAGGGCAACTCGCCGATGGGCGGGAAGGTGGAGCGCCCGAGCATCTCCACCGGCACCCGGCCGCGGAAGGCCGAGAGGTCGAGTTCGACCGCCTGCGCGGCGCGCGCGAGGTTGAAGACGCACAGCAGCGTGTCGTCTTCGTACTCGGTGAGGTAGGCCAGGATCTTGCGGTTGCCCGGCTTGAGGAAGGTGCGCCGACCGCGGCCGAACGCGTGGCTGGTGGCGCGCACGGCCAGCATGCGGCGGGTCCAGTTCAGCAGCGAACTGCTCGAGCGCCCCTGCGACTCGACGTTGATGACCTCGTAGCCGTACATCGGATCCATGATGGGCTGCAGGTACAGGCGCTGCGGATCGGCCCGCGAGAAGCCGGCGTTGCGGTCCGGGCTCCACTGCATGGGCGTGCGCACGCCGTTGCGGTCGCCCACGAACACGTTGTCGCCCATGCCCAGCTCGTCGCCGTAATAGATGATGGGCGAGCCCGGCATGGACAGCAGCATGCCGTTCATCAGCTTGATCTTGTCGGGGTCGTTCTCCATCAGCGGCGCAAGGCGCCGGCGGATGCCCAGGTTGATGCGCGCGCGCAGGTCGGCCGCATACATCGAGTACATGTAGTCGCGCTCGCGGCTGGTGACCATCTCCAGCGTCAGCTCGTCGTGGTTGCGCAGGAAGATGGCCCACTGGCAGCCCTCCGGAATCTCGGGGGTCTGCTGCATGATCTCGACGATCGGGTAGCGGTCCTCCTGCGCGATGGACATGTACATGCGCGGCATCAGCGGGAAGTGGTAGGCCATGTGGCACTCGTCGCCGTCGCCGAAGTATTCGCGCACGTCCTCGGGCCACATGTTGGCCTCGGCCAGCAAAAAGCGGTTCTTGTAGTTGGCGTCGATGGCGGCGCGCACCTTCTTGATGACCGAGTGCGTCTCGGGCAGGTTCTCGTTGCTGGTGCCGTCGCGCTCGACCAGGTAGGGGATGGCGTCGAGGCGGAAGCCGTCCACGCCCATGTCCAGCCAGAAGCGCATCACCTTGAACACCGCCTCCAGCACCGCCGGGTTGTCGTAGTTCAGGTCGGGCTGGTGGCTGAAGAAGCGGTGCCAGTAGTAGGCCTTGGCGACCGGATCCCAGCTCCAGTTGGAGACCTCGGTGTCGGTGAAGATGATGCGCGTGCCCTGGTACTTCTGGTCGGTGTCGCTCCAGACGTAGAAGTCGCGCTCGGGCGAGCCGGGCGGAGCGCGTCGCGCCGCCTGGAACCACGGGTGGTCGGCAGAGGTGTGGTTGATCACCAGTTCGGTGATCACGCGCAGGCCGCGCTTGTGCGCCTCGTCCAGCATCTCGCGGAAGTCGGCCAGGGTGCCGTATTGCGGGTGCACGTCCTCGTATGCGGCGATGTCGTAGCCGTCGTCACGCAGCGGCGAGGGATAGAACGGCATCAGCCAGATCGTGTTGACGCCGAGGTCCTTGACGTAGTCGAGCTTGGCCGTGACGCCCTTGAAGTCGCCCATGCCGTCGCCGTTGGAGTCGTAGAAGGCCTTGACGTTGAGCTGGTAGATGACGGCGTCGCGATACCAGAGCGGATCGTCTCCTGCCTCGATGACAGGACTGTCCAGTGCGAGCTGGGGTGCGGGGCCGCTCATGGGTGCTGTGTCTCCTTCACGAGAAGAAATCGAAGTCGCGTTCGTCGCGGCCGTGGCGCCGCACGACGAAGACGTGTGCCGGGACGGCGTGCGGATCGATGCGGATGAAGTGGCGTTCGCCATCCCACTGGAAAAACTGGTTGCTCAGCTGGTCGTGCACTTCGAACGAGTGCCCCGGTTCGAGGCCGATGCTCGAAGGCTCCAGGTGCAGCCAGCCCGACTGCGTGTGGTAGGGATCGAGGTTCACCACGACGACGACCACGTTGGAGGCGTCCTCCGAGGTCTTGACCCAGGCCAGGAGCTGGTCGTTGTCGATGTGCAGGAAGCGGACGCGCATGTCCTGCAGGGCCGGATTGGCGCGGCGGATGCGGTTGACGCGCGTGATAAAGGGAGCAAGGCTTTGCGGGTCGTCGTGGTTCCAGGTGCGCAGCTGGTACTTCTCCGAATCGAGGTACTCCTCGGCACCGGGGCCGCGCGGCAGGTGCTCGCGCAGCTCGTAGGCCGGACCGTAGATGCCGTAGTTGGCCGAGAGCATGGCCGCCAGCACCAGGCGCGACATGAACACCGGTATCTCGCCGGACTGCAGCTGCGCGTGCAGGATGTCGGGCGTGTTCGGCCAGGCGTTGGGGCGGAAGTAGTCCACGCCGGGAGGCGTGCTGAGCTCCGTGAAGTACTCGGTCAACTCCTGCTTGGTGTTGCGCCAGGTGAAGTAGGTGTAGGACTGCGTGAACCCGAGCTTGGCCAGCCGGTGCATGACCTTGGGCCGCGTGAAGGCCTCCGACAGGAACAGCACGTCGGGGTGCTCGCGCTGCACCTCGGTGATGGCCCACTCCCAGAAGGCGAAGGCCTTGGTGTGCGGGTTATCGACGCGGAAGATCTTCACGCCCTCGCCGATCCAGTGATCGATCACGCTCTTGAGCTCCGTCCACAGCGCAGGCCAGTCCTCGGATTCGAAGTTGAACGGATAGATGTCCTGGTACTTCTTCGGAGGGTTCTCCGCGTACTGCACGGTGCCGTCGGGCCGCCAGCGGAACCATTCGGGATGCTGCTCGACGTAGGGGTGGTCCGGCGCGCACTGGAACGCGATGTCGAGCGCGATCTCCAGACCCAGCCCCTCGGCTTTCTCGCGCAGGCGGCGGAAGTCCTCGGGAGTGCCCAGCTCGGGCAGGATCGACTTGTGGCCACCCTCCTCGGCACCGATGGCCCAGGGGCTGCCGACATCGCCCTCCACGGTGGTCAGCGCGTTGTTCTTGCCCTTGCGATTGATGCGGCCGATGGGGTGGATCGGCGGGAAGTACAGCACGTCGAAGCCCATGTCGGCGATGGCCGGAAGGCGCGCCTCGACGTCGCGGAAGGTGCCGTGGCGCCCGGGCTCGAGACTGGCCGAACGCGGGAACAGCTCGTACCAGGTGCTGAAGCGCGCACGCGGCCGTTCGGCCACCATCGGCAAATCGACGGGGTGGCGCACCGCCAGGCTGCGGTCCGGGTAGCACGCGGCGAGTGCGGCCCGCTCGACGTCGAGCGCGCAGGCCTTGAGCGCGGCGGCGTCGCTGGAGGCCGACTTGCCACCCTTGTCGAGTTCGCGGGCCCAGGCCTCCAGCGCCTTGCGGTCGGCGCCCTTGGCGCGCTTGGCAGCGGCCGCGATTTCCTGTGCGCCCACGCGCGAGGCGATGCGGATGTCCTGCGGTTCGATGCGCCGCTCCATCTCGTGGTGCCAGGATTCGAAGGGATCGACCCACGCGACCACGGTGTAGCGGTAGCGGCCGATGGTGGGGGGCACGAAGCTGGCTTCCCAGACGTCGTTGCCCAGCGGCTGCATCGGAATCTCTCGCGCCTGGGCGTCCGGCTCGTGTTCGGCGCGCCAGCGCAGCATCGCGCGCACCACGTCGTGGCCGTCGGTGAAGACATGCGCGTGCACGCGCACCGCCTCGCCGGCGATGCGCTTGACGGGGAAGCGCCCGCCATCGACCACCGGCAGCACGGCGTCGATGACGGCGCGGGCTCGCCCGTCAAATCCGTCGGGGTGTGCGGGCGGCTGGGGTGCGAGGGCGCGGGTGTCAGGCATGGGTGGACGGTTGCAGGATCAGCGTGGACAGGGGCGGCAAGGTGAGGTGCAGCGCGTGCATGTGGCCGTGCGCACGAACGGGCGAGGTTGCGGCCTCTCCCATGTTGCCCATGCCGGAGCCGCCGTACTCGCGCGCGTCGCTGTTGAGGACCTCGCGCCAGCGGCCGGCGCGCGGCACCCCGATGCGGTAGCCGTGCCGGGGCACGGGCGTGAAGTTGCTCACCACCAGCGCGGGCGGTCCGCCCCGGCGGGGCTTGCGCAGGAACGCGAAGACGCTGTGGTCGGCATCGTCGACCACCAGCCACTCGAATCCGGAGGGCTCGAAATCGACCTCCCACAGCGCCGGGCACTGGCGGTACAGGTGATTCAGCTGGGAGACGAAGTACTTCAGTCCGCCGTGGCCTTCCGTGTTGGCGAGGAACCAGTCGAGCTGGCCTTCGTGCGTCCATTCGCGGCGCTGGCCGAACTCGCCGCCCATGAACAGCAGCTTCTTGCCCGGGTGGCTCCACATCCAGCCGAAGAGGGCGCGCAGGTTGGCGAACTGCTGCCAGGGATCGCCCGGCATCTTGTTGAGCAGCGAGCCCTTGCCGTAGACGACCTCGTCGTGCGAGAGCGGCAGGACGAAGTTCTCGTTGAAGGCGTACACCATCGAGAAACTCATCTTGCCGTGGTGGTAGCGGCGATGGATCGGTTCTTCCTGCATGTACGACAGGTCGTCGTGCATCCAGCCCATGTTCCACTTCATGCCGAAGCCCAGGCCGCCCATCTCGATCGGGCGCGACACGTTGGGCCAGGCGGTCGATTCCTCGGCGATGGTCACCGTGTCGGGGAAGGCACGATACGCCTCGCGATTGAGCACGCGCAGGAACTCGATGGCCTCGAGGTTCTCGCGGCCGCCATGCCGGTTGGGGATCCACTCGCCGTCGCGGCGCGCGTAATCGAGGTACAGCATGGAAGCCACCGCATCGACGCGCAGCCCGTCGATGTGGTAGCGGTCCAGCCAGAACAGGCCCGAGGACACCAGGAAGCTGCGCACTTCGTTGCGCCCGTAATTGAAGATGCACGAACTCCACTCGGGATGGAAACCCTGGCGCGGGTCGGAGTGTTCGTACAGGTGGGTGCCGTCGAAGTACGCGAGGCCGTGCTCGTCGGTCGGGAAATGCGAAGGCACCCAGTCCAGCAGCACGCCGATGCCGCGCTGGTGCAGGTGATCGACGAAGTACATGAAATCCTGCGGCGTGCCGTAGCGGCAGGTGGGCGCGAAGTAGCCGGTCGTCTGGTAGCCCCAGGAGCCATAGAACGGATGCTCGGTGACCGGCATCAGCTCGACGTGCGTGAAACCCATCTCCAGTGCGTAGTCGGCCAACTGGTGCGCCAGGTCGCGATACCCGAGGAAGCTGCCGTCCTGGCGGCGCCACGAACCGAGGTGCACCTCGTAGATCGACATCGGCGCGTCGTGGGCATTGTGCGGCCCACGGTTGGCCATCCAGTCCTGGTCGTGCCAGCGGTAGTCGAGGCTCCAGACCCGCGAGCCGGTGGCCGGTGGGGCTTCGGCGTGGAAGGCGAAGGGGTCGGCCTTGTCGACCACATAGCCGCCGTATTGCGACCAGATGCGGTACTTGTAGGTCTGTCCCCGCTGCGCATGCGGCGCGACGCCCTCCCAGATACCGCTGCCATCACCGCGTGGCTGCAGCGCATCGGCGCCGGACGTCCAGTCGTTCCATTCGCCAATGACGGAAACCGCGCGCGCGTTGGGCGCCCAGACAGCGAAGTGCGCACCACCGCCCTGCTGCACATGGCAGCCGAGCTTGTCGTACAGGCGTGCGTGCGTGCCTTCCTGGAAGAAGTACAGGTCGTCGGAGCCAATCATGCCGACCGACCTTAGCAGTGATCGACCGACAGCGGGGTGCGTGGGCGCCTTGTCGGCGCAGAGAATCAGTCCTACCTGCTGCTGGGAAGGAGGGCTGCGGCCTGGCCCTGGGGTAAGCCCGGTGCGATGCCTGCGCGACCGTACGCGCGGCAACTGCACGCGGCGCTCAGCGCGCGCAGGGCGACCCGACGCGCGCCGGTTTGGTGCGCCCGCAGCGGCGCGCGGGCGCCGCCTCCGCTCAGGCCGGCTGCGGGTTGCGCAGCCGGATGTGCAGCTCGCGCAGCTGCTTTTCGTCCACCGGGCCGGGCGCCTGGGTGAGCAGGTCCTGAGCGCGCTGGGTCTTGGGGAACGCGATCACATCGCGCAGGCTCTCGGCCCCGGTCATCAGCATGACGAAGCGGTCCAGGCCGATGGCGATGCCGCCGTGCGGCGGCGCGCCGTACTGCAGCGCATCCAGCAGGAATCCGAACTTCGCCTGCGCTTCCTCGGCGCCGATCTTCAGGGCGCGGAACACCTTGCTCTGCACGTCCTCGCGGTGGATACGCACCGATCCTCCGCCCAGCTCGATGCCGTTGAGCACGGCGTCGTAGGCCTTGGCGACGCAGCGGCCGGGGTCGGTCTCGAGCCAGTCTTCGTGACCGTCCTTGGGCGAGGTGAAGGGGTGGTGCACGGCGTTCCAGCGCTGGGCGTCGTCGTCGTACTCGAACATCGGGAAATCGACCACCCACAGCGGCTTCCACTGGCCCTCGACGAGCCCGCGGGACTTGCCGAACTCGCTGTGCCCGACCTTGACGCGCAAGGCGCCGATGGCGTCGTTGACCACCTTGGCCTTGTCGGCCCCGAAGAAGATCAGGTCGCCGTCCTGGGCACCGGTGCGCGCCAGCACCTCGGCGATCGCCGCGTCGTGCAGGTTCTTGACGATCGGCGACTGCAGTCCCTCGCGGCCCTTGGCGGCTTCGTTGACCTTGATCCAGGCGAGGCCCTTGGCGCCGTAGATCTTCACGAACTCGGTGTAGCCGTCGATCTCGCCGCGGCTCATGTCGCCGCCGCCGGGCACGCGCAGCGCCACCACCCGTCCGTCGGGCTGGTTGGCCGGGCCGGAGAAGACCTTGAAATCGACCTCCTTCATCACGTCGGTCAGCTCGGTGAACTCGAGCTTGACGCGCAGGTCGGGCTTGTCCGAGCCGTACAGGCGCATGGCGTCGGCATGCGTCATGACGGGGAAAGCCGGCATATCGACGCCGATCACGTTGCGGAAGGTGTTGCGGATCATGCCCTCGAACATCTCGCGGATTTCCTCCTCGGTGAGGAAGGAGGTCTCGACGTCGATCTGGGTGAATTCGGGCTGGCGGTCCGCGCGCAGGTCCTCGTCGCGGAAGCACTTGGTGATCTGGTAGTAGCGGTCGAACCCCGCCACCATGAGCAGTTGCTTGAACAGCTGGGGCGACTGCGGCAGCGCGAAGAACATGCCGTCGTGCACGCGACTGGGAACGAGGTAGTCGCGCGCGCCTTCGGGCGTGCTCTTGGTGAGCATGGGCGTTTCGATGTCGATGAACCCGTTGGCGTCGAGGAACTTGCGCACTTCCATCGAGACCTTGTAGCGCAGCATCAGGTTGTTCTGCATGTAGGGGCGGCGCAGGTCCAGCACCCGGTGCATCAGGCGCGTGGTCTCGGAGAGGTTCTCGTCGTCGAGCTGGAACGGCGGCGTCACCGAGGGGTTCAGAACGGTGAGCTCCTGGCACAGCACCTCGATCTTGCCGCTCTTGAGCCCCTCGTTGGTGGTGCCGGCCGGACGCGCGCGCACCAGGCCCTTGACCTGGATGCAGTATTCGTTGCGCAGGCCCTCGGCGGCCTTGAACATCTCCGGGCGATCGGGGTCGCAGACGATCTGCACGTAGCCTTCGCGGTCGCGCAGGTCGATGAAGATGACGCCGCCATGGTCACGCCGGCGGTTGACCCAGCCGCACAAGGTCACGGTCTGGCCCAACAGGGCCTCGGTCACGAGACCGCAATAGGTCGTACGCATTTTCTGGCTAGACATGGAAGAAGCTTCCCGCGCCGCGGGGGGCGCATTACTTGACGAGGGTGGAGGCGGTCTTGGCGGGGACGACCACGCCCATGGAGATGACGTAACGCAGGGCCTCGTCCACGCTCATGCGCAGCTCGATGCACTCGCTGCGACGCAGCATGACGAAGTACCCGCCGGTGGGGTTGGGGGTGGTGGGCACATAGACGCTCAACCAGTCCCCCAGCAGGTGGTTGACCACGTCGCCGCCGGGCGCGCCGGTGACGAAGCCGATGGTCCAGACATCCGGCCGCGGCCACTGCACCAGCACCGCGGTGCGGAACGCATTGCCGTTTTCGGAGAACAGGGTGTCGGAGACCTGTTTCACCCCGGAATAGATCGAGCGCACCACCGGGATGCGGCCGAACAGCCGGTCACTCCAGGCGAGCAGCTTGCGGCCGGCGAAGTTGCTGGCGACGGCGCCCACCACGAGCAGGATGCCCAGGGCCAGCAGCACGCCCAGACCGGGCAGGTGGAAGCCCAGCAGCCGATCGGGTTGCCAACGTTCCGGAAGGATCAGCAGGGTCTGGTCGAGCGTCGCGATGATCCACTGCAGCACCCACACCGTGATGGCCACCGGCAGCACGGTCAGCAGACCGGCGAACAGCCATTTTCGCAAGGAAGCCATCGGGTGCCCGGAACTCAGTGGCAGGCGCAGGCGCTGCCGCAACCGCCGGCCGACGCCACCGGGCCATCCGAGCGGCCGGACGGTGTGGAGTCTGCCGGCTTGGAGGCCGCACCGTCGGAGGAGGCGGTCGTGCCGGTGGAGCCGCCCGAGGACGTGCCGGACGAGGCGCCGGCCTCGGCGGGCTTGCCGCCTGCGCTGTCGGAGGCGCCGGTGCCGCTCTTGGAGGCACCGTTTCCGTTGCGGAAGTCCGTCACGTACCAGCCGGAGCCCTTGAGCTGGAAACCGGCAGCGGTGACCTGTTTGCTGAATGCCTCGGCGCCACAGGCCGGGCAGGCGGTGAGCGGTGCGTCGGAAACCTTCTGCAGGACATCCTTGGCATGGCCACAGGAGCCGCACTTATAGGCGTAGATGGGCATGGCGTGGGCGTGAGGTGCAAAGCCTTCAATTATAGGCAGCCGCCTGGAACGCAAGCCGGGGCGGCCGAGGCGCTTCGGCTAGGCACACGCACCGGCACGCGGACTGCACGCGCACTGCGAGACGCGCCGGCATGTGCCCCGCCCTGGCCGTGGCCAAGCCCCCCGTCGGGCCGGGACGCTGGCCCTCCCCGTCGGACAGCGCGAGGCGTCCTCAGGCCGCCGCGCGGTGGCGCTCTTCGCCACCGTCGCCGCTGCCCTCGTAGTGGTGCACGTGGCCGTGGTGGTTGGCCACCCACTGCGGCAGCAGGGATCCGGCGAGCATGCCCACCAGCGCGGCCAGCAGCCCCGCCAGTTGCTGCGGGAACACTTCGGCCAGGGGGGTGAAGGCGAAGAACAGCCAGGTTCCGAGGCCCAGCACCACCGATGCGAGCGCACCCTGCGTGGTCGCGCGGCTCCAGTACAGGCCGAACACCAGGGGCACGAACGCGCCGACCAGCGGCACCTGGTAGGCGCCCGCCACCAGTTCGTAGATCGAGGTGCCCTCCATCACGATGGCGTACGCCAGCACGATGATGGTGAACACCAGCACCGACACGCGCATGGCGCGCAGGGTCGCCTGGTCGCTCATGCCCGGCACGATGTTGCGCAGGATGTTCTCGACGAAGGTGGTGCTGGGCGCCAGCAGGGTGGCCGACGCGGTGGACATGATGGCCGAGAGCAGCGCGCCGAAGAAGGCCACCTGCAGCATCAGCGGCATGCGTTCGAGCACCAGCGAGGGCAGCACCTTCTGCGGATCGTCGGCCAGCAGCTGCACGGCCGAGTCCCCCATCACCACGACGGCCGCGGTCACCACGAACATCGGCACGAACGCGAACAGCAGGTACAGCGAGCCGCCGATGATGGGGCCACGCACTGCGGTGCGGGCGTCCTTGGCCGACATCACCCGCTGGAACACGTCCTGCTGGGGAATCGAGCCGAGCATCATGGTGATGGCCGCCGCGAAGAAGAACGTCCACTCTCGCCAGCCGCCCTCGGGGAAGAACTGGAACTTGCCGTTGGTCGCGGCGTACTCCACCACCCGCCCCGCACCGCCGGCCATGTCGGCTGCGAACCAGCCGATCAGCAGCAGGCCCGCAGCGATGACGATCATCTGCACGAAGTCCGTCAGCGCGACCGACCACATGCCGCCGAAGAGGGTGTAGACCAGCACCACGGAGGTACCGATCACCATGCCGGCGACGACGGACAGCGTCTCGGGCATGAGCAGGTGGAACACCAGGCCCAGCGCGGTGACCTGGGCGGCGACCCAGCCGAGATAGCTGGCGATGATCATCAGGGAGGACAGCACCTCGATCAGGCGGCCGAAGCGCTGGCGGTAGAAGTCGCCCAGCGTGATGAGGTTGCGCCGGTAGAGCTTGTACGCGAAGAACAGACCCACCAGGATCAGGCAGAAGGAGGAGCCGAACGGGTCTTCGACCACGGCGCCGAGGTTCTCGGACACGAAACGCGCCGGCACGCCCAGCACCGTCTCGGAGCCGAACCAGGTCGCGAAGGTGGTGGCGACGACGATGGCCAGCGGCAGGCTGCGTCCGGCGACCGCGTAGTCCGCCGTGTTGTGAACGCGCCGCGCGGCATAGAGGCCGATGGCGACCGAGGCGAGCAGGTACAGCACGATGAACGTCATCAGCATCTGGTGTGGCTCCTGTTGGGTGTCTACACGAGGACCCGGACGCACGTCCGCCGGGCACGCGCATTATCGGCAAAGCCGAGCTAGTAACCGCCGACGCGCACCAACAACTGCATGGCCACGAGGCCAAGGGCGAATCCGATGCCGCCCCAGACGATACCTTGCAGCAAACGGTTGGTCCGGCGCAACTCCCCCAGCATCTCGCGCATCTCCCGCTCGACCATTCCGCTGGACCGGCGCGCAAGGAAGTCGTGCAGCAGCCGTGGCATCTCGGGCAGCATCTTGGCGTAGCGCGGCGCCTGGTCCTTGAGCTCGGCCCAGAGCTTCTGCGGGCCGATCTGCTCGAGCATCCAGCGCTCCAGGAACGGGCGCGCGGTGCTCCACAGGTCGAGGTCGGGGTCGAGCTGGCGGCCGAGGCCCTCGATGTTCAGCAGCGTTTTTTGCAACAGCACCAGCTGCGGCTGGATTTCCACGTGGAAGCGGCGCGATGTCTGGAACAGGCGCATGAG
This sequence comes from Ramlibacter sp. AN1015, assembly GCF_037726105.1. Taxonomy (NCBI): domain Bacteria; kingdom Pseudomonadati; phylum Pseudomonadota; class Betaproteobacteria; order Burkholderiales; family Comamonadaceae; genus Ramlibacter; species Ramlibacter sp. AN1015. Next base: position 302,921 of record NZ_JBBJUM010000002.1, read on the forward strand.
CACGATGCCCAGAGAAATCTCGCGCAAGGGACGGTCGAAGTACGGCTCGCAGACCGAACGGACCGCCGCCTCGAGCTCGTCCACCCGCGTGCCCGGTGGCACCCAGCCCGACTCGATGTGCAGTTCGGCCACCCGCTTGTAGTCGCGCCGGAAGAAGGCGGTGAAGTTCTGCGCCAGGTATTCCTTGTCGTACTCGGTAAGCGTGCCGACGATGCCGAAATCCAGCGAGATATAGCGGCCGAAAGTCGCCGGATCGAGGCTGACCATGATGTTGCCCGGGTGCATGTCGGCGTGGAAGAAGCCGTCGCGAAACACCTGGGTGAAAAAGATGGTTACGCCGTCGCGCGCGAGCTGGCGGTGATCCACGCCGGCATCGAGCAGCCGCTGGGTGTGGCTGATCGGCACCCCCACCATGCGCTCCATCACGATCACCTCGGAATGGCACAGGTCCCAGACCATCTCGGGGATCAGCACCAGCTCGAGACCCGCCATGTTGCGGCGCAGCTGCGCCGCATTCGCTGCCTCGCGCAGCAAGTCGAGCTCGTCGTGCAGGTACTTGTCGAATTCGGCGACCACCTCGCGCGGCTTCAGGCGCCGGGCATCGGCGGACAGCCGCTCGACCCAGCCGGCCATCATGCGCATGAGCGCGAGGTCCTGCTCGATCACGGACAGCATGCCGGGGCGCAAGACCTTCACCGCCACCTTGCGCAGCTGTCCGTCCTTGGCCAGCAGGACTGCGAAGTGCACCTGCGCGATGGAGGCGCTGGCGATGGGCGTGCGCTCGAATTCCGTGAACAGCGTGTCCACCGGGCGGCCGAAGGCGCGTTCGATGGTGGCGATGGCCACGGCCGGATCGAATGGGGGCACGCGATCCTGCAGCAGCGAGAGCTCGTCGGCCATGTCGGGGGGCAGCAGGTCGCGCCGGGTCGACAGCAGCTGGCCGAATTTGACGAAGATGGGCCCCAGACGCTCCAGCGCCTCGCGCAGGCGCTGCCCGCGCGGGGCCCGCAGGTCGCGCCCCACGCTCATGAGCGCCGCCAGGCCGCGCAGCACGGGGTGGCGGAAACTGCGCAGGAAGATGTCGTCCAGACCGTACCGCAGCACGATCCAGAAGATGAAGACGGCCCGGAAGTAGCGCCTCATCGGCCGGAGCCCGCGGGCGGTGCCGGCGGCTGTCCGACCGCGCGTCCGGTAAACCGCCGCAGTGCATCGGCCATGCCGCGCACGCCCTGCGATACCGCGTAGGCGGGCGCGTCGCCCAGCAGGCGCGCCAGGTCTTCCTCGAGGTCCCAGCGGACATGATCGACCAGCCAGTTCACCTCGGCCGCGAACTGCACGTCGCCTGCGATGCGCACCGACGGCTTGTCCCCGCGCAGGGTCGCCTGGGCCAGCGCGAACGGCGACTCCTCGGCGACGGTGAGCGACAGGTCGGGCACGACCGCGCCTTCAGCCAGGTCGAGCAGCCCGGCGGGGGTGGCGACCAGCCGCATGTGGAACTGGCGCCAATGGGCTTCGAGCACGCGGCCCTTGTGGCGCGCCAGCCGGGACTGCGCCTCGGGCTCCTGCTGGAGCACGTGATTGAGCAGCAGCACCACCCGCCGCTGCGTCTCCCGCACCGCCCAGTCGGGCGGCTGGAACATCTCGCCAAGCCGGTTCGCAAGGCCATCCAGAAACGGGAAGGGGGACTGTGTCGCCATAGTCCCCCATTATTCCCGTGAAAGCCGCCGGCGTTCCCGCGAAAGCGGCGCACCGGCGGCGTCGGTGCCGATCAGCTCACTGCAGCGCCTGCACGCCCGCAACCAGCCAGCCGCTGCGGCCGTCCTTGGACTTGCTCATGTTCCAGACTTCGCGGAAGGGGCTCGGGCCGGCCGAAGGCTCCTCGCGGATCATTCCGGAGAACTCCACGCTCGCCAGGTACGAATCGCCGAGGTCCTCGATGCCGAGCAGCTGCGCGTCGAGCATCGCGACGTCGGTCTTGCCTCCGGTCGGGCGCTGTCCCTCGCGCTCCTTGAGCTGCGTGCGGATCTCTTCGAGCATCTCGTCGGTCATCATGGCGCGCAGGGTGGCGAGATCGGCGCGATCCCACGCGTCCTGCAGGCTGATGAAGTTGCGCCGCGACGCCTCGACGAAACCGGCGACGTCGAATCCGGGCGGGACGCCCCAGCCCTGCGAGCCGCCCAGGGAGGAGCCGATCTGCACGCCACCGCCCTGGCGCACCGCGTCGAAGGCGGTGGAGTTGCGCTCCCACGGCCGCGCCGAGGCGTCGTTGCCGACCTTGTCGGGGCTATAGGGGCGCGGCTGCCCCGCAGCGCCCGCGCCTTGGAAAGCGAAGCCGCCGCTGGACGCGCTGGGCGCGGCGCGCCGCGAGCGCATGACCATCCCGACCACCACCATGATCACCAGGGCGAGAAGCGCGAACAGCAGGAACTGGGCGAACTCGGCTCCGAAGCCGAGCGCGTTCGCCAGCCACGCGAGGCCCAGCCCCGCCGCGATCCCGCCGAGAATGCCGCCCCACGGCCGCCGCGGCGCGGCTGCCGGGTTTGCGGCAGCGCTGCCCGGGCGTTGGGCTGCTGCCGTGGCCGGCGCCTGTTGGCCGGACTGCTGCGGCGCCTGCTGCGGCGTCTGCTGCGGAGGAGCCGCCTGACGCTGCGTCACGTTGCCCGACTGCTGCCCGATCGAGCGCCCGCCGCCCAGGCGGCGTGCCGCCTCGGCGTCGAAAGTGGCCGCCACGAGGGTGCAGGCCAAGAGAGCTGTCCAGATCTTCATTGCTGTCTCCGTTCACGCATGCGCCAGGCGGTGCCTAGCACTTGATGCCCACATGCAGCGCCACGACGCCGCCCGAAAGGTTGTGGTAGTCCACATGGCCGAAACCGCTGCGCTTCATCATCGCCTTCAGCGTTTCCTGGTCGGGGTGCATGCGGATCGATTCGGCCAGGTAGCGGTAGCTGTCGGCGTCGCCGGCCACCGCACGGCCCAGCCGCGGCAGCACCTGGAAGGAATAGAAGTCGTAGAGCTTCTCCAGCGGCCGCGCGACACGCGAAAACTCCAGCACCAGCAGCCGCCCGCCGGGGCGCAACACCCGCGCCATTTCGGCGAGCGCCTGCTCCTTGTGCGTCATGTTGCGCAAGCCGAAGCCCACGCTGACGAGGTCGAAGGACTCCGAGGCGAAGGGAAGGCGCTCGCCGTCGCAGACGATGGTCGGAAGGACCACCCCTGCGTCCACCAGCCGGTCGCGGCCGGTGCGCAGCATGGTTTCGTTGATGTCGGTGTGGACGACGCGGCCGGTGGGACCGACCGCCTGCGCGAAAGCGCGCGCCAGGTCTCCAGTGCCACCGGCGATGTCGAGCACCTGCTGGCCGGGCCGCACGTGCGCGGCCACTACCGCGAAAGCCTTCCATGCGCGGTGCAGGCCCATCGACATGAGGTCGTTCATCAGGTCATAGCGGCTCGCGACGGAGTCGAAGACACCGCGCACGCGGCGTGCCTTGTCGCGCTCATCGACCTGCTGGAATCCGAAATCGGTGGTGCTCATGAAAGGATGCTAGGCCATGGACCTTGACGGCGGCATGCCGTAAAGGTCGGCACGGCAAAATTCGTGACCGACTGTAAGCCGGACGCCACGACGGCTGTGTCAGCGAACGCCGTCAGTGGCCGCAGGAAGACTTGCCCGCCGCAGCTGCCATCGGCGCGTCACGCGAGACACCGGCCTGCGCCAGCCGGCGCTCGTAGTCCTGCCAGAGCTGGTCCTGTTCCGACCCAAGGAAGTAGAGGTAGTCCCAGGAGTAGATGCCGCTGTCGTGCCCGTCGGAGAACACCGGCTTGACGGCGTAGTTGCCCACCGGCTCCAGTTCGCTGAGCTGCACGTCGCGCTTGCCGGTCTGCAGCACCTCCTGGCCCGGGCCGTGCCCCTGCACCTCCGCGGAGGGCGAGTAGATGCGCATCAGCTCGAAGGGGATGCGGAAACCGGCTCCGTCGGAGAAAGCCACCTCCAGGACGCGCGACTTCGCATGTACGGTGAGGGCCACCGGGGTGGGCGTGTCGGCGTTCAATCCGGCCATGGTGTGTGGGTGGTGTTGGAGGGTTGGCCACCGGGCGGGCCGCCGGCAGGCTGGGTTGCCGATTATGTCGGAGCCGCCGGCAGGAGGCAGGCGGCCTCATGCCTCATATCAGTACCGCCTTCAGGGACAGGCGGCCTCCTCCGCCGCACCGGCGGCGGAACCGGTGCACGAAGCTTCGCTGCCGCCGGGCGAGGACACGGGGCGTGTGCTCCGGTGTCCGGTGCGCCGCCAACGACGGGCGGGGCAGCGTCCCCAGCCGCCACGACCGCAGCGGGAATCCGCAAGAGACACGGAGCAGAACGTCCGCGAGTTCGACCCCGGGCACCCCGCGCGTCAGAGCCGTGCCAGCCGTTCCCGCAGCTCGGCTTCGAGGGCAGGCAGGCGAGCAGCCAGGTCCGCCAGTGCGTCTGCGGGCGCTTCGCGGACTGCAGCAGCCCAGACCGGCGCCGGAAAATGCGTGTCCCAGGCGAAGCGGGCGACCACGTGCCAGTGCAGGTGGGCAACCATGTTGCCCAGGCTGGCGAGGTTCACCTTGTCGGGCCCAAGGTGGGCGCGCAGCGCCTGCTCGGTTTGCACGACCGCTTCCATGCACAGGCTGCGGTCGGCCGGCGACAGGTCGGAGAACTCGGCAACGTGGGCGTGCCAGACCACCCGGTAGAAGCCCGGAAACGCCGCCTCGCCGGCGTGCACCACCCGCAGCGTGGGGGTGCGCAGCACCAGCCGGCCGCCGTCGGCGTCGCACAGCGCGCAGGGCGACCGCGGCGCCGGCATCAGACCAGCACCCGCTCGATGCCACCCTGGTTGGCGGCGCGCACGTACTGCGGCATCCAGTCGGGGCCGAGCAGCTGGCGGGCCATCTCGACGACGATGTAGTCGGCCTCGAGCAAGCCGTTCTGGAGGTCACCGCCGTAGCGAGAGAGGCCTTGCAGGCAGCTTGGGCAGCTGGTCAGGACCTTGAGCGGACCGGCATCCGGCAGCGACGCGCTGGCGCGCAGGGCCGCCTCGTCCTGTCGCAGCTGCTCCTCCTTGCGAAAGCGCACCTGCGTGGAGATGTCGGGGCGGCTCACGCCCAGCGTGCCCGACTCGCCGCAGCAGCGCTCGGACTTGCGCACCTGCGGGCCCACCAGCGCGGTGACGGTCTTCATCGCATCCTGCTGCTTCAGCGGCGAATGGCAGGGGTCGTGGTACAGGTAGGCGCCCTTGCCCTCCAGGCGCACGCCTTTTTCCAGCAAATACTCGTGGATGTCGATGATGCGGCAGCCCGGGAAGATCTTGTCGAATTCGTAGCCCTGGAGCTGGTCGTAGCAGGTGCCGCAGGAGACCACCACGGTCTTGATGTCCAGGTAGTTCAGCGTGTTGGCCACGCGGTGGAACAGCACCCGGTTGTCGGTGATGATCTTGTCGGCCTTGTCGAACTGGCCGCTCCCGCGCTGCGGGTAGCCGCAGCACAGGTAGCCGGGCGGGAGCACGGTCTGCACGCCCGCATGCCACAGCATGGCCTGGGTCGCCAGCCCCACCTGCGAGAACAGCCGCTCGGAGCCGCAGCCCGGGAAATAGAACACCGCTTCCGATTCGGTGGTGGTCGCCTGCGGGTTGCGGATGATGGGGACGTAGTCCTTGTCCTCGATGTCCAGCAGCGCCCGTGCCGTCTTCTTGGGCAAGCCGCCCGGCAGCTTCTTGTTCACGAAGTGGATCACCTGCTCCTTGAGCGGTGCGGTACCGTGCGTGGACGGCGGCTGCGCCGTCTGGCGGCGCGCCAGCCGGCCCAGCAGATCGTTGGCCAGGCGCTGCGCCCGGAAGCCGACATCGACCATCGCCGTGCGGGCGAGCTTAATGGTTTCGGGGCGGGTCGCATTGAGCATGAACATGGCGGCCGCGTTGCCGGGGCGGAAGCTCTTCTGCCCCATCTTGCGCAGGAGGTTGCGCATGTTCATGGACACGTCACCGAAGTCGATCTTGACCGGGCACGGGTTGAAGCACTTGTGGCACACCGTGCAGTGGTCGGCCACGTCCTCGAACTCCTGCCAGTGCTTCACGGACACGCCGCGGCGCGTCTGCTCCTCGTAGAGGAAGGCCTCGACCAGCAGCGAGGTCGCGAGGATCTTGTTGCGCGGGCTGTACAGCAGGTTGGCACGCGGCACATGGGTGGCGCACACCGGCTTGCACTTGCCGCAGCGCAGGCAGTCCTTGACGCTGTCGGCGATGGCGCCGATGTCCGACTGCTGCATGAGCAGCGACTCGTGCCCCATGAGGCCGAAGCTGGGCGTATAGGCGTTGGTCAGGTCGGCGTGCAGCCGCGCCCCGACCTCGGGTTGCGGGTCGGTGCTGCGCAGCAGCTTGCCCAGGTTGAAGCGGCCTTCGGGATCGACCCGCCGCTTGTACTCGGCGAAGGGCGCGAGTTCCTCGTCGGAGAGGAATTCCAGCTTGGTGATGCCGATGCCGTGCTCGCCGGAGATCACGCCGTCGAGCGAGCGCGCCAGCACCATGATGCGCCGCACCGCTCCGTGCGCGGCCTGCAGCATGTCGTAGTCGTCGCTGTTGACCGGAATGTTGGTGTGCACGTTGCCGTCGCCAGCGTGCATGTGCAGCGCCACCCACACGCGGCCCTTGAGCACCCGCTGGTGGATGGCGCTGACCTCGGCCAGGATGGGCGCGAAGGGCTGACCGTTGAAGACCTGCTGCAGCGGAGCGCGCACCTGCGCCTTCCAGCTGGCGCGCAGCGTATGGTCTTGCAGCCGGGGAAACAGGGTATCGACCGCGGCCAGCCAGCCGCTCCAGGTGGCACGCACCTCCTGCAGCAGCCGCAGCGCCTGGGCCACGCGGTCTTCGAGCAGTTCGGCCGGGGCGATGTCGCGGGCGTCGTCCTGCCGGCCCAGCGGCAGGTTGCCCCTGCGGAAGAAGGCCTCCAGTTCGTCGAGCAGGCGCAGCTTGTTGGCCAGGCTCAGCTCGATGTTGATGCGCTCGATGCCGTCGGTGTACTCGGCCATGCGCGGCAGCGGAATCACCACGTCCTCGTTGATCTTGAAGGCGTTGGTGTGGCGGCTGATGGCGGCCGTGCGCTTGCGGTCGAGCCAGAACTTCTTGCGCGCCTCGCCGCTGATGGCGACGAAGCCCTCGCCGCTGCGCGAATTGGCCAGCCGCACCACCTCGGAGGTGGCCCGCGCCACGGCGTCCGCATCATCGCCCGCGATGTCGCCGACCAGGACCATCTTGGGCAGCCCGCCGCGCTTGCTCTTGGTGGCGTAGCCAACGGCCTTGAGATAGCGGTCGTCGAGGTGCTCGAGCCCCGCCAGCAGCGTGCCGCTGCGGCGCTGCTCGGCGAACATGAAGTCCTTGATCTCGACAATGCTGGGCACCGCGTCGCGCGCGTTGCCGAAGAACTCGAGGCAGACGGTGCGCGTATGAGCCGGCATGCGGTGCACGACCCAGCGCGCGCTGGTGATCAGGCCGTCGCAGCCCTCCTTCTGGACGCCGGGCAGCCCCGAGAGGAACTTGTCGGTGACGTCCTTGCCCAGGCCTTCCTTGCGGAAGGTGCGCCCCGGAATCTCCAGGCGTTCGGTGCGCTTGGGACTGCTCCAGTCGATGCGGCGTGCGTCGGCGTCGAAGTAGCGCAGCTCGAAGGTGGCGACCTCGGCGTCGTGGATCTTGCCCAGGTTGTGGTCCAGGCGCACCACCTCCAGCCATTCGGCCTGCGGCGTGACCATGCGCCAGGAGACCAGGTTGTCCAGGGCGGTGCCCCAGAGCACGGCCTTCTTGCCGCCGGCGTTCATGGCGATGTTGCCGCCGATGCACGAGGCCTCGGCGGACGTGGGATCGACCGCGAAGACATAGCCTGCGCGCTCGGCGGCGTCGGCCACGCGCTGAGTGACCACGCCGGCCTCCGTCCACACGGTCGCGACCGGCTGGGCATGCCCGGGGATGGACACCTGCTCCACCTCGGTCATGGCTTCGAGCTTTTCGGTGTTGATCACCGCGCTCTTCCAGGTGAGCGGGATCGCGCCGCCTGTGTAGCCGGTGCCGCCCCCGCGCGGGATGATGGTCAGGCCCAGCTCGATGCAGGCGCGCACGAGCGCCGCCATTTCGGCCTCGGTGTCGGGCGTGAGCACGACGAAGGGGTGTTCGACGCGCCAGTCGGTCGCGTCGGTGACGTGCGCGACACGCGACAGTCCGTCGAACTTCACGTTGTCGCGGGCGGTGACGCGCGCCAGCAGGCGACGCGTGCGCCGGCGCAGCTGGGCGACCTCGTCGAAGCTGGCGTCGAAGGCCTGCACCGCCTGGCGCGCGGCGCCGAGCAGCTCGGCCACCAGGGCGTCGCGGCCGGCATCGTCGGGGCTGCGGCGCTTCTCGATTTCGTGCAACCGGTGGTGCAGCGCCTCGACCAGCTGCCGTCGGCGCTTGGGGTTGTCGAGCAGGTCGTCCTGCAAATACGGATTGCGCTGCACCACCCAGATATCGCCCAGCACCTCGTAGAGCATGCGTGCCGACCGGCCGGTGTGGCGCTCGGCCCGCAAGCCGCTCAGCAATTCCCACGCACGTTCGCCGAGCAGCCGGATGACGATTTCGCGGTCGGAGAACGAGGTGTAGTTGTAGGGAATTTCACGCAGGCGTGGCGCCTGCGCTTCGCGCGCGTCGAGGAGGTGGTCGAGGGTAGTGGGGGCGTTCATCGCAGGCGCAGGATCAGCCGAAAGATTGCGTTGCGCGGCTGGAGCGCGATGGTACCGCAGCGCAGCATGGCGCCCCCGCCGGCAGGAAAACCCCGGGGTGGGGCGAGCCCCGAACCGGAGACAATACGCCTCCTTTCAAAGTGTCACAAACCTGGCGTATGGTCCGGGGCCTGACCAAACGGAGACCTCTCTCATGAAGTTCATCAAACCCTTCGCGCTGGCCACCATGGCCGCCGCACTGCACGCGCCTGCGTGGGCCCAGACCGAAATCCAGTGGTGGCATTCGATGACCGGCGGCCTGAACGACTGGGTCGTCGATCTGGCCAACGGCTTCAACGCCAGCCAGAAGGACTACAAGGTCGTGCCCACCTACAAGGGCAGCTACGACGAGTCGATGACGGCGTCCATCGCCGCCTTCCGCGCGGGCAACGCCCCGCACATCCTGCAGGTGTACGAGGTCGGCACCGCCACCATGATGGCCGCCAAGGGCGCCGTCGTGCCCGTGGGCAAGGTGATGCAGGACGCCGGCTACAAGTTCGACGCCAGCGCCTACATCCCCGCCGTGGTCGGCTACTACACGGCGCCGAACGGCCAGATGCTGAGCTTCCCGCTCAACAGCTCGACTACGGTCCTCAACTACAACAAGGACCTGTTCCGCAAGGCCGGGCTCGATCCCAACAAGCCGCCGCAAACCTGGCCCGAGCTGGTCTCCGCTGCGGCCAAGCTCAAGGCCTCCGGCGTCGAGTGCCCCTTCACCACCAGCTGGCAGAGCTGGACCCAGCTCGAGAGCTTCTCTACCTGGCACAACACCCTGTTCGCCACCCAGAACAACGGCTTCGGCGGCACCAACGCCCGCCTGGCGTTCAACAGCCCGCTGCACGTGCGCCACATCGAGAACCTGGCCAACATGGCCAAGCAGGGCCTCTTCCAGTATCGCGGGCGCGGCAACAAGGGCGACGCGCCCTTCTATTCCGGTGAATGCGCCATGGCGACGGCCAGCTCCTCGACCTACGCCAGCATCAAGAAGAACGCCAAGTTCGACTTCGGCATCGCGCCGCTGCCGCACTACCCCGATGTGCCCGGCACGCCCCAGAACACCATCATCGGCGGCGCCTCGCTGTGGGTGATGTCGGGCAAGCCGGCCGCCGACTACAAGGGTGTCGCCGCCTTCTTCAACTACCTGACCAACCCCGAAGTGCAGGCCAAGAGCCACCAGCGCACCGGGTACCTGCCGATCACCATGGCCGCGTTCCAGCTGACCGAGAAGGAAGGCTTCTACAAGCAGAACCCGGGCACCGACACGGCGGTGAACCAGATGGTCCGCAAGACGACCGACAAGTCGCGTGGCGTGCGCCTGGGCAACTTCAACCAGATCCGCGCCATCATGGACGAGGAACTCGAGCACGTCTGGGCCGGCAAGAAGTCGGCCAAGGAAGCGCTCGATACCGCCGTCAAGCGCGGCAACGAGCAGCTCGAGCGCTTCGAGCGCGCGAACAAGGGCTGATCGCCGGATCTCTCCCCAGCGGTGCTGCCCCGGCGGCACCGCCGCTCCTGGTGTTCCGCGCCGCCCCGGCGGCCGGCTCCCCTGCGCTCCCTGCTCCTTCGGGGAGCGTTGTCGTTTGTTGAACCCATCGCAGGTCCGTCTTGGCCATCGAAAAACGCGTCCGATTCAAGAGCTGGTGGCTGCCGGCGGCGCTTCTTGCGCCGCAGGTGGTCGTCATTGCCGTCTTCTTCTTCTGGCCCGCCGCGCAGGCGCTGGTGCAATCCCTCCAACAGCAGGACGCCTTCGGCACCTCGGTCGAGTGGGTGGGGCTGGACAATTTCCGCAGGCTGCTGGCCGACGAGAGCTACCTCGCGTCGTTCAAGACCACGGCCATCTTTTCCGTCCTGGTCGCCGGCCTCGGACTGGTGATATCGCTGGCGCTGGCCGTGTTCGCCGACCGCGTGCTGCGCGGCGCCTCGATCTACAAGAACCTCCTGATCTGGCCGTACGCCGTGGCGCCCGCCGTCGCCGGCGTGCTGTGGCTGTTCATGTTCGCGCCGTCCATCGGCGTCGTGAGCTATGCCTTGCGCCAGATCGGCTTCGAGTGGAACCACCTGCTCAATAGCGGCCAGGCAATGACGCTGATCGTTTTCGCCGCCGTGTGGAAACACATCTCCTACAACTTCCTGTTCTTCCTTGCGGGTTTGCAGTCGATTCCACGCAGCCTGATCGAAGCCGCGGCGATCGACGGCGCCGGACCGTGGCGGCGCTTCTGGAGCATCGTCTTTCCGCTGCTGTCGCCCACCACCTTCTTCCTGCTGGTGATCAACATCGTCTACGCCTTCTTCGACACCTTCGCCATCGTCGATGCGGCGACCGAGGGCGGTCCGGGCAAAGACACCGCCATCCTGGTCTACAAGGTCTACTACGACGGCTTCAAGGCCCTCGACCTCGGCGGCTCGGCCGCCCAGTCGGTGGTGCTGATGGCCATCGTGGTGGTGCTCACCGTCATCCAGTTCCGCTACGTCGAGCGCAAGGTCAACTACTGAAATGGTCGAACGTCGTCCCCTCGCCACCTTCATCTCGCACCTGGTCCTGATCCTGGGCGTGATCGTGGTGGCCTTCCCCCTCTACATCACCTTCGTCGCGAGCACCCACACCGCGCAGGACATCGTGCAGGTGCCCATGCCGCTGCTGCCAGGGCCGCACCTGATCGAGAACTACACCCACGCCATCGCCGGCACGGGCGGCGGCGCGGCGTCCACCGCACCGGTCGGCCGCATGATGATGGTGAGCCTCATCACGGCACTGGTCATCGCCGTGGGCAAGATCGCGATCTCGCTGCTGTCGGCCTTCGCCATCGTCTACTTCCGCTTTCCCGGACGCATGTTCTTCTTCTGGGCGATCTTCGTGACGCTCATGCTGCCGGTCGAAGTGCGCATCGGCCCGACCTACCAGGTCGTGTCGGACCTCGGGATGCTCAACTCCTACGCCGGGCTCACGGTGCCGCTGATCGCCAGCGCGACGGCCACCTTCCTGTTCCGGCAGTTCTTCCTGACCGTGCCCGACGAACTGGTCGAAGCGGCCAGGGTCGATGGCGCCGGCCCCATGCGCTTCTTCAAGGACGTGCTGCTGCCGCTGTCGACCACCAGCATCGCGGCGCTGTTCGTGATCCAGTTCATCTACGGCTGGAACCAGTACCTGTGGCCGCTGCTGGTCACCACGGACGAATCGATGTACCCGGTGGTCATGGGCATCAAACGCATGATCTCGGGTGGCGACGCGGCCAATGACTGGAACATCGTCATGGCAACGGCCATCCTGGCCATGATTCCGCCGGCCCTGGTGGTGCTGCTGATGCAGCGCTGGTTCGTCAAGGGCCTGGTCGATTCGGAAAAGTAAGCACCCCCAGCAAGAACACAAGAGGAGCGGCGCGCGGCCGGACACCACCGGCGGCGCCCACAGAGGAACATGGCAGCCATTTCATTCAGAAACATCGTCAAGCGCTACGGCAAGGGCAAGCAGGAGCTGCAGGTCATCCACGGCGTCAGCGCAGAAATCGAACGCGGCGAGTTCGTCGTGATCGTCGGCCCGTCGGGCTGCGGCAAGTCCACCCTGCTGCGCATGGTCGCCGGCCTGGAGGAGATCTCCGCGGGCGACATCGCCATCGGGGAGCGGGTGGTCAACAACCTGGAGCCGGCCGAACGCGACATCGCGATGGTGTTCCAGAACTACGCGCTCTATCCCCACATGAGCGTGTTCGACAACATGGCCTACGGCCTGAAGATCCGCAAGATGCCGCAGGCGGAGATCAAGACCCGGGTCGACAAGGCCGCCGGCATCCTAGAGCTGGGGCACCTGCTCGAGCGCAAGCCGCGCCAGCTCTCGGGCGGCCAGCGCCAGCGCGTCGCCATGGGCCGCGCGATCGTGCGCCAGCCGCAGGTTTTCCTGTTCGACGAGCCGCTGTCCAACCTCGACGCCAAGCTGCGGGCGCAGACCCGGCTGGAGATCCAGAAGCTGCACCGCGAACTGGGCATCACTTCGCTGTTCGTCACGCACGACCAGGTCGAGGCCATGACGCTCGCGCAGCGCATGATCGTGATGAACGCCGGCAACATGGAGCAGTTCGGCACGCCCGAAGAGGTGTACCACCGGCCGGCCTCCACCTTCGTCGCCAGCTTCATCGGCTCGCCGCCCATGAACCTGCTGAAGCACGCGCCGGGCGGCCAGCCCCAACGCATCCTGGGCATCCGTCCCGAGCACCTGGACATCGGCAAGCCGGGTTGGGATCTGCAGGTCGAGACCGTCGAGCTGCTCGGGGCTGAGCGCCTCATCTACGGGCGCGTCGGTGACGAGCCCGTCATCGTGCGCGTCGATGAAGGCAGCGCCGCGCCGGTGCCTGGTCAGGTGCTGCAGGTCGCGCCGCGACCCGACCGTGTGCACTGGTTCGACGCCGGCACCGGCAAGCGGGTGGGCGCGTGACGCCCTCCCCGGCTCTTCCCTGGCCGTATCCGCGCTGGATCGGCCACCGGGGCGCCGGACGGCTGGCGCCGGAGAACACGCTGTCGGCTTTCCGGCTCGGTGCCGCGCACGGCTATCGCATGTTCGAATGCGACGTGAAGCTCTCGGCCGACGGCGTGCCGTTCCTGCTGCACGACGCCACGCTGGAGCGCACCACCGACGGCCGCGGGGAAGCCGGCGCCCTAACCTGGTCCGCGCTGTCGCAGCTGGATGCGGGCGGCTGGCATTCGCGTGCCCATGCCGGCGAGCCGCTGCCCACGCTGCAGGCACTCGCACGCTGGTGCCGGGCCAACGCATACCTGCTGAACATCGAGATCAAGCCCACTCCCGGCCTGGAGGCGCACACGGGTGACGCCGTGGCAGCCGCAGCCCGGCGGCTGTGGCAAGGTGCCGAGGTGCCGCCGCTGCTGACTTCGTTCCGGCCCGAGTCGCTGCAGGCGGCCCGCAGCGCCGCGCCCGCGCTGCCGCGCGGCCTGTTGCTCGACACCCTGTGGGAAGGCTGCTTCGACGCCGCGCGGACGCTCGACTGCCATGCGCTGGTGCTGAACCATGCGCTGTGGGACGCCGCGCTGGTGCGGCGCGTGCACGACGCCGGCATGCGCTGCCTCAGCTACACGGTGAACGACCCCTGGGCCGCCGAGCGACTGCTGGCGCTCGGCACCGACGGCATCATCACCGACCGCGTCGATCTGTTCGCTCCCGACTGATCGGCAGGCCCCCGACGGCACGCGTGCGCTGACGCGCACCGAAGCGCTCGCGTCGGCGTCGCCGCGCCTGCCGATGCACCGCCGTCGCGCGCGCAGGCCCGACGCACCCGGAACCATCCAGTGCCCGGCCCCGTCCAGCCTGTCCACCGCCGTCGATCCGCCAGGCTGGGCGCATCCGTCCGCTTGCGCTGGTCGGCCCGACAGACTTCGCTGCACCCTGGAAAAAGCCTCGCGCGCGGTCGCGCGGGCTCGCGCGAGCCATGGCAAGGAAGGACACTACGGGTCGGATTGCCCGAAGCCGGGGCCGGCCCCCGGCCTCCCCCGCGGCCGCGCACGCAGGCCGCCGCCGTGATTACGATATAGTAAACGCGTTACGCAATGGTAAATCGAGGAACCTCCATGGCCGCCGTCCACCAACCGATCCAGCCCCTGCCTGCCCCTGCGCCCATCCGGCAACTGCACCACTACGCCTGGCGCGCCCGCGATGCAGAGGAGACGCGCCACTTCTACGAAGACATCCTGGGCCTGCCGCTCTACCACATCATCCAGAGCGACTACGTTCCCAGCACCGGCGAATACTGCCCCTACACCCACTTTTTCTTCCGGCTGCAGGACGGCTCGTTCATCGCCTTTTTCGACCTCGGCGACGACCAGGCGGCCGAGCCCTCTCCCAACACCCCTTCGTGGGTCAATCACGTTGCCTTCCGGGTCGATTCGCAGCAGGCGCTCAGGGACATGAAGTCCCGCCTGGAGGCGCACGGGGTGCAGGTGCTCGGCGTGACCGACCACCACATCTTCCACAGCATCTATTTCTTCGACCCGAACGGCATCCGGCTCGAACTCAGTGCGCAGCTGGCCGACGAGTTCCAGATGCTGCAGGAGAGCAAGACCGCGCACGCCCGGCTGGCCGAGTGGAACGCGCGCAAGCAGCAGTGGCGCCGCGAGCGCGCCGACGGCGAGCAGACGCAGCCGCTGAAGCCGCAGCGCAACGACCGTCCCGAGTTCGTGAAATCCTGAGGCGGAGGCCACCATGTTCGAGCGCTACGCCGACACCACGTTCGCCAACGGCTATGAGTTCACCCAGGGCAGCGGCTACGTCCTGCCCGAGTACCCCTTCGTCGAGCCGCCCGAGATCAAGGCAGGCACGCCCGGCCACCACCCGATCGTCATCGTGGGCGGCGGCATCACCGGCCTCACGGCCGCCTGCTGCCTCGCCCGCCTGGGCGTGTCCGCGGTACTGCTGGACGAGGACAACACGGTCGGCGTGAAGGGGGCCTCCTCGCGCGGCATCGTCTATACGCAGAAGTCGCTGGAGATCTTCCAGCGACTGGGCGTGTACGAAGCGATCGCCGCCAAGGGCACCCGATGGAGCGTGGGCCGCACCTTCGCCGGCAGCGACGAGGTCTACTCCTTCGACATGCGCAAGCAAAGCGGCTTCAACCTGTCCAGCCAGCCGCCCTTCATCAACATCCAGCAGTTCTACATCGAGGCCTTCCTGGTCGATCGCATCCGCGAGGTCGGGCATGTCGATCTGCGCTGGTGCAACCGCGTGACCGCGTTCAGCCAGGACGAGCAGGGCGCCCTGCTCTCGGTCACCACCCCGGCGGGCGACTACCAGTTGCGCGCCGACTACGTGATCGACGCCACCGGCTCGCGCACGCCCTTTCGCGGCTGGGTGGGCGCGAGCGTGACGGCCAAGAAGGGCGACGACCGCTGGTGCATCGCCGACGTGCGCTTCACCAAGCATCCGCCCGTGGAGCGGCACACCTGGATCGAGGCGCCGTTCAACGACAACCGCGCGGTCTGGCAGCACCTCATGGCCGACGACGTCTGGCGCATCGACTACCAGATGGCGCCCGATGCCGATCCTGCCTACGTGAGCCGCGAGGACGTCGTGCGCGAGCGCCTGGCGCGCCAGTTCGGCCCCGACACCGAAGTCGATATCGTCTGGGTCGGCCCGTACGCCTACCGCAGCGAATGCATCGACCAGATGCGCCACGGGCGGGTGTTCTTCATGGGCGATTCGGCCAAGGTGGTCAGCCCCTTCGGGGCGCGCGGCGGCAACACCGGCATCGCCGACGCCGACAACCTCAGCTGGAAACTTGCCGCCGTGCTGCGCGGCCGCGCCGGCCCGGCCCTGCTGGACAGCTACCACGAGGAGCGGCACGAGGCCGCCACGCAGAACGTGCTGGTGACCAACCGCACGGCGCGCTTCCTGCGCCCCGCCGACGGCGTCGAGCGGCTGTTTCGCACCGCGGCTATCAGCCTGGCCAAGCAATACCTGTTCGCGCGGCAGCTGGTCAACACCGGCCGCATGGCCGTGGCCAACCCGTACACCCGCTCGCGCGTGTGCGCCCAGGGCGGCGGCCAGTCGGTGCAGAACGTCTCCTTCCAGTGGGCCGACGGCAACGCCGGCACCGTGAACGACCTGGTGCAGTGGGCCGCGGGCGACCTGCTGCTGCTGGTCTTCGGCGACCTGAGCGCAGCGGCGCGCGAGCGTCTTCGCGCGCTGGCGGCGAGTGCGCCCGTGCGCGCGGTCCAGGTCGTCAGCGACGGCAGGGCGCACTGCCGCGAGCACGTGCGCGATCCGCAGGGCCACCTGCAGGGCGCCTGCCACGTCTTCGGCCACGCCTGGGCGCTGGTGCGCCCCGACGCCTACGTGGCCGCCACCGGCGAGAGCATCGACGCCGGCCTCATCAATGCCGTGAGCGCCAGCCTGGCGCTGACCGAAGGAGCCCAGGCATGAAGACCAGCCTCAACCTGCAAGACGCAGACACGTTCTACGAGCAGTTGCTCGACGCGCATGCCGGCCTCACCGAAGAACAGTCGCAGTTGCTCAACGCCCGCCTGATCCTGCTGCTGGCCAATCAGGTGGGCGACGCGCGACTGCTCAAGGAGTGCGTCGAGGCGGCGGCACGGATGCCGGACTGATCGAGGCCCGCCCTGCAGCCCGGCACTGCCGGGGCGCATGCCATGCGCCCACCCGCGGTGCTTCTTCTTCCGGGCGACGCGCGGCTGCCTGCTTCGTCGGCAGCCCTTCGGCCCGGCGATCCGGCATGCAGCGCGGGCCTGCGGGCCTGCGGGCCTGCGGGCCAGCGGGGCAGCCCGCAACCACCTCGTAAAATTCGCGGGTGAGCACCACCGACCAACCGGGCCTGAACAGCCTGTCCAAATCCTTCGAACCCGCCGCCCTGGAAGCCCACTGGGGCCCCGTCTGGGAGGCGCGCGGGTACGGCCGCGCCGGCTGGCGCGGCACCGGCGACGCCAGGCCCGGCGAGCCGGCCTTCGCGATCCAGCTGCCGCCGCCGAACGTCACGGGCACGCTGCACATGGGGCATGCGTTCAACCAGACCATCATGGACAGCCTCACGCGCTACCACCGGATGCGCGGATTCAACACGGTCTGGATTCCCGGCACCGACCACGCCGGCATTGCCACGCAGATCGTGGTCGAGCGCCAGCTGCAGCAGCAGGGCACGAGCCGACACGCGCTGGGGCGCAAGAACTTCGTCGCGCGCGTGTGGGACTGGAAGCAGCAGTCCGGCAACACCATCACCACGCAGATGCGCCGCATGGGCGACAGCGTGGACTGGTCGCGCGAGTACTTCACGATGGACGACAAGCTGTCGCGCATCGTCACCGAGACCTTCGTGCGCCTGTACGAGCAGGGACTCATCTACCGGGGCAAGCGGCTCGTCAACTGGGACCCGGAGCTCAAGACTGCGGTGAGCGACCTGGAGGTGGAGAGCGAAGAAGAAAACGGCTCGCTCTGGCACATCCGCTATCCGCTCGCGGACGGCGAAGGCACGCTGACCGTGGCCACCACCCGTCCCGAGACCATGCTGGGCGACGTTGCCGTGATGGTCCACCCCGAGGACGAGCGCTACCGCCATCTGGTCGGCCAGCGCGTGAAGCTGCCGCTGTGCGAGCGCGATATTCCGGTGATCGCCGACGAGTACGTCGATCGCGCCTTCGGCACCGGCGTGGTGAAGGTCACGCCGGCGCACGACGCGAACGACTACGCCGTCGGCCAGCGCCACAACCTGCCCCTGATCGGCGTGCTCACGCTCGACGCGAAGATCAACGACAACGCACCGGCCGCCTACCGCGGGCTCGACCGCTTCGCCGCGCGCAAGCAGATCGTGGCCGACCTCGAAGCACAGGGCCTGCTGGCCGAGACGCGGCCCCACAAGCTCATGGTTCCCCGTTGTGCCCGCACCGGCCAGGTGATCGAACCCATGCTCACCGACCAGTGGTTCGTCGCCATGACCAAGGTGGGCGAAGGCGACGCCACGGGCAAGTCGATCGCGCAGAAGGCGGTCGAGGCGGTGGAGTCGGGCGCGGTGCGCTTCGTGCCCGAGAACTGGGTCAACACCTACAACCAGTGGATGAACAACATCCAGGACTGGTGCATCTCGCGCCAGCTCTGGTGGGGCCACCAGATTCCCGCGTGGTACGACGAGGACGGGCGCGTGTACGTGGCGCGCAGCGAACAGGACGCGCAGGCGCAGGCGGCGGGCAAGACGCTGCGCCGGGACGAGGACGTGCTGGACACCTGGTATTCCTCGGCCCTGGTGCCCTTCTCCACCCTGGGCTGGCCCGAGGCCACCGAAGACCTGGACCTGTACCTTCCCTCGACGGTGCTCGTCACAGGCTACGACATCATCTTCTTCTGGGTCGCCCGGATGATCATGATGAGCACGCACTTCACGGGCCGAGTGCCTTTCCGGCACGTCTATATCCACGGTCTGGTGCGCGATGCGCAGGGCCGCAAGATGAGCAAGTCGGAGGGCAACGTGCTCGACCCGGTCGATCTCATCGACGGAATCGAGCTGCCCCCCCTGCTGGACAAGCGCACCACCGGGCTGCGCAAGCCCGAGACCGCACCGGCCGTGCGCAAGGCGACGCAGAAAGAGTTCCCCGATGGCATTCCGGCCTACGGTGCCGACGCGCTGCGCTTCACCTTCGCTTCGCTCGCTTCGCTGGGGCGCAGCATCAACTTCGACTCCAAGCGCTGCGAGGGCTACCGCAACTTCTGCAACAAGCTCTGGAACGCCACGCGCTTCGTGCTGATGCACTGCGAGGGGCAGGACCTCGCCGAGGAAGGCGCAGATCGCAGCCCGGCCGATCGCTGGATCGTGTCGCTGCTGCAGCAGGCCGAGGCGGACGTCGCGCGCGGCTTCGCCGAGTACCGGCTCGACAACGTCGCCAGCGCCATCTACCAGTTCGTCTGGGACGAGTACTGCGACTGGTATCTCGAGATCGCCAAGGTGCAGATCCAGGCCGGCAGCGCCGCCCAGCAGCGTGGCACCCGTCGCACCCTCATCCGCGTGCTCGAAGCCATCCTGCGCCTGGCGCATCCGGTGATCCCGTTCATCACCGAGGAGCTCTGGCAGAAGGTCGCCCCCGTGGCTGGCAAGCCGGGCGACTCGGTGGCCGTGGCGCCGTATCCCGAAGCAAATCCTGCCGCCATCGATGCCGACGCCCTCGCCTGGATGGGCCGGCTGAAGACGCTGGTCGATGCGTGCCGCAATCTGCGCGGCGAGATGAACGTGTCGCCCTCGACCCGCCTGCCGCTGTTCGCCGTGGGCGACGGCGCGTTCCTGCGCGAGGCGGCTCCGGTGCTGCAAGCGCTGGGCAAGCTGAGCGAGGTGCGCGTCTTCGACGAGGAAGCGGCCTGGGCCGCTGCGGCTCAAGCGGCGCCGGTGGCCGTGGTCGGGGAGTCGCGCCTGTGCCTGTTCATGGAAATCGATGTCGCCGCAGAAAAAGCCCGCCTGGAAAAGGAAGCGGCGCGCCTGCAGGCCGAGCTGGCCAAAGCCGAAGGCAAGCTGTCCAACGAAGCCTTCGTCTCCAAAGCCCCGCCGCCGGTCATCGAGCAGGAACGCCAGCGCATCGCGCAGTTCTCGAGCACGCTGGGCCGCATCCGGGAGCAGCTCGCTCGCCTCGCGAGCTGACACGCGGCGCAGGGATCGCGACGCAGTCGCGTCAGGGGTGGAACACCCCGCGCCGCGCGTGCCGAAAGCTCGGCCTTGCGTGTGGTCCCCTCAGGGACACAGAGGTGCGTCGATGGGCGACGCCGATACGTCGTGGTCGGTCCGGGCGCCGGCCGGCTGACTGAGGGCCTCATGGATGCGGCCGGCGACATACCAGCTCGCCCGCACACGCGCCTCGCGGGTATGGGAGCCCAGCCGCGGAGTCAGGTACAGGTTCTCGGCCTCGTGCAGGGGCGTTCCGCGTGAGGCGAAACCAGCTTCCGCGCCGTCGAGCACGCAGGCCTCGATGCGGCCGTCGGCCAGAGCCTGCGAGAGGGCGATGGGCTCGAACAGCGCCGAGCGGCTGATACCCACCCAGTACTGGCCGGGCTTGCAATGGGCCAGCACGCGCTCGTTCACGAAGCCCTGATAGCGCGAGGCATACATCACCTGCACAGAGACGGCGTCGGCAAACGCAACCAGTTCGTAGAGGCTCACCGGCTCGACTTTCAGTCGGCTCCAGACCGGGGACGACCGGTGCACGGCCGGGTCGTAGCCGATCAGACGGGCGCCGAGGCTGCGCAGCAGCAGCGCGAGGGTGTGCGCGGCAGGGGCGAGCCCGAGCAGGCCGATCGTGCTGCCGTTGAGCTCCCGGCCGACGCGGATGTCGGCATGACGCTGCCCCGAGAGGGGCAGGCCGATGCCACGCCGATACAGCATCAGCAGCGCGGTGAGCAGGAACTCGGCATTCGAGCGCACATGCGCGGTGCGCGCGTGGATCACCCGCACGTCGCGTTCGCGGCAGGCCTCGAGGTCGGTGTTGTCGGTGTCGGCATGCATGCGGGCGACCGCCCGCAGCCGGGGCGCCGCCGACAGGAAGTCCCGGGTGACGACCGCCTTGCGCGGCAGCACGATGGCCCGCGCTTCGCGACACGCGGCCCGGATCCCTGCGGGGTCGGTAGCCAGGTCGGGGCGATGCTCGACCGCGTGCCGAGCCTCCAGCCACGCAACGGCTTCCGGCTGCAGCCGCTCGATGAGTAATATGTCCATGGTGAGTCCTTGTCCGACAGGGTTTTCAGCCTTGCGACGACACCTGTAACCAACTTCATTGTGAAGAATTGGTGAACTTTAGCTTCAATATTGCATACCGTCGATGACAACAAAGCCCACCGTCTGCAAGGCCGTCTTCCCTGTCGCGGGCCTCGGAACGCGATTCCTGCCCGCCACCAAGGCTGCGCCGAAGGAGATGCTTCCCGTCGTCGACAAGCCGCTCATCCAGTACGCCGTCGAAGAGGCTTACGAGGCCGGAATTCGGCACATGGTCTTCGTCACCGGCCGCAACAAGCGCGCCATCGAAGACCACTTCGACACAGCCTACGAGCTGGAAACCGAACTCGAGGCCGCGCAAAAACACGAGCTGCTGGCGCTCGTGCGGTCCATCAAACCTGACGACATGGACTGCTCGTATGTCCGTCAGCCGCGCTCGCTCGGTCTGGGCCATGCGGTGCTGTGCGCCCAGCCGCTGGTCGGCAAGGAGCCGTTCGCGGTGCTGCTGGCGGACGACCTGATGACGGGCGTGGACGGCGGGAAATCAGTTCTTGCGCAGATGGTCGATGTGTTCGCGCGCGTGGGCACGTCCATCCTCGCGGTCCAGGAAGTGCCGCAGGAGCACGTCCGCCGCTACGGCATCGTGGCAGGAGATGCGGCCGGCGAACGCCTGACGCGGGTGCACACCATGGTGGAAAAGCCCAGGCCGGAAGCCTCACCGTCACGCATGGGCGTTGCAGGCCGCTACATCCTCACCCCGGCGGTATTCGACGAGATCCGGCAGCAGCCGCGTGGCACGGGCGGCGAGATCCAGCTGACGGACGGCATCGCGCGCCTGATGTCGACGGAGGGCGTGCATGCCTACCTCTACGAAGGCAAGCGCTACGACTGCGGCAGCAAGCACGGCTTTCTCGAGGCGACGGTGGAACTGGCGCTCAAGCATCCTGAAGTCGGACCGGACTTCCGCGCATACCTGAGAAACACCATCTGCTGAACAAGGCAGCAATCGATGAAAGAGGCGCGCGTTGCGGCGCCTTTTTTTCTGTTGTGCGTGACGCCGCGGGAACTTCGCGGCGCGGCCGGCCCCGCCGACAGAGCGCCCGCGCTCGGCTCAGCGGCGCCGGAGAATGTGCACGAACTCCTGACCGGCGGACTGCTGATCGACCAATTCGTTGCCGGTCTGACGCGCGAAAGCCTGGAAATCGCGCACCGACCCTGCGTCGGTTGCGACGACCTTCAGCAGCTGGCCGGCCTGCATGTCGGCCAGCGCTTTCTTGGCCTTCAGGATGGGCAGCGGGCAGTTGAGCCCGCGGGTGTCGATTTCCTTGGCGATGTCCATGTTGGTTCCTGAGCTGAGCGGCGAATTCTAGGGCTCGAGGTAGCGGGGCTCATGCCCCTGGCTGCGCAGCCAATCGGCCAACGCCTGCCCGGTCCCGGCGCGCCAGCACCGCACGGCATCGTAGTCGTACAGGCGCCAGTCCGCCAACTCGGGCGAGAGCACCACCTCGCCATGCGCGACGGCATGGTAGGCAATGATCACCTGGTTCATGCGCTGGAAGTCGTAGACCCCGATCAGGCCCAGTCGGCTGACCTCCAGCGACGTTTCCTCGCGGATCTCCCGCACGATGCCGGCCTCCGGCGTTTCGCCGGCCTCCATGAATCCGGTGATCAACGCATACATCTTGTGGGGCCAAGCCGCGTTGCGCGCCAGCAGGATCTTGTCCTGGTACTGGATCACGGCCGCCAGCACCGGCGTCGGGTTGTTCCAGTGGGTCCAGCCGCAGGCGACGCAGCGCAGGCGCTCTCGCGGGCCGCTGTCTTCCTGCCGCACGAGGGGGGCCAGCGCACCCGCACAGGCAGGGCAAAAGCGCCAGGCTGCGTCGGACACCGTCAGGCCGGGAACACGCCGGTGGAGAGATAGCGGTCGCCCCGGTCGCAGACCACGAACACGATGGTCGCATCCCGCACCGACGCGGCAATCTGCTGTGCCACCCAGCAGGCGCCCGCAGCGGAGATGCCGGCGAACAGGCCCTCCTCGCGCGCCATGCGCCGGCACATGTCTTCGGCGTCCTCCTGGCTCACGTAGACCAGCTCGTCCACGGTGCTCGCGTCGTAGATGCGTGGCAGGTACTCCTCGGGCCACTTTCGGATGCCGGGAATGCGCGAGCCTTCGCTGGGCTGTGCCCCGATCACGCGGATCGCGGAGTTCTTTTCCTTGAGAAAGCGTGAGACACCGGTGATGGTGCCGGTGGTGCCCATCGCGCTCACGAAGTGCGTGATGCGGCCGCCCGTCTGCTCCCACAGCTCAGGCCCGGTGGTCTCGTAGTGGATGCGGGGATTGTCGGCATTGGCGAACTGGTCGAGCACACGCCCCTTGCCTTCGCGCTGCATGTTTTCAGCCAAGTCCCTCGCATATTCCATGCCGCCGCTCTTGGGTGTGAGGACGAGTTCGGCACCGAACGCCTTCATGGTCTGCGCACGCTCGATGGAGAGGTCCTCGGGCATGATCAGCACCATGCGGTAGCCGCGGATCGCAGCGGCCATGGCCAGCGCAATGCCGGTGTTGCCGGAGGTCGCCTCGATGAGGGTGTCGCCCGGCTTGATCTCGCCGCGCTCTTCGGCGCGGCGGATCATCGACAGCGCCGGACGGTCCTTGACCGAACCGGCAGGATTGTTGCCTTCGAGCTTGCCCAGCACGACATTGCCGCGCTCACGATTGGCCGGCACCCCGATGCGCTGCAGCGCAACCAACGGCGTCCTGCCGACCGCGTCTTCGACTGTGGGATAGTGCATCGGCAGCACTGTGCCATAATTTTCGGCTGCACTTTCCGCACTGCCCGAGTGGTGAAATCGGTAGACGCAGGGGACTCAAAATCCCCCGCCGCAAGGCGTGCCGGTTCGAGTCCGGCCTCGGGCACCAGCCACAACTTTCCGCCTCGATCGGTCCGCGCTCACCTCGCGGCCGGCTTCCGATCCAGGAGCTCGGCTGCAAGCGTGCTCTTCGTACGCCCACCTGCAGCTTCATTTCGGCCGTTCACGCCCACCGTTGCGGGCGCCTCGGCAGGCGCCCGGCCGTGCTGGAATGGCTCCGGCAGCGCGCGACGCTCTGCGCCCGATCACCAACCCCACAGCAACCCGCGGGCAATCCAGCCGGTGCGCGCGTCTTCGCCGCGCACCCTCACCCAGCCGCGACGCTGCTCGAGGACGCGGAACACGTCTCCGTACTGCGCCTGTCCGATGACCCGGTGCTTGGTGCCCGCACCCGCGCGCAGGTTGGCCCTGGGGCTCTTGACCACGTAATGCGGCGTGGTCGCGGTGAGCCGCTTCGCGATCCAGCCGCGGTCGCCCTCGAAGTCGATCACCTTCACCCACGATCCCTTGCGCTGAACCACCTTGACCGGATAGTTGCGCCCCAGCTGCCACAGCACGTCCGATCGCAGGGACGGGGCGGCTCGCATGTTCACCTTCTCCCCCTTGATGGTGAGGAGCTGCTGCGCTCCGGCGAATTGCGGGACCGCCGCAGCGGCGGTGACGCCCAGCGCCAGCACAAGGCGGGGAAGCAGTTTCCTCACAACGTGATGCAAAACCATCGGCAAGTTTTCTCCTCTCAAAGAATGGCCGAGCCGCTGGCCCATCGATAAGTTCCCCGGACCGCTCACCCTTCCTGCGCAGGTCCTGCCGGCCGGGCCGCTCGTCCGTTGTCGTGGCCTGCGACATCGTCGCTGCGCGAGCGCGCGGAGCCGCCGCCGCGCAGCGGCGCGAGCAGGTGCTTGAGCCCGTTGTGGTCGATCTCGTGCATGAGCGCCAGCAGGCGCCCGAGCTCACCCGGCGGGAAGCCTTCGCGCGCAAACCAGCGCAGGTAATCGCCGGGCAGGTCGGCCAGCGCCACGCCCTTGTGCTTGCCGAACGGCATGCGGGTGTGGACGAGGCGAATCAGGGCGTCGGTCATGGGCAGCATTGTCGTGCCCCGTTTCGCACGGGCCGCAGATCGCGTCAGCCGGCGAAAACCAGCGCGTCCACGGCCAGAACCCCGTCTTCGCGCAGCAGCAGCGGGTTGATCTCGGCGTCTTGCACACCGTGCTGGCCGTCGGCGAGCGACGACAGAGCAACCAGCGCGCGCGCGAGCCCCTCCAAGTCCGCGGCGCGACGTCCGCGCACCCCCGTCATGGCGCGCATCATCGGGAGTTCGGCCACCATGCTCCTGGCGTCGTCGATGGACACCGGCGCAAGCCGGATGCTGCGCTGGTTGGCGATTTCTGCCCAGATCCCGCCCGCGGCCAGCAGCACGATCGGCCCTGCCTCGGGATCGACACGAAAGCCCAGGAGCACCTCGCCCAGGCCCTGTGCCATGGGCTGCACCAGAGCCTCGTCGCAGCGCGCGTGCGGGGCCGCCTGCGCCAGGCTGGCACGCAAGCGGCCCAGCGCCCTCACCAGCGCCTCGGGGCCCTCGATGCCGAGCAACACACCGCCCACGTCACTCTTGTGCGCAAGGTCCGCCGAAGACGCCTTCACCGCCACAGGGTATGCAAACGGCAGCTGCGGCGCCGCCGGTGCGTCCAGGGGCAGCCGCACCACCGGCGCGTGCGGGATGCCCAGCCGCGCGAGCAGGCCGTAGCTGTCGAATTCGCTCCAGGCACGCGCACGCTCCGCGCGCCGCCCGGCCGGCCGCGCACGCGGGCTGCGCCGCCCGAAGACCGCCGCGATGGCATCGGCGCAGGCCTCGGGCGCGCGAAAACACGGAACGTCGGCAGCCGTCAACGAGGCCAGCGCCTCGGGGGCGTCTGGCACCAGCAGCACCGCCAGCGGCTTGGCGGAGCCGCCGCGCGCGTCGAGCAGGGGTGCCACCGCCAGCTCAGGCTGGAAACGCGCCGAAGACCCCACGGTGGCGAGCACCAGGTCGAACTCCGGGGCCTGCAGCATCGCGTCCAGCACCGGCTTCATGACCTCGTAGCGTGTGCCGGCAAGCGTGAGGTCCAGCACCTCCCCAGAGCGCAGCCGCACCCCCGCTTCGCGGATGCGCGCCACGGTTTCTTCCGAAGGCGCCTGAACCGTAAGCCCGCGCACGCCCAGTTGATCGACCACCGTGGCCGCCCCGCCGCCCGTCGTGGTCACCACACCCACGCGCACGGGCCGCGCCTGTCCGCCCACGGGAATGGCGACGCGTCGGGCGAGGCAAGGTGCCTCCAGCAAGGCATCGAGCACGCCCACGCGCGCGATGCCGCAGCCGCGCAGGAAGGCGTCGGCGATGTCGTCCTCCCCGGCGATGGCCCCTGTGTGGGTGGCGGCCATGCGCGCCGCCACCCGGGAGCGGCCGAGCTTGTACGCGATGATCGGCCGGCCACGCTGCGCCGCCTGCAGGGCGAAGCGCTGCAGGTCCGCCGCATGGCGCAGCGATTCGAGGAACAGCACATAGCTGTCGACGCCCTCGTCGTCCAGCGTCGCTTCGCAGATTTCGCCGAGGCTCAGATCCGCCTCGCTGCCCACCGACACGAGACCCGCGAAGCCGACCCCGCGCGCTACGCCACGGGACAACAGCGCGCCGATCATGCTGCCGCTGTGCGAGGCGCAAAAGAGGCGGCCGACGGGAAGGCGCTGCTCGGCGAATGCAGCATTGGCGGTCAGCAGCAACCCATTGCGCGGGTTGGCGACTCCGATGCTGCTCGGGCCCAGCAGGCGCAAACCGCCCGCGCGCGCCATGTCGCGCAACGCGTGCTCGCGCTGCGCGCCCTCCGGGCCCTGCTCGGAGAAACCGTCCGCAAGAATGGTGGCCACGCGGACGCCCCGCTGCACGCATTCGCGGACGGCCTGCTCCACGCGCTCGGCTGCCGCAACGATGAAGACATGCTCCGGCACTTCGGGCAGCGCGGCCAGAGCGCTCCAGGCTCGCGCCCCCTGCACTTCGGTGCGCGTCGGGTGCACCGGATACACGCGCCCCTGAAACCCGGCGGCGCGCAGGAACGCCAGCGGGCGCCCCGCCGGGCGGCCCGGATCGTCGGAGGCGCCGTAGAGCGCGACGCTCGCAGGCCGCAGCAGTGCGTCCGCCAGCGCCGCTCGCGTGCTCACGCGCCGGCCCGTTGCGAGAAGCTGCGCCCGAACACGCCCTCGGCGATGCGGTTCTTCAGCATCTCGACGGAGCCGCCGGCGATCATCCAGCCGCGCGTGCGGCGCACGCAGTACTCCACCAGCGTCTCGCGGCTGTAGCCCAGCGCACCCATCACCTGCATGGCCTCGTTCGCCACGTCCCAGCCGGCCTGGTTGCAGGCGAGCTTGGCCACCGCCGTCGCCTGGGCCGTCGGCAGTCCGCCCTGCCCGGACAGCACGGCCTGGTAGAGCGCCAGCTGCGCCAGCTCGAGCTTGAGGTGCATGTCGGCGAACTTCCACTGGATGCCCTGGAATTCGCACAAGGTCCGGCCGAACTGCCGCCGCGTCGCGGCATGCTCGCGGGCCCGTTCGAAGCAGTAGCGCCCCAGCGTCAGCGACCGCGCCGCATTACCGAGTCGCTCGACATTGAAGCCGGCGATCTGGCGGCGAAATCCGCCGGCGCCGAGCAGGATGTTGTCCTGGTGGACGCGGCAGTTCTCGAAGTGCAGCTCGCTCCACGCCTCACCGCTCATGAACGCGGCCGGCGGCCCGACGGTGAGGCCCGGCGTCGCGCGCTCCACCAGCACCGAGCCGATGCCTTCCAGTCCCGGCCCGAAACGCGCATAGACCAGGAACAGGTCGGCGTCGGGGCTGTGGGTGGAAAACACCTTCGTGCCGTCGAGCACCACCGCGTCGCCCTCCATGCGCGCGCGTGTCTTCAGCTCGGTGACCGCCGAACCCGCATCGGGCTCGCTCATGCCGAGCGCGATCACGGTCTCGCCCGAGAGCAGGCCGGGCAGATAGCGCGCCTTCTGTGCTTCGCTGGCGTATTCCACGAAGGTGCGGATCGGCCCGAAGTTGCCCGCCTGGACCACGTCCGCGCTGCGCGGGCAGGCCATGGCGACCTCCTGGATCGCCAGGACGGCATGCATCAGCGTGCCGCCCTGGCCGCCGTCTTCGGGTGCGAAGGAGATGCCGAGCAGCCCCTGCTGCGCCATCAGCCGCGCCACGTCGCGCGGGAAACCGGATGCGTGCGCCCGCTCCAGCGCCCGGGGCGCGAGCTGCTCACGCGCGAAGCGGCGCACGCTGTCCGCGAAAGCCTGTTCGTCATCGCTCAAGCGAAAGTCCATGGCCGTGGTGCCTCAGGCGCGCGGGTTGAACGGATCCTTGATGCCCGCGCCGGTGTCGATCCACACGCTCTTGGTTTCGGTGTAGTCGTAGATGGCCTCCAGCCCGTTCTCGCGCCCGAGTCCGCTTTCCTTCATGCCGCCGAAGGGCGTGGCGTAGTTGGTGCGCCGGTAGGTGTTCACCCAGACGGTGCCTGCGCGCAGGCGGCGGGTCATGCGGTGCGCGCGCTTGATGTCCTGCGTCCAGACACCGGCGGCGAGGCCGAAGCGCGTGTCGTTGGCGATGCGCACCGCATCGTCCTCGTCCTGGAAGGGGATCAGGCAGAGGATCGGGCCGAACACCTCCTCGCGGGCGATGCGCATGTCGTTGCGCACGCCGCCGAAGATGGTGGGCTCGATGAACAGGCCCTGGCGCAGCGCCGGGTCGGGCGGCGGGCCGCCGCCGCACAGCAGCGTGGCGCCTTCGCTGCGCGCGAGCTCGATGTAGCGCAGCACCTTGTCGTACTGCATGCGGCACGACACGGTGCCCATCTCGGAGGCCGCATCGAGCGGGTCGCCGATGCGGATGGCCCGCGCGCGCTCGACCAGTGCACGCGCGAAGCTGTCCAGGATGCTCGCCTGCACCAGCGCCCGCGACCCCGCAAGACAGGTCTGGCCCGTGGCACCGAAGATGCCCGCCAGCACGCCACTGAGGGCGCCCGGCACGTCGGCGTCTTCGAAGACGATGTTGGGCGACTTGCCGCCCAGCTCGAGCGATACGCGCGCCAGCCGGTCGGCCGCCGCGTGGGCCACGGCCTTGCCCACCTCGGTAGAGCCGGTGAAGGCGATCTTGTCCACGCCAGGGTGGCTAGCCAGGGCCGCACCCACCCGGCCGTCGCCGGTGACCACGTTCACCACGCCCGGCGGAAAGCCCGCGCGCTCGAACAGCTCGGCCAGCACCAGCGTGGACACGGGCGTCACCTCCGAGGGCTTCACTACGAGCGTGTTGCCCGCCGCAAGGGCGGGACACAGTTTCCAGAACAACAGCGACAGCGGGCTGTTCCAGGGAGTGACGGCGGCGACCACGCCGATCGGCTCGCGCACGGTGTAGTTCACCATGTCGGGCACGCTGATCGAGACGGTATCGCCATGCATCGATTCGGCCATGCCGGCGAAGTAGTAGCAGTGCGCCGCGAGCCCCGCGGTCTGGCCCAGCACCTCGCGCATCAGCTTGCCGTTCTCCAGCACCTGCACGTTGGCCAGTTCCTGCGACTGCTGTTCCAGCAGCTGCCCCAGCGTGCGCAGGCAGCGCGCGCGCTGGGCCGGCAGGAAACGGCTCCAGGGGCCGGACTCGAAGGCACGCCGTGCGGCATCGACGGCCGCATCGACGTCGTGCTCCGTGGCCGCGGGCACGCGTGCCCACGCGCGCCCGGTGTACGGGTCGATGCTTTCGAAGACCTCTTCGCTGGAAGACGCGCGCCACTGCCCGTCCACCAGCATGCGGTAGGTGCGCATTTCGCGCGCACGGATGTCCACTGCGGCGGGCGACGTGGCACTGGTCATTGCGGCGTCACTCCACCATCGGGACGTTGGCGTCCTTGATCACCTTGGCCCAGTGCGCCTTCTGCTTTTGCAGGAAGGTCTTGAATTCCTGCGGCGACTGGCTGGCCACCGGCTGCAATCCGGTCTCGCGCAGCTTGGCGATGTACTCGGGCTCCGCCGCGATCTCGCGCAGGGCGGTGTGCAGCGTGCGCACCACCTCCGGCGGCGTCTGCGGCGGCGCGGCGATGCCCAGCCAGGCGATGGCCTCGAAGCCCGGCAGGGTCTCTGCCATCGTGGGAACGTCGGGCAGCACCGGCGAGCGTTCGGTGGTGGTGACCGCCAGTGCGCGCAGCTTGCCGCCGCGCACGTGCGGCAGCGGCGAAGGCAGCGAATCGATGAAGAAGTGGATCTGTCCGCCCATGACGTCGGTGATGGCCTGCGCGGCCCCCTTGTAGGGGACGTGCAGCAGCTTGGTGCCGGACGCAAGTGCCAGCATTTCGCTGATCAGGTAGGGCGCGCTGGCCGAGCCGAAGGAGCCGTAGGAGATGGTTCCCGGGGCCTTCTTCGCCGCCGCGACCAGATCGGACACGCTCTTGAAGGGGCTGTTGGTCGAGACCACCATCGCGTAGGGGAAGCGCACGATCTCCGACACGGGCGTGAAGTCCTCGATCGGGTCGAACGGAAAGCTCTTTTGCAGGTTGGGCGAGACCGCGTGCACCGTCGCCGCCATCACCAGCAGGGTGTAGCCGTCTGCCGGCGCACGCGAGACCGCCTGCGAGCCGATCTGGCCGGTGGCGCCGGGGCGGTTCTCCACCACCACCGGCTGCCCCAGCTTGGCCGACATGCGCTCGCCCAGCAGGCGCGCGGTGAGGTCCACCGTTCCGGCGGCCGTCCAGGGCACCACAAGCTTGATCGGACGGGTCGGGTAGGCGCCACCCTGCGCCAGGCCGACCGCCGGGATGGCGCACGCGAGTGCGGCGGCTGCCGCGGCTTTGATCAGATGCCTTCTTGAAGTGCCCATGTCGCTGTCTCCTGTAGTTGGTTGAGGGAAACGAAGGAACGTCGTGATTCAGGAGCCTGCTGCCGGCTCCCAGCCATAGTGGGTACGCGCATGATCGAGCGTGATCAGCCCGTCGCGCAAGTCGCGCGCGACCGCTTCGCGGCTGCGCTCGCGCGGATCGCCATAGCCGCCGCCGCCGGGGATGTGGCTGACGATGCGGTCCCCCGCGCGCAGCACCACCTGGCGGCCGGCGTCCTGGCTCTCGCCACGGATGGACAGGAAGCCCCGTGGCGCATGCCCGCCTCCGAGCACGCCCTCGGGTGGGTGGATGAACCGCCCGCCCCGGAAGCTGGCGAGCACGTCGCCGACCGGGCCGAGATCGCCCTCGAGCATCTTGAGCACGTAGCGCTGGCCCAGGCCCCCGCGGTACTTGCCCGGCCCGGCAGAGTCCTCCCACAGCGAGCGTTCCTCCACGATCACGGGAACCTCGCTCTCGATGACTTCCGCCGGCGTGTTGCCGACGTTGTAGGGAAAGGCCAGGCAGGAGACGCCGTCCTTCGCGGCGCGCGCGCCCAGCCCGCCGCTCGCGACGTTGAAGGGCGCGAAATTCTCTCCATCGCTGCGTTTGCCGAACATGTACTGGCCCCACATCGGCGTCGCTCCCGCACCCGCGCACACGCGCTCGGGCGCTGCCGGCGCGATGGCCTGGTAGACCAGGTCGGGCAGGAAGTTGCCGATGGCCGTGCGGCCGAAGACCGGAGCCGGAAACCTGCAGTTCAGGACACTGCCCTCTTCGGCGACCACCTGGATCGGCGCCAGCGTGCCCTCGTTCACCGCCACCGGCAAGTCCAGCATGCACAGCACGCCGAAGACCGTGTACGCGCTGGTGTAGGTGAGGGTGCAGTTGATGGCCGGCGCCACCTGCGGCGAACTGCCGGAGAAATCGACGACGATGCGGTCGTCCTCGACGGTGACCGCCGTGCGGATGGTGAGGGTGTCGCCGCCGACGATGTCCACCAGCGCCTCGTGGCGGAAGGTCCCCTTGCGCAGCTTGCGGATCTCGGCGCGCGTGACCTCCTCGCTGCGCGCGACGATCTCGTCGGCCAGCCCCTGCAGGTCGGCGGTGCCGAGTTCGCTGCACAGCTCGCGCATGCGCTCGCTGCCCACATGGCAGGCCGACACCTGCGCCCCGAGGTCGCCCACCACCGTTTCGCTGGAACGCACGTTGGCCTGGATGAAAGCCATCACGTCGGCATTGACCTCGCCTGCGCGATAGAACTTGAGCATCGGGATGCGCAGGCCCTCCTCGTAGTTGTCGCGGCTCTCGGTGGTCGCGCGCCGCCCGCCGATGTCCACATGGTGGCAGCAGGTGATGACGAATCCGATCAGCCGCGCGCGGTGGAAGATCGGCAGCATGATGCTCACGTCGTTGTGGTGGCCGCTTCCAGCCCAGGGATCGTTGCCGATGAGGACGTCGCCCTCGACCAGTGTCGCCGGGGGATGGGCGACCAGGAAGGCGCGCAGCATGGAGCCGAGCGGGCCGCACAGGCCGGGGGTGCTGTCCGGCGTCTGTGCCAGCAGCCGCGCGCGCGCGTCGAACACGGCGCAACCGTAGTCGCCGATGTCGCGCACCACGGTGGAAAACGAGGTGCGCCGCAGCGTCGAGCCGAGTTCGCCGACGATGGAGACGAGGCGCCTCCAGTACATCTCCAGGAGGATGGGGTCGATCTTGTGTGCGGGGGTCGTGTTCATGATTGGCCCTTGGGCGATTCCAGTTTCACGATGAGGCTGCCGTTGCGGTCCACGTAGGCGAAGGAGTCGCTGTGGATCACGGTGGTCGATTCGTTTTCTTCGACGATCGCGGGGCCGGCGAAGTGCACACCCGGCGTGATCGCATGGCGGCGATGCACCGAAAAGGGCTTCCAGCTGCGGCTGCGGGCGCAGAACGCCTGGCGCGTGCCGATGCGGCCGTCGCCCTCGTTCTCTGTGGCGGCCACCGGCAGATCGACGACCTTGCGGCTCGCGCTGGCGGCCAGCCGGAAGTTCATGATCTCGAGCGGCGCCGTCGCAAAGATACGCCCGTACAGCTTCTTGTAGGTCCGCTCGAATGCGCTGCGCATCGCCTGCACCGCCGCTTCGGGGGCGAGGCCTTCCGGCAGCACCGCGTTGACGTCGTAGCCCTGCCCCAGGTAGCGCATATCGACGCTGAACTCATAGGCGATCGCCGCGCGATCGACCGTCGCGGGCATGCGCTCCTCGCACTCGGCGACCAGCTCGGCGCGCACCTGCGCGAGCATCTCCGGCGTGACGCGCGACAGCAGCACGCGCCGCGAACGCACCGCGTCGTAGCTCACCGGCGCAACGATCATCCCGAAGGCCGCCGCGACACCCGCGCGCGGAGGGATCAGCACGGTCTCGATGCCCAGCCGCGCCGCCAGGTCGCAGGCATGCACCGGGCCCGCCCCGCCGAAGCCGACCAGCGCGCACGATTTCGGGTTCTCGCCCTTCTCGCTCGCGTAGGCCTTGGCTGCGGAGGCCATGTTCTCGTTGACGATGGCGTGGATTCCGAAGGCCGCTTCTTCCACCGTGATGCCGAGCGGCTCGGCGAGCGCGCTGCGGATCGCCTCGACCGACTTGTTGCGGTCCAGGCGCATGCGCCCGCCCAGGAAATGCTCCGGGTCCAGGTAGCCCAGCACCAGGTCGGCGTCGGACACGGTGGGTTGGGTGCCGCCCTGGCCATAGCAGGCCGGGCCCGGAACCGCGGACGAACTCTCCGGGCCCACCTGCATGGTGCCCACCGCCGTGCGGTGCGCGATGCTGCCGCCGCCGGCCCCGATTTCGATGAGATCGACCACCGAGATGCGCACCGGGATACCGCTGCCCGGTTTGAACCGGTGCACGTGCGCCACCTCGAAATCGTTGGTGCGGATCGCGCGGCCGCCTTCCACCAGCGCCAGCTTGGCGGTGGTGCCGCCCATGTCGAAGGCCAGCACTTTGTCGAGGTCGGCCAGGCGCGCGAAGTGCGCCGCGCCCAGCGTGCCCGCCGCTGGGCCGGATTCGATGATCTGCACCGGGAACTCCCGCGCGAACGCCACCGAGTTGATGCCGCCGCTGGACTGCATCATCAGCAGCTCGCCGTCGAACCCCTGGGCGCGTACCCGATCCTCCAGGCGGCTGAGGTAGCGCGCGGTGACCGGCTTGGCGTAGGCGTTGAGCGTGGTGGTGGTGGTGCGCTCGTACTCCTTCATCTCCGGCAGCACGTCGCTCGACAGCGTCACCGCCATGGTGGGCGCGAGTTCGCGCACGATCTCCGCCACGCGGCGCTCGTGCGCCGGATTGGCATAGGAATGGATCAGGCAGATGGCCACCGATTCGCAGTCCTGCGCCAGCAGCGCCTGCACGGCCGCGCGGGCCGAGGCTTCATCCAGCGGCTGCAGCACCGCGCCCGTCGCGTGCAGGCGCTCGTCGACTTCCATGCGCAGGTGCCTGGGTACCAGCGGTTGTGGAAACTCGATCTGCAGGTCGTAGGCGTCGAAGCGCTTCTCGCGCCCGATCTCCAGCGCGTCCCGAAATCCCCGGGTGGTGATCAGCCCCGTGCGGGCGCCCTTGCGCTCGATGACGGCGTTGATGACCAGCGTGGTGCCGTGCACCATCACATCGATGTCCCGGGCCGTTGCGGCGCGGCGTGCGGTCAGTTGCCTGACCCCCTCGTCGATCGCCAGGGACGGATCGCCCGGCGTGGTGAGGCACTTGTATACCGCGACGCGGCCGGTGCTCTCATCGACCTCCACGAAATCGGTGAACGTGCCGCCGATGTCGCTGCCGAGCGTGATCATGGATGTCCTCCGCTGTGTTCCATGCAAATCAGTCTAGGCACCGCCACCCGGATCGGTAAGTCGTCGCCGATCAAAATGCGCTTTAACATTTGGTTGAAGCCCAGACCGACCGCATGTGGAGGACTCCCGGTGGACAAGCTCCGCGCCCTCGAATATTTCATCGCCACGGCCCAGGCCCGCAGCTTTTCGGGCGCGGCACGCGAGCTGGACGTCAGCGTCCCGGCGATTGCCCGGCTCGTCTCCGCGCTGGAGAAGAGCCTGGGGGTCAACCTGTTCGAGCGCACGCCGCAAGGCATCAAGCTCACGGCCGACGGCGCCGCCTACCTCGACATGTGCCAGCCGCTGCTGCGCCAGCTCACGGTGGCGGACGAGGCTTTGCGCGGCGCGGCCTCGCGCCCGCGCGGCACCCTGGTGGTGGGCTGCCCCACCATCCTGTCGCAGCGCTGCATCGTGCCGTGGCTGCCCGAGTTTCATGCGCTCTATCCCGACATCCACATCGACATGCGCACCGTCGATAAGCCCACGGCGGTCGATGCCGATGTGGCCGAGGTCCAGGTGCTCTACGGTTGGCCCGACCAGCCCGGACTCATCCGCAAGCGTCTCGCGAACACGCGCCTGCTCATCTGTGCTTCGCCGAGCTACTGGCGCACCCACGGGGTGCCCGCCCGCATCCGGGATCTCGAAGCGCACCAGTGCCTGCTGTTTCGGGACCACGAAGGGACGGTGATCGACTTCTGGGAGCATGAGCGCGACGGGCAGAAGGAGTCCGCCTCGGTCAGCGGCTGGCTCGTGAGCACCCACCGCGACGACATCCTCGATGCGGTGATGAACGGCCAGGGCGTGGCCCGCTTCACCGATCTCTCCATACGCGAGCCCCTGCGCAGGGGCCAGCTGGTCCCCGTGCTGCTGGAGTGGGAGTCGCGGCACTCACCGCCGGTGAACCTGCTCTACCGCAGCAGCCAGCGGCGGCTGCCTCGCGTGCGCCTTTTCATGGACTTTCTCGCCGCCAAGTTCCGGCGGATGGAAGAAGAGCGCGAACCCGAACTGGCCGTGCACATCACTCCCGAACGGCCTGACTGGTACCGTCGCCGGCATGGCAGGGCGTCTGCGACGCCGCGCTGAGCGCGGGCACGTCGAGTCCGCGCCTGCCTGAGGAGCGCGCAGACCTGTCGATGCCGCGCACCTGCTCGGCACCGGCGCGCGAGGCGTGATCGGGTCCTGCCGTTCTCGGTGGCGGGCGCACTGGCATCCTGCCGTGCAAGCAAACCGGAGGAACCGCGGACCCGTGGCCGCTACTCACGCAGGTCACCGTTTTTCGCGAGAGTGAACTCGTCGCCGCCACCCCCTCATGAGCCTCATCGAACGTCGCGCCTATGAAGGCTCCCCCGATCTCCGCGGTGTCGATGCGCTTCCGGCGCGCGCCGAGGTCGGCGCGCCCCACGAGAGCGCGAGCAGCAGTCATGGCGCCCAGCCCGGCGCCATGTCCGTACGCTGGATTCCCGGCGACAGCTGCGACACGCGCATGCTCCTCGGCGCGCTCGAGCAGGCCTTCGGCGGCGGCATCACCCAGGCCGTGGCCGACGAGTTCGGCCTCACGGCGCATCCTGACGTACCCCTGAGCGCGCGCAAGGTGCAACTGGCCCTCGATGCTGCAGAAGTCGGCGCG
The DNA here is from genome assembly GCF_037726105.1 of Ramlibacter sp. AN1015. Classification (NCBI taxonomy): domain Bacteria; kingdom Pseudomonadati; phylum Pseudomonadota; class Betaproteobacteria; order Burkholderiales; family Comamonadaceae; genus Ramlibacter; species Ramlibacter sp. AN1015. The sequence continues at coordinate 339,104 of NZ_JBBJUM010000002.1, forward strand.
CAGGCCATGGCCGGGGTGCAGTTCGCCGCATCGCTACTGAACCTGCCCCCTGCGCAATCGGCCACCCGGGTCGCACACGGGTGACGGCGCGGCCGCACAAGCTGCTCCACGCATAGCGCCTCTGCCGTGCAGGCGGGAATCGATCACCCGCCGCTCCACGCTGCCCGCCGGGCGCAGCCATTGCACCCACGCCCTCCGCAACCACCGCGGCCACCGCAGCCAAAAGGACGAATGCCAATTCCTTACCGCAAGGTCAGATCACTACCACTATTGACTAATTAGCTACTCTGGTGCAACGTGGCGGCTCTACAGTAGTTCCTTGGAGCTCCCTTGATCGCCCAAACCACTGAAAACCAGACACGTTTTGCCGCATTTCCAGGCGCCGAAACACTCCAGGACCTCCCCTCCGTTGCTGACGAGGCCGACGCCGACGCTCCCACGGAACCGCGCACCTTCCGACCGGAAGACGAAGCGCTGTTTCGGCAGCTCGTCCTTGCACACCGCCACCGCCTCTACCGTTTCATCGTCAAGCACATCGGTTGGGGCTCCGATGCCGAAGAGCTGACGCAGCAGGCCTTCGTGCAGGCCGCGCACAGCTACGCGAGCTTCAGGGGCGCGTCGGAGCTCTCCACCTGGCTCTATGACCTGCTCGCCGGCCGCGACGGAGCCCCCCGCAATCAGGTCCGGTTCAGCAAGCGCCTGCTTCCGGTCCCGCCGGCCCGCGGGCCTGAACCTGTGCGGCCCTGATCGCGGCAAGCGCTCTGCGCCGTGGCTGCTGCTGCGCGCGCCCTGCGTGCCATGCCGGTGCCCCCGTGCGGCATTGCCGCGCGTGCGTCGCAGTCTTGGCTGCCCAGGTGCCGATGCCGATGCCGATCAGGCCAGCGAACGCCGGAAGGCGCTGGCGAGCGGAACATTCGGTGGGTGGGACCCCTCAGCGATGGGATCCATCGGGGCCGCAGAGGCCGCCCCGGCCTGCAACACCGAAAGTCGCAGGCGCTCGCGCCAGCTGGCCGCGGTGCTCACCAGTGCCTGCACCGCTGCGAGCAGGCTGCGCTCGTCGCTCTCCTGCACGGACAGCTCCCACTGCAGGCAGGCGCGCCGGTCGGGTCCGATGGCGAAGGTGGCACCGCCGGCGCCCCGCCCCATGAAGCTCGCCTCCAGCATCGCGCTCAATGCCGCCGCCGCGAGCGCCTGCGTTGCGCCGGCATCCGCCAGCGGGCAGTACAGCACGATGCGCTGCGGTCGCGGCTGGAACACCAGCGTCACACGCCATTCGTCGTCGATAAGCAGCTGGCAGCAGCCGTCGCGATCGGCGCAAAGTCCGTCGATGTCCAGCAGCGCACCCAGGCCGGACAGCAGCGCGTCGGGAAAAGGTCGGTTCATGCGGTTTCACCGCTCCGCGGCACAGGCGGAACACATCCCTAGGTTCACCAATGCGGCAGTCCAAGTCAACCATAGTCTTCGCGCGAAAGCACGGCGGGCGGCAGCGCGTGCAGTCCGGCTCCGACACCAGGAACGGCAGCACGCCGACGTGGCGCGACGGCATCGCCGATAGCCTTGCGCCAGAACTTCAGCCGCGCCCTCGACACCATGCACCACCGATCAATCCAGCGACGGCGTGGCCGGGTGGCTCGGCACCTGCGCCGCTTCGGCGTCTTCTGGCTCGTTGCGCTCGCCCTGCTGATCGCCTCCCAGATGCTGTGGCAGTGGCACACATGGCCGGTGCGCGACCTGATGGACGCCGTGAGCACGGGCGCGCAGCCATGAGGAGCAGGCCGTGAGCGAACGCCGTGCGTGGTTCGCCCGATTGCGCCTGCAGCACGTGCTGGCGGTCCTGCTGGCCGCCTGGGCATTGGGACTGGCGATCGCCGCGATTCGCCTGCAGCCCTGGCAGCAGGAGGTCTCGCGCGTGCTGATCCAGCTGCGCGCGGACGACTTGCTGCGCTCCAGCGTGCGGCAGTGGGACCAGGTCCATCCCGAGTGGTATCGCAAGCGTGCGCTGGCCTTGCTCTCGGCGGTGGAACGGCTGCGCCACGATACGGCCTGGTCGCTGGTGATGCCGGGCTCCTGGCGCCTGTTCGACGACCTCGAGGAACGCGCCGCCGAGCGCATCGACTCCGCCTTCGCGAGCGTCGTGGTCGAAACGATCCGGCGTGAGCTCGACAGCCGCGCCGCCTTGTTGGCGGGCCTGCCGCAACACCCGGCGACCGGAGAGATCGACACCGGTGCGCAGTGCAGCGCACCCACTCTGCGGGGGGCAGGCCCGCAGCGCACCGTCGCGTCCACCGAGGGCGACGCCGAAGATGCCGCTTTGCTGCAGCACCTGCAGGAGGTGCAGCAACTCGACCAGGCCGTGGCGGCGCTGCTGGCGCTGCGCGATCCGGCAACGGCCCGGGCCGAGGACATGCGCATGCTGGTGCGCTACAGCCTGCGCGCCGAGCTGTCGGGGCCGGCATCGCGCGGGCTGCGGCTGTTTCATGCGCACGCCGCGCTACCTGCGCCGCAGGCCGAGGCGCTGGTCGGGCGCTTGCGCTGGGCCGTGTGGTGCAGCGTCACCAAGGGCGCCGAGGCGGCGCAGGCCCGCTGGTTCGAGCGCAACGAGCTGCTCGCACTCGAGGAGCGCCTGAACGGCATCCGCGCGTCCACGCTCTTCGCACCCAGCAGCGCCGTCGGGCTGGCAGCGAGCCGTGAGCGCCTGCGCAGCACCGCCGCCCTGATCGCCCGCCAGCAGGCGTTGCTCGCTCGGGGCAGCCACCAATGGATGCGCAGCGACACGCTGCCGCCGTCTTCCGTGCACGTGGAGCTGGTTCGCCGGGTCGCGCAGACGCATCTTCTCGGACCAGACCTCGCGGCCCGTTTGCAGGCCCAGGCCCACGTCGGCCACGCGCAGTTCCGCAAGCGCTTCGACGCGCACTTCGCGCGGCCCGACGCCGGGCTGGCCTGGCATCCGCTCTCGGGCCGCTACGCACTCGCGCCGCAGCGCGCCGCGCTTGGCGAAGGCCTGGCCTTGCTGGTGGCGCAGCCCTTCATGGCCGATGCCGAGCCAACGAGCGCCGTCCTTCCTGCCGGCTACGGCAGCTTCGCGAGCGCTGCAGCAGCCGACACCACGCCATCCGAACTCTCGGAGCTGGCACAGCAGCGCAGGCGCTTCATGCGCGAGACGCTGCCGGTCTTCCCGAAGCCGTGGCACGCGCTGGTTACCCGCTATGTCGAAGACCGCGTGCTGCAGCGTGCCTATGAGCAATCGGCGCGCTTCGTAGCCGCGGGCGCCGCCGTCCCGCCGCCGTTCATGGCGCCGATGGACGTGGCATGGCAGCGTGTTCGCCAGGTGGAAGCCGCGCTGCAGGATGCCGGATCGCCCCGCATCGCGGGGCAGGTGCGCGAGCGGCTCGAGCGCGAGGTGCTCGCGCCGCTGGCGCTGGCCTCCGCCGCTGCGCGGCCGCCGACGCAGGTGCTGCTGCCCGCGCCCGTTCCGCTCTACGGCAACTAAGCGATCGCCAGGTCGCTGCGGACACCGGCGTTCGGCGCGTGACTGGCAGAGCGCGGGCAACTCGCGTCGCCCTCCGCACCGCAGATGTGCGCCGTCGCGCCGCATCAGCCCGTCGCCTGCAGGCCTTCGAGCACCGTCGGATAGCGCAGGCGCAGGCCCAATTCCCGGGTGAGCCGGTCGTTGCGCAGCCGGCGCGATTCACTCATGAAACTCAGAAGGACCAGCGGCAGCGCATCGGCCGCGCCGGTGCGTGCGATGCGCGGAGGTCTCGGCATCCCGTACAGATCGGCTGCCGCGTCGAAATAGTCGCCCATCTTCAGCGCGCTGTCGTCGCAGACGTTGTAGCTGCGCTGCGGGCGGCCGCGCCACAAGGCCAAGAGCACGGCGCGCGCGAGGTCATCGGCATGGATGTGGTTGGTGTAGACGTCGTCCTGCGCCCTCAGCACCGGCGTGCCGCGCTGCAGGCGTTCGCGTGGCGTGCCGCCCTTGCGGTCGGGTGCGTAGATGCCGGGGATGCGCAGCACGCAGGTGCGCACGCCCACCGCGCGGCCGAGGTGGCGCACCAGCGCTTCGGCATCGGCGCGTCGCTGCGCGCGCGGCGTGGACGGCGCGATCGGCCGGGTTTCCGCGACCCAGTCCCCGGCGCAATCGCCATACACGCCGCTGGTCGAGCCATACACCAGCGAGCGCGGCGCAGTGCGCCTGCGCAGCGCGCGCGTGAGCGCCAGGGTGCGCGTGTCGCGCCACCAGGCGCCGGGCGCGTCGGGGGGCGGCGGCGCAAGGTGCACCACGCGCGTCGCCAGGCCGGCAAGGCGCTCCAGCGTGCCTGGCCGGTCGAGGTCGCCGGGCAGCGGCGTGATGCCGCACGCGCGCAATTCGGCGACGCGCTCGGGCGAGGACGTCAGGGCCAGCAGGCGCACGCGGGCTCGCTGCTCGCGCGCGAGCCGCAGGCCTACGTCGCCGCAGCCGACGATCAGGAGGCGCTCACGGCGAAAGCGCGCCGGCAGCGCGCCGAGGGGGGTCTGGTTTGAAGGCAAAATCGCAGGAACCGAGCAGACGACACAACAGGCAAGGATAGCGAAGATGACGAGTGCCACGGCCCAGGCGGGCCCCTTCCAGGTGACCGTGCAGCCGAGCGGACGCAGCTTCAGCGTCGAGCCCGGCGAGACCATCCTGGCGGCCGGCATACGGCAGGGAGTGGGGCTGCCCTACGGGTGCAAGGACGGTGCCTGCGGCTCGTGCAAGTGCCGCAAGCTCGAAGGCGAGGTGACGCATCGTGCGCACCAGAGCAAGGCGCTCAACGCGGGCGAGGAAGCGGTCGGCTACGTGCTCACCTGCAGCGCCACCGCGCAGAGCGACGTGGTGCTCGAGTCGCGCCAGGTCACCGACGAGAGCGCGTTCCCGATCCGCAAGATGCCCTCGCGCGTGCAGTCGCTCGAGAAGAAATCTCACGACGTGATGATCGTGCGCATGCAGCTGCCGGCCAACGACGCGATGCGCTACCACGCCGGCCAGTACGTCGAATTCATCCTGCGCGACGGCGACCGGCGCAGCTACTCCATGGCAAACGCACCGCATACGCTGGTGCGAACCGACGGCCCCACGCCCGCCGCGCCCGTGATTGAACTGCACATCCGCCACATGCCGGGCGGCAAGTTCACCGACCACGTGTTCACCGCCATGAAGGAAAAGGAGATCCTGCGCCTCGAGGGCCCCTACGGCAGCTTCTTCCTGCGCGAGGACTCCGACAAGCCCGTGGTGCTGCTCGCCTCGGGCACCGGCTTCGCGCCCATCAAGGCGGTGATCGAGCACATGCAGTTCCAGGGCATCACCCGCCCGGCCGTGCTGTACTGGGGCGGCAGGCGCCCGCGTGACCTCTACCTCGACGACTGGGTGCGCGCGCGCTGCGCCGAGATGCCGAACCTGCGCTACGTGCCGGTGATCTCGCACGCCCTGCCCGAAGACAACTGGACCGGCCGCACCGGCTTCGTGCACAAGGCCGTAATGGAGGACCTGCCCGACCTGTCGGGCCATCAGGTCTATGCCTGCGGTGCGCCGGTGGTGGTCGATTCGGCGCGCGCCGATTATTCGGCGCACGCCAAGCTGCCTCCGGACGAGTTCTACGCCGACGCCTTTACCACCGAGGCCGACAAGCACCGCGACTGAGCACCTGGCGCGGATGCTCGCGGCTCACGCGGGCGTCCCTGCCCAGGCATGCGCCAGTTGCTGCAAGCCGCTGTGCACCTGCGCCAGCACCGGGGGCCACTCCCTCTCGGGTCCTTGGCGCAGCAGGCGGGCCGAGGCATACCAGGGGCAGCGCTCCCCGTGCATCAGCCATCGACAGTCGGGAGAATATGGAAGCAGGATCCACACCGGCTTGCCCAGCGCCCCCGCCAGGTGGGCCACGCTGGTGTCCACCGCGACCACGAGGTCCATCTGCGCGCACAAGGCGGCCGTATCGCTGAAGTCGCGCAGGCGGTCGCCGAAATATCGCACGCGGGGCGTTGCCGCAAGGGCGCCTTCGTCCGTCGTGCGCAGCTCCTTTTGCAGGCTGATGTACTCACAGCCCTCGGGCAGCGCCGTGAGGAATCGCTCGAGGGTAATGGAGCGCCTACGATCGCGGCTGTGCTCGGGATTGCCCGACCAGGCGAGACCCACGCGAGGACGGTCGGCTGGGCCCAGCTCCGCGGCCCAGGCAGCCGCGCGCGCAGCATCCGCGCGCAGGTAGCCCGAACGCCCCGGCACCGTCTCCACGGTGAGTTGCAGGGCGGCAGGCAGCGAGAAGAAAGGGCAGTGCACATCGAAATGCGGCAGCGGCTTTCCGTGCGCCACGACTTCCGTGACGCCTTCCACCCCCCGCGCCAGTTCCACCAGCGTAGGAGCGACCGCCAGGATCACGCGTGCGCCCTTGGCCGCGACTTCGGTGGCGAAACGCATGTTCATGATGCCGTCGCCCAGTGCCTGATCGTTGTGCAGCAGGATGGTTACCCACGAGGCGAAAGAATCGCCGCCTCGCCAGAGCGGCCGCCCGAACCGGTCCGGGGAGATGCCCAGCGCAGCGAATCGCTGCTCGTACAAGGGCCAGCCGCGCGCCCACTCGCCCTGCAGCAGCAGCAGTCCGGCCTTGCTGAACGCCGCCCGTGCATGCGCGGGCGACTGGGCCAGCACCGCGTCGCAGTCGGCGAGCGCGGCCTGCAGTTCCCCGCGGTCGCGCCGCAGTCTGCACCGATTGAGCAGGGCAACTTCGTGGCCCGGCGCGATCTCCAGGGCTTGGTCGAAGCATCGCGCCGCCTCGTCCGATCGATCCAGGGCGTGCAGCGCGGTAGCGCGGCCGGCGAGTGCGTCCGCGTTCATCGGCTCGAGCGACAGCGCGCCTTCGAAACAGGCCAGGACTTCGGGCCAACGCTCGAGATGCGCCATGGAGCCACCCAGAAGGACCCAGGCGCGCAGCTCCTGCGGCCGCAAACGCACGGCCTGCTCCAGCTGCCCGATGGCTGCCGCGTGGGCGCCCTGCGCGTGCAGCAGCGTGCCCAGCAGAAAAGGTACATGCGGCTGCCGGGGGTGCATCTGCAGGACCTGCTCGTAGAGGAGGCGGGCCCGCTCCAGGTCCTGGCCGGCGTGCGCCTCGACAGCCTGCGACAACAGCTGCGCGATGCGCTGTGGAGAAGCGACTTCTTCGGGCATGTCATGAGTCAATGCAAAGGATATAGCCGCATCCGGCGAGTAGGCCGGAAGAGTTAGAAAGCCGCATTTAGCCATGCTCAGCGGGTCGGCACAATAGCGGCCATGCAAAGACGATCCGCCCTCCTCCTGTCGGCCGCCGCCCTGGCAGCCCCCGTGTCCACGTTCGCGCAGTCGCCGGCCAAGCCGATCCGGCTCGTGGTGCCCTATGCGCCGGGAGGCCCGATCGACATCACCGCACGCGTGCTGGCCGAGCGGGTCAAGGACAGCCTGGGCACCATCATCATCGAGAACCGTCCTGGAGCGGGCGGCAATATCGGCGTGGATGCGGTGGCCAAGGCGGCCCCCGACGGGCTGACCATCGGCATCGCGGCGGTGGCCACGCACGCCATCAACCCGTGGCTGTTCTCCAAGATGCCTTTCGACGCGGGCCGCGACTTCGCCCCCATCACGCAGATGGTGCGGGTGCCCAACGTGCTGGTGATGAACGCCGAGACCGCCGCACGCCTGAAGATCAACACGCTGGCGGACATGATCGCGTACGCCAAGGCCAACCCGGCGCGCCTGAACTACGGCAGCGGCGGCAACGGCAGCGCGGGTCATCTGGCCGGCGAGCTGTTCAAGCGCGACGCCGGCATCTTCGCGGTGCACATTCCCTACAACGGCGGCAATCCAGCGCAGCTCGCGCTGCTGTCCGGGCAGGTCGATTTCAACTTCGACAACCTCGCGACGGCCGCGCCCAACATCCGTTCGGGCAAGCTCAAGGCGCTGGCGGTGACGACGCAGCAGCGCTCGCCGTACCTGCCCGAGATCCCGCCGGTCGCCGACACTCTCAAGGGTTTCGCGATCGATACCTGGTGGGGACTGGTTGCGCCGGCGGGCACGCCTCGCGAAGTGGTTCAGCGCCTGAACCAGGCCTTCGTCGCGGGGCTGCAGACGCCGGAGGCGCGTTCGCGCTTCGCCCAGCTGATGGCCGAGCCCGTCACCAACACGCCGGACGAGTTCGCCGCCTTCATGCGCGCCGAGCTCGCCAAATACGAGCGGGTGGTGAAGGCTTCGGGCGCGAAGGTCGATTGAGCTCCGAGGCCGGCTCGCCCGGATTGGGTGCGTAGGCCGACTCTCCGCGACGCCACATTCGAGTGTGGTGTCGGTTCGCGAGCACGGAGCGCTGGGCCCGCAGCAGTGTCTCGACCCAGGCGCTGACGCAGGCCGGCAGGGTCGGCGATGCCGGCGGTGGCAGCGGGTTTCTTGTCGCTGCCTCCGCGGCCCGGTGCTTCTGTCTGGCGGCACTCGCTGGCGCAGGCGCCCCCGAGTCATCTGCCAGGGCATGCGCTTGTTACGCCCTCGCCCGGTCCTACGGTCGTGTAAGCCGACGCCGACAAGCGCAAGGTCGGCAGTTCGCTAGATTGGAGCTTCGCACACCAGCTCCAAAAGACCATGAAAGCCCACCGCATCCCCACCACCCGGGCCGCCTTGGCAGCACTGGTGCTGGCCCTGCCTTCCATCGCGGCGGCGCAGGCGGACGGCGATGCGACGCTGCGGCCCGGCAAGGGGCGCCACGCGGTCGGCTTCAGTCTCGGACACACCGATTTCGGCGCCGCCTGCGGGCTGCTTCCCGGCTGCGACGACGGGGCGCGCTACACACGCCTGGTGGGGCGCGGCATGTTCAGCGAGCGCTGGGGCGCCGAACTCGGGCTGCTCGACACCGGGCGCATGGACCTCGGCGGCGGCAGCACGCGCGCGCACGGGGTCACGCTGAACGTGGTGCGGCAACTGCCGCTGTCGCAAGCCCTCTCCGCCTACGGGAAACTGGGGACGACCTACGGGCACACCGCCACGTCGGCCTTGCCGGGTTCGGCCCTGCAAGCCGGCGGCGGCCGCGGCTTCGGCCTGTCCTATGGAGCCGGCGTGCAGTGGCAGCTCTCGTCCGGGCTGTCGGCCGCACTCGAGTGGGACAGCCAGGGCTTTCGCCTTGCGAACGGCGGCACCGAGCCGATGCGGTCCACCCGGCTCGGGCTGCAGTGGCGGTATTGAAGTACGCGCCGGCACAAACACCTGCGCATGCCCGCGACGCTAGCTCTCGCGCAGGTCCTGCGACGCCAAGCCGCCCTTGCGCGCGCTCGCTCGCCACAATCCGCCCCGACCGCTACTCGCCGAGATAGGCGGCGCGCACCTTCGGGTCGCGCAGCATCTCGCGGCCCTCACCGCTCATGGTCACCAGGCCGGACTCCATGACGTAGCCGCGGTCGGCGATCTGGAGCGCACGGCTGGCGTTCTGCTCGACCAGCAGGATGGTGACGCCCTGGGCATGCACCTCGCGCACCACCTCGAAGATCTTGTCGACCATGATGGGCGACAGGCCCATGGAGGGCTCGTCCAGCAGCAGCACGCGGGGACGGCTCATGAGGGCGCGCCCCATCGCCAGCATCTGCTGCTCGCCGCCGGAGAGCGTGCCGGCAAGCTGGTCGCGGCGCTCGCGCAGGCGCGGGAAGATGGTGTAGACCTTCTCCAGGTCGGAAGCGATGCCGGCCTTGTCCCGGCGGATGTGGGCGCCCATCTGCAGGTTCTCGGCGATGGTCATGCGGGTGAACACGCCGCGCCCCTCGGGCACCATGGCCAGGCCACGGCGTACCAGGTCCCAGGCGCCCTGCCCCTTGACGCTGGCTCCCAGGTATTCGATGTCGCCGCCAGCCAGCGGCAGCGTGCCGGTGATGGCCTTCATGGTGGTGGTCTTGCCGGCGCCGTTGGAGCCGATCAGCGACACCAGCTCGCCTTCGCGCACTTCGAAGTCCACGCCCTTGACGGCCTGGATGCCGCCATAGGCCACCTGCAGGCCCCGCACCTTGAGCAGTACGTCCGCCATCTCAGTTTCCTTCCTGCGGCGCGCCGCCGTCGCTCGCATGCCCCTGACCGAGGTAGGCCTCGATCACCTTCTCGCTGCGCTGCACCTCGGCCGGGGTGCCCTCGGCGATGCGCTTGCCGTAGTCGAGCACGGTGACGCGGTCGCACAGGCCCATGACCAGCTTCACGTCGTGCTCGATCAGCAGGATGGTGCGGTTGTCGTTGCGGATGCGATCGATCAGCTCGCGCAGCTGCACCTTTTCGGTGGCATTCATGCCGGCCGCCGGCTCGTCGAGTGCGATCAGCTGCGGATCTGTCGCGAGCGCACGGGCGATCTCCAGGCGCCGCTGGTCGCCGTAGGAAAGCGTGCGCGCCTTGTAGTCGGCGTACTTGGCGATGCCGACGTATTCGAGCAATTCGTAGGCGCGCTGCGCGATGGCCGCCTCTTCCTCCTTGAAGCGGCGGGTGCGGAAGACGGCGCCGGCCAGCCCCGAGCCGGTGCGCACGTGGCGGCCGACCATCACGTTCTCGAGCGCGGTCATTTCGGAGAACAGGCGGATGTTCTGGAAGGTGCGCGCGATGCCGGCGCGGGCGACCTCGTGCACGGCGCTCGGCTTGTACGGCTTGCCGGCCAACTCGAAGCTGCCGCTGTCGGGCGCGTACAAGCCGGTGATGACGTTGAAGAACGTGGTCTTGCCGGCGCCGTTCGGCCCGATGAGGCCGTAGACCTGGCCACGGTGGATGGTGACATCGACGTCGGACAGTGCCTGCAGGCCGCCGAAACGCTTGGAAATGCCGCTGACGCGCAGGACGGGATCGGTCATGTGCTGCGCTCCGTTCACCGGTTGCCCAGCGCCTTGCCGTGTTCCGGCGCGGGCCACAGCCCCCGCGGGCGCATCAGCATGATGACGATCATGGCCAGCGCGATCAGCAACTGGCGCAGGATCGCCGGGTCGAGCCGGCCGCCGGTGAGCAGCTGGAGATCGAGCGCGCCGGACACCCACCGCAGCACCTCGGGCAGCGCAGACAGCAGCACGGCGCCCAGGATCACGCCCGGCAGGTGGCCGATGCCGCCCAGCACCACCATCGCGACGATCATGATCGACTCCATCAGCGCGAAGGATTCGGGCGAGACGAAGCCCTGGAACGCGGCGAACATCGCGCCCGAGACGCCACCGAAGGTGGCGCCCATCGCAAAGGCAAGCAGCTTCATGTTGCGCGTGTTGATGCCCATGGCCTTGGCCGCGATCTCGTCTTCGCGAATGGCCATCCAGGCGCGGCCGATGCGCGAGAGCTCGAGCCGGTGGCTGATGATCACCGCGAAGACGACCAGCACGAGGAACAGGTAGTAGTAGAGCGTGACCGAGGAGATGCTGTAGTCGCCGATGTCGAGGCGCCGCCCGAGGTTCAGCCCGAACAGGCTGATCGATTCGATCTGGCCCACGCCCTTGGGTCCGTTGGTGATGTTGACCGGATGGTCGAGGTTGTTCAGGAACACCCGGATGATCTCGCCGAAGCCCAGGGTGACGATGGCGAGATAGTCGCCCCGCAGGCGCAGCGTGGGCGCCCCCAGGAGCGCCCCGAGGACGGCGGCGAGCAGCGCCGCGAGCGGCACGATTAGCCAGATGGAAGAGTGCAGCCCGTCGGGGAAGGTCTGGGCGAACCACGCGAAGGTGTCGCTCAGGTGGGGCGAGGCCATCAGCGCGTACATGTAGGCGCCGATGGCGAAGAAGGCGACATAGCCCAGGTCGAGCAGGCCGGCGTAGCCCACCACGATGTTCAGGCCGAGCGCGAGCAGCACGTACAGCAGTGCGGTGTCGGCGATGCGCACCCAGAAGTTGCCCATGTACTGCAGCGCGAGCGGCAGCAGCAGCAGCAGCACGGCCGATGCGATGAGCGCGCCCTTGTGGTCCTTGAAGTTCGGCATGGTGTGGTCCGTTTCCCTGCGGGTCAGGCGCGGTCGGCCACGCGCTCACCGAGCAGGCCCGAGGGCCGCAGCGTGAGGATGACGATCAGGACGATGAAGGCGAAGATGTCGGTGTAGTGGCTGCCCAGCACGCCGCCGGTGAGCGCGCCGATGTAGCCCGAGCCGATGGCTTCGATCAGGCCGAGCAGGATGCCGCCGACCACCGCGCCGGCCAGGTTGCCGATGCCACCGAACACGGCCGCCGTGAAGGCCTTGAGGCCGGGCAGGAAGCCCATGGTGTGCTGCACGGTGCCGTAGTTCGACGCGTACATCACGCCCGCAATGGTGGCCAGCACGGCGCCGATGATGAAGGTGGCGGAGATGACGGTGTCGGGGCGCACGCCCATGAGCGCGGCGACCCGCGGGTTCTCGGCCGTGGCGCGCATCGCGCGGCCGAGGCGGGTGTAGTTCACCACGTACATCAGCACCGCGAGCGACACCGCGGTGAGGCTGAGGATCATGATCTGGGTCGGCGTGATCACGGCGCCGCCGATCTGCACCGGCGTGGTGGGCAGCAGCGAGGGATACGGCTTGTAGTTGGGCTTGAAGATGATCATCGCCAGCGTCTGCAGCAGGATGGACATGCCGATGGCGGTGATGAGGGGCGCGAGCTTGGGGCTGTTGCGCAGCGGCCGGTAGGCGACCTTCTCGATGGTGAAATTGAGCACCGCGGCCACCACGCACGAGATCACCAGCGCCAGTATCAGGATGATCCAGCCGGGCGTGCCCGGCATGGCCTCCTGCATCGCGACGATGATGGCCCAGCTCGTGAGAGCGCCCACCATGAGCACCTCGCCGTGCGCGAAGTTGATGAGGTTGATGATGCCGTACACCATGGTGTAGCCCAGGGCCACCAGGGCATACATGCTGCCCAGGACCAGACCGTTGATGATCTGCTGCAGCAGGATGTCCATACGCGCTCGCTCCGTTCCTTGGTTCCCGATGGTCTTGTGAACCGTCTGGCAATGCACTAGCAAAAAACCCGCCATGGCTCAGCGGGTTTGGTGGTGGCAAATTTTAGCGATGAGCTTGTGTTGCCCGAGTCGCGCCGACCCGGGGTTTTCCCGGGCGGAAGACACGCGGGCGACTGCATGGCGAGCCGCTTCGGGACAGCGCGCACTTGCAGCCGGCACGGCGCTTCAGCCTGGCTCGGGCGGCGCAGCCTGCGCGTCGAGCTGGCGCAGCGCCCGCAGCTTCTCGGCGATGCGGATTTCCAGGCCGCGCTCGACGGGCTCGTAGAAGCGCGTGCCGGCCAGGCCCTGCGGGAAGTAGTCCTCGCCGGCCGCGTAGCCGCCCGCTTCGTCGTGCGCGTAACGGTAGCCCTTGCCGTAGTCGAGCTCTTTCATGAGCTTGGTCGGTGCATTGCGCAGGTGCAGCGGCACCGGCCGGGTGCCGTCCTTGCGCACCAGCGCTCGGGCCTGGTTGTAGGCGGCGTACACCGCGTTCGACTTGGGCGCCACGGCCAGATAGACCACGCACTCGGCCAGCGCCAGTTCGCCCTCGGGCGAGCCCAGGCGCTCGTATACCTCGGTCGCGTCGAGCGCGAGCCGCAACGCCCGCGGATCGGCCAGGCCGATGTCCTCGGCGGCCATGCGCACCAGCCGCCGCGCGATGTAGCGCGGGTCGGCCCCGCCGTCGAGCATGCGCACGAGCCAATAGAGCGCGGCGTCGGGGTCGGAGCCGCGCACGCTCTTGTGCAGCGCGCTGATGGTGTCGTAGAACTGCTCGCCACCCTTGTCGTAGCGGCGCATGCGCTCGCCGAGCACCTTGAGCAGCCAGGCATCCGTGATCTCGCCGAGCTGCTGCGCGGCGGCCGCGACGCTGAGCGTCTCCAGCGTGTTCAGCAGCCGGCGCGCGTCGCCGTCGGCATAGGCCAGCAGGCGTTGCAAGGCCTCCTGTTCGAGCGCCGGCACCGCGCCGATGCCCTGCGCCCGCTCGACCAGCTGCTGGAGTTCGGGCTCGCCCAGCGGCTGCAGCACGTAGACGGCCGCGCGCGACAGCAGCGCCGAATTGACCTCGAACGAGGGGTTCTCGGTGGTGGCGCCGATGAAGGTGAAGAGCCCCGATTCGACATGCGGCAGGAAGGCGTCCTGCTGGCTCTTGTTGAAGCGGTGCACCTCATCGACGAAGACGATGGTGCGCTGGGCCTGCAGCCCCGAGACCGCGGCCTGGGCCTGTTCCACCGCCTCGCGGATGTCCTTGACGCCGCCGAGCACGGCGCTGATGGTGATGAACTGCGCGTCGAAGGCGTCCGCCATCAGGCGTGCGATGGTGGTCTTGCCCACGCCCGGGGGCCCCCACAGGATGCAGCTGTGCGGCTGCCCCGATTCGAACGCAATGCGCAGAGGCATGCCCTCTCCCAGCAGCTGCTGCTGGCCAATCACCTCGGACAGCGTACGCGGGCGCAGGCGCTCGGCCAGCGGGGCGTGGGCGGGTGCGTTCGAGGTGGTGCGTGGTCTCACGGGGGCAGTGTAGAAGGCCGGGCGCCCCGCGAGGCGGTGCGCGCTACTGGCGAATCACGTCGGCGCCGCGCGGCGGGGTGAACTGGAAGGTGGTCGGCGGCAGTGCGGGGTTGAGTTCCATGCGCTCGAAGCGGATCAGCGAGCGCTGGCCGAAGCTGTCGAGGATTTCCAGTGCCGCCAGCTGGTCGCCCTGGAAGCCCACCAGCACGCGGCTGAGCTGGCCATCCTTGTTGCGCGGCATGGCCTGCACCCAGGCCAGGCCGTCGCGGTCGGGCGCGGGCGAGAGGTCGAAGTCACGCTGCAGCGCCTGCAGATCAGGTGCGGCGGCGATGATCGCAGCCGGCGTGGAGCCCAGCACCTGCGCCTGGGACCGTGCGGTCACCTGGTTGAGGTCGGGGTCGTGCATCCACAGGGTCTGGCCGTCGGCCACCAGCGTCTGCTCGAACGGCTTGCGGTAGTCGAAGCGGAAGCGGCTCGGCCGCTGGAATTCGAAGGTGCCGGTGGAGGTGCGCGGGCGCACCGCCTGGCCGTCGCGCGCCGGCGGTGTGACCACCTGGGTGAAGTCGGCGCGGCCGCTGCGGGCGTTGCGCATGAAGGCTTCGAGGCTCTCGAGCCCGCCGGCCCAGGACGGCAGCGCGGAGGCGGCGAGTGCGGCAGCGCACAGCAGGGGTGGAAGGAAAGATCGGGTCATGGGTGCTTGGGTCCGGCCGAGCCGGCAAAGTTCGCGGGCGGCGCGGGGCCGCGCCTCGCGTGCCTCGGCCACTACTCGACCGCCCGATTGGGAGCGAGGATGTCGCGCTGGCCGGCGCCGTTCATGGCGCTCACCAGGCCCGCCTTCTCCATATCCTCGACCAGCCGCGCGGCCCGGTTGTAGCCGATCTTCAGGTGCCGCTGCACCAGGGAGATGCTGGCCTTGCGGTTCTTGAGCACGATCTCGACGGCCTGGTCGTACATCGGGTCCTTCTCGCCGCCCTCTCCATCGCCGTCGCCGCCGATGCTGCCGCCCTCGTCATCGACGGTGCCGCCTTCGAGCACCCCCTCGATGTAGTTGGGTTCGCCCCCCTGCTCCTTGAGGTAGGCCACCACGCGGTGCACCTCTTCGTCGCTCACGAAGGCACCGTGCACGCGCACCGGCAGGCCGGTGCCGCTGGCCATGTAGAGCATGTCGCCCATGCCCAGCAAGGCCTCGGCTCCCATCTGGTCGAGGATGGTGCGGCTGTCGATCTTGCTGGAGACCTGGAAGGCGATGCGCGTCGGGATGTTGGCCTTGATGAGGCCGGTGATCACATCGACACTGGGCCGCTGCGTCGCGAGGATCAGGTGGATGCCGGCGGCACGCGCCTTCTGGGCGAGCCGCGCGATCAGCTCTTCGATCTTCTTGCCCACCACCATCATCAGGTCGGCCAGCTCGTCGATCACGACCACGATGTGCGGCAGCCGCTGCAGCGGCTCGGGGCTGTCCGGCGTGAGGCTGAAGGGATTGCTGATGAACTGCTCGCGCGCGGCCGCCTCGTCGATCTTGACGTTGTAGCCGGCGAGGTTGCGCACGCCCAGCTTGGACATGAGCTTGTAGCGGCGCTCCATCTCGGCGACGCACCAGTTCAGGCCGTGCGCGGCCTGCTTCATGTCGGTGACCACCGGCGCCAGCAGGTGCGGAATGCCCTCGTACACCGACATCTCCAGCATCTTGGGGTCGATCATGAGCAGTCGCACGTCGCGCGCCTCTGCCTTGTACAGAAGCGACAGGATCATGGCGTTGATGCCGACCGACTTGCCCGAGCCGGTGGTGCCGGCGACCAGTACGTGCGGCATCTTGGCGAGATCGGCCACCACCGGGTTGCCCACGATGTCCTTGCCCAGGCCCATGGTCAGCATGGACCTGGCCTCGTTGTAGACCTGCGAGCCCAGGATCTCGGACAGCCGGATCGACTGCCGCTTGGCGTTGGGCAGCTCCAGCGCCATGTAGTTCTTGCCGGGAATGGTTTCGATCACACGGATCGACACCAGGGACAGCGACCGCGCGAGGTCCTTGGCAAGGTTGACCACCTGCGAGCCCTTCACGCCGGTGGCGGGCTCGATCTCGTAGCGCGTGATCACCGGGCCGGGCTGCGCCAGCACCACGCGCACCTCGACGCCGAAGTCCTTGAGCTTCTTCTCGATGAGGCGGGAGGTCATCTCCAGGGTGTCGGGCGAGACCGTTTCCTGGCGTGCCTGGGGGCCGTCGAGCAGATCGACCTGCGGCAGCTTGCTGTCGGGCAGCTCCTTGAACAGCGGCTTCTGGCGCTCCTTGACCACCCGCTCGCTCTTGGGCACCTCGGCCACGACCGGCTCGATGAGCACGGGCGTGGGATGCTGCTCCTCGATCTCGATCCGCTCTTCGAGCACGATCTCCTCGCGCTCGCGCGCGGCGCGCTGGCCAAGCGCCAGGTCTTGCTGGCGTTCGCGCTGCTCCCGGCGCGACACGAAGAAGCCGTCGATGTGGCCACCGATGGCTTCGGCCAGGCGCCCCCACGAGAAGCGGAACACCACGGCCACCGACAGCACCACGAGGGCGATGCCGACAAGCCCTGAGCCGGTAAAGCCCAGCCAGCGGACCGCCAGCGGCCCCACCAGGAAACCCAGGGCGCCCCCGGCATGGTCGGGCAGGCTGGTCTCGAAGCGATAGAGGCGGGACCACTCGAGCGCGCTGCTCGCGACCAGCAGCACCAGCAACGCTGCCCAGAAGGCCGTGCGGGTGGCGCTGAACTGGCTGCGGTCGATGTCGGGGTGAAGCTCGGCGCGCGTCCAGCGCGAGAGCGCCGACAGCCAGGCGCGCAGCCCGGCCGCCAGGCACCACCACACCGAGAACCCCAGAAGCATGTAGCTGCCGTCGGCCAGCCAGGCTCCCAGCCGGCCCGCCCAATTGGCGATGCCGTTGCCGGTGCCGGAGTTCGAGAACGCCGCATCCTGCGGGGAATAGCTCAGCAGGGCGATCAACCAGAACAGCCAGGCCACCGCGCCGATCGCCAGGCCGAACTCGTGGGTGAAGCGGCGCAGGCCCGAACGGACCGGCGATGTGCGGCCGGCGGCCGTGCTGCCGCGGAGGGTATTGAGGGAATAGGTCATGGAATCTCGCGCCGCCCCGGGGCGGCGCCGGGGTACGGACGAGATACTAGCCCAGGGTGCTGAGCCGATCCTTGATCAACATGGAGCCGTCGTCACGCGTCTCGATGAAGCCACGGTCTTCGAGGTCCTTCATCACGCGGCTGACCATCTCGCGCGACGCGCCGACCATCTTGGCGATGTCCTGCCGGGAGATGCGCTCGCGGATGCTCATCTGCCCTTCGCGGTCGGGCGAGGCGAACTCCAGCAGGGCCCGGGCCACCCGGCCGTACACGTCCATCAGTGCCAGCGATTCGATCTTGCGGTCGGCATTGCGAAGCCGCTGCACCAGTCCCTTCATGATGGCGTAGGCCATGGAGCTGTTCTCCGGCAGGCAGCGTGCGAACTCGGCGCGTCCGAGGCACAGCATGTCGGTCTGCACTTCGGCGCGCACGGTGGCCGAGTGCGCCTCGTTGTCGATCAGGCTCATCTCGCCGATGTAGTCGCCCGGCTGCAGCGTGGCGAGGATCACCTCGCGACCGCGCTTGTCCGCAGTGATGACTCGGGCGCGTCCGGTGAGGATGATGAACAGGGTGTTCGACTTGTCGCCCTGCTCCACGATCACTTCGCCGCGCTTGAAGCGGCGCTTGACCACGGCGTCGGCCACGGACTCGGCCTGGGCGGAGGTCAGCAGCGCGAACAGCGGCACGCGGCGGATCAGCTCCAGGTTGGAAAGCATCGACATTTCATCCCTCCGGGCGGGGCATGCCCCTGGGCCGCTGTGCTCAGCCCTCGGTTCTTACAATCACCTCGATTGATTTCCGGCGCGCACCGCGCCGGGGAACCCGGTGGATACTTCGCCGACGTGGCTCGGAATGTACACCGCGCGGAAATAGTGCCGCATCAGAAATAAGCGAAAGATGACTACCCAACACGCCCAGGTCCTGATCCTTGGTTCCGGCCCCGCCGGCTATACCGCCGCCGTCTACGCCGCGCGCGCCAACCTCCACCCGCTGCTGATCACGGGCATCGCTCAAGGCGGCCAGCTGATGACCACGACCGAGGTCGATAACTGGCCGGCAGACGTCAACGGCGTCCAGGGGCCCGAGCTGATGCAGCGCTTCATGGAGCATGCGGAGCGCTTCAAGACGCAGATCGTGTTCGACCATATCAACACCGTCGATCTCGGCAAGCGACCGTTCACCCTGGTCGGAGACAGCGGCCGCTACACCTGCGATGCGCTGATCATCGCGACCGGAGCCTCCGCGCGTTACCTCGGCCTGCCGTCCGAACAGCGCTACATGGGCAAGGGCGTGAGCGCCTGCGCGACCTGCGACGGCTTCTTCTATCGCGAGCAGGTCACCTGCGTGATCGGCGGTGGCAACACGGCCGTGGAAGAGGCGCTGTACCTCTCAAACATCGCCAGCAAGGTCTACCTGGTGCACCGGCGCGACAAGTTCCGGGCCGAACCGATCCTGGTGGACAAGGTGATGGAGAAGGTCAAGGCGGGCAAGATCGAGCTCAAGCTGTTCCAGACCCTCGACGAGGTGCTCGGCGACGAGGTCGGCGTGACCGGCGTGCGCCTGAAGGACACCCGCACCGGCGCCACCGAAGACCTGCAGCTGCAGGGCTGCTTCATCGCGATCGGCCACTCGCCCAACACCGAGATCTTCCAGAACCAGCTGGAGATGAAGGACGGCTACATCCTCACGCGATCCGGCCTCAACGGCTTTGCCACGATGACCAGCGTGCCGGGTGTGTTCGCCGCCGGCGACGTGCAGGACCACATCTACCGCCAGGCGATCACCAGCGCGGGCACAGGCTGCATGGCAGCGCTCGATGCCCAGCGCTTCCTGGAACAGCAGGAATAGGCCCGCCGCGGCTGCAGTGGCCCATGGCGCCACCAGCCGCGGCAGGCAGCGGGACCGGAGTCGGGGGCTATAATCGCGGGCTTTGCCGCCACCGCCTGGGAAGGTGCGGGCGTCGAAGGGGCTACCGCCACCCTGCCTGGCGAGGTGAGGCGCTCACGATGTGACCGCCGTTCTTACTATTCATGGAGTGCTTCATGGCACGCGTCTGCGAAGTCACGGGTAAAGGCCCGATGGTCGGGAACAACGTTTCCCACGCCAACAACAAAACCAAGCGCCGGTTCCTGCCGAACCTGCAATACCGCCGTTTCTGGGTCGAGAGCGAGAACCGCTGGGTTCGCCTGCGTGTGTCGAGCGCCGCGCTGCGCCTGATCGACAAGAACGGCATCGACAGCGTGCTCGCGGACCTGCGTGCCCGCGGCCAAGCCTAAACCCGAAGGAGCAGCATCATGGCGAGCAAAGGCGGACGCGAAAAGATCAAGCTGGAGTCCACTGCGGGCACCGGCCACTTCTACACCACCACCAAGAACAAGAAGACCATGCCCGAGAAGATGGCCATCATGAAATTCGACCCGAAGGCGCGCAAGCACGTCGAATACAAGGAAATCAAGCTCAAGTGACGCAGCCCGTCACTCCGCCTTCGGGCGGAGGAGCTGAAAAAAAAGCCCCGCGATGCGGGGCTTTTTGCTGGGCGCCCCGAACAGGCGACCTGCGCGACCTGACTCAGGCGTGCGCCGAGCGCAGGCCGACGGCGAACTGCTGAAGCCGCGCGATTCCGCTTTCCTCGGCGCGCCTGCACCACGCCTGCAACTCGGCAGTGAGCTGCTCGCGCGAGTGGGAGGTGTTCAGCCACATCTGGCGCAATTCCTCGCGCATGACGGCCATGGTGTCCAGCACCGGATGGGCTTCGCGCGCGGCGGCGAGCTGCGGGCGCGCGTCGGCCGGCACCCGCTCGACATCGCGGTGAAGCCAGCGGCGTGCGACCTTGAGCATCGAAAGGTCGTGCCCGCGATCGCGCAGCAGGGCGATCTCGTCCTTGCACGCGCGCCGCATCTCGCGGCCGTAGCGCGCCATCACTTCGTAGCGGTTGGCGATCAGGGCTTCGAGGGTCTTCTCGTCGGCCACCGGCCGCACGGCGCCCATGCGCAGCTTCGGCGGCACCTTCTTGACCTTGGCCCAGCCGATCTTCTGCATCAGGCTGATGTAGACCCAGCCGATGTCGAACTCGTACTTCTTGACCGAGAACTTGGCGGCCGTGGGATAGGTGTGGTGGTTGTTGTGCAGCTCTTCGCCACCGATCAGCACGCCCCAGGGGGAGATGTTGGTGCTGGCATCAGGCGCCTCGAAGTTGCGGTAGCCCCAGTAGTGGCCGATGCCGTTGATGACACCGGCGGCCGTCACGGGAATCCAGAGCATCTGCACCGCCCAGACCGACAGGCCGATGGCACCGAAGAGGGCGATGTTCAGGATCAGCATCAGGCCGACGCCCTGCCAGCTATACCGCGAGTACAGATTGCGCTCGATCCAGTCGTCGGGCGTGCCGTGGCCGAACTTGGCGACGGTGTCGCGGTTCTTGGCCTCTTCACGGTACAGCTCGGCGCCGCGCCAGAGCACGGTGTCGATGCCGCGGGTCTGGGGGCTGTGCGGGTCGTCCTCGGTTTCACACTTGGCGTGGTGCTTGCGGTGGATCGCGACCCACTCCTTGGTCACCATGCCGGTGCCGAGCCACAGCCAGAAGCGGAAGAAGTGCGACGGAATGGCACCCAGGTCCATGGCGCGGTGCGCCTGGGTGCGGTGCAGGAAGATCGTGACGCTGGCGATCGTGATGTGCGTGGTCACCAGCGTGTACAGCACGATCTGCCACCAGCTGAGGTCCCACAGGCCGTGGGCGAGGAGTTCGAGCGCCGCGTGCAGCACGGGCCATTCAGGAAGGAACATGGTGTCCAGAAGATGCAGGCAACGGCGCCTTGTCGGGTGAGACCGATTCTAGGCCCCGGGGTTCAGCTCATGCAGGGCATTTCGCTCACACCTTGGGCCTAACTTACAGCTTGTCGTACTACTTGCGAACCCAGGCCGCCGCGAAGAAGCCGTCGGTCGCGTGGCGGTGCGGCCACAACCGCAGGTACATGCCGCCCTCGCCGCTGCAGAGGTCTTCCGGCCGCTCGAGCTTGAGAGGCGCGAGCGCCTGCACCGCCGGCAAGGCGGCGAACGCGCCTTCGTGCGTGCCGAAAGCCTGTGCGATGGCCTCGTTCTCCTCGGGCATCAGACTGCAGGTGGCGTAGACCAGGCGCCCGCCTGGCTTGAGCAGCCGTGCGGCGCTGCGCAGGATCGACAACTGCAGCTGCGCCATTTCCTGGATCGACTCGGGCGACTGACGCCATTTCAGGTCGGGATTGCGGCGCAGGGTGCCCAGGCCGGAACAGGGCGCATCGACGATCACGCGGTCGATCTTGCCTGCCAGGCGCTTGATGCGCTCGTCGCGCTCATGCGCGATGGCCGCGGGGTGCACGTTCGACAAGCCGCTGCGCGCCAGCCGCGGCTTGAGCGCATCGAGCCTGTGCGCCGAGATGTCGAACGCGTACAGCCGCCCGGTGTTGCGCATGGCCGCCCCCAGGGCCAAGGTCTTGCCGCCCGCACCCGCACAGAAATCGACGACCATCTCGCCCCGGTGCGCGTCCAGCATGGCGCACAGCAGCTGTGAGCCTTCGTCCTGCACCTCGATCGCACCCCGGACGAACGCGTCCAGCCGCGTCAGCGCCGGCTTGTCCTCCAGGCGCAAGCCCCAGGGCGAGTAAGGCGTGGGCTCGCTGCGGATGCCGGCCTGCAGCAGCTCCTTGTGCATGTCCTCGCGCCGGGCACTCAGCGTGTTGACGCGCAGGTCCAACGGGGCCGGCCGGTTCAGGCTTTCGGCCAGCGCCATGAAGTCGCTGCCGAGCTGCGCCTGCAGCGGCTCGACCAGCCATTGCGGCAGGTTGTGCCGATGCCGCTCCAGCAGATCCTCCGTGCGCACCGCGTCGCACTGCTCGAGCCAGCGCCTTTCCTGCTCGGACAAGGCGCTCTTGAGGAAGTCACGCGGGCCGGCAAACCCGAGGATGGCCAGGCGGCGCTCGCGCGGGCCGCTGCCCGACGGAGCGAAGTGGTCGTAGAGCAGCTTGCGACGCAGCACGCCATAGGCCGTTTCCGCCAGGGTGGCGCGCTCGCGCGGGCCGAGGCTGCGGTGCTCGCGGAAATAGCGGGACACCACGGCGTCGGCCGGGTGTTCGAGGCGCAGCACCTGCGCCACCAGCTCGGCACAGGCGTCGAGCAATGCTTTGGGATGCATGGGAGTTCAGCCTTGCGCGAGCAGGCGCGCAATGGCGCGCGGATAGATCAGGTGTTCCTGGGTGAGCACGCGCGCGGCCAGGGTGTCGGCGCTGTCGTCGGCGAGCACCGGCACCACGGCCTGCTCGAGGATCGGGCCGAGGTCGAGCTCGGCGGTGACCTGGTGCACGGTGGCTCCGGCGACGCGGCAGCCCGCATCCAGCGCGCGCTGGTGCGTGTGCAGGCCCGGAAAGGCCGGCAGCAGCGAGGGATGGATGTTCAGAAGGCGGCCGGCATAACGCGCGACGAAGCCGGGCGTGAGGATGCGCATGAACCCCGCCAGCGCGACGAGGGTGGGGGCATGGGCGTCGATGGCCTGCGCCAGGCGCGCCTCGAAAGCTTCCCGGCTGTCGAAGCCGCGGTGATCGACCACCTCGGCCCGAATGCGCTGCTCGCGGGCGAACGCCAGCCCCCCGGCGTCCGGGCGGTTGCTGATGACCGCCGCAACGCGGGCGCCGTACCGGCCGAGCCAGTCTTCGCGGCCTGCCGCGCGCACAATGGCCGCCATGTTCGAGCCGCCGCCCGAGATCAGGATCACGATGTTCTTCATGGAACCGGCGATTATCCCCAGCGGCTTGTCGCCCCTTCGACACGCGCTTTAGCACGAGCGTGCTAGAACCGCGCCTGGCCTGGAGACCCTGATATGGATTTGGCATTCACCCCCGAAGAACAGACATTTCGCGAGGACATCCGCGCCTGGGTGCGCGAGAACCTGCCGCAGGACATTGCGCACAAGGTGCACAACAGCCTGCACCTCACGCGCGAGGACATGCAGCGCTGGGCGAAGATCCTCGGTGCCAAGGGCTGGCTCGGCTATGGCTGGCCCAAGCAATTCGGCGGCCCCGGCTGGAATGCGGTGCAGAAGCACCTGTTCGAGGAAGAGACCGCGCTGGCCGGCGCGCCGCGCATCGTGCCCTTCGGCCCCGTCATGGTGGCCCCGGTGATCATGGCCTTCGGCTCGCCCGAGCAGCACAAGCGCTTCCTGCCGGGCATCGCCTCCGGTGATGTCTGGTGGAGCCAGGGCTACTCCGAACCGGGCGCCGGCTCGGACCTGGCCTCGCTCAAGACCCGTGCCGAGCGGCGCGGCGACAAGTACATCGTCAACGGCCAGAAGACCTGGACCACGCTGGGCCAGTACGGCGAGTGGATCTTCTGCCTGGTGCGCACCGATACCTCCGGCAAACCGCAAACCGGCATCTCCTTCCTGCTGATCGACATGAAGTCGCCCGGCATCGAGGTGCGCCCGATCGTCATGCTCGATGGCGGGCGCGAGGTGAACGAGGTCTTCTTCGACAACGTCGAGGTGCCAGCCGAGAACCTGATCGGCGAGGAGAACAAGGGCTGGACCTATGCCAAGCACCTGCTCTCGCACGAGCGCACCAACATCGCCGACGTGAACCGCGCCAAGCGCGAACTCGAGCGCCTCAAGCGCATTGCCAAGGCCGAGGGCGTGTGGGACGACCTGCGCTTTCGCGACGAGATCGCGCGGCTCGAGGTCGATGTGGTCGCCCTGGAGATGCTCGTGCTGCGCGTGCTCTCGGCCGAGAAGTCGGGCAAGAACTCTCTGGACATTGCGGGCCTGCTCAAGATCCGGGGCAGCGAGATCCAGCAGCGCTACACCGAACTCATGATGCTCGCGGGCGGCGCGTTCTCCCTGCCCTTCATCCAGGAAGCCATGGAAGCCGGCTGGCAGGGCGACTTCCCCGGCGGCGCGCTCGGACTGGCTCCGCTGGCGGCGACCTACTTCAACATGCGCAAGACGACGATCTACGGCGGCTCCAACGAGGTGCAGCGCAACATCGTCGCCCAGACGGTTCTCGGCTGACGCAGCCACGCGAGGAACAGCAACATGGATTTCGATTTTTCCGACGACCAGCAACAGCTGCGCGACGCGGTGCGTCGTTGGGTGGAGCGCAGCTACACCTTCGAGCGCCGCCGCGCGGCGGTGCGTGCCGGCGGCTTCGACCGCAGCGCGTACAACGAACTCGCCGAGCTCGGTCTGGCCGGCCTGTACGTGCCTGAGGAGCACGCCGGCATGGGAATGGGCCCGGTCGAGGCGATGGTGGTGATGGAGGAGCTCGGGCGCGGCATCGTGCTGGAGCCGCTCGGCCAGACCCTGATCGCCAGCGGCGTGCTGGCCGGCTACGCGCCCGATGCGCTCAAGTCGGACTGGCTGCCCCGCATCGCGAGCGGCGAGGCCGTGGTCGTCCTCGCGCAGCAGGAGCGCGGAGCGCGCTGGCGGCTCGATGCCTGTCGCACCGAGGCCGTGCGCACCGGCGACGGCTGGGCGCTGAGCGGCACCAAGAGCATCGTCCCCGTGGGAGACCGCGCCGACGGCTATCTCGTGCCCGCGGTGACGGACGGGCGCATCGGCCTGTGGCTGGTGCCGCGAGAGGCTCCTGGCGTGCAGGCTTCGGGATACGTTACCCAGGACGGCAGCCGCGCCGGCGAACTGCAGCTGCAAGGCGCCCAGGGGATGCTGGTCGCCGAGGACGGCCTCGTGGCGCTGGAGCACGCGGTCGATATCGGCATCGCGGCGCTCTGCGCCGAGGCGGTGGGCGTGATCGACCAGACCATGCAGCTCACCGCCGAATACATGAACACGCGCAAGCAGTTCGGGGTGCCGATCGCGAGTTTCCAGGCGCTGCGCCACCGCATGGCCGACATGAAGATGCAGCAGGAGCTGGCCCGCTCGATGAGCTACTACGCCAGCCTGAAGCTCAATGCGCCGGCCGACGAGCGGCGCCGCGCGATGGCGCGCGCCAAATACCAGCTGGGTCTCGCGATGCGCTTCGTGGGCCAGAACTCGGTGCAGTTGCACGGCGGCATCGGCGTGACCGACGAATACATCGGCAGCCACTACTTCAAACGACTGACGCAGATGGAGATGACCTTCGGCGACACCCTCCACCACCTGGGTGAAGTCTCCGCCCGCATGCAGGACACCGCCGGCGTCTTCGCCTGACGGGCCCCGCGCACCCGCCCTTCGGCCGCCGTCGCTCGCCCATTGGCCGCCGTTTTCTCCACCCCCTACGAAGCCGGCCGCGTGCCGGCTTCGCCGCGAACGACACGCCCATGAACCTCCTCTCGCGTATGTCCCGCCGGCGCCTGCTGGCGGCCGCCGCTCCCCTGGTCCTTCTGGCCGCTTGCGCGACACCGGCGCTGCAAGACACCGCCCCTCCGCCGATCGTGTTCGTACACGGCAACGGCGACAGTGCCGCGCTATGGCAGACCACGCTGTGGCGCTTCGAGTCGAACGGCTGGCCGCGAGAGCGGCTGCACGCGATCGATCTGCCCTACCCGCTCGCCCGCAACGACGACACCAAGCCCCAGCCCGGGCGCACCTCCACCGCCGAGCACATGGCCTTCTTGCGTGCCGAAGTCGAGAAGGTGCTGAAGACCACTGGCGCTTCCCAGGTGGTGCTGGTGGGCAACTCGCGCGGCGGCAACGCGATACGCAACTACATCCAGAACGGCGGCGGCGCCGCCACCGTGAGCCATGCCATCCTCGGCGGCACGCCCAACCACGGCGTGCAGGCAATCAAG
Source organism: Ramlibacter sp. AN1015 (assembly GCF_037726105.1). Classification (NCBI taxonomy): domain Bacteria; kingdom Pseudomonadati; phylum Pseudomonadota; class Betaproteobacteria; order Burkholderiales; family Comamonadaceae; genus Ramlibacter; species Ramlibacter sp. AN1015. The sequence continues at coordinate 365,399 of NZ_JBBJUM010000002.1, forward strand.
GGCTTCAACGAAGGCAGCGAGTTCTCGGGCACCGGCCCCTTCCTCACGGCGCTGAACGCGCCCAAGAACATGGCCGGCGACGAGGTCACGGGGCCCGTGCACTGGATGACCATCCGTTCGGATGCGAACGACAAGTTCGCGCAACCCGACGGCCGCTGGATCGGCTTGGCCGGCAAGCCCACCTTCGTCACCTCCGAAGGGCCCGCACTGTCGGGCGCGCTCAACGTGGTGATCCCGCGCATCGACCATCGGGAAACCTCCTTTTCTGCGCAGGCCTTCGACGCCACCTGGCTCTTCATCACGGGCCGCCCATCGACGACCCGGATCCGCCCCGAGGAGCGGCCGCGCCTGTCGGGAAAAGTGACCGGCCTGGGAGTCGATTCGCGCGATCCGGCCACCGGCAGTTTCAGCAACAACCTGCCCCTGCCCGGCGCCGAACTCGCCATCTACGCCGTCGATCCGCGCACGGGAGAGCGCCGCGGCGCCGCCCCGACCTACCGCACCACGGTCGGGGCCAACGGCCGTTGGGGACCCTTCGAAGCAGACTCGCAAACACCCTACGAATTCGTCGTTGCAGCCCCCGGCTACGCCACAACGCACATCTACCGCAGCCCTTTCCCGCGCGGCAGCGAGATCGTGCACCTGCGCCCCGAGCGGATCGCCGAGGCTGATCGCGGTGCGGCTGCGCTGGTCACGATGACGCGGCCGCGCGGATATCTCGACCCGGCGCGTGACCGCATGGCGCTGGACGGTGCGCCGCCGCCCGGCGTGCCGGCAGGCGCCGGCGTCGCGAGCGCCAAGCTGAAGCTGCCGACGGCGGCGCCCCGGCCGGTGGCCGCCGAGTTCAACGGCGAGCGCGTGGTCGGGCGGCCGTGGCCCGCGGCCGAGGGACACGTGACGGTGCTGGAACTGACCTACTGAACCGGACCGGAACGTCCATGAGCGCCCCGGCTGAAGCGACGGCCGGCGCCTGCCGATCCGTCAGGCGTGCAGGCGCGAGGACTTCGGCAGGTGCGCCATCAGGAACTCCATCTGGTCGGCCAGGATGCGCCGGTTGCGCAGGATGAAGTCTTCCCAGAGGCTGGGAACGTAGGGCGTGTACAGCAGCGGCATGCGCGCCTGCTCGGGCGTGCGGTTGCTCTTGCGGTGGTTGCAGGCGCGGCAGGCGGTCACCACGTTCATCCAGTGATCGCGCCCGCGCTGCGACAGCGGCACGATGTGCTCGCGCGTGAGGAAACTTTCCTCGAAGTGGCCGCCGCAGTAGGCGCAGACATTGCGGTCGCGCGCGAACAGCTTGCTGTTGGTGAGTCCGGGACGCAGGTCGAAGGGGTTGATGTTCGGCACGCCCTTAGTGCCGATGATGCTGCTCACGGCGATCACCGACTGCTCGCCGGTCATGGCGTTGTGGCCGCCACGGAAGCGCGCGATCTGCGCGCCGACTTCCCAGCGCACCTCATCGGCCGCGTAATGCAGCACGGCCTGTTCGAGCGAGATCCAGGACTGCGGAAGTCCCTGCGCCGACAGCTTCAAGACCTTCAATCAACGCCTCCTTTGCACGCGGGAGCCACTGAGCGGGATAGCGAGGACAATATACCCTGTTTCAAACACCATGCTCACACCCGGCGGCGCGGTGGGCGGGCCCTGCGCGCTATCAAAAACATATCGACACGCCGATGCAGATCTTCCGCGGCTTTCATCACCCCGGCGTCGCGCCGGCCTGTGCCCTGACCATCGGCAACTTCGACGGCGTGCACCGCGGCCACCAGGCCATGCTCGCCCTCCTCAACAGCGAAGCGCGCCACCGGGGCATCCCAAGCTGCGTGCTCACCTTCGAGCCGCACCCACGGGACTACTTCGCAGCCGCGCTGAGCCGTCCCGAGCTGGCACCTGCGCGCATCGCCACGCTGCGCGACAAGCTCACCGAGCTGGCGGCCTGCGGCGTGTCCCAGTGCGTGGTGCTGCCCTTCGACGCGAAACTCTCGAGCCAGGGCCCCCAGGAGTTCATCGAGCGGGTGCTGGTACGCGGGCTCGGCGCACGCTACGTGCTCGTAGGCGACGACTTCCGCTTCGGCGCGCGCCGCGCCGGCGACTACTCCATGCTCGACGCGGCCGGCGCCGCCTGCGGCTTCGACGTCGCTCGCATGAACAGCTACCAGGTTCACCAGCTGCGGGTGTCCAGCTCTGCCGTTCGAGAGGCCCTGGGCCGCGGCGACATGGATGCGGCAGCCGCCCTGCTCGGGCGCCCCTACAGCATCAGCGGCCACGTGGTGCACGGCCGCAAGCTCGGCCGCGAGCTCGGCTTTCGCACGCTCAACCTGCGCTTTTCCCACTGGAAACCCGCTGCGAGCGGCATCTTCGCCGTGCACGTGCACGGACTGGGCGAAGGGCCCCTGGAGGGCGTCGCCAACCTGGGCATCCGGCCCTCGCTGGACCCCCGCGACACCAATGGTGGACGCGTGCTGCTCGAAACCTTCTGCCTCGACTGGCCGCAACGGCTGGGCGACGAGGGGGCCTACGGTAAAATCGTGCGCGTGGACCTGCTGCACAAACTGCACGACGAACTCAAGTACGACGGCCTCGACCAGCTCCGGGCCGGCATCGCACGCGACTGCGTCGATGCCCGCGCGTACTTCGCGTCCACGCGCCGCCAGACCACCCGCGATCGAATTTAGCGGGCTCGGCCAGCGTTCGCCGCCCCTCGACAGGCTCAGGGCGAACGGAATCCGCGCTCGTCCACCCTGCCCCCGCCCGCCCCCCGTCTGCTCGGGCTGAGCTTGTCGAAGCCCCACGACGCCTGCCATGTCCGAATCCAAGACCGACTACCGCGCCACCCTCAATCTGCCGGATACGCCTTTCCCGATGCGCGGCGACCTGCCCCGCCGAGAGCCCGCCTGGGTCGCCGATTGGGAGGACAAGGGCCTGTACAAGCGGCTGCGCGACGCGCGCTGCGGGCGCGAGAAGTTCGTGCTGCACGACGGCCCGCCCTACGCCAACGGGCAGATCCACATGGGGCACGCGGTCAACAAGGTCCTCAAGGACATGATCGTCAAGTCGCGCCAGCTCAAGGGGCTGGACGCGGCCTACATCCCCGGCTGGGACTGCCACGGACTGCCCATCGAGAACGCCATCGAGAAGCAGTACGGGCGCAACCTGCCGCGCGACGAGATGCAGGCGAAGAGCCGCGCCTTCGCGACCGAGCAGATCGCGCTGCAGATGGCCGACTTCAAGCGCCTGGGCGTGCTCGGTGACTGGGACCACCCCTATCGCACCATGGACCCGAGCAACGAAGCCGACGAGATCCGCGCCTTCAAGCGCGTCGTCGAGCGCGGCTTCGTCTACCGCGGCCTCAAGCCGGTCTACTGGTGCTTCGACTGCGGCTCGTCGCTCGCAGAGTTTGAAATCGAGTACGCCGACAAGAAGTCCCAGACACTCGACGTGGGCTTCGAGGCCGAGGACCCTGCGGCGGTTGCCCAGGCCTTCGGGCTGGCTGCCGATGCTTCGCAGCCGTCACCGATCTACGCCGTCATCTGGACGACGACGGCCTGGACCATTCCAGCGAACCAGGCACTCAACCTCAACCCCGAAATCGTCTACGCGCTGGTCGAGACGCCGCGCGGCCGCCTGATCCTGGCCGAGTCACTGGTGGAGAAATGCCTGGCCCGCTACGGACTCGAGGGACGCGTGCTCGCGAGCGTGCCTGGCCAGCAGCTGGACGGACTGCGCTTTCGCCACCCGCTGTATGAGGTGCACGCCGGCTACCGCCGCACCGCGCCGGTCTACCTCGCCGACTACGCCACCGCAGAAGACGGCACCGGCATCGTCCATTCGTCGCCCGCCTACGGCCTGGACGACTTCAACAGCTGCGTCGCGCACGGTCTCTCGTACGACGACATCCTCAACCCGGTGCAGGGCAACGGCAGCTACGCGGCCGATTTCGCCCTCTTCGGCGGCAGCAACATCTGGAAGGCCGTTCCCGCCATCATCGACGCGCTGCGCGACGCAGGACGGCTTTTCGCCACCGAGGGCATCACCCACAGCTATCCGCATTGCTGGCGCCACAAGACGCCCGTGATCTACCGCGCTGCCGCCCAGTGGTTCATCCGCATGGACGAGGGCGAGGGCGTGTTCACCCGCGACAAGGCGCCCCAGACGCTGCGCCAGACCGCACTCGAGGCCATCGAGCAGACCAGCTTCTATCCGGAGAGCGGCAAGGCGCGCCTGCGCGACATGATCGCCGGCCGGCCTGATTGGTGCATCTCCCGCCAGCGCAGCTGGGGCGTGCCCCTGCCCTTCTTCCTGCACACGGACTCGGGCGAGCTGCACCCGCGCACCCTCGAACTCATGGACATCGCGGCCGAGATGGTGCAAGCCGGCGGCATCGAAGCGTGGAGCAAGGCGACGCCCGAGGACATCCTCGCGCGCGTCGGTGCCGCCGCCGACGCGGCCCAGTACCGCAAGAGCACGGACATCCTCGAGGTGTGGTTCGACTCCGGCACCACGCACACCACCGTGCTGCGCGGCTCGCACGCCGGCGCCGGACACGAGAACGGGCCCGAGGCCGACCTGTACCTCGAAGGCCACGACCAGCACCGCGGCTGGTTCCACTCGTCGCTGCTCACCGCCTGCGCCATGTACGGGCGCGCTCCCTACCGCGGGCTGCTCACGCACGGCTTCACGGTGGACAGCCAGGGCCGCAAGATGAGCAAGTCGCTGGGCAACGGGGTCGATCCGCAGGAGACCAGCAAGAAGCTGGGCGCCGAGATCATCCGCTTGTGGGTGGCCGCGTCCGACTACTCCGGCGACATCGCCGGGGACGACAAGATCCTCGCGCGCGTCGTGGACGCCTACCGGCGCATCCGCAACACGCTGCGCTTCCTGCTGGCCAACACCAGCGACTTCGACCCGGCACGCGACGCGGTGCCGCTGTCGGAGATGCTGGAGATCGACCGCTATGCCCTGAGCCGCGCGGCGCAGTTCCAGCTCGAGGTGCTGTCCCACTACGAGGTATACGAGTTCCACCCGGTGGTCGCGAAGCTGCAGGTGTATTGCTCGGAAGACCTGGGCGCGTTCTACCTGGACGTGCTGAAGGACCGCCTCTACACCACCGCACCCAAGTCGCACGCGCGGCGCAGCGCGCAGACGGCGCTGTGGAACATCACCCACGCCATGCTGCGCTGGATGGCTCCGTTCCTCAGCTTCACCGCCGAGGAAGCCTGGAAGCTGTTCGGCGACTCGGACTCGATCTTCTTCGAGACCTACGCCGAGATCGGCGCCCCGGACGAGGCCCTGCTCGCGCGCTGGAGCCGCCTGCGTGCGCTGCGTGAGCTGGCCAACAAGGAAGTCGAGGCCCTGCGCGAGCGCGGCGAGGTCGGCTCCTCCCTGCAGGCGCTGCTCACGATCACGGCCCCGCCGCAAGACCACGCGCTGCTCGCGAGCCTGGGCGAAGACCTGAAGTTCGTGTTCATCACCTCGGGCGTCACGCTGGCCGCGGGCGACGCGCTCGCCATCGAGGCCCGCCCCGCCACCGACGCCAAGTGCGAGCGCTGCTGGCACTGGCGCGAAGACGTCGGCCGCGACCCGGCGCACCCCACGATCTGCGGGCGCTGCGTCACCAACCTGTTCGGTGCCGGCGAGCGGCGGGAGCACGCGTGATGGCCGGCAAGAGCGCGCGCGTCGCACCCCGGGTCGGCGCCAGCCGCGGCGAAAGCAGCGGCATGCTGCCCTGGATCGGCCTGGCCGTGCTGCTGTTCATCCTCGACCAGCTCACCAAGGCCTTGATCCTCGGCAGCTACCGCCTGGGCGACTCCACCACCATCACCTCGTTCTTCAACATCGTGCGGGTGCACAACACCGGCGCTGCCTTCTCGTTCCTCGCCTCGGCGTCCGGCTGGCAACGCTGGTTCTTCACGGCGCTGGGAATCGGTGCGGCGCTGTTCATCATCTGGCTGCTGCGCTCGCATGCCGGCCAGCGCCTGTTCGCGTTCTCTCTGGCCTGCCTGCTGGGCGGCGCGATCGGCAACGTGGTGGACCGGCTGGTGCACGGCTACGTGGTCGATTTCCTCCAGCTGCACTACGGCGGCTGGTACTTTCCGGCCTTCAACATCGCAGACGCCGCAATCACCGCGGGGGCGGTGGGCCTGATACTCGACGAGATCCTGCGGGTGCGGCGCGCGCGCTGACAACATGACGGCCGAGGCAGCCGGCCGTGGCACGGCTGGGCGGCGTATGATGCTTCAAACATGAAGCATTTGCTGAACCTGCTGGCGGCAGTGGCGCTCCTGGTGTGGGGCACCTATCTCGTACGCACCGGCATCCTGCGCGTCTTCGGCGCCAATCTCCGGCGCATCCTCGCGCGCAGCCTGAGCACCCGCCCCACCGCGGCCCTGGCCGGACTAGGCGTCACGGCGCTGGTGCAGTCCAGCACCGCCACCGCGCTGATCGTCGCGTCCTTCGTGGGACAGGGGCTCGTCGCCTTGCCAATGGCGCTGGCGGTGATGCTCGGCGCCGACATCGGCAGCAGCCTGGTGGCCGTTCTGTTCTCGCTCGACCTGTCGTGGCTGTCGCCCCTTTTCATCTTCGTTGGCGTGGTGCTGTTCATCGCCCGCCAGGACACGCAGGTAGGCCGCTTCGGCCGCGTCCTGATCGGGCTGGGGCTGATGCTGCTCGCGTTGCGCCTGGTGGCGGAGTCCACGGCCATCATGGTGCAGTCGCAGGCGGTCAAGGCGCTGCTGCTCTCGCTGGCAAGCGACGTGCTGCTCGAGATCACCGTCGGTGCGGCGCTCGCCATCGCCGCCTACTCCAGCCTCGCGATCGTCCTGCTCACCGCCACCCTCGCCGCGACCGGCGCCGTTCCCCTCGAAACGGCGCTGGGCCTGGTGCTCGGCGCCAACATCGGCAGCGGCCTGCTGGGGGTCGTGCTGACGGCCCGCGCGGCCACCGACGTGCGCCACGTGCCGCTGGGCAACCTGGTCTTCAAGGTCGGTGGCGTCCTGCTGGCGGCGCCCTGCATCGGCTTGTGGCTGCGCCACGCCCCACCCTTCCTCGGCGACGTCGGCACGGTGGTGGGCTTCCACCTGGCGTTCAACACCGCACTCGCGCTCTTGTGCATGCCGGCGACCGCCACCGTGGCCCGGTGGGTGGAAGCCTGGATGCCCAAGCCGGACAAGAACCTCGTGGCAGGCAGACCGCACCACCTCGACCCCTCGGCGCTGAGCACGCCCTCGCTGGCCATCTCCTGTGCCGCGCGCGAGGCGCTGCACCAGGCCGACGTGGTCGAGACCATGATGCGCGGCATGCTGCGGGTCATCGAGACCAACGACCTGCGCCTCGCAGGCGAATTGCGGCGCATGGACGACACGGTCGACGAGCTCTACTCGGCCATCAAGTACTACCTGACCAAGATTTCCCGCGAGGCCCTGGGCGAGTCGGAGAGCCGCCGCTGGACCGACATCATCAGCTTCACCATCAACATGGAGCAGATCGGCGACATCATCGAGCGCATCCTGATCGACGTGGAAGACCGCAAGGTCAAGCACGGGCGCAGCTTCTCGGATGCGGGCGTCGCCGAGATCCGCGAACTGCACGCCCGGCTGGTCGATAACCTGCGCCTGGGCATGAGCGTGTTCCTCAACGGTTCGGTGCGCGACGCCCAGAAACTGCTGGAGGAAAAAGCGCGATTTCGCGACCTCGAGCGCAGCTATGCGAGTTCGCACCTGGCGCGCCTGAGCGACCAGACCATGCAGAGCATCGAGACCAGTTCGCTGCACCTGGACCTGATCAGCGACATGAAGCGGATCAATTCGCACATCTGCTCCATCGCCTACCCGATCCTCGATTCCGTCGGAGCACTGGCCCCCAGCCGGCTGCGCACCAGCTACCCCGAAGAGCAGGCGCCCAGCACCTGAATCCGGGCGTCGCGCGCCCGGTGTTCACGCGGTCGCATGCAGCAGGCAGTAATCGATCAGCGCATCGATTTCAGTGGACTTGTCGAACACGGCGTCCGCGCCCAGCTGGGCGCAGCGTTGCCGGATGTCGCGGCTGGCGTGGTTGCTCAGCACGACCAGCTTCTGTCCGTTGCGCCTGCTGCGGCATGCGGCCACGATGTTCAGGCCGTTGCCTTCGCGCAGGTACAGATCGACGATCGCCATGTCCCAGTCGCCGCCATGGGCGGTCAGCCAGCAGGCCCCGTCACGCTCGGTTTCGGCAACGCCTACCGCCTCGACATGGGCGAGCTCCTGAAGCGTCTCGATCAGGTTGTCGCGGATGGTCGGGCTGTCCTCGACGATGAAGGCGCGCAAGCTCATGCCGGGTCGTGGCCCTTCGAAACAAGGCCGTCTGGTTGGGGATGACCATACGGTAGGGCAGACCGCGCTCCGGGCGTGCAAGCAGCGCGACCGATCTGCTGTAGGAGGGGACACGACCTGTTGTCGGTGCCCTTCGTGGACAGGCAGGCGCCCATCCCACGCCAGGCTCGGTGCGCACGGCGACCTCCAGGCTCAGGCAGCCGGGCTCCAGGATGCCCGGCTGCCGATCAGGGCAGCAGGATCGTGCAGCCCGTGGTCTTGCGCGCCTCCAGCCCCCGGTGGGCCTGCTGCACCTCGGCCATCGGATAGCGCTGGTCGATGCGGATCCTGACCTGGCCGCCCGCGACCACCGCGAACAGCTCGTCGGCCATGGCCTGCGTCGATTCGCGCGTCGCGATGTGGGTAAAGAGCGTCTGCCGGGTCACGTACAGGGACCCCTTGGCCCCCAGGCTGCCCGGCGCGAATGGCGGGACCGGACCGGAGGCGTTGCCGAAGCTGGCCATCAGCCCGAAGGGCTGCAGGCACTCCAGCGACTTGTCCCATGTGTCCTTGCCGACCGAGTCGTACACCACCTTCACCCCACGTCCGCCGGTGATCTCGCGCACCCGCTGCACAAAATCCTCCTTGCTGTAGTTGATGGCGTGGGTCGCTCCGAGGGACAGCGCGAGCGCGCATTTCTCGTCGGTGCCGGCGGTGCCGATCAGCTGCAGGCCGAGCGCCTTGGCCCATTGCGCCGCGATCAGGCCGACGCCGCCGGCGATGGCATGGAACAGCACGTAGTCGCCCGGCTGCAGCCCGCCTTGCGGGAGCGTGCGCTTGAGGAGGTACTGCGCCGTGAGGCCCTTGAGCATCATGGCGGCACCCGTGTCGAAGTCGATCGCATCGGGCAGCCGGCACACGCAGCGCGCAGGCATCACCCGGCATTCGCTGTACGCGCCGGGCGGGTGGCTCGCGTAGGCCGCGCGGTCACCGGGCTTGAGGTGGGTCACGCCCTCGCCCACCGCCTCCACCACGCCCGCGCCTTCCATGCCCAGTCCGCCGGGCAGGGGCTGCTGGTACAGGCCGGTGCGGTAGTACACGTCGATGAAGTTCAGGCCGACCGCGTGGTGGCGGATGCGGATCTCGCCCGGCCCCGGGTCGCCGACCTCCACGTCTTCCAGAACCATCACCTCGGGACCGCCGGTGGCGTGCATGCGAACTGCTTTGCTCATCTCATCTCCTCGTGAAGGCGAGCATGCTGCCATGAAAGCGCTAAAGGCGCGGGGCCCTGGCATGCAGGGCACCGGCGGCGCCGAGTGGGCATCGTCCGCGTTCCATGCACCAGCCCCTGTCGGCGCGCGATGCGCTCCTGCTCGCATCGCCGCAGCAGCGGTGGCCGCGATGCGTTCACACAAATGAAGCATTTCGTTTTCACAATGCACCGCTCGAGATTCGTCGATTCCTCAGGAGAGCGTTCATGGCAGTTTCCAGTTTGTCCGCCTTGTGCGAGGGCGTGTGCGCGCTACTCGGCGTTCCCGCTGCCGTGCTGGCGCCAGACGCCCTTGGCCTGCTGGCTTTCTCGCTGACTATCGAAGAGACGTCGATCAGCGTGCTGCAGCGGCCCGCGGCCGACCCAGGCATGGCCACCATCGTCGTGGAACTCGGCGAGCCGCCAGCCGAGGCCGAGCTGGCTTTGCTGCGCCATCTCCTGAATGCCAACTTCGCGCTGTGTTTGCCTCACGGGCCCCTGTTCGCCCGCAATCCGGTCACCGGCCAGGCCCTGCTGCAACTGCCTTGCCCTCTGGACCTTGTCACCCCGGACAGCGTGTACCGCTCCCTGCTGCAGGCCACGGAATTCGCCGGGCAATGGCGGCAGCAGGCTCGCGAGATCGCCCAGCCGACCCAGCCTCTACTGGCAGGCACAGCCCTTACCGCGTTCGCCTGACGCGGCGTGCGCCCCGCCGCCACAAGCAAAGCCATGGAACCCGTTCGCTTCCACGTCCCGCGCTACCTGTCCGCCGGCGCCCTCGCCCGGCGCGATGCGCAGCAGGCGTCCGGGCCGGTCTGCTCCGGCGCGAGCACGGAAGGTCCGACGCGCGACCTCGAAGCCGGCCTTCAGGTGGCCTGCCCGCCCTCGCTCCGTGAATCCGCCTCCCATGCACTCCCTCCTGCAGGGGCCGTCGGACCCATCCCCAAGGGCGCCACCGCACAGCTACCCGAAGCCACCGATGCGGGCCGGCGCGCGCACTCCTGGTCAGCCGCCTGGCGCGCTGGCGCATGGGCCGCAAGCCGGGAGTTGTTCTCCCAGTCCACGGGCGTGGCCGTCGGCATGGCGGTGCGTCAGGGGCTGCTATCGGCTTCCGTCCCAGCGGCCGCGGCCTGCCACACGGTAGCTTGCATGGGCCTGGGTGTGGCTGTCCATCGCGCCAGCAGTCTGATCACGGCCGCGATCCTTCCACCAGAGCGGGCCGGCGCCCTTGCGTCGCGAATCGCGACAGCCGCTGTGCCCGTGGCTGCCGCCGCCATTACCGTCGCCTGGGCCACCGGCGCAGGCGCGCTGCCCGCCGCCGGCGCGTACCTGAGCAGCAAACTGGTGCAGCGTGGTACACGGTATCTGCTCAGCAATTCCCTGAGCAACGTGGCGCCCTCGTACGAAGTGATCGACCGCAAGGGGCACGTGGTCAGCAGACAGGCCCAGGAAGAAGCGGCCTGGGGCCGCGCGATCACCACCGCATTGCCCACCACCTTCTGCGTCGCAGCCCAGGAATTCCTGGCGCCAGCGCCCGACGACCTGGCGGGCGCGCATGCTCTGACCGACAGCCTGACCTACGTGGCAGCCGCTGGCCTGGTGGAGGCTGCGCGTGCGCTTTATGGCACGTTGACCGCGGCCGCGTTCGCGCACGCGCAGGAGCGCACCTTGCAGCCGCAGGCGGCGGGCGGCGGGCGGCAGTTGCTCGACAACATCACCTCCCTCAGGACGCTGCGCGAGAGTGGCGATGCCACGGCAATGCGCGAGTACTTCGGCATCATGGCGGACATGGTCGCCGTCTTGGCGGGCCAGCCCACCGTGCCTTTGCGCGCGGTCATCGTCGGCCTGCTGCGGGCCGAGCTCAAGGCGTTGGGGGATTTCCGCACGCCGCTGGTCACGTATGGACAGATCGCCCTGAGCCGGGCCGCAGAAGCGCGCGCACCAACACACCAGCCGTTGCGGGAAATGAAGGCCCTGGGGTCGGCGTCGAGCGCACCCACCGACGCCGCGCATTGACAGCACCCAGGAAACCTTGCGCCCTGCATCGCACCCTGCCGGCATCCCCGGTGCGGTAGTACACGTCGATGAAGCTCAGGCCGACTACGGACCATCCCGTCGGGACCGCGGTGGCGTGCAGGCGAACTGCTTTGCTCCACCGCATCTTCTCGCGACGGCGCGCCTGCACGCCATGGAGGCACGTAGGCCGCGGATGCCCTCGGATGCAGGGCACCAGCAGCGCCCACTGGGCTACAGTGGCCGCTTCCATGCATCAATCCCTGTCCGCGCGCAATGCGCTCCTGCTCGCATTGCCGCCGCTGCTGTGGGCCAGCAACGCCGTCGTAGGTCGTCTGGTAGCGCCCCTGGTGCCGCCCCTCACGTTGAACCTGCTGCGCTGGGCGGTCGCCTTCCTGGTGCTGCTGCCACTTGCGAGCTGGGCCCTGCGCCCGGGCAGCGGCTTGTGGTCCCGCTGGCGCCGCTACGGCCTGCTGGGCCTGCTGGGTGTGGGCCTCTACAACTCCCTGCAGTACCTGGCGCTCAAGACGTCCACGCCGGTCAACGTGACACTGGTGGCCTCCAGCATCCCGGTTTTCATGCTGTTGATCGGCATGCTCTTCTTCGGTCAACGCCCGACGCGGCGGCAGCTCGCGGGCGCCGGGCTGTCCATCGTGGGCGTGCTGCTGGTGCTCTCGCACGGAGACCTCGGGCGCCTGGCCAGCGTGCGCTTCGTTCCGGGCGACGTCTACATGCTGCTGGCCACGGCCTCGTGGGCCTGGTACAGCTGGCTGCTGACCCGCACCGCGGCCGACGACCCGGCGTTGCGCAGCCACTGGGCCGGGTTCCTGATGGCCCAGATCGCCTTCGGTCTGCTCTGGGCCAGCGCCTTCACGGCCGGTGAATGGCTGGTGCTGGCGCCGGCCCCGGTGCAGTGGGGCTGGCCGCTTGCCGCGGCGGTGCTCTTCGTCGCGCTCGGGCCGTCGCTGCTCGCCTACCGCCTGTGGGGGCTGGGCGTGCAGCGGGTCGGCCCCAACCTCGCGGGCCTGTTCAGCAATCTCGCGCCCCTGTTCGCCGCCCTGCTCTCGGCCACCTTCATCGGCGAGCGGCCGCAGGCGCACCACGCCGTTGCCTTCTCGCTGATCGTCGCCGGTATCGTGGTCTCGTCGCGACGGCCGGCCGCCCGGCCTGCGGAAGGTTCCCCCGAATCCGGCGCCTGAGCGGCATGCCCGGATTGTTCCTGGCTCATGCGGACGTTAGTATCAGTCGATCGATCGATAGGAGGGGGAGACCCATGCGCACATTCCTGATCGGGGCCTGCCTCGCGGCCCTGTCCATCACCAGCGCGGCACAGCAGGCGGCGCCTGCATCCGCTGCAGCGCCGTCGCCCGCCGCGCCCACGCTGCGACTGGGCGTGATCGGGCCCTTCACCGGCCCGTCGGCCGACTTCGGTGTCCCCATGCTCAATGGCGTGCGCATGGCGGTCGATGAGATCAACGCAGTGGGCGGCTACCTCGGCCGCCGGATCGAACTGGTGGTCAAGGACGACAAGGCCGATCCACCCGAGGGGCTGGCCCGCGCCCAGGAGCTTCGCACCGCCGGTGTCTTCGCCACCATCGGCTTCTGCAACACCGGCGTCGCCATGGCGGCGCTGGACGTGTTCCAGAAGAACCAGATGCCGCTGATCGTGCCCTGCGCCGCCGGAAGTCCGGTGACCGCCAAGTACCCGGCGCCCGAAAGCTACGTGTTCCGCACGTCCGCGCGCGATGGCATCCAGTCGGAGTTCGTGGTGGAAGACCTGGTGCGCCGCGGCCTCACCCGCGTGGCGATCTTCGCCGACACCACCGGCTACGGCGAGGCAGGGCTGGCCGACGTACGCAAGGCGCTCGCCGCGCGCAAGCTCGAGCCGGTGCACGTCGCGCGCTTCCCGCTGGGCGTGACCGACCTCACCGAACCGCTCAAGGCGGCGCGCCAGGCCGGAGCCAACGTGGTGTTCACCTACACGGTGGGCAAGGAGAACGCGGCCGTGGCGCTCGGACGCGAAGCCATCAAGTGGAACGTTCCGCTGGTGGGCGGCTGGCCGCTGTCGTTCCCCTTCTTCATTCAAGGCGGCGGCAAGGCCGCCGAGGGCGCGATGATGGCCCAGACCTTCATCGCCGAGCCCAGCAACGAGCGCCGCGCCGCGTTCCTCAGCTCGTACGCCCGCAAGTTCGACACCAACCGCATCCCCGTGCCCATGGCCGCGGCCCAGGCCTACGACGCGACCTACATCCTGCTGTACTCGATGTTCAACATCCGCAACGGCAAGCTCGATGGCCCGGCGCTCAAGGCTGCGCTCGAGAACATCGAGCGCACCTACTACGGCGTCGTCGCAACCTACGAGCGGCCCTTCAGCGTCGCCGACAAGGACGCCATCACCCAGAACATGATGGTGATGGGTCTCGTGAAGAACGGCGCCATCACCTTCGCCTACCCCGAAGACGCCAAGCGCAACCTGTTCGTGCAGCGCAAGCGATAGCGGTAGCCGGCAGCGGGAGCCCCGCCACAGCTGAAAGAAGCGAAGGCGGCACACCAGCAGCACGGCGCCGCGCCGCTGCAAGAACACCGTCCATCGACTCGGGCCCGCGAACACCAGAACGGCGCGGCTGAACTTAATGCCAGGCGCCGCAGGTAGCGCGCCGCACGCCCACGGCGCGAGCGCATCCGCCTGGCGCCAGCGTCAGCGCCTGGCGCGACCCTTCTCCTCGCCGTCCTGCGAGGAGACTCGGCGCGGCAGGACCACCGCCACCTCAGTACGTCCCCGGGTAAGCGCCGCCATCGATCAGCACGTTCTGGCCCGTGACATAGCTCGCGTGGGCGCTGCACAGAAAGGCGCAGGTCGCACCGAACTCGTCGGGCGTTCCGAAACGCCGCGCCGGGATGGTCTTGCGGCGGGCCTCGGCCACGGCGTCCATGGTCTGCCCGGTCTTCTTCACCGCACCTTCCATGGTCGCGCGCAGGCGGTCGGTGTCGAACGCGCCGGGCAGCAGGTTGTTGATGGTGACGTTGGCGGCGGCGAGGCGTTCTGTGCGGGCCGCTCCCGCGACGAAACCGGTCAGGCCGCTTCGCGCGCCGTTGGACAGGCCAAGGATGTCGATCGGCGCCTTGACGGCGCTCGACGTGATGTTCACGATGCGCCCGAAGCCGCGGGCGGCCATGCCGTCCACCGTGGCCTTGATCAACTCGATGGGCGTGAGCATGTTGGCATCGACCGCGCGGATCCAGGCCGCCCGGTCCCAATCCCGGAAATCGCCGGGCGGGGGGCCGCCGGCGTTGGTCACCACGATGTCGTAGTCGGCGCGCGCGGCGAAGGCCGCGGCGCGGCCTTCGGGCGTGGTGATGTCCGCAGCCACCGTGAGCACCTCGGTGCCGGCCGGCAGTTTCGCGTCCTCGCGCAGTGCCTGCGCGGCTTCCTCGAGCGCCTCGGCGCCGCGCGCCACCATGACCACGTGCACGCCTTCTCGGGCCAAGGCCCTGGCACAACCCAGCCCAAGACCTTTGCTCGCGCCGCACACCAGCGCCCAGCGACCCTTGATTCCCAGATCCATGTTCCCGTCTCTCCTGAATGGCCGGGGCCGGCGGCCCCGCAACCCGAAACTATAGGGGCCCGAGGCGATAGGAAGCGCCCGACCTGCGGAAACGACCACGCGCTGCAGGCAGTGGCAGCGTCGGGCAACTCGACTCGCCCGCGCGGCGCGTTCCGCGGCTGCAGGACCCGCAGAGGCACTGGATCGTGGTGCCTGCGTGGCGCGGCGGCGCGGCGGCCGCAGTCCATCCTCGCGGCAGGGCGCGCGGCCGGTCCGCGCAGGCGCGGCTCGGCATGGGGCCTCACCGGCCGCCGATGCGGGTGAACACGAAGATGCCGGCGATCACCAGCAGCGTGCCGGCCGCCACCCAGACGGTGAACGGCTCACCCAGCAGCCACACGCCCAGCAGGATGGTCGAGATCGGCCCCACCATGCCGGTCTGCGCGGCCAGCGCCGGTCCGATCCGCTCGATGGCCATCATGACCAGCAGCACCGGCACGACGGTGCACAGAGTGGCGTTGAGCACCGACAGCCACAGGACCTGAGGCGCAACGGCGAAGGCGACCCCGACCGGACGCAGCAGCAGAAACTGCACGATGCAGCACACGCAGGCGACCGTGGTCGCCAGCCCGACCAGGCGCAATGAGCCGAGCTGCTGCACCAGTTGCGCGCTGTGCACGAAATAGAAGGCGTAGCTCACGGCGCTCAGGAACACCAGCAGCGCGCCCCAGGCAGCCTGCGGCCCGAGCAGGCCCACCTCGTGGCCGAACACCAGCAGCACGCCCGCGTAGCTCAGGGCCACGCCGGCGAGGTGCCCGCGCGTGACCGGTCTGCGATGCAGCAGCCATGCGAGGAACAGCACGAGGGTCGGGTTGAGGTAGAGGATCAGCCGCTCGAAGGAGGCGGTGATGTACTGCAGTCCGACGAAGTCGAGGAAGCTGGCGAGGTAATAACCCGTCAAGCCCAAGCCGAGCACGCCCAGCCACTGGCCGCCGTTCAGCGGCGGCTTCCCGCGGCTGGCCCACCACGCCATGAGCGCGAAGAACGGCAGGGCGAACAGCATGCGCAGCATGATGAGCGTCACCGCGTCCACGCCCCAGCGGTAGGCGAGCTTGACGATGATGGCCTTGCCGCTGAAGGCGATAGCACCGGCCACGGCCAGGAAGAGGCCCGTCCCGAGGCCGGCACCCGGGCGGCCCGGCGCCTGCGCCGGCGGCGCCGTGGTGAGGTGGGAGGGAGCGCTCATCGGAAAAAATATCGCCGCATTGTGACAGCGCGGCCAGCGTGCGGCGGTGTCCTTGCGAGCGGTCTGCGGTCGGCAGCCTGCATTGCCGCTCGGAGCGGACGTGCCGCTCCGCGAAGGGCACCGCCGGTGCCAACTCCGAACGCCGCCACACGAAAGCAGCGCCACCAAGATCCCGAAATCACAAAAAAAAAAGCGCCTCGGAAAAGGCGCTGTGGGCGAGGCGACGGTGCCCGCAGGCACCGCCCCTGGCGTGCGTTCAGTCTTCTTCCTGGAACGCCTCTTCCCGCTTGCGCTTGATGGACGGCAGCGCAACGATGATCACCATGAGCGCGGCCATTCCGAGCAGGGTGGCCGACAGCGGGCGCGTCACCAGCACGCTCCAGTCGCCGCGCGACAGCAGCAGCGCACGGCGCAGGTTCTCTTCCATCATGGGACCCAGGATCAGCCCCAGCAGCAGCGGGGCCGGTTCGGCGCCGAGCTTGATGAAGGCATAGCCGATCACGCCGAACAGCGCCACCATCCAGATGTCCCAGGTGTTGTTGTTGGTCGAGTAGACGCCGATGGCGCAGAACAGCACGATCGACGGGAACAGCCAGCGGTAGGGAATCGTCAGCAGCTTGATCCACAGGCCGATCAGCGGCAGGTTCAGGATGATCAGCATGGCGTTGCCGATCCACATCGAGGCGATCAGGCCCCAGAACAGCTCGGGATTGCTGGTCATGACCTGCGGGCCCGGCTGGATGTTGTGGATGGTCATGGCGCCGACCATCAGCGCCATCACGGCGTTCGGCGGGATGCCCAGCGTCAGCAGCGGGATGAAGGAGGTCTGCGAGCCGGCGTTGTTGGCCGACTCCGGGCCAGCGACGCCGCGGATGTTGCCCTTGCCGAACGCGATCTCGCCCGGCTTGAGCTTGATCTTCTTCTCGATCGTGTAGGCGGCGAAAGCCGACAGCAGCGCGCCACCACCGGGCAGGATGCCCAGCGAGGAGCCGAGGGCGGTGCCGCGCAGCATGGCGGGGGCCATGTGCTTGAAGTCGGCGGCGGTGGGCATCAGGCCCTGCACCTTGCCGGTGAACACCTCACGCTCGCTCTCGTGCTTGGAGAGGTTCATGATGATCTCGCCGTAGCCGAACACGCCCATCGCGATCACGATGAAGCCGATGCCGTCGGTCAACTCGGGGATGTCGAAGGAATAGCGCGCGACACCGGAGTTCACGTCGGTGCCGACCAGGCCCAGCAGCAGGCCCAGCAGGATCATGCCGATGGCCTTGAGCAGCGAACCCGATGCCAGCACCACGGCGCCGATCAGGCCCAGGATCATCAGCGAAAAGTATTCGGCGGGGCCGAACTTGAAGGCCACTTCGGTCAGTGGCGCGGCGAACGCGGCCAGGATCAGCGTGCCGACGCAACCGGCGAAGAACGAGCCGATGCCGGCCGCCGCGAGTGCGGGTCCGGCCCTCCCCTGCCGGGCCATCTGGTAGCCGTCGATCACGGTCACCACCGAGGACGACTCGCCGGGCAGGTTCACCAGGATGGCGGTGGTGGAGCCGCCGTACTGCGCGCCGTAGTAGATGCCGGCCAGCATGATCAGCGCCGACACGGGCGGCAGCGCATAAGTGGCGGGCAGCAGCATGGCGATGGTCGCCACCGGGCCGACGCCGGGCAGCACGCCGATCAGCGTGCCGAGCAGGCAGCCGACGAAGGCGTAGAGCAGGTTGATCGGCGTGAACGCGACGCCGAAGCCCAGGGCGAGATTGCTAAACAGGTCCATGACGGTTCTTTCTTCGTGCCGCTCAGTACGCGATGAAGCTGGGCCACACGGGGAACTGCAGGCTCAGCATGTAGACGAATGCGAAGTAGCTGCCAATGGCCAGCACCGTGGCCAGGATCAGCACCTCTTTCCAGCGGAACTGGTCGCCCGCCATGGCCGCGACGATGGTCAGTGCGTAGATGCCGACGATCAGGCCCATCGCCGGGATGCCGATCCCCGGCAGCCCGCCGAGCGCTACGCCGAAGATGAGGTTGGACAGGATGATGAACACGAGCGGGCGCCACGCGATGCTGCCGATCGGGTTGCCGTCCTCGGTCTCGACGACCAGGCCCTGGAAAGCAACGATCAGTCCGAGGATCGCCAGCAACACCCCGATCAGCAGGGGAAAGTAGCCGGGGCCCATGCGGGCTCCCTCGCCGATGTTGTAGTTGGTGGCTCCCCACGCGAAAGCCACGCCCACCACGGTGAACATGAGCCCTGCGACGAAGTCCTTCTCGTTCTTTATGCGCACGATCGTCTCCTCATAGCTGGATACAACCGGCGGATTGTGGTGGTACTCGGATGCTCCGCCCATGTGGGTTCCACCTACATGGCCGAGCTAGAGCCAAGGTACGGACTCGACAGTTCGCACCAGTCCGGTGCGAGCACCAGCCCGGCGCTTCAGGCGACCGGCGCCAGCACGCGCGGCCACTTCTCCGCCGGCAAGCCCCAGCGGGAGCGCACGGCCTCGCCCTGTGCCTGCAAGTCGGCACGGGTCGGCCGATGCGGCGTGCGCAGCGCCAGCACCACGGTGTTGCCCTCGCGCGTGGGCTTGAACGCCCACACGGCGGCCGCGCCGAAGGCCGCGACGATCTGCTCCAGGCTGCGCTCGTAGCTGGAGGAGCGCCCGAAGAGGTTCACCGCCATGCAGCCCTCCCCGGTCAGGAGCTGGCGGCAGTCGGCATAGAACTGCGCACTGTCGAGCACGGGCGCGGCCGCCTCGTGGTCGTACAGATCGACCTGCAGCGCATCGATCTGGCCACGCCAATGCGGATGCGCGACCACCTCGGCTGCGTCGGCGAGGACCACCGAGAGCCGGGCGTCGTCGGCGGGCAGCTTGAACCACATGCGGCAGGCGGCCACCACCTGCGGATTCAGCTCGATCGCCGTGGTGCGCATGCGCAGCTTCTTGCGGCAGAACTTCGTCAGGGCCGCAGCGCCCAGCCCCAGCTGCATCGCGTGCCGCGTGGCCACCGAATCGAGGGGCACGAACAGCAGCCAGGCCATCATCCGCTGCACGTACTCGAGGTCGATGTCGAAGGGCGCATCCAGCCGCATCGAGCCCTGGATCCATTCGGTGCCCAGATGCAGGTAGCGCACACCGGCGTGCTCGGAGAAGTTGACCTCGGGCAGGTCGCTGGGGGAGGCGTCGCTTGTCGTCAAAGTGCGCGGATTATCCCGCCGGCAGCAGGGCCCGCAGCCGGGGCAGCGCCTCGCACGCGTTGTGCGCGGTCGCTCGCGCCAGCGCCTGCGGCGCCAGCTGGCGCAGCGCGGCCAGTTCGGCACCGATGCGGACAAGCTCGGCCGGTTCGTTGCGGCCCTGCGCGAGGCCACCTTCACGCTGCGCAGCGGTGCGATACAGCCAGCGCGGCGGGATGTCCGGAGCATCGGTCTCCAGCACCAGCGCAGACGTGGGCAACTCGATCGCGAGGCGCCTGATGTGCAGCGCGCGCTCGTAGGTCAGGGTTCCGCCGAAACCCAGCTTGAAGCCGAGCGCGACGAAGGCCCGCGCCTGCTGCACGCTGCCGTTGAACGCATGGGCGATGCCGCCGCACACGCGGGCGCGGCGCAATTCGCGCAGCAGCGCGTCGGCCGAGCGGCGCACGTGCAGGATCACCGGCAGGCCGTGCCGCGCGGCCAGGCGCAGCTGTTCGCGCAGATAGAAACTCTGCACCTCGGCGTCGAGGCCGGGCACGAAGAAGTCCAGCCCGATCTCGCCGACCGCGACCAGGCGCGGATCGCACGCGTGCGCTTGCAGCGCGTCCGACAGCACCGCAAGGTCGGCTTCGCGCGCGCGAGGCGTGAACAAGGGATGGATCCCCAGCGCATAGCTGTCGCCGTGGGCATGGGCCAACGCGCGCACGGTCCCGAAGGCCTCGGCGCAGACGGCCGGAACGATGCAATGCGCCACCCCCGCCTCGCGTGCCCGCTGGCGCACCGCGGCCCGGTCGCCGGCGAACTCTGCGGCATCGAGATGGCAGTGCGTGTCGATCCAGTAGGACATCGCTGCATGATGCCGGAGAGTGCAACGCCGGCAATCGATCCGTGCTACCGTGTGCTCCGGGTTTTTCCTTCACTCCCTCCGCTTTCCAAGAGGTGACGGATGCGCAGGCCAGCGTTCTACAGCTCCAGCCGCCCCGGCCAGCCGGCCGCAGGTTCTTCCGACGACGAGGCGTCCGCGGCCCCGCCCGAATCAACGCGCGCCGCCAGCCGATCCCGCCGCATCCGGCGCCCCTCGTCCACAGAACTGCTGTGGGTCGCGGTCCTGGTGATGGCGATGCTTCTGGCCTGGAGCTTCGCCGAGCGCCCCGCCCAGCGGCGCATCACCCAGGAAGACATCAACGCGGCGGTGCTCAAGACGCTCGAGACCCAGCAGATCCCCTCCGAGTACACGCGTGCCTACGAAGCCATCCGCCCCTCCGTCGTGCGCGTGGTGAGCTACGTCAAGCAGGACCGTGTCTCTGGCGAGCTGGCGGCCAAGCTGCGCAAGCGCACCGACAAGCCCAAGCCGCTGGGGCCGGCGCAAGGCGAGCCGCAGGCCGAGGACGGCACTATCGAGAGCGGTGTCGGCACCGGCGTGGTGATCGTCGATAAAGGCATCATCCTGACCAACCTGCACGTCGTGGCCGGCGCCGACCGCATCAAGGTCACCTTCCACGACGGCCTGGAAGCGACCGCCACGCTGGTGAACGTGCAGCCCGAGAACGACCTCGCCGTGCTGCAGGCCAGCAAGATTCCGGACGACATGATCGCCGCCACGATGCGCTCGACGGCCGACCTGCTGCCGGGTGACAAGGTCATGGCCGTGGGCTTCCCGTTCGGTATCGGCCCTTCCGGCTCGGCTGGCGTGGTCTCGGGACTCAAAAGGGTCTTCCGCTCGCCCGACGGCGGCCAGGAGCTGGGCAACCTGATCCAGTTCGACGCCGCTGCCAACCCGGGCAACTCCGGCGGGCCTTTGGTGACCATGGACGGCGAACTCGTCGGCATCGTCACGGCCATCCTCAACCCCACCTCGGCGCGCACCTTCCTGGGCATCGGCTTCGCCGTGCCGATCGAGAACGCCGCGCAAGCCGCCGGCCTGCCTCCGTTCTGACGCCCCGCGCCTGCCCCGGCCGTCTTCTTCCACACGACCATCCGCACGCACCACACACCATGAACGCAACGCCTCCCGACACCCCGCGCCAGGACAGCGCCACCGCGCGCCTGATGGAACAGATCCTCTACGAGGTCAAGCGCGTCGTGGTCGGCCAGGACCTGTTCCTCGAACGGGTCATGGTCGCCATGCTGGCGCAGGGTCACCTGCTGGTTGAGGGCGTTCCGGGGCTGGCCAAGACGCTGACCGTCAAGACGCTGGCCAGCACCGTGCGCGGGCACTTCAAGCGCATCCAGTTCACGCCCGACCTGGTCCCCGCCGATTTGGTGGGCACGCGCATCTACAGCCAGAAGACGGGCGAGTTCTCCACCTCGCTCGGCCCGGTCTTCACCAACCTGCTGCTCGCCGACGAGATCAACCGGGCGCCGGCCAAGGTGCAGAGCGCGCTGCTCGAGGTCATGCAGGAGCGGCAGGTCACCATTGCCGGCGAGACCCACCGCGTGCCCTCGCCGTTCCTGGTGATGGCCACGCAGAACCCGATCGAGACCGAAGGCACCTACCCGCTGCCCGAGGCCCAGGTGGACCGCTTCATGATGAAGGTCGTCGTCGGCTACCCCACGGACGAAGAGGAGTACGTGATCGTCGAGCGCGTCACCGGGCCGGCCATCGATGTCTCTCCGGTCGCCACCACCGAGCAGCTCGCGGCGCTGCAGCGCGAGTGCCGGCGTGTTTATGTCGATCCCTCCCTGGTGCAGTACGCGGTGAAGCTGGTGTCGGCCACGCGCGATCCGGCGCGCCAGGGCCTCAAGGACCTCGCGCGCTTCATCACCTTCGGCGCCAGTCCGCGCGCCACCATCAACTTGGTCGAGGGCGCGCGCGCCATGGCCATGCTGCGCGGGCGCACCTACGCGCTGCCCGAAGACATGAGCGACCTGGTGCCCGACGTGCTGCGCCACCGCCTGGTGCTGTCGTACGAAGCGCTCTCCGAAGGGCTGAGCTCGGACGGACTCATCGAGCGCATCATGGCCAAGACCCCGGCGCCTCCGCGTCCCCTGGAACATGAAAAGCTGGCTGCATAGATTCAGCGGTCGCGGCAGTCCCCCGCCGGCGGAGCCCGCAGCGACTGCAGGGCCGGCTCCGGCACGCGCCGAGCAGGTGATGCGGCGTCTAGAGTGGACGGCCATCCGCCGGCTCGACGGCCTGCTGCAGGGCGACTACCGCACCCTGATGCGCGGCGCCGGGCTCGACCTCGCCGACCTGCGCGAGTACCAGCACCACGATGACGTGCGGCACATCGACTGGAACGTCACCGCCCGGCAGGGCACGCCGCACGTGCGCGTGTTCACCGAAGACCGCGAAATGGCTGCCTGGTTCCTGCTCGACCTGAGCCCCTCCATCGACTTCGGCTCCGGTGAGCTGCGCAAGCGCAACGTCTCGGCCGAATTCGTGGCCGTGCTGGCGCGGCTGCTCACGCGCCACGGCAACCGCGTCGGCGCCATGCTCTACGGCAGCGGCGTGGACACCATCGTCCCCACCCGCGGCGGGCGCCGCCACGTGCTGCACCTGCTGCACGCGCTGCAGTCCCGCCCGGTGGCGCAGGGCGCCCAGACCACCAAGCTGCGCGACCTGCTCGACGCCGCCGCGAGCCTGCTCAAGCGTCGCTCGACCATCTTCGTGGTGTCCGACTTCATCAGCGAGCCCGGCTGGGAGCGTCCGCTCGCGCAGCTCGCCCAGCGCCACGAGGTGGTCGCGGTGCGCCTGCTCGATCCGCTCGAGCTGCAACTGCCCGACCTGGGCCTGCTGACCCTGCACGACGCCGAGAGCGGCGAGCAGGTCCTGGTGGACACGCACGACCCCGGATTCCGCACACGATTCGCCCGCATCGCCGCCCAGCGCGAGGCCGAGCTGCGCGAAGGCCTCGCCAAGGCGGGGGTCGATGCGCTCGAGCTGTCCACCGACGGCGACCTGGTCGATGCCCTGGTGCGCTTCATCGAGATGCGCAAGCGGCGCCTGCGCCTGGCTGCCGGAAGCCTGCCCGCCCATCTGAAGCACGCCGCCTGATCAGAGACCGAACGAAGACCCGCCGCCATGCAATTCCTCTGGCCCCAATACCTCTGGCTGCTGCTGCTGCTGCCGCTGCTCGTGCTCTCCTACGTTCTCCTGCTGCGCCGCAAGAAGAAGCTGGCGCTGCGCTACGCATCGCTGTCGATCGTGAAGGAGGCGATGTCCACCGGCTCGCGCGTGCGCCGGCACATTCCGCCGGCGCTGTTCCTGCTGTCGCTGGCGGCCATGCTGATCGCGGCGGCACGGCCCACCGCCGTCATCGCACTGCCTTCGGCCCAGCAGACCATCATCCTGGCCATGGACGTTTCGGGCAGCATGCGCGCGACGGATGTCGAGCCCAACCGGCTGGTCGCGTCGCAGCGAGCGGCCAAGAGCTTCCTGGCCGAGCTGCCGCGCCACGTGAAGGTGGGCATCGTGGCCTTTGCCGGGTCGGCGCAGGTGGCGCAGCTGCCCACCACCAACCGCGACGACCTCGCCACCGCCATCGACCGCTTCCAGCTGCAGCGCGCCACCGCCACCGGCAACGCCATCGTGATCTCCCTGGCCACGCTGTTCCCCGAGCAGGGCATCGACCTGCAGGCGATGCAGACCGGCCGCGAGCGCCAGCGCGGCTTTGCGATCGATGCGCAGCGGCCCGAGAAGAAGGAGTTCACCCCGGTGCCACCCGGCTCCTACACCTCGGCAGCCATCATCATGCTGACCGACGGCCAGCGCACCACCGGCGTCGATCCGCTCGAAGCGGCCAAGATGGCGGCCGACCGGGGCGTGCGGGTCTACACCGTGGGCGTGGGCACCGTCGATGGCGAGACCATCGGCTTCGAGGGCTGGTCCATGCGCGTGCGCCTGGACGAGGAGACCCTCAAGCAGATCGCCACCCGCACCGAGGGGGAGTACTACTACGCGGGCACGGCCCAGGACCTGAAGAAGGTCTATGAGTCGCTCAGCTCGCGCCTGACGGTGGAGAAGAAGGAGACCGAGATCTCGGCCCTCTTCGCGCTCGCGGCAGCCCTGCTGGCGATGCTCGCCGGTGGCTTGTCGCTGCTCTGGTTCAACCGCATCCTCTGACCCTGCGCCGGTGGTGGCCCCACGGGGTACCCGGCCGGGCTTCCCTTGCGCGCTTTCGGGGCCGGCCGGCACACGAACACCGGTGCCCTCCGTAGGATGCGGCGACCCATGTCGAAGACCCGCCCCGCCCGCAGCGAGGCGAGCGCGCCGCCGCAAGAACCCGCCATCGAGGACTACGCCGCCATCGGCATCAAGAGCGCGCGCGAGAGCAGCGGCTGAGGCTGCAGGGCGAGCGCCTGGAGCCGTCATACGCCTGTACCCGGCCGCCCAGCGGGCTTCGAACAAGCGCATCGATGCCGCACCACGGGCCGCACGGCGGCACCGGACCCGGCTGCCCAACCGCGCGTGTAAGTTTCGACAACTGTTTGGCAAGGTCGTTCGCGTCGCCCCATCGGGCAGGAGCCCGGCCCACAATGAATCGACCGAACCGACAGGGGCGCGTCCGGCTTGTGCGGCAGGAGGTGCTCCAGCACAGGGAGAACCGCATGAGCATGAACACCAGCGAACAGATCCTGGAGCGGTTGCACGCCTGGGGCGTGCGCCGCATCTTCGGCTACCCGGGCGACGGCATCAACGGCTTGCTGGGCGCGCTCGACCGCGCGAGCGACCGCATCGAATTCGTCCAGGCGCGCCATGAGGAACTGGCCGCCTTCATGGCCTGTGCCCACGCCAAGTTCACCGGAGAAGTCGGCGTGTGCCTGGCCACCTCGGGCCCCGGAGCCATCCACCTGCTCAACGGCCTGTACGACGCCAAGGCCGACCACCAGCCGGTGGTGGCCATCGTCGGCCAGGCCGCGCGCGCCGCCATGGGTGGGGACTACCAGCAGGAGGTGGACCTGCAGACGCTGTTCAAGGACGTGGCGCACGAATACGTGCAGACGGCGATGGTGCCCGAGCAGATTCGCCACCTGGTCGATCGGGCCGTGCGCATCGCCCGCGACCAGCGCACCGTGACCTGCATCATCCTGCCGCACGACCTGCAGGAACTCGACGCGGTGGAAACGCCGCCGCGCCAGCACGGCACTGTGCACAGCGGCATCGGGATGACTTCCAAGCGGGTGCTGCCCGACAACGACAGCCTGCGCGCGGCCGCCGACGTGCTCAATGCCGGCCAGCGCGTGGCCATCCTGGCCGGCGCCGGTGCGCTGCATGCGACCGACGAGCTGATCGAGCTCGCCGACCGCCTGGGCGCGGGCATCGCCAAGGCCCTGCTCGGCAAGGCCGCCGTTCCCGACGACCTGCCCTTCGTCACGGGCAGCATCGGCCTGCTGGGCACCCAGCCGAGCTGGGAGATGATGAGCAACTGCGACACCCTGCTGATGGTGGGCTCGAGCTTCCCGTACTCGGAGTACCTGCCCAAGGAGGGCCAGGCGCGCGGCGTGCAGATCGATCTCGACGGACGCAAGCTGAGCCTGCGCTATCCGATGGAGGTGAACCTGGTGGGCGACAGCCGGCTCACGCTGCAGGCGCTGCTGCCGCTGCTGCACCGCAAGGACGACCGCCAGTGGCAGGAAGGCCTGCAGGAGCAGGTGCGCGACTGGTGGGGCGTGCTGGAGGCGCGCGCGCAGAACACGGCTGACCCGATCAACCCGCAGCGGGTGTTCTGGGAGCTGTCCCCGCGCCTGCCGGACGACTGCATCGTGACCTGCGACTCCGGCAGCTCGGCCACCTGGTATGCGCGCGACCTCAAGTTCCGGCGCGGCATGATGGGCTCGCTCTCGGGCGGGCTGGCCACCATGTGCCCGGCCGTGCCCTATGCCATCGCCGCCAAGCTCGCCTATCCGCACCGGCCCGTGCTCGCCATCAGCGGCGATGGCGCCATGCAGATGCTGGGCATCAACGGCCTCATCACCATCGCTCACCGCTACAAGGACTGGGCCGATCCGCGCCTGATCGTGCTGGTGCTGGACAACGGCGACCTGAACATGGTCACCTGGGAGCAGCGCATCATGGGCGGCGACCGCAAGTTCGAGGGCTCGCAGGTGCTGCCGAACATGCCCTTCGCCGAGTTCGCGCGCTCGCTCGGGCTCGGAGGCATACGCGTGGACACGCCCGAGGCCATTGCGCCGGCGTGGGACGAAGCCCTGCGCGCCGACCGCCCGGTGCTGCTGCAGGTGATGACCGATCCGAAGGTGCCGCCGGTGCCGCCGCACGTGTCGGCCAAGCAGGCCACCTCGTACGTCAAGGCGCTGATGCAGGGCGACGCCGAAGCGGTCGGCATCGTGATCGCCAGCGCCAAGGAATGGTGGGACGGCCTGACCGCCGGCAAGAAGAAGCGGTCCTGAGCCGTGGGTGCCAGGGAAACGCCCGATCGGGTCGAGATCGACGTCGCACGGCTCGAAGCCGACCTGCGCGCACGCGTGCGCGGCGAGGTGCGCTTCGACGCCGGCAGCCGCGCGCTCTATGCGGCCGATGCCTCCAACTACCGCCACACGCCCATCGGCGTGGTGATCCCGCGCACGGTCGATGACGTGGTGGCGGCGGTGGCCGTGTGCCACGACCACGGTGCGCCGCTGCTCTCGCGCGGCGGCGGCACCAGCCTGTGCGGCCAGTGCTGCAACGTGGCCGTGGTGCTCGACTTTTCCAAGTACCTCAACCGCATCCTGGAGATCGACCCGGGCACCCGCACGGCGCTGGTCGAGCCGGGCGTGGTGCTGGACGACCTGCGCGATGCTGCGCGCGCGCACGGACTCACCTTCGCGCCCGACCCCGCCACGCACAATCACAACACCCTGGGCGGGATGATCGGCAACAACTCCTGCGGACCGCATTCGGTGATGGGCGGCGAGACGGTGCACAACGTACTCGAGCTCGACATCCTGACCTACGACGGCCTGCGCATGACGGTGGGCGCGACCGACGACGCGGCGTTCGAGCGGCTGTGCGCCGCGCCCGACCGCCGCGCCCAGAT
Source organism: Ramlibacter sp. AN1015 (assembly GCF_037726105.1). Taxonomy (NCBI): domain Bacteria; kingdom Pseudomonadati; phylum Pseudomonadota; class Betaproteobacteria; order Burkholderiales; family Comamonadaceae; genus Ramlibacter; species Ramlibacter sp. AN1015. The sequence goes on from NZ_JBBJUM010000002.1 coordinate 392,897, forward strand.
CGCGCGCCGGCTCAAGGACCTGGGCGAGCGCCACGCCGACGAGATCCGCGAACGCTTTCCGCGCATTCCGCGCCGCGTCTCCGGCTTCAACCTGCCGCAGCTGCTGCCGGAGAACGGCTTCGATCTCGCCAAGGCGCTGGTGGGCACCGAAGGCACCTGCGTGGTGGTGCTGCAGGCGCGCCTGCGCCTGCTGCCCGAGCCGCCCTGCCGCGCCCTGCTCGTGCTGGGCTACCCCTCGGTGTACGAGGCCGGCGACCACGTGCCGCAGGTGATGGAGGGCGGGCCGATCGCGCTCGAAGGCGTCGATGACCGGCTGGTCTCCGATATGGAGCGCAACCACCTGCACCCCCGCGGCGTGGCCTTGCTGCCCGAGGGCCGCGGCTGGCTGCTGGCGGAGTTCGGCGGCGATTCCGTCGAGGCGGCGTGCGATCGCGCGCGCGCCCTCATGGCGCGGCTGGAGGGCGAGCACGAGCCGCCGTCGATGAAGCTGATCGAAGATCCGAAGGTGCAGGCCATGCTGTGGAAGGTGCGCGAGGCCGGGCTGGGCGCCACGGCCCACGTACCCGAGGAGCACCTGACCTGGGAAGGGTGGGAAGATTCTTCCGTGCCGCCCGATCGACTCGGCGAATACCTGCGCAAGCTGCGCGCGCTGTTCGACCAGTACGGCTACGGCTGCGACCTGTACGGCCACTTCGGGCAGGGCTGCGTGCACACGCGCATCGACTTCGACCTGCGCACCGCCGCCGGCATCGAGAAGTTCCGGCGCTTCATGGAAGACGCGGCGCGGCTCGTGGTGAGCGTGGGCGGCTCGATCTCGGGCGAGCACGGCGACGGCCAGTCCAAGGGCGAGCTGCTGCCCATCATGTACGGCGAACGGCTGGTGCGCGCCTTCGATGAGTTCAAGGCCATCTGGGACCCGCAGGGCAAGATGAACCCGAACAAGGTGGTGCAGCCGCACCGCTCCGACGAGGACCTGCGCCTGGGCACCGACTACCGGCCGGCGCAGGTCGAGACCGTGATGCATTTCGCCTCGGACAAGGGCGACTTCTCCCGCGCCGTGCTGCGCTGCGTCGGGGTGGGCGAGTGCCGCAAGAAGAGCGGCACCATGTGCCCCAGCTACATGGCGACCGGCGAGGAGATGCACTCCACGCGCGGGCGCGCCCACCTGCTGTTCGAGATGCTCAACGCCGAGACCAAGGACGGTGTGCTCAAGGGCGGCTGGCGCGCGCCGGCGGTCAAGGAGGCGCTCGACCTGTGTCTCTCGTGCAAGGGCTGCAAGAGCGAGTGCCCGGTGAAGGTGGACATGGCGAGCTACAAGGCCGAGTTCCTGCACCACCACCACCGCACGGCCTGGCGGCCGCTGTCGGCGCAGGTGTTCGGGCGCATCGACCGCTGGTCGCGGCTGGCGAGCCACGCGCCTTCGCTGGTGAACTTCTTCAGCCAGCGCGAGCCCTTCGCGGGGCTGGGCAAGCGGCTGGCGGGCATCGCCCCGCAGCGCCGGCTGCCGGTCTTCGCCCGCCGCACGTTCCGTCAGGGCTTTCGCGAGGCGCCGCAACGCCCCGGCGCGCGCGAGGTGCTGCTGTGGCCCGACACCTTCAACAACCACTTCCACCCGCAGGTAGGCCACGCCGCGGCGGACGTGCTGCGGCATGCCGGAGCCCAGGTGCGCCTGCCGCCTGCGGGCCTGTGCTGCGGCAGGCCGCTCTACGAGTTCGGCATGCTGGAGGACGCGCGCCGCTATCTGGAGCGCATCGTCCTGGCGCTCGACGATGACCTGCGCGCCGGCACGCCAATCGTGGTGCTGGAGCCGGCCTGCCTCTCGGTGTTCAAGGAAGAACTGCCGCAGATGCTGCCGCACGACCAGCAGGCCAAGCGCCTGCGCGAGCAGAGCCTGTCGCTGCCGGAATTCCTGCGCGACCATGCGCCGGACCTGGCCTTCGAGGCACTCGAGCGGCCCGCCCTGCTGCACGGCCACTGCCACCACAAGAGCGTGCTCGATTTCGATGCCGAAACCGCGCTGCTGCGCGAGCGGCTGGGGCTGCATCTGGAGCTGCCCGACACGGGCTGCTGCGGCATGGCCGGCTCGTTCGGCTTCGAGGCGCACAAGTACGAAGTCTCGATCGCCTGCGCAGAGCGGGTGCTGCTGCCGGCCGTGCGCGACTGGAGCCCCGAGCGGCTGCTGGTCGCCGACGGCTACAGCTGCCGCGAGCAGATCGTCCAGTGCACGGGGCGCGAAGCCCTGCACGTCGCCGAAGTCCTGCAGCGGGCGCTGCCGGGCCATCCATCACCCACCGGGAGCTAGCTTCATGCGATCCAAGGTCCTCAACGCCGGCAGCGAACGCACCATCGCGCTGGTCTACGACGCCGGCGACGAGGTGGTCGCCACGCTGCAGCGATTCGCCGCCGACCAGAGCCTCACCGCCAGCCGCATCAGCGCCATCGGCGCCTTCGAGCGCGCCACCCTGGGCTATTTCGATTGGCAGCGCAAGGACTACGAGCGCATCGAAATCGACGAGCAGGTCGAGGTGCTCTCGCTGCTGGGGGACATCGCGCTCGACGGCGACAAGCCCAAGGTCCACATCCACGTGGTGCTGGGCCGGCGCGACGGCAGCTGCGTCGGCGGCCACCTGCTGCAGGCGCAGGTGCGCCCCACGCTGGAGCTGCTGCTGGTCGAGTCGCCCGGCTACCTCAAGCGCGAGCACGACGCCGCGAGCGGCCTGCCGCTGATCCGCATCGGATAGGGACGGCTCGCACCGACCCTCCGCTGCGGCGCGCGGATTCACGGCGTGCGCAGCGTGTAGAGGAAGGCCGCGATGTCGCGCGCATCCTGCTCGCTCATGCCCATGGGCGGCATGGCCGACAACGGATCGATCTCCTGCGGATCCAGCAGGAAGCGCACCATGCTCTGCGGGTCGTTCGCGACCACGCCGGCGATGAACGTCCGCGTGCCGATGCCGGCCAGCGGCGGTCCTACGTAGTGGTTGGCGCCGACGACGCCGGGGATCTGATGGCAGGTCTGGCACAGGAAGGCCTGCGCCTTGTGCTGCCCGACGCGCGCGTTCCCCAGGGGCACGCCGGGCCCGGTGGCCACACCCGGTGGAGCCTTGCGCGCAGCGTTGGCAACCATGAGCGTAGCCGGCGGTTCGGCTTTGCGGGCGGTGGCGTCGTCTGGCGGCCGCTTGCCCCCGCTGCCTGCGTCCGCCTTGCCGCCCGGCAGTTCCAGCACGAGCTGCCCATACTCGCGCGGCGACATCGCCGCCATCCCCTTGGTAAACGCGACCACGTCCCAGATCTGGTCGTCGCTGAGCCGGTACTCCCAGGCCGGCATGCCCGACATCTTGATGCCGTGCTTGACGATCCAGAAGATGCGCTCGCTCGGCCAGCTGCGCGCGGCCGGCATCAGGTTTACCGGCGCCGGGGTCATGCCGTAGGCAAGCGAGTCGGGTGCCACACCTGGAGCCCCGTGGCACTGCAGGCAGTGCGCGCGGTAGTGCACCGCGCCGGCGCGGATGCGCTGTGGCTCGATCAGGTCGGGAGGCGCGCGCACGTCCTGCGATTCGGCGATGACCGACCGCTCCATCGCGTAGTTCAGCAGCCGATAGACCGGCGGGATGTGCTGCCGGGTCGCCGCGACGTTGTAGATGCCGAAATAGACGAACAGCCAGGCACCGACGCCGCCGAGCAGCAGCAGCACCAGCAGGCCGATCAGGAGGTTGCGTACGCGGACGGTGGTCATGGCAGCGGGGCGGGGCGTCCGACGGTTCAGTGGGCGCTCACCAGGTAAGCCGCGATGTCGCGTGCCTCGCGCTCCGACACCCCCAGGTCGGGCATGGCCGTGCGCGGATCGATCTCCGGCGGCGACTGTAGCCAGCGCACCAGGTTCTCCGGGGTGTTCGCGATCACCCCGGCCACGTAGGCGCGCTCGCCCATGCCGCGCAGGGGCGGACCCACGTTCGCGCCGTAGCCCGGCAGGCCGGGGATGGTGTGGCAGGAGACGCAGCCGTAGCGTTGGATGGCCTGCATCCCGGCCTGTGCGTCGCCACCGGGGATGTGCATGGGCGCGCTCTCGCTGCTGCACCCGCCCAGCAGCAGGAGCAGGCCGAAGGCGCACGCACTGCGCGGCAGCAGGGCAGAAGCCCGGGTGGAGGTACTCGGCACGTTCGCTTCATTCTGCGGTTCGGCGTTTGGGCGCGGGGTGCTGTCGAGCGCGAACGCGAGGTAACAAAGGCTGGGAAATGAAAGGCAGAGGCGCGCGCGAGCCCACCGCGCGCCCGGATTCTTCAATCATTGCCACTCGACGAGAGCTGCTGCGTGCGCGGCAGCTCCGCCTGCCGCCCACCCATGACCGCCGCCACCCCACCCGCCTCCCCTGCCGCCCCGCTTCACCGCGAAGGTGTGCAGTCGGCACTGGAGGCCTGGAGCGATGGCGCCGCCCAGCTGCTGGAGATCACCTGGGTGCTGTTGATCGGCAGCGCCGCGATCTTCGTCGCGGTCATGGTGCTGGTGGCGCTGGCGGTGCTGGGGCCGCAGCGCATCCGTGCGGCGCTGGGCCGGCACGCCTGGGTGGTCGGCGGCGGCATCGTGTTCCCCACGGTGGTGCTCACGGGCCTGCTGGTCTACACGCTGTCGGCGGCGGGGCCGGTGTCGCACCCGCGCGGGCCGTCGGCCGCCCTGCGCATCGAGGTCACCGGCGAGCTCTGGTGGTGGCGGGTCCGCTATCTCGACGGCCAGGGCGGCGTGCTGCTGGAGACGGCCAACGAGATCCACATCCCGGCGGGGCAGCCGGTGGACCTGGCACTGGTGTCCGACAACGTGATCCACAGCTTCTGGGTCCCCAATCTCGCCGGCAAGCTGGACATGATTCCCGGCCACGTGAACTGGCTGCGCATCGAGGCGCGCGAGCCCGGCGTCTACCGCGGCCAGTGCGCCGAATACTGCGGCGCGCAGCACGCCAAGATGGCCTTCCACGTGGTCGCGCAGCCGCTGGCCGACTTCGAGCGCTGGCTGCAACAGCAGCTGCGCCCCGCCGCGCCGCCGCAAGAACCAGTGCTGCAGCTGGGGCAGCGGCTGTTCCTGGAGAACCGCTGCGGCGTCTGCCACACGGTGCGTGGCACGCCCGCCGACGGACGGCTCGGCCCCGAACTCACCCATGTCGGCCTGCGCGACTGGGTCGCCGCGGGCATCCTGCCCAACAACCAGGGCACGCTCGCCGGCTGGATCGCCAATCCGCAGGAGATCAAGGCCGGCGCGCGCATGCCGGCCTACCAGCGCTTCTCGGGCGACGAGCTGCGCGCGCTCTCGGCCTGGCTGGCCAGCCTGCGCTGAGGAACGCCATGGCATTGCCACCCGAGCACGAGATCGACTTCAGCAGGCTGCCCAATCCGGGCCCGCGCGACGACAGGAAGGAGCTGGCCCAGCTCAAGAAGATCTGGGCTCCGCCGAGCGGCCTGCGCTTCGTCTCGGTGGTCAACAACAACTACGTCGGCGCCTTCTACGTGGGCACGGCGCTCATGTTCTTCGTGCTGGCGGGCATCCTCGCGGTGATCATGCGCACCCAGCTGGCGGTGCCCGACAACGACCTGGTGGGGCACGACCTCTACAACCAGCTCTTCACCATGCACGGGACCATGATGATGTTCCTGTTCGCGGTGCCGGTGGTCGAGGCGATGGGCGTGCTGCTGCTGCCGAACATGCTGGCCGCGCGCGACCTGCCCTTTCCGCGCCTGAGCATGTATGCCTTCTGGGCGTACTTCGTGGGCGGCACGGTGTTCTTCTGCAGCATCTTCTTCGACCTCGCGCCCCGCGGCGGCTGGTTCATGTATCCGCCGCTCACCAGCTATGAATATTCGCCGGGTCACAACGCCGATTTCTGGCTCCTGGGCATCGGCTTCATCGAGATCTCCGCCATCGCCGGCGCCATCGAGATCGTGGTGGGCATCCTGCGCACCCGCGCGCCGGGCATGACGCTGGACAAGCTGCCGATCTACGCCTGGTCGATGCTGGTGCTGGCCGGCATGATCATCTTCGCCTTTCCGGCGGTGATCCTGGGCACGGTGCTGCTGGAGATCGAACGCACCTTCCACTGGCCCTTCTTCATCGCCGAAAAAGGTGGTGATCCCCTGCTGTGGCAGCACCTGTTCTGGCTGTTCGGGCACCCCGAGGTCTACATCATCTTCCTGCCGGCCGCGGGCATGGTCTCGATGATCGTGCCGACCATGGCCCAGCGGCCGCTGATCGGCTACAAGCTGATCGTCATCGCGCTGGTGGGCACCGGCTTTCTCAGTTTCGGGCTGTGGGTGCACCACATGTTCGCCACCGGCATCCCGCAGCTGTCGCTGAGCTTCTTCTCGGCCGCCAGCATGGCCGTCTCGATCCCGAGCGGCATCCAGGTGTTCGCCTGGATCGCCACGCTCGCCGCCGCGAAGAAGCTCTCACCCATGCAGACGCCCATGCTGTTCGTGCTGGGTTTCCTCTTCATCTTCGTGCTGGGCGGGCTCACCGGTGTCATGGTGGCCGTCGTGCCCTTCGACTGGCAGGCGCACGACACCTACTTCATCGTGGCCCACCTGCACTACGTGCTGATCGGCGGCATGGTGTTCCCGCTGTTCGGCGCGTTCTACTACTGGATGCCGTATGCGAGCTCCAAGCCGATGTCGGAGCGGATGGGGCGGTGGGTGTTCGCGCTGATGTTCATCGGCTTCAACCTCACCTTCTTTCCCATGCACATCACCGGGCTGGAAGGCATGCCGCGGCGGGTCTACACCTACCCGGCGGAGATGGGCTGGGGCACGCTCAACATGCTGTCCACGGTAGGGGCCTACATGATCGCGGCAGGCGTGCTCATCTTCCTCGTCGATCTCGCGATGCACTTCCGCATGACCGGTGAGAACGCCGGCAATGTCTGGAACGCCGGCACGCTGGAGTGGCTGCCCTCGGGCAACTACTCCAACCGCAGCATCCCGTTCGTCACCAGCCGCGAGCCCCTGTGGGACCAGCCCCGCCTGTCGGAAGACGTCGATGCGGGCCAGTACTACCTGCCCAACGCCCCCACCGGCGGGCGCGAGACCATCGTCACCAGCCCGGTCGATGCCAAGCCGCAGTACCTGCTGCAGATGCCCGGGCCCGGGTGGTCGCCGTTCCTCGCGGCAATCGGCACCGCCGGCTTCTTCCTGCTGCTGACCGTCAAGCTGGTCTGGCCGGCCATGGCCTGTGGCGTGATCGCCGTCGCGGCCGTGCTGCGCTGGGTGTGGGACACCGACCCCGGCTTCACGCACCCGCCGGTGGACGTCGGCGGCGGCATCCGCCTGGAGGTCTATGCCACCGGCTCGCGCTCGCACTCGTGGTGGGCCATGATGGTGCTGGTCATCGTCTCGGGCTCGATCTTCGCGTCGCTGGTGTTCTCGTACTTCTTCCTGTGGACCGTGTCGCCGCAGCTGTGGCCCCGGGACGCCGCGATGCTTCCCGGCTTCGGCTGGCCGGCCGCCTCGGCCGCCTGCCAGCTGGCCAGTGCGGCACTGGTGGGCTCGGCCGGCCGGCGGCTGCTGCGCCAGGACGACCGGGCGCCCACGCTCGCCTGGCAGCTGGCCATGCTGGTGGCCATCGCCCTGCTCTGGGCCGCCCTGGCGATTGACATCCAGGCCCAGTGGCGCACCGGGCTGGGTCCGACCGAGCACGCCTATGGCGCGGTGGTCTACACCATGGTGTCGCTGCAGGGGTTCTACGTGGTCGTCATGACCTTCATGGGCGGCTACTGCATGGTGCGCGCGGTCGCCGGCATGCTCACCGGCCGGCGCCGGGTCACCTTCGAGAACACGCGCCTGTACTGGTACTACGTCGTGGTGCAGGGGCTGATCGCGCTCGCCGTGGTGCACGGCTTTCCCCGCATGCTGGAGTAGCGCGATGGCCTCCGGCACCCTGCCACCGCAGCCGTTCTACCGGACCTTGCTGCTCACCTCTTCGGGCCCCATCGTGTGGGCGCTGCACTTCATCGCCATCTACGGCTTCCACGGCCTCGTCTGTGCGCGACCCGAATGGGACTGGCAGTGGTGGGGCATGTCGGCGGCCATGCTGGGGGTGCTGGCCGCAGGGGTCGTGGCGCTGGTGGCGATCGCGGTGTTCTGCGCGTGGGCCTGGCCGCGCAAGACCGCCGGCGAGCCCACCGGTTTCCTCGCCTGGACCACCGTCGGGCTGGGCGCGCTGTCGGCCCTCGCGGTGGTTTACGAGACCATCACCGTCTGGCTGGTGCCGGTCTGCGGCTGAGACGGCTCATGGGCGTGCACCGGTCGGCCGGAAGGCCGCGCAGGAAGGCCAGTCGCGGCGCCCGTGCGTGAGCGGCCGCGAAGCCGCGGTTTGAGGACGTGATCGGCCCGGGACGACGACCGCCTCAGCCGAGTCGTCCGCCCATCAGCCGCAGCTGCTGGCCGCAGCGCGCGGCCAGCGCCTCGTCGTGCGTCACCAGCACGAACGCGGTGCCGCGGGCGCGCGCCAGCTGCAGCATCAGGTCGAAGACGCTCTCGGCGGTGCGGCGGTCGAGGTTGCCGGTGGGCTCGTCGGCCAGGACGCAGGCCGGCTGCGTCACCAGCGCCCGCGCGATCGCCACGCGCTGGCGCTCGCCGCCCGAGAGCTCGGCCGGCCGGTGGCGCAGGCGCTCGCCCAGCCCGACTGATTCGAGGGTCTCGCGGGCCATCGCGTGGCACCGCTCGACCGGCTCGCGCCGGATGCGCAGGGGCATGGCGACGTTGTCCAGGGCGCTGAACTCGGGCAGCAGGTGGTGGAACTGGTAGACGAAGCCGAGGTAGCGGTTGCGCAGCCGCCCCTGCTCGGCCGCCCCGAGCGTCGCGAGTTCGCGCCCGTGCAGCATCACCCGGCCGGCACTGGGTGCCTCCAGGCCACCCAGCAGGTGCAGCAGCGTGCTCTTGCCCGAGCCGGACGCGCCGACGATGGCGACCGTCTCGCCCGGGTGCACGACGAAATCGACGCCACGCAGCACTTCGACGTCGAGTCCGCCTTCGGAAAAGCGTTTGCTCAGGCCCTCGGCCTGCAGCACGGCACCGCCTGCGAGGTCGTGCTGGTCATTCATAGCGCAGCGCCTCCGCCGGATTGACGCGGCTCGCGCGCCAGCTGGGGTAGAGCGTCGCCACGAAGGCGAGCACCAGCGAGATCACCGCGATCGGCACGATGTCGGCGGCCAGCGGCTCGCTGGGCATCCGGTTGATCAGGTAGATGTCCTTGGGCAGGAAGGTCGCGCCGAGCGCGTTCTCCAGCGCCGGCACGATCACGTCGATGTTCAGGGCCACGCCCAGTCCCAGCAGCAGCCCGGCCAGCGTGCCCACCACGCCGACGGTCGCGCCCTGCACCACGAAGATGCCCATGATGCTGCCGGGACTCGCACCCAGCGTGCGCAGGATCGCGATGTCGGCGCGCTTGTCGGTCACGGTCATCACCAGCGTGCTCACCAGGTTGAAGGCCGCGACCGCGACGATCAGCGTGAGGATGATGAACATCATGCGTTTTTCCAGCTGCACGGCCGCGAACCAGGTGCGGTTCTGGCGCGTCCAGTCGCGCAGCAGCACCGCGCCGGACATGCTGGAGGACAGCTCGGCGGCGACCTCGCGCGCCTGGTGCAGGTCGGCCAGGCGCAGGCGCAGGCCGGTGGGTCCCTCCAGCCGGAACAGCCGCTGCGCGTCCTCGATGTGCATCATGACGAGGCCGCTGTCGTACTCGAAGTGCCCGGAGTCGAAGGTCCCGACCACCGTCATCTGCTTGAGGCGCGGCACGATGCCCGCCGGCGTGACCTGCCCGCTGGGGGCGACCAGCGTCACCGGGTCGCCCTCGCGCACGCCCATGGCGCGCGCCAGCTCGGCCCCCAGCACCACCCCGAACTCGCCGGGCACCAGGCGCGCGAGTGCGGTGTCGCGCAGCTGCGCGGCCAGCTCGGTGATCTGCGGCTCCAGCGCGGGGTCGATCCCGCGCACCAGCGTGCCGCGCATGTCCTCGCCGCGGGCGATCAGGGCCTGCGCGGCGACGAAGGGCGCCGCGCCCACCACCTGCGGATGGCGCGTGGCTTCCTGCAGGGTGCGCTGCGGGTCGGCCAGGACGCCGCCGCCCGGGCCGTAGACCTCGATGTGCGAGACCACGCCCAGCATGCGGTCGCGCACCTCTTTCTGGAAGCCGTTCATCACCGACAGCACGATGATCAGGGCGGCCACGCCCAGCGCGATGCCGAGCATCGAGACGCCCGAGATGAAGGAGATGAAGCCGTTGCGGCGGGTGGCCCGACCGGCGCGGGTGTAGCGCCAGCCCAGGAGCAGTTCGTACGGAATTCGCATGCCGCGGGTGCAAAGCGTCCGGAAGGACGGAAAGGTGGGGGCGCCATTGTGGCATCCGGGACAATGGCGGCATGTCTCAAGGCGTTCCCCCTGGCGCTCCACGCGGTGCGCACCTGCTGGTGCCCTTTGCCGCGTGTGCCGGCGCCGGCTGCGGCGAACAGCTGCAGGCGCTGGAGCTGCCGGCGCTGGCCGCGCTGCTGGCGCAGCTCGATCCGTCCGAGACCGACGCCGGCACTGCGCACGACCTGTCCATGCCGCACGAGCGCGTCCTGGCGCGCCGCGCCGGGCTCTGGGAGCGCGACGGGCGCGTGCCGAATGCCGCCTGGGAGATGGCCCTGGCCGAACAGGACCCGGGCACTGCGGCCTGGGCCTGGATCACCCCCTGCCACTGGGCCGTCGGGCGCGACCACATCCGCATGCTGCCGCCCCACGCGCTGGACCTTCCCGAGGACGAGGCGCGCGCGCTCTTGGCCGCCATGGCGCCGTATTTCGCCGAAGACGGCATCACCCTCGCGTTCCGATCTCCCCTGCGCTGGCTGGCGCACGGCGAGCCCCTGCGCGAGCTCCCCTGCGCATCCCTGGATCGCGTCAGCGGCGCGGTGGTCGATGACTGGCTGCCGCGGGGCGACGAGGCCCGCACGCTGCGGCGGCTGCAGCAGGAGATGCAGATGCTGCTCTACACCCATCCCGTCAACGAGGGACGCGAGGCCCGCGGCATGCCGCCGGTGAATTCGTTCTGGGTGAGCGGCGCCGGCGCCCTGCCGCCCGGCGCTGCGCCTGCCCTGCCGGCCGGCCTGCAGGTGTTCGAGGGGCTGCGCGAGCCGGCGCTGGCGGGCGACTGGCCCGCCTGGGCGGCCGCCTGGCACGGTCTCGACGCCGGGGTGCTGGCCGGGCTGCGGGCGGCCCTGGACCGCGGCGAGCCGGTCTCGCTCACCCTGTGCGGCGCCGCCAGCGCCCGCACCTGGGCGGCGGTCGAACGCGGCGCGTGGCGCCGTGCCCTTCGTGTTTTCCGCAGCGCGCCGCCGGTGGCGCAGGTGCTCGCAACCCTATGAAGATCATTCCGAGAGACGTCAATCCCCGTGCCGCCTGGACCCTCGAACAGGCGGGCGTGCACCCCCTGCTCGCGCGGCTGTTCGCCGCCCGCGGCATCGCCTCGCGCGAGGACCTCGACGACGCGCTGTCGCGCCTGCTGCCGCCCGTCGGGCTCAAGGGCGCGCGCGAAGCCGCGGTGTTCCTGGCCGACGCCATTGCGGCCGACCGGCGGCTGTGCATCGTGGCCGACTACGACTGCGACGGTGCCACCGCCTGCGCCGTGGGCGTACGGGGCTTGCGCCTGCTGGGCGCGCGGCAGGTCGAGTACCTGGTGCCTGACCGGGTGGTCGATGGCTACGGCCTCACGCCCACCATCGCCCGGCGCGTGCACGCCCGCGGCGCCGACGTGCTGATCACGGTGGACAACGGGATCGCGAGCTTCGAGGGCGTGGCCGAGGCCAACGCCCTCGGGCTGCAGGTGGTGGTGACCGACCACCATCTGCCGGGCGAGCGGCTGCCGGAGGCCGCGGTGATCGTGAACCCCAACCAGCCCGGCTGCGGCTTCGACAGCAAGTGCATCGCCGGTGTGGGCGTGATGTTCTATGTGCTGCTCGCGCTGCGCGCCGAATTGCGCGCGCGCGGCGCCTTCACCGCCGAAGCGCAGCCCAAGCTCGACGCGCTGCTGCCGCTGGTGGCCCTGGGCACGGTGGCCGACGTGGTGCGGCTGGACGCCAACAACCGCCGCCTGGTGGCGCAAGGCCTGCGCCGCATCCGCGCCGGCGCGCTGCCCTGCGGCTTGTCCGCCCTGTTCGACGTGGCGGGGCGCCAGAGCGCCAGCGCCAGCGCCTTCGACTTCGGCTTCGCCGTGGGGCCGCGCATCAATGCGGCGGGACGCCTGTCCGACATGACGCTGGGCATCGAGTGCCTGCTCACCGACGATCCCGCCCGCGCCGAGGAACTGGCCCGCACGCTCGACGGCATCAACCGCGAGCGGCGCGACATCGAGGGCGGCATGCGCGATCAGGCACTCGAGCTGGCGCAGGCGCTGTTCGACGAGGGCGAAGAGCCGCCCGCGGCGGTGTGCGTGTTCGACCCCGAGTTCCACGAAGGCGTGGTCGGCATCGTCGCCTCGCGCATCAAGGAACAGCTGCACCGCCCCACCTTCGTCTTCGCGCCCAGCCAGGCGCCGGGCAAGGAACACGAGCTCAAGGGGTCCGGCCGCTCCATCCCCGGCTTTCACCTGCGCGACGCGCTGGATCTGGTGGCCAAGCGCCACCCCGGCGTGCTGCTGCGTTTCGGTGGCCACGCCATGGCGGCCGGCTGCACCGTGCTCGAAGAGCACTTCGACACCTTCGAGCAGGCGCTGGCGCAGGTCGCCGCCGAATGGCTCGAGCCTGCCACGCTGCAGCGCCGGCTGGACACCGACGGTCCGCTCGCGCCCGAATGGCGCCGCGTCGATCTGGTCGATCTGCTGCACAAGGAGGTGTGGGGGCAGGGCTTTTCGCCGCCCGTCTTCAGCGAGGAGCTGGAAATCGTCTCGCAGCGGCTGGTGGGCGAGAAGCACCTGGCGCTGAAGATCCGCCACCAGGGGCAGCCGGTGGACGGCATCTGGTTCGGACGCACGCAGCCGCTTCCGGCCCGGGCGACGCTGGCCTTCCGCCTCGATGCCGACGAATGGCAGGGTGCGCGCCGGCTGCGCTTCCTGGTCGAAGGCGCGGAGGTTTAGGGCGTAATTCGGCGCCGCCGCGCGAGAAGCCCCGCCGGCGGCGTCAGCCGCGGCCGCCCGACGGGTCGGCCCATCGCGCGAACAGCCGGGCGGCCACGCTGCGCAACGCTTCGTCGTCCGTGGCGCGAGCCCGCGCGATCTGCCACAGCGCGTACTCGCGGTCGTTGCGCATCTCGGCGCAGTGCACCGCGCGGCCATGCTCGGCCATGCGGGCCGCGAACTGGTCCAGCAGCACCTGCAAGCCCACCGGATCACCGGTCAGCGGTGTGGGCAGGGCTTCCTCGTCGCAGCACTCCAGGGATGCCTCGGGATTCGACAGGCGATCGTCTCTCTGGGACGCATCGACGCGTCGGGTAGGCACGGGGGTTGACATGCATCCAAGATACGTCGCGGCCGCGCTTGCGATGCGTCGGCAGCGGCGCGCAGCGCCTGTCGGACAGCAGCGCCATGTTGCACCGCCGCATACGGACATCCGTCAGCCGGCCGGCGGGCGCACGCCGGCCGTGCGGGCCAGGCTCAGCGAGACGCCGTGCGCACGGCGTCCGGGCTGGCGGCGGTCGCGTCCGCGGTGGCGCTTGCGCCTGGGCCGGCAGACCGAACTTCGGCGCCGGACTGCTGCAGGCCGAGGCGGCTGGTGCATGTGCCGATGGTCGAGCCCACCACGTACTGCAGGCAGTCGCTGAAGGCCGTCTGCTGCACCTGGGCAGCCGTGCGGCGCGCTTCGGCCTTGCGTACCTGATGGCTCACGACGAGGTAGAACGCCAGCCCCAGCAGCACGGCCAGGGTGACCATTCCGGTCCAGAAAACCCGCCCTGCCGTCGTACGGGAGCGGAGGGTCGGCAGTGGGTTGGGCGGCATGGACGAATGGGCGCTTTGCAGTGCAGCGCATGGTAGGCAGCCGCGGCGGCCGGCACGGCACGGCATCCACCCAAGCCCCTGTAGGACAGAATCGGGGCCATGTCCCTGCTTCTCGACGCCGTCGCGACGGCGCGCCTGCTGCCCACCCCCGCCCTTGTCGAGCACCTGCGCGCCGTGCTGCGGGATGCGTCGGTCGAAGTGCCGCCCCGGCTCGTGCAGGCGCTGCACGGCGGCGGCAGCCTGTTCGTGATGCCGGCACTGGACCGGCACATCGCCATCACCAAGCTCATCACCTTCACGCCCGCCAATGCGGGCAGCGCCCGGCCGGCCATCCAGGGAGACGTGGTGGTGTTCGACGTCGCGACCGGCGAACGCCGCCTGGTGCTGGACGGACCCACCGTCACCGCCCGCCGCACCGCGGCCGTGTCCCTCCTGGCGGCGCAGGCGCTCGCGCCCGCGCCCGACGGACCGTTGCTGATCGTGGGGGCGGGTGCGCAGGGCTTCGCGCACCTGGAAGCCTTCGCCGCCGGACTGCCCCTGCGCGCCGTGCGCATCGTCTCGCGCAGTGCGGCCAGCGCCGAGGCCCTGGCCGCACACGCCCGTGCGATGGGGCTGGATGCATCGGTGCTCGCGCAGGCCGACGCCGCCCTGGCCGAATGCCCGCTGGTGGTGACCTGCACCCCGGCGCGCGAGGTGGTGTTGCGGCAACGTCCGCGCGAGGATGCCTTCATGGCGGCGGTGGGCGCGTTCACGCCGCGCATGGTCGAGCTCGCGCCCGAGCTGTGCCGGCACTGCGCAGACACCGGCGGCATCTGGCTGGACGCAGCGGACGCGCGGCACGAAGCCGGCGACCTGCTGCAGGCGGGGCTGGACCTGGCGGCCTTGCCCACGCTGGCCGACCTCGTGCGCGGCACGGCTGCTGCCCGCGCCGGGTCCGGGCCGGTGCTGTTCAAGAGCTGCGGCTGGGCCGGCTGGGACCTGGCGGCGGCACGGACGGCGCTGGAAGCCGCCGATCGGGCCTAGGGAGGCGCAGCTCGCCCGGCTCGCCGGGCGTGGAGTGTTTCAGGCCTTCGGCAAGGTCACGCCGCGCTGTCCCTGGTACTTGCCGCCGCGGTCCTTGTAGCTCACCTCGCAGACCTCGTCGCTCTCGAAGAACAGGACCTGGGCGCAACCCTCGCCGGCGTAGATGCGCGCCGGCAGCGGCGTGGTGTTGCTGAATTCGAGGGTGACGTAGCCCTCCCACTCGGGCTCGAAAGGCGTCACGTTGACGATGATGCCGCAGCGCGCGTAGGTGCTCTTGCCCAGGCAGATGGTGAGCACGTTGCGCGGGATGCGGAAGTACTCGAGTGTGCGGGCCAGCGCGAAGCTGTTGGGCGGAATGATGCAGGAGTCGCCGTGGAAATCGACGAAGCTTTTCTCGTCGAAGTTCTTGGGATCGACCACCGTGCTGTGGATGTTGGTGAAGACCTTGAATTCGGGCGCGCAGCGGATGTCGTAGCCGTAGCTGGAGGTGCCGTAGCTGATGACGCGCTGTCCATCGACCTCGCGCACCTGCCGCGGCTCGAAGGGCTCGATCAGGCCATGCTCCTCGGCCATGCGGCGGATCCACTTGTCGCTCTTGATCATGCTGCTGCTCTCCTGGGGGGCTCGATTGTAGGTGTCGGCCACGTGGGCACCCCCGCCACGTGCACCCGTTCGACGACGCGCTCGTCGCCCAGCACGATGAGCGCGAACAGCAACTCGTCCACCGTGCGCGCGTGCCCGGTGCGACGCGCCAGCAAGGGGGTCGCGCGGGGGTTCAGCACGACGAAATCGGCCTCGCAGCCCGGCTGCAGGTTACCGACCACGCCGTCCAGCCCGAGCGCCTTCGCCGCCCCGGCCGTGTGCTGCCACCACAGGCGCGCGGGCGCGAGCGACAAGCCGGGTTTGGTCTGGCCCTCGCGGCCGACGTAGTAGGCCGCGAGCATGGTGTGAAAGGGGCTGAAGCTGGTGCCGCCGCCGACGTCGCTGCCCAGGCCGTGGCGAAAGCCCACGCGTTCGGCGCCCTCGTAGTCGAAGAAGCCGCTGCCCAGGAACAGGTTGCTGGTCGGGCACACCGCGGCCGCGGCGCCCGAGTCGCGCATCAACGCCCGGTCGTCGTCGTCGAAGTGGATGCAGTGGGCGTATATGGCGCGCCCCCGCATCAGGCCGAAGTCGTCGTAGACGGCCAGGTAGCTGCGCGCGTCGGGGAACAGCTCGCGCGCCCACAGGATCTCGTCGCGGTTCTCGGCCACGTGCGACTGGATCCACACGTCGGGGTAGCGCGCCGCCAGCTCGCCGGCGCCTCGCAGCTGCGCCGGCGAGCAGCTCGGCGCGAAGCGCGGCGTGATGGCGTAGCCCAGGCGTTTCTGGCCGTGCCAGCGGCGAATCAGCGCTTCGGTGTCGATCAGCGACTGCTCGGTGTCGTCGCGCACGCCGTCCGGCGAATGCCGGTCCTGCAGCACCTTGCCGCCGATCAGGCGCATGTTGCGTTGCGCCGCCGCGCCCATGAGCGCATCGACCGACGCCGGGTGCGAACTGGCGAAAGCGAGTGCGGTGGTGACGCCGTGGCGCAGCAGCTCGTCCAGGAAGACCTCGGCCATCCCGGCCGCGTGGGCCACTTCGGCGAAGCGTGACTCGTGCGGGAAGGTGTAGTGCTCCAGCCAGGGCAGCAGCCCGTCGGCCGGCGAGCCGATCACGTCGGTCTGGGGGAAGTGCACGTGCAGGTCGATGAAGCCGGGTGCCAGGATGCGATCCGGCAGATGTTCGACGGCGATGCCGGGGAAGTTGCCCGCGAGTGCCGACCAGGCACCCGCGGCGCGGACGACCGGCGTGCCGTGTGCGTCGGGGCCGATGACCAGCAGGCCGTCTTCATCGAAGACCGCGGTGCCATGGTCATCAAATCTCAGGAGAGCGGCGCGGAAAGCTTGCATGCGGCGAGCTTAAGCCAGCGGAGCGTCGCAGCGACCGGCACTGCTCCGAGGGCAGCCCCTCCGCTCGAAGGTAGTCCGACGCCCGGCTGCCACCGCGCGGCCACCGCGACGGCGCGACCGCGGCCGCCCAGGCCAGGGACAGCGGACGTCCGCTTTCCGAAGCCTAGGAAGGAAGGCCCACGTCGATGGCCATGTGCTCGCTCCGCGCGCCGTCCAGAGGCCCTACGTAGCCTTCGACAATCGGCAACAGCGCCGCAGGCAACTGCTCCTGACCTGCCTTGAGCAGGGCTGACTCACATCTCGACAATCGGTCGAAGGCCTGCTCCTCGTCCTGCTCCGCTGCGTCGATTTGTCTCTGTACCGCCGCGATGTCCGCATCGAGTTCCCGCTCCTGCGTGTAGTGGTGACGCACGCACATGCCCAGGCAGCACACCAGGCCCAGCATGGTGGCGCCGACTCCCACGGTGACCGCGTCCGTATCCTCGGACCCGGCCAGCAGGAAATAAGCCGTGGTCGGCAAGGCGACGAGCAGGCACATGCTGGCCACGAGGCGTTGGGGCGCCCAGCCAGCCGAGCGGCGGTCCAGCAGGATCACCTGCCGCTCCCGCAGGGCGCCGGTCGCCGCCTGCGCTGTCGCGTGCGCCTGCTGCAGCCGCGGGCGTTGCGCCGTGAGGCGCATCACGTCTCGCCGCGCGTCGCGCAACCGGGTGTCTATGAGCCTGCCGCCGCGCACGGGGGATACGCGGACGAGTACCGCCTCGTCCGCATGGGCACCTGATGGCCGGCGCGGCGCGGGATGGGAATGAACTGCTGAAAACAAGGGGGAGTCCTCGAGGCTGATGAGCGAAGCGGGTGCTGCTCGGCGCGCTGCATGGGTGGACGGCACGCCCCTCCCGTTCCGAGAACGTCAGCGTTCGCGCACCCGGCGCGAGTGCGAAGCGGGTGCGAAGCGAGTGCGGTGCAACTGCGCGGCACGTTGCGCTCCGGTGCCGCGCAAGTTGGGCGTGCGGCGCCTCTGCGCGGGTTCGCGCCGCCAACCACAGGCGAGCCGGCAGCCCGTGCGTCGCTCAGCCGCGCGGCTTGCCCACGACGCCTTCGACCAGCCAATCCATGCCGATGATGGCGTCATCCTGCAGCGTCTTGCCGGCCGGCACGCGCTCGCGGCCCGCGTTGTCGCGGATCGCCTGGCGCCCCGCCGCGAACGGATGCAGCCGTCCGGCGGCGATATCCGCCTGCCGCGCCTGGACTTCGTCGCGCACCGCCTGCGGCACCTTGGGGCCGAACGCGCCCACGCGCACCATGCCCTCCTTCACGCCGCCCCACACCTGCTGCGGCTTCCACTGCCCGGCCAGCACCTCGCGCGCGCGCTGCGTGTAGTAGTCGCCCCAGTGGTGGGTGACGGCGGCGACCTGCGCGTCGGGCGCGAAACGGCGCATGTCCGAGTGGTAGGCCACCGCCAAGCGGCCACGCTCTTGTGCGGCGGTCATGACGGCGGTGGAGGCGGTGTGGAAGGCCAGCACGTCCGCACCCTGGTCCATGAGGCTCATGGCGGCGTCCCGCTCGCGCGGCGGATTGAACCACTCGCCCAGGAACACGACCTTCACCTGCGCCTGCGGGTTGACCGAGCGCATGCCCAGCGTGAAGGCGTTGATGCCCTGCAGCACCTCCGGGATCGGCAGGCCCGCGACATAGCCGGCGCTGCCGCTGCGGCTGAGGCGCCCCGCCGCGATGCCGGCGAGATAGCGGCCTTCGTAGTAGCGGGCGTTGGCGGTCGCGACGTTGGGGGCGGTTTTCAGGCCCGTGATCGATTCGAACTTCACGTCGGGGAAGTCGCGCGCGACTTTCAGCGTCGGCTCCATGTAGCCGAAGCTGGGGGTGAAGATCAGGGTGTGCCCCTGCGCGGCCAGATCGCGGATGACGCGCTCGGCATCGGGCCCTTCTGGCACGTTCTCGATCGAGGTGGTCCGCACCTGTGGGCCGAGCGCCGCCTCGAGCGCGCGGCGGCCGTCCTCGTGCTGGCGTACCCAGCCCGCCTCGGTGGCCGGCGCGACGTGGACGAAGGCCACGCGCAGCGGCGCCACGGAGCCCTGGGCAAAGGAAGCGGAAAGGGGAAGGCAACAGGCGGCCGCGATGGCGCGCGCCGCGAGGTTTTTGTACATGGTGTTCCTCTACATGGCCCCGGGGAAGCACGGAAAGAGCGGCCGCCGGGGCACGGCCGCGAGGGCGCGATTCTACGGGGCCGGCTGCAGCGTCGCCTGATGGGCCCACCGTGCAGGCCTCAGCTGCAGGGGTCGGTACTGCACCTGCGCCCAGGCGTCCGACATGTCCCGGTAGCGGGGGCTGAAGACCAGCCCGCTCTGCCCCGTCTGGTAGATGAACTGCGAACGCTCCAGGTCCGCCAGGTCGTACAGCGCCCGCAAGCTGGCGGCGTGGCGGTTGGCGAAGGGCAGCAGCGCGTTGTTGGGCGCGTACTGGCCGACGTTCACCGTCCAGGCATCGCCGCCGGTGGGCACGCGCACGTCGAACCAGCGCGCCAGTGCCGCGACGTTGCCGAATGGCCGGTGCGTGGAGAGCGCGGGGTGCGCGGCGCCCCAGCGCCAGGCGGCGACCTCGCGGCCGTGCTCCGAGGCGATGCGCTCCAGCGCGCGGTCGAGCGCGGCGGCCGATTGCGCGGCGCATCCCTGCGGAGCGCACCACCACGCGCCGGCCTGCGGGTCCTCCAGCATGGACTCCAGCCCGGCGCGAAAAGAACGCTTTCCATACAACGCGTCGAAGCGGGCCTGGCCCAGACGCGGCACCACCAACGCGCGCGTGAGCTCATCGGCCCACACGGCGAAGATCAGCGGCGCGGCACCGTCTGCGCGCATGTCGCCGTCGAAGCCCTGCAACTGCTTGCGCGCGGCCGCGGCAAGCGGGTGCGTGCCGGTCGTGGCCTGCAGCACCGGCAGCAGCCGTCGCGTGGCCAGGGAAACTGTGTCGGCCTGCACTGCGCGCATGCTCGCGAGGTCGTGCCGGGGCGTGGCTTCGAGCAGGGTCTCGATGCGCTCGAAGCGCTCCGGCGTGCTCCAGTCGGCGCCCAGGAAGTGCGGGTAGTCGGGCCCGTGGATGCGCTGGTTGGCCGTGGCGTGCCAGCCGCGTGCGGCGATGGCGTCGGCGTGCTTGCGCGGCGTCTGTTCCGGGGCGAGCCAGCCTGTCCAGTCGTAGCGGGCGTCCCAGCCGGGCGCCGGCGCCACGCCGCGCAGGTCGTTGCCGGCCGCGCGCTGCGGCACGCGACCGATTGCCTGGAACGCGGTGCGGCCGCCAGTGTCGGCCGCCACCACGTTCTGCATCGGCGAGTGGTAGAGATCGAAGGCTTCCAGCAATTCATCCACCGAGCGGGCGGCATTCGCGCGCAGGCCTGCCAACACCGTCGCGTTGTCGGCGTCGAGCGCGGCCCAGCGCAGTGCGATCGCATAGCGGCGGGTGTCGATCACCTCGCCCCAGCCGGGCGCCACGTCGCTGATCACCGGGCCGTGGCGCGTGCTGCGCACCACCAGCGTCTGCGGCGCCTGGCCCTTGATCCGGATGATCTCCTCGCGCCGGGCGAACGGCGCCCAGCCCTCCGGCGTGCGGTACTGGCCGGGGTCGTCGGCGTGCACCTGCTCGAGGTAGAGGTCCTGCACGTCGGGGCCGGTGTTGGTGAAGCCCCAGGCCACCTGCGTCGTGCGCCCGAGCACCACCGATGGCAGGCCCGGCAAGGTGGCTCCGATGACGTCGGTGGCCGGCCCCGACGGCCCGGCGGGGGCCTGCAGGCGCGCGAAATACCAGATCGCCGGCGCGCTCAGGCCCAGGTGGGGATCGTTGGCCAGCAGCGGCTTGCCCGTGGTGCTGCGCGATCCGTCGATCACCCAGTTGTTCGAGCCGATGCCCTCCAGGTGCCCGAGACCGGCCAGCCACGCGTCGAGCGCGGGCCATCGGTCGGTCGGCGTCGCCGCGGAAGTCCTGACCGGCGTGCGGTAGACCCCCAGCCCGTGGTACAGAGCGGCCAGATCGACCTGCGTCGCCGGAGCCTCGCCGGGGTAGGGCGGCATGAGCTGCCACAGCTGCCCGGTCGTCAGTCGCTGCAGCGCGGACAGCCGGGCGAACTCGGTGCCCCAGTTGCCGCCCAGGTCGAGCGCCATCATGAGCGCCCAGCCCATGCTGTCCTGCGGCGTCCAGGCGCCGGGGCGCACCTGCAGCAGGTGGAACTCGGGCGACAGCACCTGGTCGCTGCCCGCGTGGAAGCCGTTGATGCCGTCGGCGTAGGCCTGCACCAGCCGCTGCGCCTCGGGCGGCAGCCGCTCCCACTGCGCCTGGGCGGCCTGCACGATGCCCAGGGTGCGCAGCATGCGGTCGGTCGCCAGCGTGCTCGGGCCGAACAGTTCGCTGAGTTCGCCGCGCATCAGCCGCCGGTTGAATTCGAGTTGCCAGCCGCGCTCCTGGGCGTGCACGTAGCCCAGCGCGTAGGTCGCATCGGCGAGGCTGCGCGCCTCGATGTGGGTGACGTCGGCTTCATCGCGGCGCACGTGCACCGCGTGCGCGAGGCCCGGCGCGCGCAGCTCGCCGTCGAGCGCGGGGAAGCTGCGCCAGACCAGCACGGCCGCGAGCAGCGCCACCAGCGCCAGCAGCACCCCCAGGGCCGCCAGCCCGATCTTCAGCACACGCATGGCAGCAACTCCCTCAGGCGAACGAAGCGAAGCAGGCGTCGAGCTCGCCGATCCACCGGGCGCGGCTGGCCTCGTCGGCGAAGCTCGCCTCGAAGCTGTTGCGCGCGAGGCGGTAGGCATGTCCCGCGTCCATGCCGGTGGCCGCGAAGATTTCGAGGTAATTGGTGTTGAGGTAGCCGCCGAAATAGGCCGGGTCGTCCGAGTTCACCGTGACCGCCAGGCCGGCGTCCAGCAACTCGCGGATGTTGTGCTGCGCGAGCTGCGGAAAAACGCAGAGCTTGAGGTTCGACAGCGGACACACGGTCAGTGGCATGCGGTCCTGCGCCAGCCGCTGCATCAGCGCGGGGTCCTTGCTGGACTGCACGCCGTGGTCGATGCGCTCGACGCGCAGCACGTCCAGCGCCGACCACACGTAGGCGGGCGGGCCCTCCTCTCCCGCATGGGCCACCAGGTGCAGGCCCAGCTCGCGGCAGCGCGCGAAGACGCGGGCGAACTTCTCCGGCGGGTGCCCGACCTCGCTCGAATCCAGG
Source organism: Ramlibacter sp. AN1015 (assembly GCF_037726105.1). Taxonomy (NCBI): domain Bacteria; kingdom Pseudomonadati; phylum Pseudomonadota; class Betaproteobacteria; order Burkholderiales; family Comamonadaceae; genus Ramlibacter; species Ramlibacter sp. AN1015. Next base: position 415,007 of record NZ_JBBJUM010000002.1, read on the forward strand.
CCCACGCCGATGAAGCGATCGCGCAGCGGCAGCGCCGCCTCGAGCGTCTCGAACGCCTCCTCTTCGCTCAGGTGCCGCAGAAAGCACAGGATCAGCGCCGCATCGACCCCCAGCGTGGCACGGGCGTCCTCGCAGGCGCGGTGCAGGCCGTCGATGACGGTTCTCATGGGCACGCCGCGCGCCGTGTGCGTCTGCGGGTCGAAGAAGATCTCGGCGCGGCGAACATTGTCGGCGCGGGCCCGCTCGAGGTAGGCCCAGCACATGTCGTAGAAGTCCTGCTCGTGCAGCAGCACGCTGGCCCCGGCGTAGTAGATGTCGAGGAAGCTCTGCAGGTTGTCGAAGTCGTAGGCGGTGCGCAGCGCGTCCACGCTCGCGTACGGCAGCTGCACGTCGTTGCGCCGCGCCATCTCGAACATCAGCTCCGGCTCGAGCGAGCCTTCGATGTGGATGTGGAGCTCGGCCTTGGGCATGCGGCGCAGGAGCTCGGGCAGGCGCTCGGCAGGGACGGCGTGCGCAGGCGGGGAAGACGGGGGGAATGCGGGCGCGATCATGCCGCCATTGTGAAGCCAGGGCGGCGCGCGCCGCGGCACCCCGAAGGGATGCCGCACCCATCGCCCGCATCGCGCGGTCGCGAACAGGGCGGTCGAGGGCGGCGCTAGGCGGCGGCGGGCCAGCTGACAGCGCCGGTGTCCCCCTGCGGGTGCGCCGCGGCGCGGGAGGCGATGTACTCATCCAGAGTGCCCGCAAACACCGGCTCCTGCAGCGAGTGGCGCAGCCACGGCAGATTCCCGGCGCTCGATGCCAGGCTGGTGTGGCGCAGGAACTCGGCGCAGCTGGCGGTGAACTGCTCCGTACTGATGCCTTTCGAGTTGCGGGCCCAGTCCTCGATATGGGCTTGCAACTCGCAGACATCGGCCACCTGCCGCATCTGCTCCTGCCCCGCCTCGAGAAACCTCTGCAGGTTGGCGAAGACCTCGTTGATCACCGACAGGGGCTGCTTGGCCGTGACCGGCACGCCGATCTTTTCGCTGATCGCGGCCAGGGAATCGGCCAGGAGCCCGAGTCGCTCCAGCGCCGGCACGGGCTTTTTGTCGCGCAGGGCCGTTGCCAGCGCCAGCACCTGCTGCTTCGCCACCGCCAGGCCTTCGGCGCCCGCACCGCTCTTGGCGACCTCGGCCAGGGCGCGGGCCATCGCCAGCGACGGAATGACTCCGGTGTAGTCGCGCCAGAACTTCGGCGTGCGCTGGGATCTGCTGATGCCGCTGATCTCGTCCCGGTTGAAGAAGTCGCGAATCCGATTGCCGCCCGGATCGCGCATGCCGCCTCCGGTCAGGCTGCCGCCGGGCCCGGTGATGAGGTCGTTGAAAGCGTGACCGAAATCGATGCGACCGACGGCGCCCTCGCCCAGGACCACCATGTTTCCGGGGTTCACATCGTGGTCTGCCACCAGCGCAGAGAGGGCCAGATTCCGGCAGATATCCTGCGTCTGCGCAGGCGACGGATGCCAGACGCCGCCTCCGGCCGCCGCCCTGCCCTCGGCGCCCGAAGCGGATGTTCCGGGGGCCGGTGCCAGATCGACGAGAACGTGCTTTCTTCGCGCCGGCTGCTCGTGCGCGGCGGCGGCCGTAGGCGCCCCGGCGCTGGTGCCCGAGGTCTCCTCGGAGCCCTCGCGCGCCGCCGCTCGCGGGTAGTACACCTCGTCCAGCGTGCCCCGGCAGCCGGAGAGGTAGCGCGAAGCGACGGCGCCATAGTCGCTGGTGGTGTCGTGCACCAGCGCCACATCGGGCACCAACTGCGGCGACGTACCGCCGACGTCGCTTCCACCCTGGCCACGTGCGGAGCGCTTGAACCCGCTGGAGATGGCGCGCGCGACGTTGGCGCCGATCAGTTCCGACAGGTTCTCGGAGTCCTTGCCGCCCGCCTTGGCTCGCCGCGCCAAGCGACCCAGGCCCGTGCCCTTGAACACCGAAAACTTGAGCTGAAAGAATGATCCTTCAGGTTGGCTCTTGAGCTTCGCTCGCACGCTTCCCGTGGCACCGCCCGTGCTTTGCGCGCCATCGAGCATGAACTCGTCCAGCGACATCAGCCGCGGCACGGGCGCACGCCCCCCCGGAGCGGGGTCGGGCGACACACGGCCTGCGGGCGCCGCAAGTGGAGCGACGCCCACGCGGGGGTTGTCGGGGGCCGCGCTGGGGCTGGGGACCTTGACGTCCGGGCCGAACTCCGGGAGCTTGCGATCGTCCGGAGGGTTCTGCCAGGGTTCCGCGGCGGCCGCTGCACCGCCGGCGTGGTCCGTGAGCGCGTCGAGTCGCCGCCGGAGTTCTGCCACGGTCATCAGGCCGGAGCTCGGCGGCTGGTCGCCGCCCTCACCCGCTGGCGCATCGGCGTCGAAGCTGGGAAACAGGATCTGAAGCAGGAACGGCGCCGCTCGTTGGCGGCTGAGCTTGTCGCTGCGGGATCGATCAACCCTGCGCCCTGCGTCGGTCGCGGCTTGTTTGCTGGACACGAACAGCACGTAGGTCCCGTTCTTCTCCCGCGCTTCCAGGGTGCCCTTGCCTTTGGCTGCATGGGCGAACTGCCGAAGTGCATTCAGGCCCTTTTCGGTGTCGAAGGACGCGCCCTCGCGAAGATCGATTGCGAACTGGGGTTTGCGAAAGAGCGAAGACTTCGTGAACAAGGTGACCTCCTTGGGACGACCGGGGGTCAGGCACGAACCCATTCCCCGTGTGATTGCACTAGCGAGGCGGCATCCGATGGCGCAGGAGCGGCGGATATGCCGATGGCGAGCCGCTCGCGCGCGCTTCGCGCACGAGCGGCAAAGCGCGTCATGCGCACGCCCAGCGCGGCAGCGTCGAGGCCGGCCACGGCGACCTCTTCGAGCTGGACGACCGAGTCGTCGGCCGGCTCGAGCCCCATGCGCAAGCCCCCGGCCTCGTGGCGCAAGGCAGACACGTGCAGCAGCAACCGGTAAGCCGCCTGCTCGGTGCCCGGTGCCGGAAGCCCGAGGTTGGCGGCCATCACCAGCACGCCCCGCTGGGCGTCGTGTGATAGCTCGACTGCCGTGTCCGGGGGGAGCGTGACCAGCCAGCCAGCGTCGTCCCACTCGATGACCGCAGCAGCGCCGAGCCGCTCTCCAAGAGCGACAAGAAGCTCGCGCATGCCATCTTCATCTACAACTTCCATGGCACTCCATGACAGACATTGCGTCTCTTAGTAGTACCAGTCTAGCGAGCACCCCCTCGCGCGGCAAGCACGAAAGGCACAAGGTGGAGGGGTACCGCGGCATGAACCCCTGTCGTCCTGCGCCTCGACCCCGGAACGCAGCTGCACGCCTCACGGTGATCGACTCCAGAACAGATCACCGATTGGCGCGGCTTCGCGGTCCTGTCGGCCGCGGCGCTCCTACAGGATCCGGTCGGGCGCTCGCATACCATCGGCCATGACCTCCGCACGCCGCTGGGAAGTCGATGCGTTGCGCGGGCTGATGCTCGTTCTGATGACACTGACCCACCTGCCCACCCGCCTGACCAGCCCGCTCGGGCAACCCTTCGGCTTCGTTTCGGCCGCCGAAGGCTTCGTGCTGCTGTCGGGATTCATGGCCGGCCTGGTGTACGGGCGCACCGCCCGCGCCAAGGGACTGGAGGCGATGCGCCGTGCCTTCGCGCGCCGGGCCCTGCTGGTGTACGGCTGCCACGCGGCGACGCTGCTGTTCCTGTTCACCGTGATCGCCCTCATCGGCATCCGCGTCGATCAGCCGGCGGTGAAGAACCTCATGAGCTTTTACCTGCAGCACCCGGTGGACGGCCTGCTGGGCGGCCTGGCGCTGATCTACCAGCCGCCGCTGCTGGACATCCTGCCCATGTACGTGCTGTTCATGCTCGCGAGCCCCTGGGCGTTCTACCTGGCGCTGCGCTTCGGCTGGGTGCCCGTCATGGCCGGCAGCATCGCGCTGTGGCTGCTGGCGCAGTTCGGGCTGGCCGAGTGGCTCTACCACCTGGCGCAGTCGCGGGTGCCGCTGCCGGTGCCCTACGCCGAGACGGGCGCGTTCAATGCGTTTGCGTGGCAGCTCCTGTGGGTGCTGGGCCTGTGGATGGGGGCCTCCCGCAACGACCCCGCCGCGCCGCCCTTCGTCTTTCCGACCGGCGCGGTCGCGGTGGCCCTGCTGGTCGGGCTGGTCGGCCTGCTGTGGCGCCACTGGGTCGGCCAGGCGCCGTTCGGCGCCGACGTGGGCCGCAACCTGCTGTTCGACAAGTGGCAGCTGGCGCCGCTGCGCCTGCTGAATCTGCTCGCGCTGATGCTCCTGGTGATCCGCTTCGGCCCCACGCTCGCGCACCGGCTGCCCCGCATCCGGGCGCTCGAGACGCTGGGGGCCGCGTCGCTGCCGGTGTTCTGTGCCCACCTCGTGGTGGTGCTGCTGGTGCTGGCGTTCTTCGGCGCCGAGTTCCGGCGGCCGTGGATCTTCGATGCGCCGCTGTTGGCCGGCTGCCTGCTGAGCCTCTACGCGACCGGATGCCTGACGCTGTGGTGGGAGCGGCGCAGCGAACCGGCGGCCCCACCGCCGGATTCGCTCAGGGGTGCCGCGTGACCAGCACCGCCGACGGCGCGCGAGCGGACCGCTTCTGCCGCCTCGCCCGCCTGGCACCGCCCCAGCCGCCCAACCGGCCTCGACCGGAAATTGGCCATCGTCGCGAGAGGTGCACCCCGTCTTCAGGGTCGCTGGTGTGGCGGGGTTGTCGAGGGAAGAGCGGCAGCCGCCGTGGCCGCAGTGGCGGGCGCCGCAAGCGCGGTCATGGAGGCTGGTGTGGCTACCGTGGATGACCCGGACGGCGACGCCGTCGTCACGGCCGTGGCGATCTCGGCGGGCGTGGCGGGTGCAGGCGCCTCGGATGCGCCGGTCGCGGCCTCTGCTGCTGCGGCCGCCGTCGTCGGCGCGGCCGCGGTGAGGCTCGAGGCCGGTTGCAGGTAGCTCGCGATGACCGAGCGCCACAGCGCATAGCCGGCCGCGTTCAGGTGCAGGCGGTCCGCGCTGAAGAGTTCGGCGCGGGGCGCACCCTGCGCATCCAGCATCGGGCCGAAGATGTCGATGAAGCCCGTGTTCGGCACCCGGGCAGCCCACTCGGCCACCAGAGCGTTGGCTTCCCGTGCGAGCGGCAGCAGGTGCGCGCGGGCCGGGCTGGGCTTGACGGCGATGAAGTCGATGCGGGCGTCCGGCAGTTCGGCGCGGACGGATTCGACGAAAGCCGCGAAGCTGTCGCGCACCTCGTGCGGCGTGCGGCCCTCGGCGAGGTCGTTGTCGCCTGCGTAGACCAGCACCTGGCGCGGCCTGTACGGAAGCACCAGCTGCCGCGCCAGCGCGTGGCAGTCGGCCATGGTGGATCCGCCGAAGCCGCGGTTGATCACCACCGGCGCGGCGCTGAAGTCCTGCTGCAGGCTGCTCCACAGGCGAATCGAGGAGCTCCCGAGGAACAGCACGCCGCCCGGTGGCGGGCGGCTCGCCCGGTCCGCCAGATCGAAGGCGGCTAGGTCGGCGCCCCAGCGGCCGCCCGGCCGTGCCGGCTCGGCGACGGCCACGGCGGCGGCAAAAAGGCCCAAGGCGAGGAACACTGCCGCGCCTGCGGCGGTCGCCAGAGGAAGTCGGGGGCGCACTGGCATGGGGTTACATGAATCGGTGTGGGCTTGTGCAGCGTGCATTCTGCTGCGTCCGCCGTGATGCGCAAGGCGAAGCGCCGCGAACAGGCTTCAGCCGCGCGGGGAAATGTGGCAGCCCCGCGGCACCGGCTCGTGCCGGGCAAGCGGCCTGCGGGAGCGCGCCGCCCGGGCGGCGCGCTCGAGCGGAGCCGCCGAACGCGCGCCACGGACGCGTGGCATGGACGCATCGGCGGTGACCCCGCATGCCCCCATGCAAAAGAGCCGCCCGAAGGCGGCTCTTTTGGCGGATGACTGTGCAGGAGGGAGCACCGCACACCAGACCTCGCGGCCTGCAGTGCGTGACGCGTTCCCTCCCTGCCCGGCTTACTTCTTGTCGCCGCCCGGCACCTTGCCTTCCACGCCCTGCACGTAGAAATTGACTCCGCCCAGGAACTTGTCGTCTGCGACCTGGTCCTTGGCGAGCACTTCCTTGCCCTCCTGGTTCTTGATCGGGCCCTTCCAGATCGCGAAGCTGCCGTCCTTGAGGCCGGCCCTGATCTCGTCGATGCGCTTCTTGGTCTCGGCCGGCACGTCCTCGGCGACGGAGACCATATCGATCGCGCCTTCCTTCACGCCCCACCAGCTGCCGGTGTTGCCCTTCCATGTGCCGTCCAGCGCCTCGCGCACGGCCTTGGTGTAGTACGGCGTCCAGTTGATGATGGCCGAGCCCAGGTGGGCCTTGGGGCCGTAGGCGGTCATGTCGCTGTCCCAGCCGAAGGCGCGCTTGCCCATCTTCTCGGCCGTCTGCAGCACGGCCGACGAGTCGGTGTTCTGCATCAGCACGTCGGCGCCGCCGTTGATCAGGGCCGTGGCGGCCTCGGTTTCCTTTGGCGGATTGAACCAGTCGCCCACCCACACCACGCGCGTCTTGATCTTCGGGTTCACCGACTGCGCGCCCATCGTGAAGCTGTTGATGTTGCGGATCACCTCGGGGATGGGGATGGAGCCGACCACGCCCAGCGTGTTGGTCTTGGTCATGGAGCCGGCGATCACGCCGGCCATGTAGGCGCCTTCGTAGGTGCGGCTGTCGTAGGTGCGCAGGTTGTCGGCGGTCTTGTAGCCGGTGGCGTGCTCGAACTTGATGTCCTTGTGGTCGGCCGCGACCTTGAGCATGGGCTCCATGTAGCCGAAGGTGGTGCCGAAGATCAGCTGGTTGCCCTGCGAGGCCATGTCGCGGAAGACCCGCTCGGCGTCCGCGGACTCGGGCACCTTCTCGACGAAGCTGGTGACGATCTTGTCGCCGAACTCTTTCTCGATGGCCTTGCGCGCGTTGTCGTGCGCGAAGGTCCAGCCGCCGTCGCCGACCGGGCCCACATACGCGAACGCCACCTTCAGCGGCTCGGTCTTGGGCGCCGGGGCCGCGGCGGGCGCGGCGGCCGGGGCTGCGGCCGTCGGCGCGGCGGCTTCTTCCCGCTGGCCGCAGGCCACGAGGGCCGTGGCCGCCAGCGCGGACAGAGCCGCCGTCTGCAGAAGGGAACGTTTCGTCAGGTCGGTCATGGAGTCCTCTGAGTGGATGGGGGAATGCGGTACAGCCCGAAATTATGAGCCGGGATGGAAGGGCTTGCCCAAGGATGCGGGCATGTTCACCCGGATCCACGTGGGATTGCGCGACATCAGCGCCAGCACCACGATGGTGGCCAGGTACGGCAGCATGGTGAGGAATTCGGAGGGCACGTCCACGCCCCGTCCCTGCAGGTGGAACTGCAGCATGGTCACGCCCCCGAACAGGTAGGCGCCGAGCAGCACCCGCGCCGGCCGCCAGGTGGCGAAGGTGGTCAGGGCCAGCGCGATCCAGCCCTTGCCGGCCACCATGCCCTCGACCCACAGGGGCGTGTAGATGACCGACAGGTAGGCGCCCGAAAGGCCGCACAGCGCGCCACCTGCGACCACCGCCGCCAGTCGGATGCGCCGCACCGAATAGCCCAGGGCATGGGACGAGTCCGGCGACTCACCCACCGAGCGCAGCACCAGGCCGGCGCGCGAGCGGTAGAGGAACCAGATGAGACCGACCGTGAACGCGATGGTGAGATAGACCATGGGGTGCTGGCGAAACAGCGCCGGGCCGATGAGCGGCACGTCGCCGAGCACGGGGATCGCGAAGCGCGGCCGCTCCGGCAGCTTTTCCTGCACGTAGGAGATGCCGGCGAAGGCCGAGAAGCCGGCGCCGAAAAGGCTGAGCGCCAGCCCGGTGGCGTACTGGTTGGTGTTGAGCCAGATGACCAGCCAGCCGAAGACGGCCGCCAGCGCGGCGCCGGCGGCCGCACCCGCGACGAAGCCGGCAACGTCGCTGCCGGTGTGCACGACGGCGGCGAAGCCGGCGATGGCGGCGCACAGCATCATCCCCTCGGCGCCCAGGTTGACGATTCCGGCCTTCTCGTTGATCAACAGCCCCAGCGAGGCGATGGCCAGCACGGTGCCGGCGTTGAGCGTGGCGGCCAGCAGCAGTGCGTAGGCGTCCATCACGCGGCTCCCTGGGTGGTGGTGGCGGTGCCGGCGGGCGCGGCGGCCCGGCTCCCGGTGCGGCGGATGCGCCAGGCCAGCAGCGTGTCGCAGGCGAGCAGCGTGAACAGCAGCAGCCCCTGGAAGACGCCGGTGATCGACTTGGGCAGGCCGAGCCGCGACTGCGCGAGCTCGCCGCCGATATAGAACATGCTCATGAGGATGGCCGAGAACACCATGCCCACGGGGTGCAGCCGCCCGACGAAGGCCACGATGATGGCGGCGAAGCCGTAGCCGGCCGGCACATAGGGCGTGAGCTGCCCGATCGGCCCCGCAACCTCGAGCGCGCCCGCCAGGCCCGCCGCGCCGCCCGAGGCGAGCAGCGCCACCCACAGCGCCTTGCGCGACGAAAACCCGGCGTAGCGCGCCGCCGCCGGCGCGAGGCCGCCCACCTGCTGCGCGAAACCGGCGCGGGTACGAAAGAGGAACACCCACAACACCGCCACGCCCGCCAGCGCGATCAGCAGCCCGATGCTCGCGCGCGAGCCCTGCATCAACCGGGGGATCTGCGTCACCGCCTCGAAGGTGGCGGTCTGCGGGAAGTTGTATCCGCGCGGGTCTTTCCAGGGGCCGAACACCAGCCACACCAGCAGCTGCACCGCGACGTACACCAGCATCAGGCTGACCAGGATCTCGTTGGCGTTGAAGCGGTCACGCAGGAAGGCCGTGATGCCCGCCCAGAACATGCCCCCCGCAACACCGGCCAGCAGGATCGCCAGCACGATCCAGCGGCTGGTGTCCTTGCCCGCCAGCAGCGCGATGCCGCCGGCGCAGATGGCCCCGAGGATGAACTGCCCCTCGGCGCCGATGTTCCAGACGTTCGAGCGGAAGCACACAGCCAGCCCGAGCGCGATCAGCAGCAGCGGCGTGGCCTTGACCATCAGCTCGCCCAGGGCGTAGCGCGACTTGAGCGGCTCCCAGAAGAACAGCTGCAGCCCGCGCACCGGGTCCTTGTCGAGCGCGACGAACAGCAGCACGCCGATCAGCACGGTGATAGCCAGCGCCAGCAGCGGCGACGCGATGCTCCAGAAGGCCGAGGCCTGCGGCCGGGGTTCGAGCTTAAACACGGGCTGCCTCCCGCGCGGCTTCGTCGTGGGGGCGGTCCCACAGGCCGCTCATCCACTCCCCCACCAGCTCGACGGTGGCCTGCTCGCGCGCCACGGCGGGCGAGAGTCTTCCTTTGGCAATGACGTGCAATCGATCGCTCACTTCGAAGAGTTCTTCCAGTTCCTCGCTGACCACCAGCACCGCGCAACCGGCGTCGCGCAGCCGCAGGATCTCGCCGCGGATCTGGGCCGCGGCGCCGACATCGACGCCCCAGGTGGGCTGCGAGATCACCAGCAGCCGCGGCCGGGCGTCGATCTCGCGCCCGACGATGAACTTCTGCAGGTTGCCGCCCGAGAGCGAACGCGCGAGGGCGTCGGGGCCGCCGGCACGGACATTGAACTGCTCGATGATGCCGCGCGCCTGCCGCTGCAGGGCCCCCATGCGGATCCAGCCGCCCGCGCCCACCGCCTCGCGGCGCGTGAGCATGAGGTTGTGCGCGAGGCTCATCGCGGGCACGGCGCCACGGCCCAGGCGCTCCTCCGGCACGAAGTGCAGGCCCAGCGCGCGGCGCCTGCCCGGGCCCAGCCGCCCTGCCGGCTGGCCGGTGATCTGCACCATCGCGGGATCGGCCCGGGTGTCCTCGCCCGAAATCGCGTAGAGCAGCTCACGCTGGCCGTTGCCGGATACGCCGGCGATGCCCACCACTTCGCCGGCGCGCACCTCCAGGTCGATGCCCTCGAGGTCGGCGCCGAAGGGCGTCTCGCGCGCAAGGCGCAGCCCCTGCACGCGCAGCACGGTCTCGCCGGGCGTTCGCGCGCGGTGCTCGAGCTCGGGCGGCTCGGCGCCGATCATCATGCGGCTCAGCGATGCGTTGGTCTCCTCGCGCGGGTCGCACTCGCCCGTCACGCGGCCGCCGCGCAGCACGGTGCAGGCGGTGCACAGCTCGCGGATCTCGTGCAGCTTGTGGCTGATGTAGAGGATGCTGCAGCCCTGCGAGGCGAGCTGGCGCAGCACCACGAACAGCCGCTCGACCGCCTGCGGCGTCAGCACCGAGGTCGGCTCGTCGAGGATCAGCAGCTTCGGGTCGGTGAGCAGCGCGCGAATGATCTCGACGCGCTGCATCTGGCCCACCGAGAGCGTGTGCACGGGCCGCCTGGGATCGAGGTCGAGCCCGTACTCGCTGGCCTTGGCCTCGATGCGGCGAGTGACTTCGGCGAGCGACAGGTGCTTGTCCAGTCCCAGCCAGACGTTCTCGGCGACGGTGAGCGTGTCGAACAGGCTGAAGTGCTGGAACACCATGCTGATGCCCAGCGCCCGCGCCTCCTGCGGGTTGCGGATATGCACCGGCTGGCCGTTCCACAGCACCTGGCCTTCGTCGGGCTTGACGCTGCCGTAGATGATCTTCATCAGCGTCGATTTGCCCGCGCCGTTCTCGCCCAGCACCGCATGGATCTGGCCCGGCGCGACGCGCAGCGACACGCGATCGTTGGCCACCACGGCGGGGTAGCGCTTGGTGATGTCGGCCAGTTGCAGCCGTGAGGTGGTGGTCATGGTTCGTGGTCCAGGGCCGTGGCCGCCTGCCGGATCCGCTCGCGCAGCCAGCGCGCCGCGGCCGAGGCATGGCTGCGCTCGTGCCACAGCTGGTAGTACGTGAGCGGCGGAAAGGGCTGCGGGCAGGGCAGGATTGTCACCGGCAGCACGCCGGTGAAACGCTCGCAGTACTTGCGCCCCGTCGTGAGCACCAGCAGGCTGCGGGCCACCATGTCGGGGATCAGCCCGAAGTGCGGGCAGCGCGCCGTGACGTTGCGCACCAGGCCCAGGCGCCCCAGGTGCTCGTCGATGACGCCGCGCGCGCCGGGGTGCGTGGGGGTGGGGGCGATGTGCTCACCCGCGAGCCAGTCCTCCACGGTCCAGGGGCGGCGCACCGCCGGATGGTCGCGCGCCACCAGGCAGACCACCTCGTCCTGCAGCAGCTCGCCGCGGTGCAGGGCCCCCGGCGGCTCCAGCCAGTTGCCCACCACCACATCGACCAGCCCCTGCGCGAGCTGGGCGTGGCAGTCGGCCTGCTCGGACAAGGGCTCGATCTCGATGCGTGCGCCCGGCGCCTGCGACTTCACGCGCTGCACCAGCATCGGCAGAAAGCGCGGATCCATGAAGTCGCTGGCGGCGATGCGGAAGGTGTGGCCGCTGGTGGCCGGCTCGAACGCGCGGGCGTCGGAGAACAGCACCTCGGCGGCACGCAAAATGCTGGCACTGGGACCGATCATGCGCAATCCGGCATCCGTGGGCACCATCGCCGAGCCCGAACGCACCAGAAGGGGGTCGCCCGCGGCCTCGCGCAGGCGCTTGAGCGCGGCCGAGACGGCCGGCTGGTACATGCCGAGCCGAAGCGCGGCGCGCGATACGCTTCGTTCGGTCAGCACGGTATGCAGGATCCTGATCAGGTGGAGATCGATCTTGTCGAACAGCGCGGGTTCTCTCATACCTGGGTTCGCATGGATGTCATACGGCGGCGCCTATGCGGCGGCCGCCCCCGCTCTTCTAATCTTGAAACTCGCGCGCGAAAGCCGCCGCAACGTCACCTACTGAACTGCCAATGGAAGCCAAGACCCTCCGATTCATCCGCCGGGGCGAGCTCGTATCGCTCGGCAATGTACCACCCGACCGTACGCTGCTCGACCTCCTGCGCGAGGACCTGGGCGCCTGCGGCACCAAGGAAGGCTGCGGCGAAGGCGACTGCGGTGCCTGCACCGTGGTGCTGGCCGAACCCGAGGGCGATGCCCTGCGCTTTCGGGCCATCAACAGCTGCATCCGCCTGGCCCACTCGATCGACGGCATGGCCCTGTGGACGGTGGAGGACCTCGCGGCCGACGACGGCGCCCTGCACCCCGCGCAGGAGGCGATGGTGCAGTGCCACGGCTCGCAATGCGGCTTCTGCACCCCCGGCTTCGTGATGAGCCTGTTCGGCATGTACCAGAACCACGTCTGCCGGGGCAAGGCCGTGAGCCGCGAGCTCGCGCAGGCCGAGCTGTCGGGCAACCTCTGCCGATGCACCGGCTACCGGCCCATCCTCGAGGCGGCGACACAAATGGCCGAGCTTCCGCGCGTGGCGGTGGACGAGCCGGGCTTGCTGGCGCAGCTGCGCGCCCTCGTGCCCGGCAGCGGCGGTGCCACCGGCAGCGCGTACCTCGCCCCCACCAGCCTGTCAGAGCTGCTCAGCCTGCGCGCTGCCCACCCCGAAGCCCAGCTGGTGGCCGGCTGCACCGACGTCGGGCTCTGGGTGACCAAGCTGCACCGCCACTACCCGCAGGTGCTGGACGTGACCCGTGTGGCCGAGATGCGGCGCATCGAACCGTGGGCGCCGCCGGGCGACGCATCCGCTGCGGAGGCGGGCCTGTCCATCGGCGCCTCGGCGCCCCTCACCGACGCCTTCGCCGCGCTGGTGGCGCAGCGGCCGCAGCTCAAGAATTTCGCCGAGCGTTTTGCCGGACTGCCGGTGCGCAATTCCGGCACGCTCGGCGGCAACGTCGCCAACGGCTCGCCCATCGGCGACTCGATGCCGCTGCTGATCGCGCTCGGCGCCCGCGTGGTGCTGGCCAGCGTGCGCGGTGAGCGCGCGCTGCCGCTCGAGGACTTCTACACGGGCTACCGCAAGAGCGTGCTGGCCGCCGACGAGGTGCTCGCGCGCATCGAGGTGCCGGGGCCGGCACCCGGCGAGTTCCTTCGGGCCTACAAGATCTCCAAGCGCTACGACGACGACATCTCGGCGGTGTGCCTGGTGGTGAACCTGCAGCTCGCCGAGGACAGGGTGGTCGCGGCGCGCATCGGCGCCGGAGGCGTGGCCGCCACGCCGGCGCGTGCCCGCCAGACCGAGGCGCTGCTCGCCGGCCAGCCCTGGAGCGAAGAAGCCGCTGCCGCGGCCGCCGAGAGCCTGCGCGCCGAGTTCGCGCCCATCAGCGACATGCGCGCCTCGGCGGCCTACCGCCGAGAGGTGCTGGGCAACCTCGTCCGGCGCCTGTGGCTGGAAAGCCAGGGCATGAGCCACATCAACCTGGAAAGCTTCCGGCTCGAGGAGGTCGCGGCATGAACGCCCGAGAAAAGGATTTCCCCGCATCCGCGGGCGGTGGCCCCGGCGGCGCGGCGGACGCCGGCGAACGCAACCTGGCCCCCGGCACGATCTCGCCGCACGCGCAGCCCGCCTCGGACGCGCCGGCGACCGGCAGCTCGCGCTTCCACGAAAGCGCCCGCGCGCAGGTGGCGGGACGCGCTGCCTACATCGACGACCTGCCCGAGCTCAAGGGCACGCTGCACGCCGCACCCATCCTGTCGCCGGTGGCGCACGGCCGGCTGCGCGGCATCGATGCGCAATCCGCGCTGGCGCTGCCCGGCGTGCGCGGCGTGGTGCTGGCCGGTGACATCCCGGGCGATCCGGTGCTCGCGACCTTCGTGCACGACGAACCCATCTTCGCGCGCGACACCGTGCAGCATGCGGGCCAGGTGATCGGCCTGGTGGTCGCCGACAGCGCGATGCAGGCGCGCCGCGCCGCACGCCTGGTGCGCGCGGACATCGAAGCGCTGCCGGCCGTGCTGGACGTGCGCACCGCCCACGCGGCGCAAAGCTACGTGCTGCCGCCCGTCACCGTGCGCCGGGGCGAGCCCGAGCAGGCGCTCGCCGACTCGAAGCACCGCCTCGAAGGCCGGCTCGAGGTCGGCGGCCAGGAGCACTTCTACCTGGAAGGCCAGATCGCCTATGCCATCCCGCGCGAGCAGGGGCAATGGCACATCCACTCCAGCACCCAGCACCCCGGCGAGGTGCAGCACTGGGTGGCGCACGCGCTCGGCCTGGAGAACAACGCCGTCACCGTGGAATGCCGGCGCATGGGCGGCGGCTTCGGCGGCAAGGAGACCCAGGCCGGCCACATGGCGGTGTGGGCGGCGCTCGCCGCGCGCAAGCTGGGCCGTCCGGTCAAGCTGCGAATGGACCGCGACGACGACTTCATGGTCACGGGAAAGCGCCATCCCTTCGCCTACGACTGGCAGGTGGGCTTCGACGACACCGGCCGCATCACCGCGCTCAAGCTCACCATGCTGGCCAACTGCGGCTTCTCCGCCGACCTGTCGGGGCCCGTCGCCGACCGCGCCATCTTCCACAGCGACAACGCCTACTTCCTCTCGGACGTGGAGATCGCCTCCTTCCGCTGCAAGACCAACACCCAGAGCCACACGGCCTTCCGCGGCTTCGGCGGGCCGCAGGGGGTGATCGCCATCGAGGCGATCCTGGGAGACGTCGCACGGCACCTGGGCATGGACCCGCTGGCCGTGCGCATGCGCAACCTCTACGGCATCGAGGAGCGGCACACCACGCACTACCAGATGCGGGTGGAAGACAACATCCTGGAGCCGCTGATCTCGCGGCTCGCGCAGACCTCGCGCTACGGGGAGCGGCGCGCGCACATCGCCCGGTGGAACGCGGCCAACCCGGTCATCAAGCGCGGCATCGCCATCACGCCGGTGAAGTTCGGCATCAGCTTCACCGCCACCTTCTTCAACCAGGCCGGCGCGCTGGTGCATGTGTTCACCGACGGCAGCGTGCAGCTCAATCACGGCGGCACCGAAATGGGCCAGGGCCTGCACACCAAGATCATGCAGATCGTGGCCGACGAGCTCGGCGTGCCCTTCGAGCGCGTGCGCATCACCGCCACCGAAACCGGCAAGGTCCCCAACGCGTCGGCCACGGCTGCGTCCAGCGGCACCGACCTCAACGGACGCGCGGCGCAGTTCGCCGCGCGCAACATCCGGGACAACCTGGCAGCCTTCGTCTCGGGGCTGGACGGCTGCGGCGCCGGCGCGGTGCGCTTTCGCGGCGGGCAGGTGATGTCGCCCACCGCCACGCGCAGCTTCGACGAAGTGGTCAAGCTCGCCTACGCGAACCGCATCCAGCTCTGGAGCGACGGCTTCTACCGCACGCCCAAGATCCACTACGACAAGGTGACCCTCACCGGCCGGCCGTTCTACTACTTCAGCTATGGCGCGGCCTGCAGCGAAGTGGCCATCGACACCCTCACCGGCGAGACGCGCGTGCTCGCCGTGGACATCCTGCACGACGTGGGAACGAGCATCAATCCGGCCATCGACATCGGCCAGATCGAAGGCGGCTTTGTGCAGGGCATGGGCTGGCTCACCTGCGAGCAGCTGGTCTGGAACGACCAGGGCGTGCTCGCCACCCACGCCCCCAGCACCTACAAGATCCCGGCCACCGGCGACGTTCCCGCCCACCTGAAGGTGGACCTCTGGCCCGAGCGCAATCCCGAGGACAACGTGGGCGGCAGCAAGGCCGTGGGCGAGCCGCCGTTCATGCTGGCCACCAGCGTGTGGGAAGCCATCCGGGAGGCGATCGCATCCGCCGCCGGGCCGGAGCAGGCATCGCGCCTGGTCGCACCGGCGACGCCGGAGAACGTGCTGCGGGCGCTGGGAGGCGGCTGAGCGGATGGGCTGCTCTACTCGGTAAGCAGTTGGCTTTGCAGAGAACCCTTTATCGGTGCCACGCACGAGCCGGCGTCGGCGCTATGGCGCCGCCTGCTGCGCCACTCAGACAGTGCGAGACAGTGCGCGCACGAGCGCCGACATGCGCAGGCGGTGCGTGCCTGCGCCTGCTGCATGCGTGCCAGAAAGACGGCGCAGAAAAGATGAGAGCCGCCGTGTTCGTCGCGCGAGCGCGCGAGATCACGCCCCGCTCGGCCGCTCCGACACGCCCCCGGCCTGCGTGCGCCGGCTCGGCTGAAGGTGGCGGGCCACCGCCACTGCCCGGTCGCCGACCGCGGCGACGGCCTCGCGGACCTGCTTCTCGCTCACGTTGAAATGCCGCGCCCAGGCGCATACGGCGTAGTCATGACTGGTGTCGATGCGGTCGCTCTCGCGTACCGCCGGTCGGTCATTCTTCATTCTTCCGGCCTCCCTGGCGCGTGCTCGCTTGTGATGGCCAGGATGGTAGGCACGCAGGTGCGGCTGCCCTGTAGGACGCTGCTGTTGACGCACGCGCGTCAACGGGAGCACGAGAGGGCCGCCGCGCCGCACCGGGCGGCTCGAGCGTGGCGGTGTCGTACGGCCCCATGCTGGCTCGGCCTACAGTCGCGCCGCACGGCGCGCCCCTAGCATGCGGAACAGGTTCACTCGAAAAGCACCCACCACAATGATCACCACCATCCTCGGCACCATCATCGTCGGCTTCATCGTGGGCCTGATCGCGCGGGCCATCAAGCCGGGCGACGACCGCATGGGCCTGATCATGACCACGATCCTCGGCATCGCGGGCGCGGCGCTCGCGCGCTTCGTGGGCGCCGCCTTCGGGCTCTACGGACAGTACGAAGCGGCCGGCTGGGTGGCGTCGGTGCTGGGCGCGATCGTGCTGCTGCTGCTGGTGGGCGTGCTGCGCGGCAGCCGCACCCGCCGTCGCCCCTGACAACTCGCAAGCGTGATCGTCTACAGCCGACTGCTGGTCTGGGCCTGCGGGATGACGCTGGCGCCGCGCCTGATCGTCATCCACCCGCGCTACCGCAACGACGCCGGCCTGCTGGCGCACGAGCATGTGCATGTGGAGCAGATGCGCCGCGACGGGCTGCTGCGGTTCTGGTGGCGCTATGCCTGCAGCCGGCGCCATCGGCTGGCGTACGAGGTCGAGGCCTATCGGGTGTCCATCGCGCATGGCAGCACGCTGGCTGGCTGCGCCCGCACGCTGGCGACCGGCTACTGGCTGGGCATTGACGAGCGGCAGGCGCGTGAGGCGCTGCTCGCCGCGCCGGACCCGCACGCGCATTCAACCGGATGCGGCGCCGGGCACGCACCAGCAACGCCGATGGCGCGCGAGCCGCACTAGGTTCCCTCGCCTCCCACTGTTCACGGGTACCACGAGCCAGGCGCACCAGCATTCCTCCGCCCGAGGAACCATGACGAGATACGCTGACGGCGGCCTCGATCGCGGTCGCTGCTCACCCGGCTGGCGCCCTGCGCCCTGGCATCAAGCCCAGAGGCGGTGCGCCCGCTCCTCCAGCTGGTGTCGCCGCATCAGCAGCCGCGGAACGTCCGGGTGGAGCGGGTCGATTTCGCGCAGCGCCCACTTGTAGAAGGCGCAGGCCAGCGTGACGTGGAGCAGGTGAAGGATCTTCATGGTGGAGCCATGCTCGGCGCGTGGCCCAGCCGTGCGCGTGCGCGGCTGCCTCATGCGTATGTCAGCGGTTTGAAACACGGCGTGTCGGACGGTGACGACACGCGACAAACTGATAGCACGCAAGCTCGACAGGGCGCGGCGCTCAGAGCGCCAGCATCCAGGCGGCCATTTCGTCCGCCACCTGCTCCACCAGCTGCGGCTGGCCGGCGAGGTAGTGGTTGCCGCCGACCACATCGACATTGCGGATGCGGGTGCCGCCCGCCTCCATCCACGCCTCGCGCGTGCTGGGGAAGGTGGACTGGTCGGCGGTGTAGGTGAAAAGAAGCACCGGAACGCTGGTGCGTGCCAGATTGGACGGTCCGTCGGCCCGGCTGCGCGGCGACCACTGCGAGAGGTAGGCCGTGAGCGAGGTGATGCGTCCCATCTGGCTGGCGGCGTAGTTGACGGCCCGCGCCCCCGACGCGCCGTTGCCCCAGACGCTGCCGACCTGCCGGTCGTTGGCATCGAGGGACAGGTCGAGGCAGCGCGGGTCGGCGTGGGTGCGGTAGATGATGAAGGTCTGGTCGCGCGGGCTGCCGGGCTCCTTCAGCCCTCTCAGCAGGGCCAGGCGCTCGGTGACCCAGGCGTCGATGCGCCCGAGCCGCGCGTCCTGCGCCGCATCGAAGCGCGCCAGGAACTCGGCACTGTAGGGCGGGCCGTTGGCCGGGTCGTACATGTCGAGCGTGGGGTCGCGCGAAAGCGCATCGTGCTCGTCGGTCAGCGACGGGTCGATCCAGCGGCGCATCAGGCGCGAGCGGCCCTCGTGGGCGCCGCACAGGGCCAGGCCCTGCACCGGCGGCAGGTCGGAGCTCGCCAGGCCGGCGGGGTCGCCATCGACCAGGGTGTCGATGCTGAGGTTCTCGGCCTGCGCCTGGTAGAGCGAGGCCAGCGCGGCCCCGCCCGAGTTGCCGATCAGCACCACGGTGTCGTAGCCCTGCGCGCGCAGGAACTTGACGCCGGCCCCCAGGTCCTGGATGGCGCGTTCCATGAGGAGCATGGTGTCGTTGCCGGCGTAGCGGGTGTTCAGCCCCATGCAGGCGACGCCCCGTCGCGCCAGCGGCTCGATGAGGTAGTGCCCCATGAAGTTGCTGGTGGGGTGCATCACGATGGCGGCCACCTTCCGGGGGCCGGCGGGCTGCATCCAGGCGCCGTAGATGCGCGGGCGCAGCAGGGCCAGGCCCGACTGGCTTTCCATGGCGGCGCCGGGTTTGACGTCGATGACGGCGAGTTCGAGTTGCGGTGCGGACATGGGGCGCGAGTGTGCCAGCCCTGCGCGCGCGCTACGAGCGGAAGACCTCACCGATCAGCCCGCGCAGCCAGCGGTGGCCCGGCTCCGATTCGAAGCGCCGGCTCCAGTGCAGCGAGACCGTGAAGTCGCGCAGCGGGAACGGCGGCTCGACGATGGCGTGGCCTTCGCCGAAGCCTTCGGCGATGTCGCGCGGCACCAGCGCCGCGAGGTCCGTCGCCTGCACGATGGCCGGCAGCACCAGGAAGTGTTCGGTCACCAGGCGCAGCCGCTCTTCGAGCTGCAGCAGCTGCAGGATGCGGCGGGTGTCGGCGTGGGTGCGCACGGCGACGAACTCGAGCGCGCTCAGCGCCGCCAGCAGGGCGCGCCCGGTGCGCCGCCGCGCCAGGAAGGGGTGGTCCCGCCGCAGCACGACCACGTAGCGGTCGTCGAGCAGGCGCGCGCGCTCGGTGTCCTTGAGCATCGGCAGGAAGCCGAAGGCGAAGTCGATGCGGCCGCTGTGCAGGCCCTCGGCCAGCTCCTCGCGCGGCCAGGGCCGCGCCTCGACCCGCACGCCCGGCGCCTGCGCGCGAAGGGCGGCCATGAGAGGCGGCAGGAAACGGCCCTCGCCGATGTCGCTCAGGTGCAGCTGGAAGGTGCGGCGCGACTGCAGCGGCTGGAACTCGTCCGCTTCCGCCAGGGCCAGCTCCAGCGTGGCCAGCGCCTGGCGCACCGGATCGGCCAGCCGGTCGGCGCGCGGCGTGGGCTGCACGCCGCCGGGTGCGCGCATGAAGAGCGGGTCGTGCAGCAGCGTGCGCAAGCGGGTGAGCCCCTGGCTGGCCGCCGGCTGGGTGAGCTGCAGCTGCTCGGCCGCGCGGCTCACGCTGCGGCTGCGGTAGACGGCGTCGAACAGCCGCAGCAGGTTGAGGTCGATCTCGTTGATATGCACGCTGCTTATTCCGCTTAGTCGGGTCATTTTATTGATTGATGACGGCGAAGCGCCGACACTCCCGCGATTGACTTCGGGCGCCCACGTGGGCCCCGCACTGGGAGACAAGCCGTGGAAGTTTCATTCAGCAAGGAAATCGAGTCGCTGCGCCTGGGCGACGGCGAGACCTTCCATGGCGAGGGCATCCTCGCCATCACCAAGGCGCTGCTGCAGTCGGGCGTGGCCTACGTCGGCGGCTACCAGGGTGCGCCGGTGTCGCACCTGCTCGACGTGATGGTGCAGGCCAAGCCCTACATGGACGAACTCGGCGTGCACGTCGAGGCCTGCTCCAACGAGGCGTCGGCCGCGGCCATGCTGGGCGCATCCATCCACTACCCGCTGCGCGGTGCGGTGACCTGGAAATCGATCGTCGGCACCAACGTGGCGTCGGACGCGCTGTCCAACCTCTCGTCGCCCGGCGTGACGGGTGGCGCGCTGATCGTGGTGGGCGAAGACTACGGCGAGGGCGCCTCGGTGATCCAGGAGCGCACCCACGCCTTCGCGCTGAAATCGACCATGTGCCTGCTCGACCCACGCCCCGACCTGCCGGTGATGGTGAACATGGTGGAGCACGGCTTTCGCCTGTCGGAGGCGTCGAACATGCCGGCCATCCTGGAGCTGCGCATCCGGGCCTGCCACGTGCGCGGCAGCTTCGAGACCAAGGCCAACCAGCCGCCGCAGGTGTCCACGCGCCAGCTGATGGCGAACCCGGCCAAGTTCGACTACATGCGCCTCGCGCACCCGCCGGTCACCTTCCCCCAGGAAAAGCTCAAGCACGAGCAGCGCATTCCCGCCGCGCGCCGCTACATCGTCGAGAACCAGTTGAACGAGCTGATGCCCGGAGCGCACGAGGACCTCGGCATCATCGTGCAGGGGGGCCTCTACAACGCGCTGGTGCGCAGCCTGCAGCAGCTCGGGCTGGCCAACGCCTTCGGCGAGTGCGACATCCCGCTGCTGGTGCTCAACGTGACCTATCCGCTGGTGCCCGAGCAGGTGGCCGACTTCTGCATCGGCAAGCGCGCGGTGATCGTGGTCGAAGAGGGCCAGCCCGAATACATAGAGCAGGAGATCGCCACGCTGCTGCGCCGTCGCGATATCCAGACGAAGTTGCACGGCAAGGACTGGCTGCCCCAGGGCGGCGAGTACAGCGTCGAGGTGCTGGCCGCGGGCCTGACGCAGTTCGCCGGCACCTACCTGCCGGGCGCCGCGATCGACTCGGCCCGCGGCTGGCTCGAAGGCAACCGCGAGCGCCGCGGCGCCGTGGCCCGCCAGCTCGATGCGCCGCTGCCGCCGCGCCCGCCCTCCTTCTGCGTCGGCTGCCCCGAGCGCCCGGTGTTCGCGGCGCTCAAGCTGGCGCAGCAGGACGTGGGCCCGGTGCACGTGGCCGCCGACATCGGCTGCCACGCGCTGGGCACCTTCGAGCCCTTCAACACCGGCCACTCCATCCTGGGCTACGGCATGAGCCTGGCGAGCCGCGCAGGGGTCTCGCCGATGATGCAGCGGCGCACGCTGGCCATCATGGGCGACGGCGGCTTCTGGCACAACGGCCTGCTCACCGGCGTGCAGTCGGCCCTGTTCAACGGCGACGACGCGGTGCTGCTGATCTTCAAGAACGGCTACTCCTCGGCCACCGGCACGCAGGAGCTGATCTCCACACCGATGGACGAGGCCAAGGCCGTGGCCGCCGACAAGGGCCAGAGCATGGTGCACACCAACCAGACCATCGAGTCCACGCTCAAGGGCCTGGGCGTGCAGTGGATGCGCACCGTGCACACCTACGAAGTCGCCGAGATGCGCGACACCCTGAAAGACGCCTTCACCTCCAGCTTCAACGGCCTGAAGGTGATCGTGGCAGAGGGCGAGTGCCAGCTGGAGCGTCAGCGGCGCCTGAAGCCATGGCTGGCCAGCCTGCTGAAGAAAGGCGAGCGCGTGATGCGCGTGAAGTACGGCGTGGACGAAGACGTGTGCAACGGCGACCATGCCTGCATCCGGCTCTCGGGCTGCCCCACCCTCACCCTCAAGGACAACCCAGACCCGCTCAAGGTGGATCCGGTCGCCACCGTGATCGACGGCTGCGTCGGCTGCGGCCTGTGCGGTGCCAACGCGCACGCGGCCACCCTGTGCCCGAGCTTCTACCGGGCCGAGGTGATCCAGAACCCCAAGTGGCACGAACGCCTGTGGGCCAGCCTGCGCGGCGGCCTGGTGCGCGCCCTGCAGCCCGCCTGAACGAGGGCATGGAGATGACGATGACGAACGACAAGGCCATCACCCTGCTGGTGTGCGCGCTCGGCGGCGAAGGCGGCGGCGTGCTCACCGAGTGGCTGATCGAGACCGCGCGCCATGCCGGCTACCCGGCGCAGAGCACTTCGATCCCCGGCGTAGCGCAGCGCACCGGGGCCACCACCTACTACATCGAGGTGTTCCCACGGCCGGCCGCGCAACTGGCCGGCCGCCGCCCCGTGTTCAGCCTCAACCCGGTGCCCGGCGCGCTCGACGCGCTGGTGTCGTCCGAGTTGCTGGAGACGGCGCGCCAGATCGGCAACGGCATGAGCTCGGCCACCCGCACGCGGGTGATCACCTCCAGCAGCCGCAGCTTCACCACCGCCGAGCGCATGCAGATGGGCGATGGCCGGCTGGAGAACGCGGCACTGATGGAGGTGGTGCGCCACCACAGCCGCGAGCACCACGTCTTCGACATGGCCGCCGTCGCCAAGGAGTGCGGCACCATCGTCAGCGCCGTGATGCTCGGCGCCATCGCCGGCAGCGGGCTCTTTCCGTTCCGCCGCGAAGACTACGAGGCCGCGATCAACGAGGGCGGCGCCGCCACCGCCAAGGCCAGCCTGCGCGGCTTCGCGCGTGCCTTCGACATCGTGCGCCAGGCGCAGCAGCAGGCCGTGCTGGTGCAGGAGCTGATGGCCGACGACACGCCGGATGCGCCGACCGCGAGGCCGCTGCCGGCCGCCGTGGCCGCCCGTTTTCCGCAGCCGGTGCAGGGCATGCTGGCCCTGGGCCATGCGCGACTGGTCGATTACCAGGGGCCGGCCTATGCCGAGCTGTACGTGCAGCGCCTGGCCCGCGTGCTCGAGGCCGAACAGGCGGCCGATCCCGCCGGCGCACAGGGCTTCGCCACCACCACCGAGATGGCCCGCTGGCTGGCGCTGTGGATGGCGTTCGACGACATCGTGCGCGTGGCCGACCTGAAAAGCCGCGCGAGCCGCTGGCAGCGCGTGCGCGGCGAGGTGAAGGCGAAAGACGAGGACCTGCTGCAGGTGTGGGACCACTTCAAGCCCGGCGTGCCCGAGTTCGCCGCCCTGCTGCCGCCGGCACTCGCCCAGCGCCTTACGGCCTGGGACCGCAAGCGCATCGCCTCCGGCAAGGACGCCTGGGCCATGCCGCTGAAGGTCGGCACGCATTCGCTGCGCGGCATGGTGGCGCTGCGCACCCTGGCCAGCATGAAGTGGCTGCGCGTGCGCGGCAGCCGCTTCGCGATGGAGCAGCAGATGATCGAGCGCTGGCTGCAGGGCGTGGTCGAAGGCACCCGCCGCGGCTGGCGCCTGGGCCATGAGATCGCGCTGTGCGGTCGCCTGATCAAGGGCTACGGCGCCACCAACGAACGCGGCAAGGAGAACCTGCTGCACGTGCTGGACCACCTCGCCCACGGCCCCTCGGCCGAGGACAGCGCCACGGCCATCGCCGCCGCCCGCACCGCCGCGCTCAAGGACGAGGCCGGCAGCGCGCTCGACGCCGCGCTGGTGCAGCACGGCGCGCCGCCGCGGCCGGTCAAGGAGCAGCCGATCCGATTTGTTCGCACCCCCAAGGCCGCGGCACGGCAGCCGGCCTGAGCTTTCCTTCCACCACGAACTACACCCCAGGAGACCCTGACATGAACAACAAAGACACCATCGCACCGTCCGCTGGTCGCCGCGCCCTGCTCGGCGCCGCACTCGCCGCCGGTGCGCTCGCCAGCGTCGGCGTGCAGGCGCAGCCGGCCGGCTCATGGCCGAACAAGCCGGTGCGCGTCATCGTCAACTTCCCCGCCGGCGGCGCTGCCGACACGCTGGCCCGTGCGATCGGCCAGCCGCTCTCGGAAGCCCTGGGCCAACCCGTCGTCATCGAGAACCGCGGCGGCGCCAACGGCAACATCGGCGGCGAAGCGGTGGCCCGCGCACCGGCCGACGGCTACACCCTTCTCATGAGCTCGGGCGGCATGGTGTCGATCAACCCGCACCTGTACGCCAAGATGGCGTTCGACCCTGCCAAGGACCTGGTGCCGGTGGCCAGCGCCGCGCGCGTGGCCGTGTACCTGATGGCCAAGCCGCAGCTGCCGCCCAACAACGTGCAGGAGTTCCTGCAGTACCTCAAGGCCAACCCCGGCAAGCTCTCGTTCGGCTCGCCCGGCAATGGCAGTTCGCCCCATCTCGCGGCCGAGATGATGAAGAGCCAGGCGGGCGTGTATGCCGTGCACGTGCCCTACCGCGGCGCGGCGCCCGCGCTGCAGGACCTGCTGGCCGGGCAGATCGATTTCTACTTCGACCCGGGCATCGGCCTGCAGCACGCGCGCAGCGGCCGCCTGAAGCTGCTGGCCGTGGGCAGCCCCAAGCGCTCGCCGCTGTTCCCGGATGTGCCCACGCTGCATGAAGCCGGCCTGAAGGGCTTCGACGCCGACAGCGTGTTCGGCTTCTACGCGCCCGCCGGCACGCCGCCGGAAGTGGTCGCGCGCCTGAACCGCGAGATCAACAAGGCATTGGGCACCAAGGCCATTCAGGACCGCATCGTCACCATGGGCGGCGAGGCACTGCCGCTCACGCCGGCCGAGTTTGCCGCGCGCGCGGCGGAGGACTCGAAGCGCTTCGGCGCCATCATCCGCGAACGCAAGATCGCGGCGGAATGAGTGAGGGCACAGGCGCCGCGATGAGCAAGACCGTCATCTACACCCAGCGCGTCGAGTTCGGCGACTGCGATCCCGCCGGCATCGTCTGGTTTCCCAACTTCTTCCGCTGGATCGACGCGGCCTCGCGGCACTTCTTCATCGAATGCGGCGTCCCGCCCTGGCACCAGACCGCCAAGGATCTGGGCGTCATCGGCACGCCGCTGGTCGATACGCACGCGAAGTTCATGAAGACGGCGAGCTATGGCGACACGCTGCAGATCCACACCAGCGTGGCCGAGTGGCGTGGCAAGAGCTTCGTGCAGCGCTACCGCGTGACGCGGGGGGACGACGCGATCATGGAATGCGACGAGGTGCGCATCTTCGCGGGGCGGCGGGAGGATGGGAGCATCTTTGCGTGGCCGGTGCCGGAGGGGATTCGGGAAGCGTGCAGCTGACGGGAGGGCCTGGGTTTCTCTTCGTCTGAGTCGGCGCCGCAGGGGGGGGGGGGAGGTTTGCAGCTGAGGTTTGCAGCTGACAGGGAGCACCCCTATAAGAACACTATCGGGTTATTCGTCTCCCGCGAAAAGCGCGTATGTGCTAGCTTTGGTGCGCTACTCATCCGCAAGGAAAGTCATGACTGACCACCCCCGCAATGCTTCGCATTGGAGCCCCTGGCGTCATCTGAATCTCGTGCCGGCGGAGGGGGCGCGACCTGGCAGCGCAGCTTCTCGCAGCGGACCAACTCCTCTGGCGCAACCCGCGCCTGCGGCAGCCACCAACATTCGGCCGCAGGAAATTTCCGACCTTCCCGCCGCAACCGTGCTCGAGCGAACACCTGACGCCTCGCTGGCGCCTGAGCGCCCCCATGCGGGCCGGGAAGTCGGTGTGGTGTACGCCGATGATGGGAACTCCGGCCTGGACAGGAAGCACCGGTCCTCGGAATTTGCCGAGCGCATCTGGCCGGAGAAGCCGACGATTGGCCAGTGGAACGACTACTACGCCCAAGCACTGAAGCAGTGTGAGCGCGCGTACCTCGCGTCACGCCATGACCAGGCACGTCTGCCGGAGGTCGCGCTCAACTTCCTTGGAAAGCAAGCCGACCTGCATCGTGTTGGAAGTCTTCACAACTGGCAGCTCGAGGCGTTCACCTCCGCACTGGTCAACGTGTTCGAACATCAGGCGCGGAACATGAAGGTTGCCTATCGGGAAAGCAAGACCGAAGGAGACGTGATCGTGAATCGGACGATCGCAGACCTGGCGCGAAAAACGAACGGGAGACTAGAGCACTACGGCAGCTTGTTTGAAAGCACTCCGTCCTCTTCTGCATCGTCACCACGGCCGCTGGCGCGGCCGCTGACCTCGGCGCTGCTACCGAGCCCGCTGCTGGAACGACCACAGCCGCAGCCGCAATCGGCATCGGCCTCGGGATCGGAAAGTCCGTTTCCGGGCGCGAATGGATCCATGCGCGACCTGCGCCTCGACCGTCCGTGCTCGGATGAGTCTGCCGTTGCGGCCTCCCGCGGATCCCTCGATTGCAGGCCCTCCACCGGCCGCCCGCCTCCGCTTGGCGTTCCATTAGCGCTTCCAACTAGCGCTGGCGCCGCAGAAGACCAGTTTCTTGATGACCGTAACTTTGACCCCCGGTCCTCCCCTCGCGCCTTGGACACAGGCAGCAGGTCTTCGCCGGCCCTGCCCAGCTCCTCGCGTTCTTCAAGCTCTTCGAGTTCCTCACTGGCGGCGGCTGACCCGCCCGTGCAGAGGCATGGTGCGAGCGAGCAGGACAGCGATGATTCATCTGATCCCAACGCCGATCTTCCAGATCCCGCATCGGCCAGAAACGAGGTGCCGTTCTCCGGCCTGTCCAGTGACCCCTCGTCTCCGCGCACCTCCGATTCGAATGGCTCGCCGTCGAACGAAGTTGCCTTCAGCGACGAGCACATCGATGCCGATGCCGATGACGTTGCGGGTGTCGGCACTTACGCGCAACGCGACCATGATGTTGTTGATGATGGCGGGAATGCGTCAGATAGCGAGGACGAGGAGGCGGACGAGTCTTTCTACTCGGACCAATCACCTACGGAGCAAGATCCGCCTGCGCATGCGTCCGTAGAAGCCCGCCCACCGTCGCTGGAGACGGGCGCGTTGAATTCTTCCGAGGCGCAGCCAGACGTGGTGAACGCCGGCCGCCGTTCATCCTCTGATTCCCCGCCACCCGCACCCCACCGCGATCCGGTTGAATCCGCGCACGGTGCTGATGCCGGTTCCTCGATTTCTCAACCCTTGAGCGATTTTTCGGCTCCCGCTGAGGACCCGGAGGCTGCGTTCCGCAGGGCTCTGGCCGAGCTTGACGTGCCCTCCGCATCTCGCCCGCCCTTGGCGGAGGTGCGCGCGCCGAGCCCCGCGGAGCCTGCAATTGCGCAGTCAGCACCCGCACCAACTGGCCCTGTGAATGCAGGCAGCAGCCTGCCTTCGGACCAGCCGGTGGTCGATCAACTCCCGTCCGATGCCGCCGCCGACGCCCCTGCCGATGGCGATGCTTTTGCCGGTGGCTCGCAGACCTCTTCGCCGGGGCCGAACACGCTACAGAGCGTTGGAGCTAAAGGTTTCGCAACGCAACCCATGGTGCCCGAGCGTCGAGAGGCACTGATCAGCTTGCTCGATCGGCTCCAGCCCTTTTTTGCGGAAGCCGGCATGTTGCCAAGGCGTCCTGGCCAGATGCGCGAACAGGACTACCAGGAGATTCTGGATGCAGCGCTCAAGGCCCTTGCCCACGGTGCGCCATCAACCTCGGCGAACTGGACAGACTCGATTGCACCCGCTCAGCTGAGTGCAGCGACAGATACGCAGCTGGATCGCCTGCTCGATGTCTTGTTGAAGGAAACAGGGGAGCTGGACCCCGACAGCGTGGCGGAGCAGTTGAAGAATAAAGACGCCGTCCGCCACGCCATCTTTGCGGTGGCACGGACTGTGTTCGCGAGAAGCAAAGCCGATTTGTCTTCGTCGATCTCGATTGCCGGTGCTGGTGCTGGCGCTGGCGCTGTCACTGGTTCGTCCACTTCCTCAGTCTCCTCAGTCTCCTCAGTCTCCTCAGTCTCCTCAGTCTCCTCAGTCTCCTCAGTCTCCTCAAGCTCCTCAACGGACCGCGAATCGCCGAGGGGAACGGTGGATGCGGATTGGTATTCGCCAGACGAACTCGACGGCGAGCTGCCCAGGGCTGTAGCTCAAGAGATCGAAGACGGCGAAGCTCTCGCCGACGCAGCGGAGCTGCGAGAACAACAGGATTCCTATGCACTAGCCGCAGCAATGGCTGCAAATCGCGTGGAAGTGGAAGGAATCGAACCAGCACGCAGCGGGCTACTGGCGCAAGACCTCGATGCCCGCGTTCGCGCTATCAAGGCGGCTATAGAAACAGAAGAAGCTGACATGCGGTTCTTTAGGAGCGCGCTTGCCACGAGCCGGAAAGTCGAGCTGGGCGTGAGTGGTGCAGTCCACGGGCTGCGATCACTAGGGGCAAATGTGTACACACCGCCGGCCAGCTCGGAACCGCCGAGCGTTGTTGCACCGCCGACCAACCGAAAGGATGCGAAATAGGCCGACGAGCAGCGCTCCGGTTACTCCCCCTTCGCCCCCGCCCTGAACCACGCCCCCACCACCGCCCGCTCCTCCTCCGTCATCCCCGTCGCGTTGTTCATCGGCATGAGCCGCGTGACCACGGTCTGCTGATACACCGCCTGGGCGTGCTGCCGGAGGGCCTCGGGCGAATCCAGGCGCACGCCTTTCATCTGCATCTGCTCGCCGTGGCACATGACGCAGCGCTGGGCCATCACCTGCTGCACGGCGGCGAAACTGGGGGCCGCAACCGCGGAAGACGCCGAGGGAGCCGCACCCGGCGACGCCGCCCTCGCCGGCCCTGACACCGTGGGCGCCGGCGCCATCCACCAGGCCGTCGCCGCAATCACCACCACCCCCACCACCGCATACCCCGCCGGATTCCCGTTGCGCCCCAGCTTCCATCCATGCCGCAGCACGAAGAACTGCCGGATGGCGGCGCCGGCGGCCATCATCAGGACCAGCACCAGCCAGTTGTTCGGGTGGCCCCAGGTGAAGCTGTAGTGGTTGGACAGCATGGCGAACAGCACCGGAAGCGTGAAGTAGGTGTTGTGCACGCTGCGCTGCTTGCCGCGCTTGCCGTGGATGGGATCGACGGGCCGGCCCTCGCCGATGGCGGCGACCATCTTGCGCTGCCCGGGGATGATCCACATGGCGACGTTGGCGCTCATGGCGGTGGCGATCATCGCGCCCACCAGCAGGAAGGCGGCGCGGCCGGCGAAGAGCTGGCAGGCCAGCCACGAGGCGGCGACGACCAGCACCGCCACCAGCACGCCGACCATGGTGTCGCCCTTGGCGCGGCTTTCAAAGACGCGGCAGATCAGGTCGTACAGCAGCCAGAAGACGACGAGGAATCCCAGGGCGGTCGCGATGGCTGCGGGCGGCGCCCAGTCCATGCGGGCCGGATCGATCAGGTAGGCGCGTGCGTTCCAGAAATACAGCACCACCAGCAGCGCGAAGCCGGACATCCAGGTGGTGTAGGCCTCCCAGTAGAACCAGTGCAGGTGCTTGGGCAGGGTGGGCGGAGACACCGCGAACTTCACGGGGTGGTAGAAGCCGCCGCCGTGCACCGCCCAGAGCTCGCCGCTCACGCCCTGCTTCTTGAGGTCGTCGTCCTCGGGCGGCGTGAGGCTCGAATCGAGAAAGACGAAGTAGAACGAGGAGCCGATCCAGGCGATGGCGGTGATGACGTGCAGCCACCGCAGCAGCAGGTTGGACCAGTCGAGGAGATAGCTTTCCATGGCGGGCGTTCGAAGACCTTCAGCACTGCTCACCACCGCGGGCGCTCTGAGCAGCAACATGGGCCGCGAACCTCGAAGGGCACCGCTGCGACCGACCCGCCGAGTTTAAGCAGCTTCTGCGCCTGCCTGGCGCTGCAGCAGCTGCGCCGCCACGCTCACCGCGATGACCTCCGGCTCCTTGCCGCGGATGCCCGGGATGCCGATGGGGCAGGTGACGCCCGCCAGTTCCCCGTCGTCGAAGCCCCGCTGGCGCAGGCGGCTGCGGAAGGTCGCCCACTTGGTGCGGCTGCCGATCAGGCCGACGAAGGGCAGGTCGGCGCGCTCGCGGCGGCGGCGCAGGCAGGCGGCCACGATGTCCAGGTCTTCGGCGTGGCTGAAACTCATGATGAGGACCAGCGCGCCCGCGGGCAGGTCGGCCACGGCGGCCTGCACCGGGTCACTCTGTTCGCAGCGCACCTGGGGCGGCAGGCCAGGGGGAAAGATCTCGTCGCGGCTGTCGATCCAGGTGATGCGAAAGGGCAGCGTGGCGAGCACCCGCACCAGCGCGCGGCCGACGTGGCCGCCGCCGAACAGGGCCACCGGCTGCTGCGCGCCTTGCAGTTGGTCGATCCAGGCCGCAGCCCCGGTGGGTTCAATGCGTTCGTAGGCGAGCCACACCACGCCGCCGCAGCACTGCCCCAGGCTGGGGCCCAGCGGGTACCGCACCGGCTCGGCGTCGGCCGGCGCCGTGCCCCGCAACCGCTCGCGCGCCTGCTCGATCGCCTGGAACTCGAGCTGGCCACCGCCGATGGTGCCGAAGACCTCGCGCGGGAACACCAGCATCACGGTGCCCGCCCCGCGCGGGGCCGAGCCTTCGGTGCGTGCGACGCGCACCTGCACCGCCGGCTGGCGGGCCAGCAGCTCCGGCAGGCGGGGGCTGAGCAGGTCATTCATGCGGTCGCGTTCCTCGCGCCCAGTATGCTCGTGGCGGTGACGCGCGAAGGCCGCGCGTCCTGCAGGAGCCCCCATGAAAGCAGCCGGCGCCATCGGGCGCCTTCGCGCCCTCGCCGCCAGCGGCCTCGCCAGCGTGCTGGCCGCCTGCGGCATCGCCCCGTCCGCACCCGCGCCGCCGCGTGCGACGGTCGCCGGCACACCGCCGCCGCCCGGTCCCGGCGCCCCCGCACCCGCCCGGGTGGACGGCACACCCATCGCGGCGGTGGCACCGCCGGCGCCGCAGGTCTCGGCTGCCCGCACCCCGCGCGACTACCGGCGCGATGCCGCCGCCCACCTCTACGCGCTGCACCGCGAGCGCGTCTTCACCGGCCGTCTGCCGCCCATGCTGTACGCCGTCGGGGTGCTCGAAGTCGATCTCGACGGCAACGGGCACCCGCGTCGGCTGAACTGGTTGCGCGCGCCGCGCCACGCGCCCGAGGTGGTGGCCGAGATCGAGCGCATGGTGCGCGCGTCGGCCCCCTATCCGCGCCCCGTGCGCATGGGCCGTGTGACCTACACCGACACCTGGCTGTGGGACAAGAGCGGCCGCTTCCAGCTGGACACGCTCACCGAGGGACAGGACTGAGGCCACGCGTGCGCCCGTCAGGTGCGGCGGCTCAGGAGCCGCGGTAGGTCGAGTAGCTCCACGGGCTGCACAGGAGCGGCACGTGGTAGTGCTGGGCGGTGTCCGCCACGCCGAAGTCGAGGCCGACGCGGTCGAGAAAGGGTGGGTCCGGCAGCTGGACGCCCCGCGCACGGAAGTAGGCCGCCACCTCGAACACCAGCCGATAGGTGCCGCGCTGCAGGCCGGCGTTGTCGTAGAGCGGACCGTCGGGATTGCGGCCGTCGGCGTTCAGGGTGAAGCGCTTGACGCACTGCGGCGCCCCGGCGGCGTCGGTGCGCCACAGCTCCACGCCCATGCCGGCGGCGGGTGTGCCGTGCATGGTGTCCAGCACGTGGGTGCTCAATCCCATGGTGTCCTCCACATCGTCTCGGCCGCCGCTGCCGTCGCGGGTGCGGGCATCCACCAGGGCCGGATCGTCTACAGAAGTGTATACACTCTTTGCATGGAGTCCACCACCAGCGCCATCGTCGAGGCCCTCACGCGGGCCATCGCGGCGCACCGGCTGCTGCCTGGGGCCAAGCTGGCCGAGCAGAAGCTGGCGGACCACTTCGGCGTGTCGCGCACGCTGGTGCGCCAGGCGCTGTTCCAGCTCGCGCAGAACCGGCTGGTGAAGCTCGAGCCTGCCCGTGGCGCCTTCGTCGCGGCGCCCACCGTCGAAGAGGCGAGGCAGGTGTTCGCAGTGCGCCGCATGCTCGAAGCCGAGATGGCCCGCGCCTTCGCCCGGGAGGCCACGCCGGCGCGGCTCAAGGCGCTGCGCGAACACATCGCGCAGGAAAAGGCGGCCGCCGAAGCGGGCGACGCCGCCGCGCGCAACGCGCTGCTGGGCGACTTCCACGTGCGCATGGCCGAACTGCTCGGCAACGAGGTGCTGGCCCAGATCCTGCGCGATCTGGCCTCGCGCAGCTCGCTCGTCTCGCTCATGTACCAGCGCGCGGGCGCCGCCGAACACTCGCAGCAGGAGCACGTGCAGATCGTGCGCGCCCTCGCCGCCCGCGACGAGGACACCGCCGCCCGGCTCATGACCGAACACCTGCGGCACGTCGAGGAGAGCCTCGCCTTCGACCGGCCGCAGCCCACCCAGGACATCGCCCAAGCCCTTGGTCCATGAGCATCCCATGATCTACGACAGCACCGCTCCCTACCCCCGCGACCTCGTCGGCTACGGCCGCAACCCGCCGCACGCGCAATGGCCCGGCGATGCACGCATCGCGGTGCAGTTCGTCCTGAACTACGAGGAAGGCGGCGAGAACGCCGTGCTGCACGGCGACGCCGGCTCGGAGCAGTTCCTCTCGGAGATGTTCAACCCGGCCAGCTACCCCGACCGGCACCTGAGCATGGAGGGCATCTACGAGTACGGCTCGCGGGTGGGCGCCTGGCGCATCCTGCGCGAGTTCGAGAAGCGCCAGTTGCCGCTCACCGTCTTCGGCGTGAGCATGGCCCTGCAGCGCCACCCCGAACTCACCGCCGCGTTCCGCGAACTGGGCCACGAGATCGCCTGCCACGGCTGGCGCTGGATCCACTACCAGGGCATGGACGAGGCCACCGAGCGCGAGCACCTGCGCACCGGCATGGAGATCATCGAGCGGCTCACGGGCGAGCGGCCGCTGGGCTGGTACACGGGGCGCGACAGCCCCAACACCCGCAGGCTGGTGGTCGATCACGGCGGCTTCGAGTACGACAGCGATTACTACGGCGACGACCTGCCCTTCTGGATGAAGGTGAAGCGCACCGACGGCGCCGTGGTGCCGCACCTGGTGGTGCCCTACACGCTCGACTGCAACGACATGCGCTTCGCACTGCCGCAAGGCTTCTCGCACGCCGACCCGTTCTTCCAGTACCTGCGCGACAGCTTCGACGCGTTGTACGCCGAAGGCGACGAAGCGCCGAAGATGATGAGCGTGGGCATGCACTGCCGCCTGCTCGGGCGCCCCGGTCGCATCGTTGCGCTGCAGCGCTTCCTGGACCACATCGCCCGACACGAACGGGTGTGGGTGTGCCGGCGTATCGATATCGCGCGGCACTGGAAGCAGGTCCATCCCTACCCCGGCTGAACACCATGCCCATCACCCTCGACCACCTCAACACCGCGCCCCTTCCCGAGGCCGCCCGCCTGCTCGACGGCCTGTACGAGCACTCGCCCTGGATCGTCGAGGCCGCGCTCGCGCAGCGGCCCTTCGCCTCGCTGGCTGCGCTCAAGCACGCGGCCGCGCGCGTGGTGGCCAGCGCGGACCGTGAGCGGCAACTCGCGCTGATCCGCGCCCACCCCGAGCTCGCCGGCAAGGCGATGGTCAGCCGCAGCCTCACCGCCGAATCGACCGACGAACAGAGCCGCGCCGGCCTCACGCACTGCAGCCCCGCCGAGTTCGACAAGCTGCAGCAGTTGAACACCGCCTACAACGCGAAGTTCGGCTTCCCCTTCATCCTCGCCGTGCGCGGGCCGCGCGGCACGGGGCTGGCGCGCCAGCAGATCATCGAGGCGTTCGAACGTCGGCTGCACCACCCGCCCGAGGTCGAGCTGGCCGAGTGCCTGCGCAACATCCACCGCATCGCAGAGATCCGCCTGAACGACAAGTTCGGCGTCGAGCCGGCCCTGGGCCACCTGGTGTGGGACTGGCAGGAGCAGCTCGCGCAGTACAGCGATCCCGGCTTCAAGGAGCACGGCCAGCTCACCGTCACCTACCTCACCGAGGCGCACCGCCAGGCGGCGGATTTCATCGCGCGCGAGATGCGCGCCTGCGGCTTCGACGAGGTGGGCATGGACGCGGTGGGCAACGTGGTCGGCCTCTACCACGGCAGCGACCGACAGGCACCGCGCCTGCTCACCGGCTCGCACTACGACACCGTGCGCAACGGCGGCAAGTACGACGGGCGCCTGGGCATCTTCGTGCCCATGGCCTGCGTGCGCGAGCTGGCGCGCCAGGGCCGCCGGCTGCCGCAGGGCATCGAGGTGGTCGCGTTCGCCGAAGAGGAGGGCCAGCGCTACAAGGCGACCTTCCTCGGCTCGGGTGCGCTCATTGGTCAGTTCAACCCGGCCTGGCTGGACCAGCGCGACGCCGACGGCGTCACCATGCGCGAGGCCATGCAGCGCGCCGGGCTGCCCGCCACGCTCGACGCCATCGCCACCGTGCGTCGCGATCCGTCGCACTACCTCGGCTTCGTCGAGGTGCACATCGAGCAGGGCCCGGTACTGAACGAGCTCGATCTGCCGCTGGGCGTGGTCACCTCCGTCAACGGCGGCGTGCGTTTCGTCTGCGAGATGGTGGGCATGGCCAGCCACGCCGGCACCACGCCCATGGACCGCCGCTGCGACGCGGCCGCCGCCGTGGCCGAACTGCTGCTGTTTGTCGAGCGCCGCGCCGCCCGGGACGCCGACTCGGTCGGCACCGTGGGGCTGCTGCAGGTGCCGGGCGGCTCGATCAACGTGGTGCCGGGGCGCTGCCAGTTCAGCCTTGACCTGCGCGCGCCGGACGACGCGCAGCGCGATGCGCTGGTCGCCGACGTGCTGGCCGAACTCGACGCCATCTGCGCGCGCAGGCGCACCCGCTGCACGCGCGAGGAAAGCATGCGCGTGGCGGCCGCGCCCAGCGCTCCCACCTGGCAGCGACGCTGGGAGCGCGCCGTGCAGGCCGTGGGCGCGCCGGTGTTCCGGCTGCCCAGCGGCGCCGGCCACGACGCCATGAAGCTGCACGAGGTGATGCCGCAGGCCATGCTGTTCGTGCGCGGCGAAAACGCCGGCGTCAGCCATAACCCGCTGGAGAGCAGCACCAGCGACGACATCGATCTGGCGGTGCGGGCGTTCCTGCACCTGCTGGACCAACTTGGCGAGGAGCCCTCCACCCCATGACCACCGACCACGACCGGCTCGACGCCTGGATCGACGCGCACTTCGACGAGGAAGTGCGTTTTCTGCAGGAGCTGGTGCGCGTGCCCACCGACACCCCGCCAGGCAACAACGCGCCGCACGCCGAGCGCACCGCCGAGCTGCTGGCGGGTTTCGGCCTGCAGGCCGAGAAGCATCCGGTGCCCGAGGCCGAGGTGCGCGCGGCGGGGCTCGAATCGATCTGCAACCTGATCGTGCGCCGACGCTACGCCGAGGGCGGCCCGGTGGTCGCGCTCAACGCGCACGGGGACGTGGTGCCACCCGGCGAGGGCTGGACGCACGACCCCTACGGCGCCGAGATCGTCGATGGGCTGCTCTATGGCCGCGCCGCGGCCGTGAGCAAGAGCGATTTCGCGAGCTTCACCTTCGCGCTGCGGGCGCTCGAATCGCTGGGCGCGCCGCTGCGCGGCGGTATCGAGCTGCACTTCACCTACGACGAGGAGTTCGGCGGCGAGCTGGGCCCGGGCTGGCTGCTCAAGCACGGCCTGACGCGCCCCGATCTGATGATCGCGGCCGGCTTCAGCTACGAAGTCGTGACCGCGCACAACGGCTGCCTGCAGATGGAGGTGACGGTGCACGGCCGCATGGCGCACGCCGCCGTGCCCGACACCGGCATCGACGCCTTGCAGGGCGCCGTGCGCATCCTGCAGGCGCTCTATGCGCAGAACGAGCGCTATCGCCAGGTCTGCTCCCAAGTGCCCGGCATTCGCCACCCCTACCTCAACGTCGGGCGTATCGAAGGCGGCACCAACACCAACGTCGTGCCGGGCAAGGTGGCGTTCAAGCTGGACCGCCGCATGATCCCCGAGGAAGACCCAGTCGTGGTCGAGGCCGAGATCCGCCGCGTGATCGAGGACGCCGCCGGCGGGGTGGCGGGGCTGCGCGTGGAAATCCGCCGGCTGCTGCTGGCCCGCGCGCTCAAGCCGCTGCCCGGCAACCGGCCGCTGGTCGAGGCCCTTCAGCGGCACGGCGCGGCCGTGTTCGGGGACACGCCGCCGGCCATGGGAACGCCGCTCTACACCGACGTGCGGCTGTACGGCGAAGCGGGCATACCGGGGGTGATCTACGGCGCCGGCCCGCGCACCGTGCTGGAATCGCACGCCAAGCGCGCGGACGAGCGCCTGGCGCTGGAAGACCTGCGCCGCGCCACCAAGGTGATCGCGCGCACCCTGCGCGACCTGCTCGCTGCCTGAGTGCCTCGAAGGGCCGCCCCGTCGAGCCGACGGGCAACGGCAAGAACCCCGCCGAGGCGGGGTTCCGGTTCGGTGCGCGGCGTCGGCGCTCCGCCGCCCCCGCGCAGGCGGGGACCCTGCGCCGGGCGCCGTGGTGCCTCAGCGCACCCGGCCGCGGCGGAACAGGTTGACGATGGCCAGCAGGATGATCGCGCCGACCAGCGACACCAGGATGGAGCCGATGCTGATGCCGTCGTTGATGGTGCCTACGCCCACCAGCGGCGAGATGATCCAGCCGCCGAGGAATGCTCCGACGATGCCCACCACGACATTCAGCAAGATGCCCTGATTGGCATCGGTTCTCATGACCAGGCTGGCCAGCCAGCCCACGATGCCGCCAATGATCAACCAGATCAGAAAGTTCATGCTCTCACTCCTATTCACGCCCTCGGCGCATTGTTGAAAGGGGGCCGCATCCCGGATGGAACCCGACCCACCTGCCACCTGACCCGGCAGCCGGTGGAACGAATATGGTGAGCGGTCCCAAGCGCGGGCGTAGTCGCCCACAAGGGCTCACCGTGCGTCCTTGGCGCGAGGCGCCGTCAGATACGCCCTACCTCTGCCACGGTCGGGGTGGGGATTCCTCCATGGATGGCCGGGCCGTGGCAGCCCACAATCTCGGCGCCACCGCAGTGCGCGCACAGGGTCGGCACCGAAATTGCTTTGCACTGCTGACTACGATCACCTGATTTCCGGAGAACACCGCATGACCAAGAGGCTCTTCCTCAAGACCACCGCCGCGCTCGCCTTCGCCGCCAGCCTGGGTGCCGCCCAGGCGCAGAACCTCACCCCGGTGAAGTTCCAGCTCGACTGGCGTTTCGAAGGCCCTGCCGCCCTGTTCCTGACCCCCGTGGCCAAGGGCTACTTCAAGGAGGCCGGTCTCGACGTGACGGTCGATGCCGGCAACGGCTCCGGCGGCGCCGTGACGCGCGTCGCCTCGGGCACCTACGACATGGGCTTCGCCGACCTTGCCGCGCTGATGGAGTTCCACGCCAACAACCCCGACGCGCCGAACAAGCCGGTGGCGGTAATGGTCGTCTACAACAACACCCCGGCCTCGGTGATGGCGCTCAAGAAGTCGGGCATCACCAAGCCGGCCGACCTGGCGGGCAAGAAGCTGGGCGCTCCGGTGTTCGACGCCGGCCGCCGCGCCTTCCCGATCTTCCAGAAGGCCAACAACATCGGCAACGTCACCTGGACCGCCATGGACCCGCCGCTGCGCGAGACCATGCTCGCCCGTGGCGATGTCGATGCCATTACCGGCTTCACCTTCACCTCGCTGCTCAACCTCGAAGCACGCGGCGTCAAGGCCGAAGACGTGGTGGTGCTGCCCTACCCGCAGTACGGCGTGAAGCTCTACGGCAACGTGATCATCGCCAACCCCAAGTTCCTGCGCGAGAACCCCCAGGCGGTGAAGTCCTTCCTGTCCGCCTTCGCCAAGGGCGCCAAGGACGTCATGGCCGACCCCGATGCCGCCATCCAGTACGTCAAGCAGCGCGACGGCATCATCAATCCCGCACTCGAGACGCGACGCCTCAAGCTGGCCATCGATACCGTGATCGCCAGCCCCGACGCGCGCGCCGACGGGTTCGGCCAGCTCAACCCCGGGCGCCTGTCGCTGATGGCCTCCCAGGTGTCCGACGCGTTCAACACCAAGACCCGGGTCAACCCCGACGCGGTCTGGAACGGCAGCTTCCTGCCGGGCAAGGCCGAGCTGAACGTGCTGCCGCCGGCCAAGCGATGAGGCTTGACGCGGGTGCCGCGGGGGCCACGCCCCCGCTTTTCGTCGATTTCTCGGACGTCTGGCTCGCCTACAACGAAGACATGCTCGCCCAGGGGCACTACGCGGTCGAAGCGATCGACCTGCAGGTGCGCCAGGGCGAGTTCATCGCCATCGTGGGCCCGTCCGGCTGCGGAAAATCGACCTTCATGAAGCTCGCGACGGGGCTGAAGATGCCCTCGCGCGGACGCATCCTGATCGACGGCCAGCCGGTCACGGGGCCGCTCAAGATCTCGGGCATGGCCTTTCAGGCGCCGTCGCTGCTGCCCTGGCGCACCACGGTCGGCAACGTGCTGCTGCCGCTGGAGATCGTCGAGCCCTACCGCAGCCAGTTCAAGCAGCGTCGGGCCGAGTTCGAGGAGCGCGCGCGCGCCCTGCTGCGCAAGGTGGGCCTGGGCGGCTACGAGGACAAGTTCCCCTGGCAGCTCTCGGGCGGCATGCAGCAGCGCGCGAGCATCTGCCGCGCCCTCATCCACGAGCCCAAGATGCTGCTGCTCGACGAGCCCTTCGGCGCGCTCGATGCCTTCACCCGCGAAGAGCTGTGGTGCATCCTGCGCGACCTCTGGACCGAGCAGCGCTTCAACGTCATCCTGGTCACGCACGACCTGCGTGAATCCGTCTTCCTGGCCGACACGGTCTATGTCATGAGCAAGAGCCCCGGCCGCTTCGTCGTGCGCCGCGACATCGCGCTGCCGCAACCGCGGGAGCTGGAGATCACCTACACCAAGGAGTTCACCGACATCGTGCTCGAGCTGCGCGGGCACATCGGCGCCATCCGCCGAAACGCCGAGGTGACGCCATGAACGCCGCGGGACGCAGGCGCCTGGAGCGCTGGTCGCCCTGGGCGCTGCTGGTGCTCACGGTGGTGGTGTGGCAGGCGATCTGCTCGGCCTTCAACGTCTCCGAGTTCATCTTCCCCAGCCCCGCGCGCATCTGGGAGCAGCTGCTCGAGTTCCGCGGCGTGATCGCCGCGCACGCGTGGCGCACCTACTGGGTGACCATGGCGGGCTTCGGCCTCGCCATCGTGGTGGGCCTGATGCTCGGCTTCCTGATCGGCAGCTCGCGCCTGGCCTACGCGGCGGTGTATCCGCTCATGACGGCGTTCAACGCGCTGCCCAAGGCCGCGTTCGTGCCGATCCTGGTGGTCTGGTTCGGCATCGGCATCGGCCCGGCCATCCTCACGGCCTTCCTGATCTCGTTCTTTCCCATCATGGTGAACATCGCCACCGGCCTGGCTACCCTCGAGCCCGAGCTCGAGGACGTGCTGCGCGTGCTGGGCGCCAAGCGCTGGGACGTGCTGGTCAAGGTCGGGCTGCCGCGTTCCATGCCCTACTTCTTCGGCTCGCTGAAGGTCGCGATCACCCTGGCTTTCGTCGGCACCACCGTCTCGGAGATGACCGCGTCCAACGAAGGCATCGGCTACCTGCTGATCTCGGCCGGATCGGCCATGCAGATGGGTCTGGCCTTCGCCGGACTGGTGGTGGTGGGCGCCATGGCCATGGCCATGTATGAACTCTTCAGCTATGTGGAGCGGCACACCACGGCCTGGGCGCATCGGGGCTCGCAGAACCAGTGAAGCTGGCATGCAGATGAGCCGGCGCGGGAACCCTGCGCACCCGAACGCTGCGCACCAGGACGGGGCGCCGGCCGTGCCGTGCACCACCTGCGCGCGCAGGGCACCATGAGCTGGCACGCGCGGCTGCAAGTGCACTACGAGAACGCGTCGGGCCGCACCCGGGCGCGCTTCGAACACGAGGGGCCGCTGCGCATCCTGCAAAGCCTCTACCCCGAGGGCGACGCCATCTGCCACAACGTGGTGGTGCACCCGCCGAGCGGCCTGGTCGCCGGGGACCGCCTGGACATCGAAGTCGATGTCGACAGCGGCGCCCACGGCCTGGTCACCACGCCGGGGGCGACGCGCTTCTACCGCAGCACGGGCGAAGTGGCCGTGCAATCGGCCCGCATCACCCTGCAGCCCAATGCGCGGCTCGAATGGCTGCCGCTGGAGACGCTGTGCTACAGCGGCTGCCGCGCCGAAAACCGGGTGGCGGTCACGCTCGCCTCCGGGGCCGAGCTGATGGGATGGGACCTCACGGCGCTGGGCCTGCCCGCGGCGGGCCGGCCGTTCGTCGATGGCAGCGTGCTGCAGCAGGTCGCGATCGACGGGGTCTGGCTGGAACGGGGCATCGTGCGCGCCGACGACCACCGGCTGATGGACGGGCCGCTGGGTCTCGCCGGCAACCGGTGCCTGGCCACGCTCTACTTCGCCGCCGGCGACGCCCTCCCCCGCGAGCGGCGCACGGCAGCCCTGGAGCTCGCCCGCGAACTGATCGAAGCGCACCCCCTGGCCGCCCAGGCCGGCGCCACCGCGCCGCACGAGAGAGTGCTGGTGCTGCGGGTGCTGTCGCCCCTGGTCGAGCCCGCGATGGACCTGCTCACCCGGGTGCGCAATGCCTGGCGCATGGCGCTGTGGTCGCTGCCGCCGAGCCTGCCGCGCACCTGGGCCCTGTAGCACGCAACGCCGCTCGGATGCAGGCGCGCCGGTCCGTGCCCGCACGTGGGCCCCATTCCGCGACCGCCAGGACCGACACGCATGCCACGGCGGCAACGAGCGCGACGGCGGCCCGCGCTCGCCGACGCGGGGTCTGTCCTACGCCCGCACCCGCCATTCGGCACTGCATGCCGCAACCCTTTCCGGCGTCCAGGCCGCGCTGCCGTTCCTAGACTGGTTCCTCGTCTCACCGGGAGTCCACGATGAAGCACGCACGTACCAAGAAGCACAGCGGGCGCCGCGGCCTGCTCGCATTCGGCGCTGCCGCCCTGCTGGCGGTCGCCGCGTCGGCACAGGTTGCGAACCTGGAAAACCAGAGCGCCCGCGAGCAGTTGCAGGCGTGCCGCAGCGGCGCCACCTGGCAGGCCCGCGAAAACTGCGTCCGCGAGGTACAGGCGGCGCAGCAGGCCCGCCGCGCCGGCACGCTCGCAAGTGCCGAGCAGTACACCGCGAACGCCCTGGCGCGCTGCAACATCTACCGTGAGCAGGAGGACGTGATGGCCTGCCGCGGGCGCGTGATGGGCCTGGGCGAGGTAACGGGCAGCGTCACCGGTGGCGGCCTGCTGCGCCAGTACGAGTACCTGGTGCCGGCCGAGCCGCAGGCGGGCACCCCGCGCGATGCGGAAGCCGCCGGCGCGGCCCGCCCCGCTGCCAGCAGCGCCGACGCCGCCGCAAGCTCTGCCGCGTCCACCAGCACGCCGGCATCCGGCGCGCAGCGCAGCGCCCTGTCGCCCGAGGAGCAGCGCTCGCTGCTGCGGCCCGAGGACCAGCGCCGCATCATGGGCGCGGGCATCGGCGGTCCGCCTTCGTCGCAGCAGGCACGCCCGCCCGAACCCGTCCGCCCCTTGCAGCCGATCCTGCCGCTGTCGCCGGCGTTCCCCATGCGCTAGTGAGGGGGCGGCCATGCAAGATGATTCAGACCCGAAACGCCGCCCGCCTGACAAGGCCGAGCACGGCTACCGCAACGAGGTGAGCTGGGACGGCGGAGCCGGCCGCCAGCCCTACGAAAACCAGGACGAGGACAACAAGAACATCCCGGGCAGCCCCGAATACGCCGAGGGAGACCGGGGCGCGCGCTCCGGCGAGAATCTCGACCAGCTCGAAGAGGTCAAGCGCAAGCCCTGAGCCTCGGCCGGCGAACGATCCTCGCAATCTCCGTCCGCATCGGCAACCGTGCTTGAGCCTGCCCGCGCCAGGGGCTGCCGGACCCTTCTCCAACAGACGCAACGCGCCTTCGCCTCAGGCGACGAAGAGAGGTGCGTTCGCAGGCGCACCGACCGACGCCCGCACTGACAAAGGCGGCGCTTGCCGTGGGCTGCAGCAGAATCGGCTTCTTCGAGCGTCAGCAGAGAAAGCCTCCATGAAAGTCGTCCGCAGCAAGACCTTCACCGCCCCGCGCGCCTGGGGCGCACTCGACATCGCCGAGCTGGACGGCACCAGCGTGCGGCT
This sequence comes from Ramlibacter sp. AN1015, assembly GCF_037726105.1. Lineage (NCBI taxonomy): Bacteria > Pseudomonadati > Pseudomonadota > Betaproteobacteria > Burkholderiales > Comamonadaceae > Ramlibacter > Ramlibacter sp. AN1015. The sequence goes on from NZ_JBBJUM010000002.1 coordinate 456,866, forward strand.
GCACTGGACCGACCAGCCCTATCGCTGGCACGTCAACGACGGCGCAGAGGTGTTCGCGGTGCTGGACGGAGCGGTCGATATGCACTACCGCGAGGGCGGCGTCGAGCACGTCGCGCACCTCGCCACCGGAGATGTCTTCTTCGCCGACGTGGGATGCGAGCACGTGGCGCACCCGGTCGGCGAGGCGCGCATCCTGGTAGTGGAAAAGGCGGGCTCGGTCTAGCGGCGCAGCGCGCGATGCTCACGCAGCACATGTCCACCCTGCAGCTGCGCACCCCGGGGCGCGGCCTGGTCGAGATCACCGCCATGCTGCGCGAGCGCATCGCCGGCTGCGGCGTGCGCGACGGCCTCGCGACGCTGTTCCTGCGGCACACGTCGGCCAGCCTGCTGGTGCAGGAGAACGCCGATGCGCAGGTGCGGCGCGACCTCGACAACTTCTTCGCGCGCCTGGTGCCCGACGGCGACGCGCTCTTTCGCCACCGCAGCGAGGGCCCGGACGACATGCCCGCGCATGTGCGCAGCGCCCTCACGGCCACGCAGATCGCCATTCCGGTGGTGGACGGCCACCTCGCGCTGGGCACCTGGCAAGGCGTTTTCGTCTGGGAGCACCGCCTGCAGGGGCATGCGCGCGAGCTGGTGCTGCACGTGCTGGGCGAGGCCGCGACGCGGTAAGCGCGGGATCCTGCGCACGCCGCCGGCTGGCTCTACAAAAGCCGCGCACGTCTTGCACCGTGCAACAGGTGTAAGCCGCAATCCCTCCCAAGAATGCACGACGCGCGCTGTTGAGCTCGCGCTGGAGGAGGAATTCATGCACAAGACACCCCTGCGTGCGCCCCGGGCGCGCGTCACTTTCGGCTGCGGCATCGTTGCTGCCATGGCAGCAGCCCTGGTCGCCTGCGGCGGCGGCGGGGCTGCCGGCGAGGGCCCCAGCGGCGCGGGCGCCGTCGATCTCAGCGCCCCGGCCCCGGGCGGCGCTCCTGCCGGCAACGACGCGGCGAGCGCACCGGCCCCCCCGGAGCATCCTGCCAACGACACCCCGGTCGTCAGTACCCGCGAGGCACCGCAGCTCGGCGGCTGCGAGCTGTTTCCGCCCGAGGCGGTGTTCAACACCCGCATCGACGACCCGCAGCGCTTTCCTGCGCACCCGCGCAGCGCTGCCTGGATCGCCTCCATCGGGGTAAACACCCCCTTTCGCGCCGACTGGTGGCGCGGCGAAGACCCCGACCGGCTCGACAGCTACTTCGGCATGCCGATCAACGTGCTGGACGGGCAGCCGCACAGCACCGACTGGGCCGTGCTGCAGTACGACTTCCGGCCCTCGGGCGTGAGCAGCGAAGTGGGGTGGCCGCACGAGAGTGACTGCGCGGTGGCGAGCGGCAACGGCTTCGACCTGGTGCGCGGCTGCAGCGCGGTGCCCGCCCCGGCGCGACTATTCCCTTTTCCCAAAGAGGCGCCCAAGCATGGCGGCGGCAACTGCAACGACCCCAACCGCTGCGGCGACCACCACCTCCTGGTGCTGGAACAGAACGCGTGCCGCCTCTGGGAGGCCTACTTCCCCTACAAGCTGGACGGGCAGTGGTATGGCCTCGCCACCGCCGGCTGGGACCTGAACTCGCTATCGATGCGGCCCGATACCTGGACCGCAGCCGGTGCCGCCGCCCTGCCCATCGCGCCCTTCATCGCCAAGGTGGCCGAGGCCGACACAGGCGAGATCCGCCATGCGCTGCGCGTGACCTTCCGCGACGCGGTGCTCTCGCGCGGCTACGACTGGCCCGCACGCCACGGCGCCGGCGGCGACACGCCCGGGGGCATTCCGTTCGGTGCGGTGCTGCGCCTGCGGGCGGACTTCCCCATTCCGGAGCACTGGGGCACACACGCCAAGGCGATCGCCACGGCCGCCAAGCGCTACGGGCTGTACGTGCACGACATCGGCGAAGACCTGTACGTGCCGGGCGAGCCCAGCGCCGGCTGGGACCCGGCGCTGTTCGGACAGCTGTCGACCATCCCGCTGTCGCAACTCGAGTTCGTGGACCTGGGCGCGATCACGCGCGACCCGCGCTTTTCGGTCGATTCGATGGCGGCGAGCTGGCGCTGAGGCCATGCGGGCACTGCTGCACCGCAGCGGAGCCTGCTGCCATTGCGGTCGCCCTCCTGCGGATGCGGCATTTACTGTTGAGCTGGCCGTCTTTTTTCTTGATACTGAATGCCAAATGGCTCGTTTTTGAAGAGCACTTGTTGACAGGGAGTTGCTCGGCGCGTTGCACACGCGTTCGCCGGAGGCTCTTTCATGCCCGTTTCCCTCGATGGTTCGCGTGCCGTCCTCCCCCACGCCGAAGGGCCTGCACCGGGAGCGGCGCCAGGCCCTGCGCCCGGCGCTATGGAGGTGGGAGGTCCGCCCGATCCTGCCAATGCCATGGCCGAAGCGCTCACGGATTGCTTGCTCCCGGGCTCCGAAGGTGCAGCGCTCGACGCCGCTCGGCACCTGCTGGCCTGTGTGTCGGGGAACTGCCTGCACCTGCAGGATCTCCCGGCGCATCTGGCCTTCCTTCCCTTCCACATGCCCGCGTCGGCATGGGGTCACCTGGAGGCGCATGCGCGCGATGCGGTTGCGGAGGGCCTCACCACGGTGCACCTGCCGCGACCGACCTCCGGCGAAGCACTGCAGGCGCTGTGCCTGGGGCTGAACGCCTTGCCCTCGTTGCGGCAGGCCGTCCTTCCGGTGCCCGCCCGCGGGCAGCACATCGACCTGAGCGGCCTTCCCGCGCGTGAGGGGGGCCTGTCGCTGCTGCTCGAGTGCGAGCACCCGGAGCCCCATGTACAGCAGCGGGGTGGTTGGCAGGTGCTGATTCCACCCGGCTGGGAGGCGCGTGCCTGCGGCGCGGCCGCTGGCACGGCGCACCTCGAAAAAGCGACGGTGCAGGTCGTTGCCGCCGACGGTGCGGTCTCTGCCGCGAAGACGCTGGCCGATTTCAACTATTTCCGCAGACCAGGCGATAGCAAGGGCGTCGTGCCCGACGGCCCCTTCGCATTCCTGATGTCCCCCGCCGAGGCCATGGCGAGCGTCAATCTCAATGGCGCAGCCGAGTTCTCCATCAGAGAGAGCAACGCGATCGGGCTGTGGGAGCCCCGAATCGTGTGCCGGCACCTGTCGGTTCAATGGCTGGCAGACCGCGCCGAGCACCTGCAGAACAAGACGGCGCACACTCCGGGCCGCTCGCATGCGGCGTCGGCCAAGCCGCAGCGTCACTCGATGGCGGCGTTCCGTACGAAGGCCGGCATAGAAGGCCACGTGCCCGTCTCCACCCAGACGCAGTTCGATGCCTGGTACAGCGGCCCGCCCGTCGCCACGTGCTCTCCGGCGGCGCTCGGCCGCAGCCTGCGCGCTCTGGCCATGGGCCTGCATGCGCCTGCCGCACGTCAGGTGCTCCTGGTCACCGCGACCCACGCAATGGGCGTCGAGTTGCAGGTGAAGGAAGGTGCCGGGGGACGCGCGGAATACGCGGTCCTGCTCTATGACCCCAACCGTACCGCCACACACCTGCGCCAGCGCTGCTCCAGCCTGGAGTCCCTGGCACGCGTGGACCTTGGCAAGCTCCTCACGCGGCCTGGCGCGCGGGATGCACAAGCGATGCTGGACGCGTACTGCGGACCGGACCAGCCACAGTTGGTGGCGCTGTATGAGCGCCCCTCGGCCGCTCGCGCCGAGTCGGCGGCTGCCACGGTGGTCGTCCTCGACGCACAGGAAGAAGCGCGGCTCTCGCCTGACTATCTCCATCAGATGCTCGAATTCGGCGTTCCCGACGAAATCCGCGCATGCGTGAGCGCAATGACGACGCAGCCGCCGCTCGATGCGGCCACCCTGAGCATGCGACTTGCCGCGGCGACGGACGGGTTGTCGGGCTACACCGTCATGATCAAGTCCCGTCGATGGACCGGCGCGGTCGGCTACGCACAGGCGATCATGCAAGCTCCCGGCCTTGTCGCCCGCCAGCGCTACTCGCTGCTGGCATCCCCACGGATGCCGTTCCTGCACAGAGCCCTCGACACTCCCATCGACCCGACGGCAGTGGCCGGCTTCGCCAGAGCCGTGCTGGGCGGCGAAGCGGGGGCCCTGGAATTCGCACAGCGCGTCAGTCTGCTCCAGATCCACCGCAGGCCAGCTCTACACGTCACTGTGCAGGCCGGGATGGATAGCGCGGACCGCGCGGCGGGCCGTCAAGCGGCGTACCACCTGGCACGGGAGATCGCGGCGTCCCCGGCGCTGGTCCTGCGGGAGAAATGTGTCTTGCTCGGCAAAAGGACTGGCGGCATTTTCAGCAAACGCAGCGCCGCCTCGGATGCCGTGCGCCAGGGCAATCCCGAAGCCGCGCTGGCGATGGTGGCGGGTGTTCTGGGCGCGGGTCAGGACCAGGCCACCACCCAGCGCCTGCTGTCCAGCCTTGGGCTCAACGTGCCGCGTCTGCTGCGCGCGCAGGTGCGGCAAGGCATCTCCATGGGCTCGCCGTGGCTTGGCCTTGTCTTGCAATCGCTGAACGACCGGCCAGTCGCAAGTGCGGCATACACCGACATAACAAGACTGGCGGCCAGCCAGGCGATCGCGCGGAGGACCCCAGCGCCCATCGACCAATGAGGGCTTGCGGCCGCAATCGCTGCACCGTGGCGCCCCGGCGTGTGCGGCGCACGATGCGGCCGTCGCTCGAGTGGGCAGGTGGTGCTCGCCAGACGCGCAAACGACGTCAGATGCCGACCAGCTGGCGGATGCCCTGCGCCTGCATCTGCGCGCCGGGGCCCCGGGCGACCACGGCGCCTCGCTCCATCACCGCGTAGTGGTCGGCGAGTTCCTCGGCGAAGTCGTAGTACTGCTCCACCAGCAGCACGGCTACCCGCTGGCCGTCGAGGCCCTCGCGCGCGAGCCTGCGGATCACGCGGCCGATGTCCTTGATGATGTTCGGCTGGATGCCCTCGGTGGGCTCGTCGAGCACCAGCAGCCGGGGCCGCGCAGCCAGCGCGCGCGCGATGGCCAGCTGCTGCTGCTGCCCGCCGGAGAGATCGCCGCCGCGCCGGTGCAGCATCTGCCTGAGCACCGGGAACAGCTCGAACAGCTGCGGCGGCACCGGCGTCGAGGCCGGCCGGCTGGCCAGCCCCATGCGCAGGTTCTCCTCGACGGTGAGCCGCGCGAAGATCTCGCGCCCCTGCGGCACGAAGCCGATGCCGGCGCGGGCGCGCTGGAACGGCGTCGCGCGGTGGATAGCCTGGCCCTGCAGCGTGATGCTGCCGGTCTTGATCGGCACCAGTCCCATGAGCGATTTGAGCAGGGTGGTCTTGCCCACGCCGTTGCGCCCCAGGAGCACCGTGACCTGCCCCTCGGGCACCTCCAGGCTCACGTCGCGCAGGATGTGCGAGCCGCCGTAGTACTGGTTGACGTTCTGGATGGAAAGCATCGCGTTGGATCTGTGATGGCGAAAGTTTCAGCGGCCGAGATACACCTCGATCACGCGCTCGTCGGCCTGCACCTCGTCGAGCGTGCCCTGGGCCAGCACCGAGCCTTCGCACAACACCGTGACGATGTCGGAGATGCGGCGGATGAAGCTCATGTCGTGCTCCACCACCATCAGCGAGTGCCGCCCCTTGAGCGACAGGAACAGGTCGGCCGTGCGCGCAGTTTCCTCGTCGGTCATGCCGGCGACCGGCTCGTCCAGCAGCAGCAGCCTGGGCTCCTGCATCAGCAGCATGCCGATCTCCAGCCACTGCTTCTGCCCGTGGCTCAGGGTGCCGGCCTGGCGCAGCTCGCTGCCGGCGAGATGGATGGTGTGCAGCACCTCGGCGAGGCGGTCGGCCTGGGCCGAGTCGAGCCGGTGGAACATCGCGGCGGCCACGCGCCGGTCGGCCTTGAGCGCGAGCTCCAGGTTCTCGAACACGGTGAGCTGCTCGAAGACCGTGGGCTTCTGGAACTTGCGGCCGATGCCGATCTGCGCGATGTCCGCCTCGCGGTGGCGCAGCAGGTCGATGGTGCTGCCGAAGAAGACGGTGCCGCTGTCGGGACGGGTCTTGCCGGTGATGATGTCCATCATCGTGGTCTTGCCCGCGCCGTTCGGTCCGATGATGCAGCGCAGCTCGCCCGGTGCGATGTCCAGCGACAGGCGATTGATGGCGCGAAAGCCGTCGAAGCTCACGCTCACGTCGTCGAGGTAGAGGATGCGGCCGTGGGTGAGGTCCACCTCGCCCGGCACCGCCGGCCTCGCGAACCCCGCCGCGCGCCCACCCGATGCGGTGGCAGGTTGCGCCCCGATGCTGCGGCCTGCCAGGCGTTGCGCGCCCAGGTCCATCAGGTGCGGCGTCATCGACTGCCCCCTTTGCCGCGCAGCAGCCCCATCACACCCTGCGGCATGAACAGCGTCACCGCGATGAAGAGCGCGCCCAGGAAGTACAGCCAGAACTCGGGCGCCGTGACGGTGAGCCAGCTCTTGGCGCCGTTGACCAGGAACGCTCCGACGATCGGCCCGATCAGCGTGGCCCGGCCGCCGACCGCGGCCCACACAGCGATCTCGATGGAATTGGCCGGGCTCATCTCGCCCGGGTTGATGATGCCCACCTGCGGCACGTAGAGCGCACCGGCGACGCCGCACATCACGGCCGAGATCACCCAGATCGTGAGCTTGTACTGCACCGGGTCGTAGCCGGAGAACATGACGCGCGTCTCCGCGTCGCGCACTGCCTGCAGCACGCGGCCGAACTTGGCGTTGACCAGCCATCGCGAGAACAGGAAGCAGCCGAGCAGCGTCACGCCGGTGAGCACGAACAGAACCATGCGCATGCCCGGGGTGGCGATGGCGATGCCGGCGATGCGCTTGAAGTCGGTGAAGCCGTTGTTGCCGCCGAAGCCGGTCTCGTTGCGGAAGAACAGCAGCATGGCCGCGAAGGTCAGGGCCTGCGTGATGATCGAGAAATACACCCCCTTGATGCGCGAGCGGAACGCGAAGTAGCCGAACACGAATGCGACCACGCCGGGCACCGCCACCACCAGCAGCAGCGTGGCGACCAGGCTGTCGCTCAGGGCCCAGTGCCAGGGCAGCTCCTTCCAGTCGAGGAACACCATGAAGTCGGGCAGCTCGCTGCCATAGCTGCCGTCGCGGCCGATCTGGCGCATGAGGTACATGCCCATGACATAGCCCCCGAGCGCGAAGAACAGTCCGTGCCCCAGCGAAAGAATGCCGGTGTAGCCCCAGATCAGGTCCATGGCCAGGGCACAGATGGCGTAGCACATGATTTTCCCGAGCAGGCCCACGGCGTAGTCGCTCAGGTGCAGCGGGTGCCCCGCGGGAACGACCAGGTTGGCGAGCGGCGCAAGGGCGCAGACCGCCACCAGCACGGCGAGCCATCCGGCCCAGCCGCGGCGCGAGAGCAATGGCGCGCGACCGCCGAGCGGGCTGGTCACGCCGGGTGAAGGAGTCCGGGTCAGGACATCGGGTGCGCGGTCCATGGAAGGCTCCGGGGCAGGTGCGGAACGGCCAGCGACCGCAGGGGGAATGTGAACGGCGCTCATGCGTCGGCGCTGCGACCGCGCACGGCGAAGATGCCCTGGGGACGCTTCTGGATGAAGACGATGATGAACACCAGCACCGCGATCTTCGCGAGCACCGCGCCGGCCCAGCCTTCGAGGAACTTGTTCAGCACGCCCAGGCCGAGGGCCGCATAGACGGTGCCTGCCAGCTGGCCGACGCCTCCGAGCACCACCACCATGAAGGCATCGACGATGTAGCTCTGGCCGAGATCGGGCCCGACGTTGCCCACCTGGCTCAGTGCGCAGCCCGCGAGCCCCGCGATGCCCGAGCCGAGTGCGAAGGCCCAGGTGTCGATGCGCGCGGTGTTGACGCCCATGCACGAGGCAATGGGCCGGTTCTGCGTGACGCCGCGCACGAACAGGCCCAGCCGCGTGCGGGCGATGAGCCACGCCATGGCCGCCAGCACGCAGGCCGCGAAGCCGATGATGACGATGCGGTTCCAGGGCAGCTGCAGGCTGCCGAGCACGACCACGCCGCCGCTCATCCAGCTGGGGTTCTCGACGCCCACGTTCTGGGCGCCGAACACGCTGCGCACCAGCTGCATCAGCATCAGGCTGATGCCCCAGGTGGCCAGCAGCGTCTCCAGCGGCCGGCCGTAGAGGAAGCGGATCACCCCGCGCTCGAGCACCGCGCCCATGAGCGCCGAGGCCGCGAACGCCGCCGGCACGGCCGCCACGAGGTACCAGTCGAAGGCGCCCGGCAGGAAGCGCTGGAACAGCCCCTGCACGACGTAGGTGGCATAGGCGCCGATCATCATCAGCTCGCCGTGCGCCATGTTGATCACGCCCATGAGGCCGTAGGTGATCGCCAGGCCGAGGGCCACCAGCAGCAGGATCGAGCCGAGGCTGATGCCGGAGAAAACCTGGCCGGCGCGGTCGGCCCAGGCCAGCGACGACTCGACGCTGCGCAGCGCCGAGCGGATGGCTGCCTTGATGGCCGGATCGTCTTCGACGTCCAGTCGCGACAGCAGCAGGGTCTTGGTCGATGGGTCGCGGCTCTCCGAGAGCGCCCGCGCCGCTTGCAGACGCCGGGCAGGCTGGTCGCTGGTGAGCATGATGGCCGCGCGCAGCAGTTCGAGCTGGCTGCGCAGGGCGGCTTCGGTCTCCTGCTTGAGCGCCTTCTCGATCAGCGGCAGCCGGGCCTCGTCGGGCTCACCGGCCAAAGCCTGGATGGCACGGGCCCGCAGGGTCGCGTCGGGGCTGGACAGGCGGATCGCCGCGACGGCGGCATCGATCTCGCCGCGCAGGCGGTTGTTGCTGATGACGTCCTCGGCACCATCCGGCAGCGTGGCTGCGGCTGCGGTGACGGCATCGAACACCTGCTCGCCGCGCACGATGAACACGCGCTCGCCGGCGGTCTTCACCGCATCGTCGGCCAGCGCCTGCAGGAAGTCGGCCGTGCGCGCATCGGCCGCGCCCGCGGCCTTGTGCAGCGCCTCGATGCGCGCGTCGGTCTCGCCGACGGCGATGGCGCGCGCTTCGTCGATCGTGAGCGCGTGCGCCACGCCGAACGACAGGAGCGCCGACAGCAGTAGAAGTTTCCGGAGCATGAAGAAGGTACGCAAGAAGAGGTGCGCCCCAGGGCCACCGCGGAGCCGGCTTCGCCGGGCCGCAGGTGCCGCCCCTTGGGGGGGAGGCGGCCACAAGGCCGCTTCGCGGGGGGTCAAAGGCTTGATTTGCCTGCCGGCTCGTCGGGCTTCTTGTCGTTGCCTGCGATGAAGGGCGACCAGGGCTTGGCCTTGACCGGGCCGGGCGTCTTCCAGACCACGTTGAACTGGCCGTCGGCGCGCACTTCACCGATGAACACCGGCTTGTGCAGGTGGTGGTTCTTCTCGTCCATCTTGGCGGTGAAGCCCGAGGGAGCCTTGAAGGTCTGGCCCGCCATGCCTTCGATCACCTTGTCGACATCGGTGGTCTTGGCCTTCTCCACCGCCTGCTTCCACATGTAGATGCCGATGTAGGTCGCTTCCATCGGGTCGTTGGTCAGCGGCTTGTCCTTGTGGCCGGCGATGTTCTTGGCCTTGGCATAGGCCGCCCACTTCCTGGTGAACTCGTCGTTGGTCGGGTTCTTCACGGACATGAAGTAGTTCCAGGCGGCCAGGTGGCCAACCAGCGGCTTGGTATCGACGCCGCGCAGCTCCTCTTCACCCACGGAGAAGGCGACCACCGGCACGTCCTTGGCCTTCAGGCCCGCGTTGCCCAGCTCCTTGTAGAACGGCACGTTGGAGTCGCCGTTGATGGTGGAGATCACGGCCGTCTTGCCGCCGGCGGAGAATTTCTTGATGTCCGCGACGATGGTCTGGTAGTCGCTGTGGCCGAAGGGGGTGTACTTCTCGTCGATGTCCGCGTCCTTCACGCCCTTGCTCTTGAGGAAGGCGCGCAGGATCTTGTTGGTGGTGCGCGGATAGACGTAGTCGGTGCCGAGCAGCACGAAGCGCTTGGCGCCGCCTCCGTCCTTGCTCATGAGGTATTCGACCGCAGGGATGGCCTGCTGGTTGGGCGCCGCGCCCGTGTAGAACACGTTCTTGGAGAGCTCCTCGCCTTCGTACTGCACGGGATAGAACAGCAGGCCATTGAGCTCCTCGACCACCGGCAGCACCGACTTGCGCGACACGCTGGTCCAGCAGCCGAACATCACGGCCACCTTGTCCTGTGTGAGCAGCTGGCGGGTCTTCTCGGCGAACAGCGGCCAGTTGGAGGCCGGATCGACCACCACCGGTTCGAGCTTCTTGCCGAGGACGCCGCCCTTGGCGTTGATCTCCTCGATGGCCATGAGCGCCGTGTCCTTGAGCACGGTCTCGGAGATCGCCATGGTGCCGGACAGGCTGTGGAGGATGCCCACCTTGATGGTGTTGCCCGATTGGGCGAAGGCGGCGGGCACGCCGGACAGCGCGGCGAGCGCAGTGGCGGCGGTGATCGCCTTGAGGGTGGAACGACGTTGCATGCGCACTCCTGGGGGTGGAAGAAATGGGGAGTCGCCGGAGCAGCGGACGGCTGCATTTCAGCGATGAGCCATCGTAGGAACCGGCCGGCACGCGGCCAATACGCCGCATGGCGTACGGCCCTCGCCGACGGACGCCGCCGCAGGTTCCCCGTGCCCTGTAGGAGGACGGCCTGACCTACGTCGGACGATGCGTCTGAAACACCTGGAATTGGTGCATTTGATTAGAGTTTTCCCTTGGATTCACGCTTGCTGCCTCTAGCGGCGAGCGAGGGCGACTGCACTCTGAAGGGAGGCGCGGGCTGCGGCCCGCGGGTTGCAACTCGATGGACAAAAGGATGGACATGGAAACGCTCGTCGTCTTCTCACACTTGCGCTGGAACTTCGTCTACCAGCGGCCCCAGCACCTGCTGTCCCGGCTGGCCCAGCGATGGCGGGTGGTCTTCATCGAGGAGCCGCTGCCCGGCGCCGACGAGAACCGGCTCGAACGCATCGCGCCGTGCCACGGCGTGCAGGTGTGGCGCCCGCATGTGCGCGGCGAGGCACCCGGGTTCCACGACGACCACCTGCCGGCGCTGCATCGCCTGGTGACCGAGGCGATGCGCGAGGAAAGGGTGACGGACTACTGGATCTGGTACTACACGCCCATGGCGTATCCGGTCGCCTCCGTCCTTTCCCCGCGCGGCGTGGTGTATGACTGCATGGACGAACTGAGCGCCTTCAAGAACGCACCGCGGCAGCTGCTGCAGCGGGAAAACGCGCTCTTCAAGGCTGCCGACCTGGTGTTTACCGGTGGCCCGAGCCTGTACAACGCGAAGCGCAGCCGGCACCCCAGCGTGCACTGCTTCGCCAGCAGCGTGGACGCCCTGCACTTCTCGCAGGCGGCGAACGACCATCCGCTCCAGGCAGGCCTGCCGGGCCCGCGCATCGGCTGGGCCGGCGTCATCGACGAGCGCGTGAATCTCGACCTCGTCGCCGCCGTGGCGGACGCGCGGCCGGATTGGCAGCTGGTGATGGTGGGGCCCATCGTGAAGATCGACCCCGCCAGCACGCCCAAGCGGCCCAACCTCCACTGGCTGGGCCAGCAAAGCTACGACGACCTGCCGGAGTTCATCTCGGGCTGGGACGTGTGCATGCTGCCGTTCGCGCTGAACGAGGCTACGCGCTACATCAGCCCCACCAAGATCCTCGAGTACATGGCCTGCGGCCGGCCCTCGGTCAGCACGTCGATCCGCGACGTGGTCGAACCCTACGGCCACTGCGTGGCGATCGCCGATACGCCCGAAGCGTTCGTCGCAGCGTGCGAGGAGATCCTCGCCCGCGACGAGCCGCAGCGCGCCGCACACGTCCGCGTGCTGTCGGAGGTGGTGGCGCGCACCTCCTGGGACAAGACGGTCCACGCCATGGCGTCGCTGATCGAAGAGGTCGAGGCGCGGCGGATGCCCGACGAGGCGGAGATCGAGCAGCCGTCCGTCGCGGTGCAGGGACAGCGCGCGCTCGCGGTCTGAGGGTGCGGGACGGCGCTTCCGTCACGCCGGGGTAGCGCCGGGCAGCGCCGCCAGCCCGTGCTCCGGTGCGCGCCGGTCAGGTCGCGTCCGGCGGCTTTGAGCACCCGGCGACACCGCGCAACTACGTGCACGATCGCCGCCCACGCGCGCTGCTTTCGCAGTGCAGCAGCCTGTCCCTGGCTGCTGCATCGGGCCGGCCGGCCGGCGCTGCGGGAACGCGTCGTCAACCTAGCGCAGCGAGATCCTGGTGCGGAACCGTCCTCTGTCCACTTCGTGGTCCGCCAGCTCGTCGAGCCTGGCGTAGGTCGATACCGCGACGTCGAACCGCACACCGTCCTTGTGAGCGCCTCCTTCGCGAAAGAATCGTCCTGCTGCGCGCCGACCTGGGCCTTGTCGATCCGCTGCAGGCGATCAGGCCGTCTGGCGGGCGTGGCCGATGGACTTCGCCGCCCATGACTGCAGCAGAACGCAGGTGATGGGGTGGCGTTTCTCGTTCACGAACCGCACCTGTCGCAGGAACTCGTCTCGCGCAATGACGCGTTGGTCGCAGGACATGGTGCGCGCTTGCGGCTCATCGAGGGCCAAGCGCATGAGGTGGTGCGCAATCCGCATGACTTGGTCGCCGCCGATGACCTTTTCCGGCTCGAGCGCCTTGACTGCCGCGTCGAGCTCGTCGTCGAGCTGTGTGCATACGGCTGCGACCTCCTGGCGGGCGGCTTCCAGCTCTTCATTCGACAGCTTCACGATATCGACGGCGCCGGACACCATCTTGCAATCGCGCAGGCGCTCGGTGGATGCCGCACTGCCGTACTGCCGCAGCATCGACAGGCGCAGTGCCGAGAGCCACCGGATGCGCTCGTCGCGGGCCGTCGCGATGGCGAGGTCGTAGGGCGCCGGACCGGAACACCAGCAGCACAGCACGGCGAGACAGCGGGCCGACCGTGATGGCTTGCTCGTCGCCGGTGGATGGCGCAACGCGTCCGTTCGCGAGGGTGACAGAAGCTCGGCGACGGAACTCCTGCGAAGCGATGGGGCGCCCGACAGTCCGGGCGCTGGGGCGAGGTGGCTCGATGCGATCATGATTTCTCCCTGGGGCGTGTACAGCGTCGAAGCGTGAGGCGCAGGTGGCGTAGTGCCCTGCGCGACGCCAACGCGTCGATCTGCCCACGTGAGGAACGCGCAGAGCTGCGCTGCGCCTGACCGCAGCTGACGGTGTGCGCCGACGGGCGGGAACGTGGTGAGGCCGGGCGCGCGGGCCCGGCTCATCGCCCGGGGCTGGGGCTCCCCTGCCGGCCCGCCGCGGCCGCGTCCGGCATGCGGGCTCGAAGCCAGAGAGCAAGACAGTCAGCGGCCAGGCGCGGCCTGGCCCAAGGCTTCCACCTGCACCATCAGCAGGCGGAGGTGTTCGAGCAGGACCGGACGGCCTCGTGTGCCAGCGCCGGAGTGCGCGCCGAGCGCCGCTTTCCAGTGCCCTTCCCACTCGCCGTCCGCGATTCCGAGCTCACGCAGGCTGGACCTGAAGGCTTCCTCCAGGCGCGTGCGCACGTGCAGCGCCGCGCGGTCCGTGTTTGCCCGGCCCGCGAGGACGAACGTTCCCGAACGGTCCACCGAGAGTTCGCAATAGCGCGCCGCGAAGGCGCTGGCGGACAGGCTCTCCAGGGAGGCGACGGGCAGCAGGCGTGCGCCCCGGCTGTGAAGAGACTCGGCGTTCGGTGCAGACGCAGGGTGTGGCGGCGCTTCACCCCACGCCATCACCGGACGAACGCTCCTCGAACGAATGGAGACTGCCTGCGGTTCCGCGGCGACCCGCTCTGGCCGCCGCACGCCTGCGAGGAAGCAACGGACGCGGGTCGCCCAGCTGCGTTTACCGACCACGGGCGCTGGGCCGGTCGGCTCCGCGCGCGGGCGGCTACCCGGCTCCAGCCCGGCGAACCTGCGGTATTGGGAAGAATGGATTGCATGCATGTCGGTCACCTTGAGAGGAAGAGAGTTACAAAGACCGAGGAGAGTGAAGCGAGACAGGTGCACCGGAGCGCAGCGCATCAAGCGGCGCCGCTGCGGTTCGATGCAAGCGCAACGGTACGGGAGTCGCGAGAAGAGGACGTGTCGCAAGCTGACGGCGCGCCGCGCGTGGATAGCGCGGCACCGCGCCGCAGGAGCCGTGCCGCGCAGAGCCGTGCCGTCATGCACCATGCATCGGACGGCGCAGCGATGCGCCCCCGCCCGTCGATCAGGGCAAGCGACTCACCGCCCCCCCTTGTTGTCGTCCGTACCGATCGCGTGGATCTGCACGGCCGGGCCTGGCATGTCCACCCCTGCGTTCTCCAGGACTGCCCCCACCACGTCCAGCACGTCCAGGAGTGCGGGAGCGCGATACCAAGCCGCCTTGCTGTCGGGCGGCGGTTGCAGGCGCATCATCAGCGTATCGACAAGCTCTTGTCGACGGGCGGCCCGCAGGACCCGATGGCCTGCAAGGCGCTCGATGCCATCGCTCGCATTGGCGGCCAGCGAGCTCGCCGCGTCGAGGCGTTCATTGAGCAGCTTGAGCGCAACGTCTGGAAGATCCTCTTCGTCGATCGACAGATCGCCGTTGGCACGCCAGTGTTCAACCGCGCGCAACTGCTTCGTGTCCTGCTCCTGCGCCCAGCCCTGTACAAAGCGCGTGCGTTCCTCCAACGCTTGCTGGCCGAGCCGGGCGATGTTCTCGCGCTCCAGGGCCAGGAGCTGAAGACGAGGGTCCGCACCACCCGAGGCCCCATAGCGCGCCTCCAGCTCGCTGCGCAGCCCGGAGAGCCAGCGCGCCCGCTCCTCGATGACGGCTGCGGCCGGCGCGGAGCGCGCACCGGTGCCGCCTTCGTCTGCACCTGCCACGCACCGGAAGCAGCACAGGGCGATCAAGCGCTGCCATCGGGATGCGACGGGGGCGGACGGGCGCGGCAAGGCCGCGACTTGTTCGAAGTAGATGGGCAGCGCGGGGCGCAGCGCAGGAGGGTTGGCTTCGGAGTGCATCGTTTCCAGGTAGATGCGGCACGACCCGGCGCACGGCGCGGCGGCTCGCCGCGATCGGGAGGCTAGATGCCGTTCCGGATCACGCTTGTCGCGACGCTGACGCAGCAGTGGCGCACTTCGTAGGGTGGCTCGGTAGCGGGCCCGCCTTTCTTCTGGAACCGGGCCTGTGTGGCCGGTACAGACAGTCGCACTGCCGGCACGAGGCCTTCAGGCCCGGACAGGGAGCCGCCCCAGGGCGGCGGCGGGCAAGCGGGTCGCCGCTTCACGCAGCGACATGCCTAACAACCCCCGTCGGGAGCACCTGCCCATGTCGGTTCACGCTTTCAGCCATCACCCCACACCCGCCTTCCCGCAGCTGACCCTGCACGACAAGAAGTCACGTCACGACGGGCCGAGTGTGGAGGCAGTGATCGGGTTCGACTCACCCAGCTCGGAGATGCGCAAGAAACTGGCTGCGAGCGCGAAAGCGTTGACCCAGCCTGTCGCCAAGAACGTGCGGGCACGTGCAACCGAACAGGCATCGCCGGCACGTTCGTACCTGTGCAACCTTCGCAGGACCCTCCTGCAGGAGGTCGATCCGAAACTGCTCGAATCGGCCATCCTGGACAAGAAGTCAGCGGCACCCCTAATCGTTCTTCTGCGACGCGATCCGGAGAATGCGGAGGACCTGCCTGGCGTCGATGCCAGCTTCATCGAAGAAGCCACCGCAGGCGCAGGCAAGGCCCTGCGCGACCTGCATGAGAGGGCCCACAAGGTAGCGGACCGTTATGCGTCCAAGGCGAAGCGCGAGGAACCCATTGCGGCGGCCGACCTTCCTCTATGCGCATACGGTGTGATCACCTACGCGATGGACGAAGTCGATACCGTCGCCGAGCAGCACCTGGGCAAGAACCACGCGGAAATGGTCGAGCTACTCCCGTCCGTCCGCGCCGACATCATCCAGCGCTACAACGCTTTCGTCGCCGCCATGGAAAACCCCAGCCACACGCAGCTGCAGCACGCTGCAGAAATGGTCATGACGCTGTACAGCCGATAAGGCGACGACTGAGTGCGGCGTGCGGCGTGCCGGTGCGCGGTGCCCCGCCCCTCAGCCCCCGAACTGCGGATGCAGCGATCGGACCCGGCGCATCGCCATCGCGGCGGCGGCCGTGCGGGTCTCCACGCCCAGCTTGGCAAACACGCGCTCCAGGTGCTTCTTCACGGTGGCGGGGCTCGCGCCCACGATGTCGGCGATGTCGCGGTTGATCTTGCCCTTGACCACCCAGTACAGGATTTCGGCTTCGCGCGCGGTGAGCCCGAAGGACAGGCGCATGGCCTCGATGGCGGCAGCGTCAGATTCCTCGCGCATGACGACCAGCCATTCACCGCCAGCTTCATCGTCGCCGGTCTGGCGGTGCAGGCGGAACGTCAGGCGGCGCGCGCCTCTTTCCGCCGTCAGGCGCGGCGGCTCGATGGAGCGGGCCGCGTCGGCGAGGTGCCGCTGCAGCCATTGCACGACCTCGCCCGGAGCGTGCGCCGGCCGGCGGCCCAGGTCTTCTGCGTAGTACGCGTGCAGCAGCGTGCGCGCCAGAGGGGTCTGCCACATCAGGCGCCCGTCGCTGGCGCGCAGGGTGATGCTGGCGTAGCCAAAGGCATCGAGCGCGTTGCGCGTCTGGCGCGCAAGCCGGGCGCCCTGCATGTGCACGTCCATGCGGGCAAGCACTTCCCTGGGCCTGATCGGCTTGGTGACGTAGTCCACGCCGCCCGCCTGCAACGCGGCCACGAGATGTTCGGTTTCGGTCAGGCCGGTCATGAAGATGATGGGGATATGCGCGGTGGCGGGCGAGCCCTTGAGCCGGCGCGCCACCTCGAAGCCATCCATCCCCGGCATCACGGCATCGAGCAGGACCACATCGGGAACCGCCTGCGCGGCGCGCTCCAGGGCCGCTTCGCCGCCGGTCGCCACCAGCACCGTGTAGCCCGACTCTTCGAGTGCATCGTGCAGCAGGGCCAGGTTGTCCGGCACGTCATCGACGATCAGGACCACGTCGGTATGAGAGCGGTCCATCACCTGGTCGAGTGCGTTCATCGGTGCGCCTCCTGCGCGGCATCGAGCCGGCGTGCCAAGGCATCGAAATCGAATCGGCGGGCGAGCGTGCGCAGCTGCTCGCAGAAGTCGGCGCTGCCCGGCTGCGCCGCCTCGATCTCGTCCAGCCGGTTCAGCACGCCCCGGCAGTAGCCCAGTTGCACGAGCGGTCGCAGGCTGGCCAAGGCGTGCGCGTCGGGCACGCCGGCCTGTGGCGCGAGGACAGCGTCGCGGTACTGGGTGCCCTGAGCAGCGGAATCGGGTGGTGCGGCGCTGCAAGACGAGGACGCGCTGGCAGGCGCAGGGTCGGCGGCAAGGGGTGCCTCGGCGCCTTCGGCCGCCGGCGGCGTCCAGCGCAGGTCCAGCGCATGCTGCAACCAGTCGAGCAGTTCGCCATGCCGAACCGGCTTGAGGATGAAGTCGCGCGCCGTGATACCGAGCGCGTTCTCGGCGCCGCGCTCGAACGCGTTGGCCGAGACGATGGCGACCTTCGGCGTGCGCGCGAGCGGCCGTTCGCGCAGCCGCCGCAGGGTCTCCCATCCGTCGATGCCGGGCATCGCAAGGTCCATCAGCACCACGTCGGGCTCCGGGCCGGCAGCGAGCATGTCCAGCGCATCCTGGCCGCTAGCGGCCGTGCGCAGCTCGAAGCCCAGCGGCTGCAGCAGCCGCACGAGCAGCTCGCGGTCGGCCTGCTCGTTGTCCACCACCAGCACCCGACGGCGGTTTCCGGCGTAGCCGCGCGGCATCGCACGGGGTCTAGCGCGGGGCGGCATCTGCGCGGCTTCGACCTGCGGCAGGAACAGGCGGACGCGAAAGGTGGCGCCCTGCCCGGGCGTGCTGGAGACGCCGAGCTCACCACCCATCAGGTCGGTGAGCATCTTGGCGATGGTCAGGCCCAGCCCCGCGCCGGGCGCGGACGGCACGACGCTCTCACCCCGCGCGAACGGCTCGAAGACCCGCTCGATCTCCTGCGCAGACATGCCGGGGCCGGTGTCCTCCACCTCGATCGACGCCATCTGGCGACGGTGCCGGATGCGAAAGCGCACCTGCCCCTGCGCGGTGAACTTGATGGCGTTGCCCAGCAGGTTGATCAGGATCTGCCGCAGCCGCTTTTCGTCGGCGCGCACCACCTCGGGCAGTGCGCCCTGCGCCTCGAACCGAAACGCGAGGCCCTTGGCCGCGGCCTGCAACTCGAACAGATCGGCGACCTCGTGGACGCAGTCGGCGAAGCGCATCGGTGCCGCCTCCAGCCGCAGCTTGCCGGCCTCGATGCGGGCGATGTCGAGCGTGCCGTCGATCAGCGAGAGCAGGTGCTCGCCGCCGCGGCGAATGACCTGCACCGCCTGCTGCCTGTGCGGCGGCACCTGCGTGTCTTCGGCCATGAGCTGTGCATAGCCGAGGATGCTGTTGAGGGGCGTGCGCAGTTCGTGGCTGATGGCGCTCAGGTAGCGGCTCTTGGCCTGGTTGGCCTGTTCGGCCGCGCGCTGCGCCGCTTCCGCCGTGCGGCGCGCCTCCTGCAGTGCCTCGTCGGTCTGGCGATGCGAATCGATCTCGCGCATCAGCAGGTGCGTCTGGCGATTGCTTTCCTCCTGTGCGACCTGGCGGGTGCGATGGGCCAGCACCAGCCACCAGGCCAGGATGCCCGCCACCACCAGCAGCGCGAGGTAGGCCTTGAGGAAGCCGGCGCCCAAGACCGTGGCCAGCGCCTCGGCCGCCTCGCCGCCCGCATCGAGCGCCGCCAGTTCCTGGCGCCACAGGAGCGCGAACACCGCGGCCAGCAGCGGCGCGATGACCAGCATCAGCAGCACGAAGTGCCCCAGCCCGGCGTCGAGGAAGGGCCAGGCTCGCCGCGGCAGCAGCCAGCGCAGCGTGGCGCGCCACTGCGCGGCCAGGCTCGCCTGCGGCTTGCACGCGTCGCCGCAGCGCGCGTCCAGCGTGCAGCACAGCGAGCAGATGCTGCCCTGGTAGGCGGGGCAGTGCGCCATGTCGGGCGTTTCGTAGTCGCGCTCGCACACCACGCAGCGCGCCGTGCGCGTCGGTTCCGCATCGACAGCCGCGGTGCGGGCGAGGTAGTAGCGCCCCCTGGTGGCCCACGCGATCAGCGGCGCGCTGACGAAAGCCACCACCAGCGCGATGAGCGCCGAGAAAGCCTGCGCACCCGGGCCGAACACGCCCAGCCAGGCCGCGACCGAGCAGGCCGAAGCCAGGCCCATGGCGCCCACCCCCACGGGGTTCACGTCCCACAGGTGCGCGCGCTTGAACTCGATACCCGGCGGGGACAGGCCCAGCGGCTTGTTGATCACCAGATCGGCGACCACCGCCATGAACCACGCGATGGCGATGTTGGCGTACAGCCCCAGCACTTCGCCGAGCGCGTCGAACACGTTCATCTCCATGAGCATGAAGGCAATGAGCGTGTTGAAGACGACCCAGACGACGCGCCCGGGATGGCTGTGGGTCACGCGCGAGAAGAAGTTCGACCACGCGAGCGAGCCCGCGTAGGCGTTGGTCACGTTGATCTTGAGCTGCGACACGATCACGAACAGCGCCGTGGCCGCGACGGCCCAGCCGTAGTGCGGGAACACGTATTCGTAGGCGGCCAGGTACATCTGGTTGGGATCGACCGCCCGATCCGCGGGCACCATGTGCGAGAGCGCCAGGTAGGCCAGCATGGCGCCGCCCAGCATCTTGAGCACGCCCAGCAGCACCCAGCCGGGGCCGCCGGCCAGCACGCCCGCCCACCAACGCCCACGGTTGCCAGCGGTGCGCGCCGGCATGAAGCGCAGGTAGTCGGCCTGTTCGCCCATCTGGGTGATGAGCGCGATACCTACGGTGAGGGCGGCACCGAAGTGGTGCAAATCGAAGCCAGCCGGGCGTCCCTTTTCACCACCGTAGTGCCAGATGCCGTCGAACGCACCAGGATCGCGCAGCCAGACGAAGACAAAGGGCACCACCAGCATCACCAGCCACAGCGGTTGGGTCCAGGTCTGCAGCCGGCTGATCGCCGAGATGCCGTGCGTGACCAGGGGAATCACCACCAATGCGCAGATCAGATAGCCCCAGACGGGCGGAATGTCCAGGGCGAGTTCGAGCGCATAGGCCATCACGGCGGCCTCTAGCGCGAAGAAGATGAAGGTGAAGCTGGCGTAGATCAGCGAGGTGAGCGTCGAGCCGATGTAGCCGAAGCCGGCACCGCGTGTGAGCAGGTCCATGTCCACACCGTGGCGTGCCGCATAGACGCTGATCGGCAGGCCCGCCAGGAAGATGATGAGGCCCGTCGCCAGGATCGCCCAGAACGCATTCAGGAAGCCGTGCTGCACCAGCAGCGTCGCGCCCACCGCTTCGAGGATCAGGAAGGAGGCCGCGCCGAAGGCCGTGTTGGCGACCCGGAAGATGGACCAGCGGCGAAAGCCCTGCGGGGTGTAGCGCAGCGCATAGTCCTCCAGCGTCTCGCGCGCCACCCAGCGGTTGTAGTCGCGGCGGACCTTCACGACGCGCTGGGGCGCGTCGCCGGCGGCACCATGTCGCGGCGCATCGCCGCAGCGCCGGGGGTGGATCGGGATGGTCGCGTTCACGAGCGGCAGGGTGCAAGTTCCGCGCCACTGGCGCACCGTGCGCCGCCGCGGGCGCCGCCGCGGGCGCCGCCGCGGGCGCCGCGGCAGAACCGCCGGACGGCTCCTCCCAGGTGAGCACTGGCATTGCATGCGGATCAAACTGAGTGGGCACGCGGCTTGCTCTATGGACTGCCATGGACCTCACCCCTCGCGAAAAGGACAAGCTGCTGCTGTTCACCGCGGCGCTGCTCGCCGAGCGCCGCATGGCACGTGGGCTGAAGCTGAATCACCCCGAAGCCGTCGCGCTGATCTCCGCCGCCGTGCTGGAAGGCGCGCGCGACGGCAAGACGGTCGCGCAGCTCATGAGCCAGTGCCGCGGCATCCTGCGGCCCGAGGACGTCATGGAAGGCGTTCCCGAAATGATCCCGGACATCCAGGTCGAGGCTACCTTCCCAGACGGCACCAAGCTCGTCACGGTCCACCAGCCCATCACCTGATCCGCACCACCACCTTCCCTGTTCAGAAAGCATTTTCATGAAGCATGCAATCCGCAGCCTCGCCACCTCGCCGCTGGCGCTGATCGCCACCGGAGCCTTCGCGCACGAGGGCCACGGCCTGCTGGGCGCGCACTGGCACGCCACCGACGCCTTCGGCCTGCTGCTGGTCGGCGGCCTCGCGGCGCTGGCGATCTGGTGGGGGCGTGGCGGAAAGAAATAACGCGAATAACGCGCTCCTTTCGCACGCCCGCCCACCCCGCCCACCCCGACGAAACCACAGGCCCCCATGCCCCTCCATCCCGGCGAACTCCTGGCGCAGCCTGGCGAGCTCACGCTCAACCCTGGCCGCCGCACCGCGACGGTGGTGGTGTGCAACACCTCACAGCGGCCGATCCAGGTCGGCTCGCACTACCACTTTGCCGAGACCAACGCCGCGCTCGATTTCGACCGCGAGGCAGCGCGCGGCATGCGCCTGAACATCGCCTCGGGCATGGCGGTGCGCTTCGAGCCCGGCCAGCAGCGAACGGTGGAACTGGTGGATTTCGCCGGCGCCCGCGTCGTGCACGGCTTTCGCGGCCTCGTGCAGGGAAGGCTCTGAGATGGCCACCATCACACGCCGCGCCTACGGCGAGATGTTCGGCCCCACCACCGGCGACCGTGTGCGGCTGGCCGACACGGCGCTCGTCGTCGAGGTCGAGGACGACTACACGCTGCGCGCCGGCGGCTGGGGCGAAGAGGTCAAGTTCGGCGGCGGCAAGACCATCCGGGACGGCATGGCGCAGAGCCAGCGCAGCCGCGCCGAAGGCGCGATGGACACGGTGCTGACCAACGCGCTGGTGCTGGACCACTGGGGCATCGTCAAGTGCGACATCGGCCTGAAGGACGGACGCATCGCCGCACTGGGCAAGGCCGGCAACCCCGACACGCAGCCGGGGGTGGACATCGTCATCGGCCCGGGCACCGAGATCATCGCGTGCGAGGGGCACATCGTCACCGCCGGCGGCATCGACAGCCACATCCACTTCATCTGCCCGCAGCAGATCGAGGAGGCGCTGGCCTCGGGCATCACCACCATGTTCGGCGGCGGCACCGGGCCGGCCACCGGAACCTTCGCAACCACCTGCACGCCGGGCCCCTGGAACCTGCAGCGCATGCTGCAGGCGGCGGACGCCTTCCCGATGAACCTGGGCTTCATGGGCAAGGGCAACGCGAGCCAGCCGCAGGCACTGCGCGAGCAGGTGGCGGCGGGCGCCATCGGGTTGAAGCTGCACGAGGACTGGGGCACCACGCCCAGCGCCATCGGCAACTGCCTGGACGTCGCCGACGAGATGGACATCCAGGTGGCCATCCACTCCGACACGCTCAACGAGTCGGGCTTCGTCGAGGACACGATTGCCGCCACGCGCGGCCGGGGCATCTGCGCCTTCCACACCGAAGGCGCCGGCGGCGGCCACGCGCCGGACATCCTGCGCGTGGTGGGCGAGGCGAACTTCCTGCCCTCGTCCACCAACCCCACCATGCCCTACACGGTGAACACGCTCGACGAGCACGTCGACATGCTCATGGTGTGCCACCACCTCGACCCCGCCATCGCCGAAGACTTGGCCTTCGCCGAGAGCCGCATCCGCAAGGAGACCATCGCGGCCGAGGACGTGCTGCACGACCTGGGTGCGATCAGCATGTTCAGCTCCGATTCGCAGGCCATGGGCCGGGTGGGCGAAGTCATCCTGCGCTGCTGGCAGACGGCGCACAAGATGAAGCTGCAGCGCGGCGCCCTGCCCGGGGACAGCGAGCGCCACGACAACGCGCGCGCCCGGCGCTACGTGGCCAAGTACACGATCAACCCGGCCATCGCGCACGGCATCAGCCACGAGGTGGGCAGCGTGGAGGCGGGCAAGTGGGCCGACCTGGTGATCTGGAAGCCCGCGTTCTTCGGCATCAAGCCGACCACCATCCTCAAGGGCGGCTTCATCGCCATGGCCGCCATGGGCGACCCCAACGCCTCCATCCCCACGCCGCAGCCGGTGCATTTCCGCCCGATGTTCGGCAGCTTCGGCGGCGCGCTTGCCCGCGGCTCGATCACCTTCGTGTCGCAGACCGCGCTCGATGCCGGCGTGCCGGCACAGTACGGCCTGGCCAAGACGGTGTCCGCGGCGCGCGACATCCGGCGCGTGCGCAAGCAGCACATGGTGCACAACGCCTATCTGCCGCAAATGGAGATCGATCCGCAGACCTATGCCGTGCGCGCCGACGGGCAGCTGCTGACCTGCGAGCCGGCGAGCGTCCTGCCGATGGCGCAGCGCTACTTCCTGTTCTGAAGGAAGCGCGCGATGCTGCTGGTAAACAAGCGCCTCCCGGGAGGCCAGGGCCTGGCGCCCGCGCTGGTGCGCCGCGCCCCGGCCATCGAACTCGACTGGGACCTGCGCCAGAAGAGCCGCTTCGACTGCACCGACTCGCAGGGGCGCGCGCTCGGCGTGTTCCTGCCGCGCGGCACCGCGGTGCGCGGCGGCGATGTGCTGGTCGCACAGGACGGCTCGCTGGTGCGCGTGCTCGCCGCGCCGCAGCCGGTGCTGGTGATCACGCCCTGCGCCGAGCACGGCAGCGCCTTCGATCTCACCCGCGCGGCCTACCACCTGGGCAACCGCCACGTGGCCATCGAACTGCGGCCCCACCTCCTGAAGATCGAACCCGACCACGTGCTCGCAGACATGCTGCGCGCCATGCACCTGCAGGTGCGCGAAGCGCTGGAGCCGTTCGAACCGGAAGGCGGGGCGTATGGCGGGCACGGCGCGCACGGGCACGGGCATGGACATGAGCATGGCGAGCACAGTGCGCACGGGCACCGGCACGGCTCGCACGGTCACGGGACCGAACACGGGAGCGGCCACGAGGACGGGCATGGACACGTACATGCTCTGCAACATGGCCGCGTGCACCAAGGCGCACAGGCCGCGACGCACGGGCCGGGCCCGGTCCGGCCGCCGGAACATCCCGACGCCGACCCGAGCGAGCACCCCGGCGAGGACCGGCCGCATCCCGGCGATTCACCGCACGAAGAGGTCCAGCCACAGGACCACCTCCATCCGCACGCGCGGCCGGGGCATGCACCGCACCGCCCCTGAAACGGCGGCCGATGCCGCCCTTCTGCAGCTGATCTGGCTCGCATCGCCCGCGCTGCCGGTCGGCGGCTTTTCCTACTCCGAGGGGCTGGAAGCCGCCGTCGATGCCGGGCTGGTGCGCGACGAAGGCACGGCCTGCGCGTGGCTGGCCGACCAGCTGCACCTGACGCTCGCGCGCAGCGACCTGGCCGTCGTCGCGCAGGCCGTGGCGGCGTGGCGCGGCGACGATACGCTGCGCATCGGCGAGCTCGATGCCTGGGTGCTGCGCACCCGCGAGAGCGCCGAGATGCGCCTGCAGGCCGAGCAGATGGGGCGCTCGCTGGTGGAGTGGCTCAAGACCGTGCAGCCCGCCGCGGCCACGCGCGCGGTGGCGCTCGGCCCCCTCACCTACCCCGTCGCCTTCGCGCTGGCGGCCTCCGCCGGAGCGGCCAGCACGCGGCACGTCGTGCTGGCCTTCGCCTTCGCCTGGGCCGAGAACATGACCCAGGCCGCCATCAAATCGGTGCCCCTGGGCCAGAGCGCGGGCCAGCGCATCCTGGCGCGGCTCGCAGCCGAAGCCCCCGCCGCCACCGACCGGGCCATGGCGCTCGGCGACGGCGAGCGCCAGGCCTTTTCCCCCATGCTGGCCATCCTCTCGGCCCGGCACGAACACCAGTACTCAAGGCTTTTCCGATCATGACCCACCTGCACCATGTCCCCCATCGCACCCGCACCCTGCCGCCGCTTCGCGTAGGCATCGGCGGTCCCGTCGGCTCGGGCAAGACCACCCTGCTCGAGATGCTGTGCAAGGCCATGCGCGCGCGCTGGGACTTGGTGGCCATCACCAACGACATCTACACCAAGGAAGACCAGCGCCTGCTCACCGTGAGCGGCGCGCTGCCGGCCGAACGCATCATGGGCGTCGAAACCGGCGGCTGCCCCCACACGGCCATCCGCGAAGACGCCTCCATCAACCTCGAAGCCATCGACCGCATGCTGGCCGAGTTCCCCGACGCCGACGTCGTGTTCGTCGAGTCTGGCGGCGACAACCTGGCCGCGACCTTCAGCCCCGAGCTGAGCGACCTCACCATCTATGTGATCGACGTGGCGGCCGGCGAGAAGATCCCGCGCAAGGGCGGCCCCGGCATCACCAAGAGCGACCTCTTCGTCATCAACAAGACCGACCTCGCGCCGCACGTCGGCGCCGACCTGGCCGTAATGGAAGCCGACACCCGCCGCATGCGGCAGGGCAAGCCCTACGTCATGACCAACCTCAAGACCCAGGCGGGACTCGCGCAGGTCGTCGAATTCATCGAACGCAAGGGCATGCTGCTCGCCGGCACGGCACAGCCGTCCTGAGCCGCACGCCCTGGCCCTGGCCTAGAATGCCGGCTCCGGAGGCGTGGCAGAGTGGTCGATTGCACCGGTCTTGAAAACCGGCAACGGGCAACCGTTCGTGAGTTCGAATCTCACCGCCTCCGCCACCAACCTCCGCCAAGTCATTGTCCGCAAAGCGATTTCCACGGTCGGGCTCGAGCAGTCCCACACACGATCCCCCGCTCTTGCAGTGGGACAGTGCGAGGTGGAACCGACTGCTCAAGCTCGCGGCCTGGCGGTTTCCTGCGGCCATCGACGCTTGCGCGCCGACTCCTGCGAACTGAACCTTGCCCCGTTCTCGCCTGTCACGGAACGCCGCTGCCCTGATACGAAGGCCGCGAACACTCAATCAGGTGTTCGGGTGGTCGCTTGCCACGGTGATCGTTCCGCTTCTCGTCGGCTCGCTGGTCCTGCTCTATGTCCAGGCGCGGCACGAGCAGCGCACTTCCCAGCACCAACTGCGAGTGCTCGCGAGGACGCTCGTGGCCGCGCTGGAGCGCGAACTCGACATAGAACGCGAGCAGTTGCAGGTCCTTGCTGCGGCCCCGATGGTGGACTCGGAGGAATGGCGCCAACTGCATGCCTTCGCCGTCAGAGTAGCGCAGCGGGACCCAGGCAGCGTGATCGGGCTCACCGGCCCCGATGGGCAGCAGATCTTCAACAGCGTCACGTCGTTGGATGCTCCTCAACCGAACCTGTGGCAACTCGGTCGCCAACAAAAGGAGGTTGAGTGGGAAGGTCGGACGTTGCCGCTCAGCTCCCAGTTGCTGTCGAAGCAGGTTTTCGAACGCAGAGAGGTGGCGTACAGCGACTTGTACTATGGCCTGAACACGCGACATCCAGCGTTGGCTGTATCGGTCCCTGTCGTGCGCGACGGACAGGTGCGATATGCCTTGACCCTGTCTTTTCGTCCTGAGCGGCTAGGGCGTCTGGTGGAGTCTGCCGTGGTAGAGCCTGGGCTTCGCGCAGTCATTGCGGACCGGCGTGGCATCGTGGTCGCAGCGAACTCCGCTGCGGCATCGAGATTGGCCGACAGAATCACGCCCATCTCGACCCCGTCCGGCTCGTTGGCCGGCACGTACGACGGAACCTCTCGCGACGGCACGAGTGTGCGAGGAGCTTACGCGGTGTCAACGAAGAACGGGTATGTGGTTCGCGTTTCGCGGCCCCGCGAGAGCGTTGCGGATTTCCTCCGTTCTTCAACGGCAGGCTGGGTCATCCTGGTCATGGCCGCACTGGGTGCAAGCATCTATATGGCAGCCGGGCTGGCTCGCCGTATCGGGCAACCGCTACGGGCCTTGGGTCAGGCGGCGAGCAGCGGCAGTGAGCCCACGCTCGGTGAGACGAAGGCGAACATCATGGAAATCAGGGTGCTCGCTCAAGCGTTGAAGCTGGGCGCGGACGCCGAACAGCATCGCCGCGAAGCCCTGATTCGCGAAGCCAAGCGAGCCGAAGCGGAACTTGCCTTGCGGCGTGCAGACCGACAGAAGGATGAGTTCCTCGCGACGCTCGCACATGAGCTGCGCAATCCGCTTGCGCCGGTACGCAGTGGAGTCTTCATCCTCAGACACCGCACCGCAGACGGTGCAAGCAAGAGAATCCTGGATGTCATGGAGCGTCAGCTCCAGCAGCTCGTACGCTTGCTTGACGATCTGCTCGATGTGGCTCGCATCAGCAGCGGGAAAATGGCGCTTCGGACGGAGCTGACCAGCCTCGCGACCGTAGTGGCGGCTGCGAAGGAGGCGACGCACGACCTGCTGCAGACCCGCAAGCAGCGCGTGCTCCAGGAAGGTCCATTCGACGGCGTACTGCTAAGAGCCGACCCAGTCCGCCTCGCGCAGGTCATCACCAACTTGCTCACGAATGCGGCTCACCACTCCCCTGCTGCCTCCGACATCAAGGTGGCGGTTCGGTGTGATGAGGACAAGGTCGTGGTGTCAGTCATGGATACAGGCATCGGCATCACAGCAGACCGGCTCGGCTCCATCTTCGAGATGTTCGCGACGACCGGTGCGCGCTCCGGTGACGGCAGCCACGCAGGCCTGGGAATCGGTCTGGGCCTCAGTAGAAAAATCGTCGAGATGCACGGCGGACGGATCTGGGCCGAGAGTGACGGGCCGGGACGTGGGGCAAGCGTGCACGTGCAGCTGCCTCGCGTACAGAACAGTTAGCCAACGCCACACGCACCGGCTTGTACGCACGGTGGACCGTGCATATTTGCGATTGGCGCCGCGACGTTCAGACCAGGCGCCGAGCGCCGAGTCCTACGAGCCACGGACCGGCATCGACATACAGTTCCCCAGCCGCCGTTGATCGGCTGTATGTACCTCATGGAGGGGGTCATGTCCTTCCCGCGCTGCCCTGCTGTCCGATCGCGTCGCACCATCGTTCGTACGCCGGACCTGCAATCCGATGTGGCAATGGATTGAACTCGTCCTGGGGGGCGCGGTGATCGCCGTCACCTTGCTGCCCTTGGTGCGCCTGAAGGTGTGGTGGGTGCGCATGTGGAGCTTTCCGCGGCTGCAGATCGGGGTGCTCGGCGCATTGGCACTTGCGGCTTTCCTGCACGGGCCGAAACAGCTCGCGCCTTGGCCGGCTGTCGTGTACGGCATGACCCTGGCACTGTGTGTCGCCTTCCACGCGGCCATGGTATGGCGCTATTCGCGATTCGCGCCGCGCGAGGTGCAAGCCAGCACCCTGGAAGACAGCGGGCAGCGGCTGACGATCGCCATCAGCAACGTGTTGCAGACCAACCGGCGTGCGGACCTGGTGTTGCGCGAGCTGAAGGCCGCCGGTGCGGACGTGGTGCTGTGCGTCGAGGTCGATGACTGGTGGCGCAGCCGCCTCGATGCGCTGTTGGAAACGCATCCGCACACGCTGCAGTGCCCTTTGTCCAACATGTACGGCATGGTGCTGTATTCGCGCCTGCCGCTGCTGCGGCCCCGGCTGGAGTTCCTGGTGCAGCCGGACATTCCATCCATGCAGGCTGTTGTCGTGCTTCGCAACGACGGCCGCGTGTGGATCAACTGCGTTCATCCGCGACCGCCGGCGCCGCAGGAGAGCCATACGTCCCTGCCGCGCGATGCCGAGCTGCTGTTGGTGGCGCGGCGGGTGCGTGGTGCCAGGCTGCCCGTCGTGGTTTGTGGCGACCTCAATGACGTTGCGTGGTCCCGCACCACGCGTCGCTTCCAGAAGATCAGCCGCCTGCTCGACCCCCGCAAGGGACGGGGCATGTTCAGCACCTTTCACGCGGGCCTGCCAGGGCTTCGGTTTCCGCTGGACCACATCTTCCACTCCGACTGCTTCCGCCTGGTGAGCTTGCGCAGGCTGCCGAATGTCGGCTCGGACCACTTCCCGGTCCTTGCCACGCTCAGCCTGGAGCCAAGTGCCGAGCGTGAACAGGAAGCGCCAGAGGCCGACGAGGAGGA
Source organism: Ramlibacter sp. AN1015 (assembly GCF_037726105.1). Taxonomy (NCBI): domain Bacteria; kingdom Pseudomonadati; phylum Pseudomonadota; class Betaproteobacteria; order Burkholderiales; family Comamonadaceae; genus Ramlibacter; species Ramlibacter sp. AN1015. The sequence continues at coordinate 485,904 of NZ_JBBJUM010000002.1, forward strand.
CATGCGCGAGGCGCGCGACACCATCGCCGCCGCCGGGCAGGCCGAGCGCCAGGCGGCGCCGCCGCAGCCACCCGGCGGCACGTCCCGGGTGTGAGAACCGGCGGTCGATTCCGGGGGCTTTCAGGACCTGTTGCGGTGTTTGACGGACACGATCGCACAGGCAAGGCGCCCGACGACCGGGCCGGTCGAACGTGCACCCCAACGGCACCTCCCCTTGGCCTCCACTGCGGCAGGGAGTGGGCTGTCGCGCGGGTAGGAGGCCGCGCACCAGGATCCGAGCGCCCGCCGGATACCTGGCGTACACGTGCTGCACGACAGTGTTCCTGAACATCCGGTCAGGCCGAACGCGAGCCGCCGACACAAGGAACCTCATGCACATCGGACCCCAGGAGTGGAAGCAACTACAGGACATGCGTCGCCCGGACGCGTCCGCGTCCGCCTCCGCCTCGGCTCTCGGCCCACTGGCGAGCCTGCACCATCGGCTGGCCAGCGCCCGCCCGGACGAAGCCACGCGCCACGAAGCTGCGCAGTTCTTGCAGGCGCAGATGCCAACCGCGGAACACGCGCCTTCGGACCTCCCCGACTCGCCCGGAGACCTGCTGCCCTGGATGGAGGCGAACACGCGGGACGTGCACGCGCGCTACGCCGACTACCTGGCCCGACGCAAGGCCGGTGGTCCCCGTCACTACTTCAGAACGCGTGCGCATGCGCTGTTCGTGCTTCGGAACATCGCGCCCACCAAGCTGGTGGACGGCGCCTGGCTCTACGGCCTGGTCCGGCACTGGCGCAACCCTCGCCTGTCGGACCTCGTGCGCACCTATGTCGAGGAACTGGGCGAAGGTTTGCCCGACAAGAACCACGTGCTGCTATACCGAAGCCTGCTGGCCCGGAACGCGCTCGACCCGCTGGACGACCTGCCAGACGAGCTGTGGCGGCAAGGTGCCATCCAGTTGGCGCTGGGCTGGAACGCCGAGGCGTTCCAGCCCGAAGTGATTGGCTTCAACCTCGGCTACGAGCAACTGCCGCTGCACCTGCTGATCACCGCGTACGAGCTGAACGAGCTGGGCCTCGACCCCTACTACTTCACCTTGCACGTGACGGTGGACAACGCGGGCACCGGGCATGCGCGGCGCGCCTGCCAGGCTGCGCTGGACCTGCTGCCGCGCATGGGCGACGTGAGCGCCTTCTGGCAACGCATGCGCACCGGCTTCCAGCTCGCCTGTGTCGGGCCCGGCACCGCCGACGTGATCGAAAGTTTCGACGTGGAGCAGGAAACGCTGCGCATCCTCGCGCGCAAGTCGGGCGCCGGGCACGGCGCGCACTCCGAGTATTGCCGCTTGCGCGGCCGCAGCATCAACGAGTGGCTGCGCGACCCCGCACAGATGCCTGATTTCCTGCAGGCGCTGGAATCTGCCGGCTGGATCGCCCGCGGGCGCCCGCCGGGCGAGAGCCGTTTCTGGCAGCTGCTGCAAGGCGAACGCGCCGAAATGTTCGGTGTTTTCTCCAGCTACGAAATGCAGGTGATACACGACTGGATCCGCGCAGATGGTGCGAGCGACGGCCGCGCCTGGAACGAAGCCGCAGACGAAGGCGCAACCCGCCGCCGTGCCACCTTTCGGGCGCTGGCGCGCAACACCCACTGCCCTCCCGTCGATGGGGGCGCCGACCTGCTGGACCCCGACCTGGCGGCACTGCGCGAGCGGCTGGCGGCCTCCGATGCGGCTGACCGCACCGCCGTGCTGGTCGAGGCCATGTCGCCCGCGACGCACTGGTCTCCAGCCGGGCTTGAAGCCACCCGCCAGTTCTGGGCCACGCTTTAGATTCGGATCGCCGCTTGAGGGTTCGCGAGTGACGCATGACGGCACCCGATGCCCGCGATCATCAGAAGAGTTGGATGGGGAATCGAAGGGCTGCCGATATCGTGCGACGGCTAGACTGATCCCATGAACCCCCGCGATCTTCTGGCGTGCGCCTCGGAGCCCATTCACCTACCCGGAGCAATCCAGCCTCATGGCTGCCTTCTTGTCTCGGACAGCGCTGGTCTGGTCTGCCAGGCCAGTGCGAACTCTCAGAGCTTCCTCAGGCTGGAACACGCTCCCCTTGGCCAGCACCTGCGGGCCATCCTGGGGGCACAAGTTGCTGATCGCTTGTCGCAGGGAGCACGTCACGACGCTGACGAGGGATTCCAGATCACGCGCGGGACAGGATCCTACTGGGTGACGCCGCACGACAGCGCCCCACTGACCCTGATCGAGATCGAGCCTGCGCAACCACAACTCGATGAGCACAAGGCCCGGGTGGCGCTGCGTCAAGTCGCGACGGTCACCTCGCACGAGCAGCTGCTACACGCGGCGGCCGACACCGTACGAGCCCTGACCGGTTTCGATCGGGTGATGGCGTACCGGTTCGATGAGGATGGCCACGGTGCGGTCGTCGCGGAATCTCGCGACCTAGACATGGACCCTTACCTCGGGCTGCATTACCCCGAGTCGGACATCCCGCGTCAGGCTCGCGCTCTCTACCTGCGCACCCCAATCCGATGCATTCCCGACGCTGCTTATCAGCCCGTCCCCATGGAGCCCACCATCCGACCTGATACGCAGCAGCCGCTCGACATGAGCGACGTGCTCCTGCGCAGCGTTTCGCCCGTCCACCTGGAGTACCTGCACAACATGGGGGTGCGAGCGTCCATGAGCATCTCGCTGGTAGTGGACGGCAGGCTGTGGGGGCTGATCAGCTGCGCCCATCGGACGGCAAAGCCGGTTTCGCCGGCGCTGCGCGCGGCCTGCGAGACGATCGGCAGGCTCGTTTCCCTGCAGCTGGGAGCATTCGCGGCTACCCGCCTCCAGCGGAGGATCGCCAGCGGCCGCGAGGTACTCGCGTCGCTGGATTCCACTCTCCGGGCAAGCGAAGGGAATGTCCTTACACGCATCTTCGCAGACCCGGTGAACTTGACTGAACTCGTCGGCGCGTCGGGAGCGGCGGTCGTGTTGGGAAGCTCCGATGTGCGCCGATACGGGCTCTGCCCGGCGGACGACGAGATCCGCGAAATCGCCGCCGCGAGCGCCAGAGCGGCACAAGAGGGAATCTTCGCCACGCGGCAGCTCACGACGCTCCTACCTACCGCGGGGCCGCTGGCCGAAACAGCGAGCGGCGTCCTGGCGATCCACCTGCCGGAGAAGGAAGGCAGCCTGCTGTGGTTCCGCCCTGAGGAGGTTCAAACCGTGAATTGGGGCGGCGACCCTCACAAATCTGCGGAGGTTGACCTGGATGCCGCCGGCGTACCAAGGCTGCATCCGCGCAGGTCCTTCGCCGTGTGGACGCAGCAAGTGCGCGGCCGCTCCCTGCCGTGGGATGAAGGGGACGTGACGCTCGCGGCCGATGTCCGTCGCACCCTCCTCGAGCACGATCTTCAGCGACAGGTCATGCTCCAGACAAAGGCGGTGCGAGCGCGTGATGACCTAGTTGCGGTCGTATCGCACGACCTCCGCACACCCGTGTCCATCGTGGCGATGCAGGCGGCCGTGCTACTGCGACTGGCGAACCAGGATAGCGGCGATCGCGCGGCGCGGCTGCTGGCAAGCGTTCAGGTCATCCAGAGATCTGCGGAGCGCATGACAACCCTGCTGCGCGACCTGCTCGATCTTGGAAAGATCGAGGCCGGCCGTTTCGAGCTTGTACCGTCACCCCAGACCGCATCCTCGCTGGTATCCGAAGCATGCGAACTCATGGAGCATTTGGGTACGGCGAAGGGTGTCAGCATCTATCGCGCCCAGGCGCCGCAGCTGCAGGTCCTCGCCGATCCTGAGCGCATCTTCCAGGTGTTTGCCAACCTGATCGGCAACGCCGTGAAGTTCACCCCAGGCGGAGGAACGGTGACGGTCGGGGCACAGAAGTCGGGCAGCGGTTGCGAGTTCTTCGTCAGGGATACGGGCACGGGGATGTCGCCGGAGCAACTTGAGCACGTCTTCGAACGCTACTGGCAGGGCCGGGCGTCCGCACCATCCTTGGAAGGTGCCGGTCTGGGACTCTACATCTGCAAGGGCATCGTCGAGGCGCACAGAGGACGAATGCGCGCTGAGAGCATCCAGGGCAGCGGCAGCGCGTTCTACTTCTGGCTTCCAGCTGCGTAAGGCGAAGGGCAGCCCAAGCAACCTGGCTCAGCTTCTCGGTGCCGCGCCGAAAAACAGATCCTCGGCGCGGAGTGCGTCGGACGTGACGAAACCAGCGGAGTTGCCAGCGCGGCTCAGCGTCGCCGCTGCTTTACCCATTCCTCGACCGCATCGCTGCCGCCGATCAGCTCCCCGTTTGCGAACAGCTGGGGCACCGTCTGCGCCTTCGCGATCGCGCCTAATGCGCGGCTGCGGATGCTGTGTGGCAACGGCACCTCCGCATAAGTGATTCCAGCCTCGGCGAGCAACCTCTTGGCCTTGGCGCAGAAGGCGCAGCCCTCGCGCGTGAGCAGCGCCACCTGGTCGGGCTCGCGCGCATCCTTGTTGACATAGCGCAGCAGCGTGTCGGCGTCCGACACCTTGAACGGGTCTCCTGGCTCCTCAGGCTCGACGAACATCTTCTCGACGGTGCCGTCACGCACCAGCATCGAGTAGCGCCACGAGCGCTTGCCGAAGTTCAGGTCGCTCTTGTCGACGAGCATGCCCATCTGCTCGGTGAAGGATGCGTTTCCGTCGGGCAGCATGAAGATGTTGTCGCACTCCTGGCTCTTGGCCCACGCCTCCATCACAAACGGGTCGTTCACGGAGATGCAGACCACCTCGTCCACTCCGTTCTGCCTGAACGTCGAGGCCAGCTCGTTGAAGCGTGGAACGTGGGTACTCGAACACGTTGGCGTGAAAGCGCCAGGCAACGAGAACACCGCCACGGTACGTCCCTTGAAGAGGGTGTCGGAGGTGATCTCCTTCCAATCGTCGTCCGCTCGGTAGCGGAACTTGACATGGGGGACGGGCTGGCCCTCGCGGGTAGGCTGTGGCATGGCTACGCTCTGGGGCGATGAAGGAGCTCGCATTGTGCGCCGGACGCGGCGCCCATGCCTGTCCACGCGCAGCCCACCGGCGGACCCGCCGGGCTCGGACGTCCCTCTAGGAGTGCTGCAGGGAATCCGGGAAAGCCTGGCTGTCGGTCGCCGCGTCGGCGGGACGCACCTGCCGCTCCAGGTCGGATCCCTGCCAGCTCGCTCCGCAGTCGAGGCAGGTGCAGGTCCGCGACCAATCGCGCAGGGCCCGCGCGTGGTGGCGACGCTCGACGGTGTGCGAGGTAAGCGATGCCAGTCCGAGCACCGCCGTGCCGGCGAGCCACCAGCCGGAGACCACGATGCCCGGAACGGCGCACAACAGCGCCGACACTCCCAGGTGATAGGCGCCTTGTGGCTTCTGTGGCGGCACGGCTTCGGGCGCCGCCGTGCGGCGCCTGGCATGCACCACGCTCATGAGTTCGCAGTTGTCACCGTGGCAGGAAGGACAGGTCATGGCGTGAGGGGGTCTAACCCCTGAGCTTGGACACTTGCACTGTGCCACCGTAGAGCAGCCGATGCCAGCCCTCGCGGCCGCCGGAAGTCTCTGCGTCGTCGCGAAACCAACGGTGGCGCCGGTGCGGCCTGCGCATGCTGCCGATGCCGATGCCGGCCCGCCGCGTGGCGCCGCATCGGTTCGGCTCCTGCGCCGTCGCGCGGGCCGGCCTGCCGTGCGGGAGCGCTACGGCCGCGATGCCCGCCGTTCACCCCGCCGTTCACCCCGGCGTGAACGCCTCGTGCACCGCACTCTGCACCCCGCCTCCTACCACGGGGCCGCCGCCGGCCACGGAGGCGGTCCCTTCGCGCCCACTGATCCTAGACGAGTGACTCTTCGGAAGCGGGAGCCACAGGCGCCGACGCCTCGGGTGCCAGCCGCACGCCTTCCCAGCGTCCGCCGGCGACCAGGTCGCGCACGAGTTGCTTGAATTCCAGCCGGACCGCGGCAGCACACGGCGACAGCTTCTCGGGCGGCAGCGCATAGAGGTAGTTGGCGCGGCTCATCTGCGCGTCGGAGATGCGCAGGGCGCGCCAGTCCTGCGGGTTGCCCAGCGCGTGGATGGCCGCCATGGGCTTGATCGTGGCGCCCATGCCGTCGGCCAGGCAGTGCATCAGCAGCGGCAGCGAATCGATTTCGGCCACCGCATCGATCACCTGGTTGGTCCGGTCGAACTCCACGGCGATACGGCGGCGCAGCCCGTGCCCCGGACTGGGCAGGACCAGCGGCAGCGCAGCAGTCTCTGCCATGGTCAGCGACTGGCGGTCCGCGGGAACCAGCGTGCTGCGCTTGGGCAGGACGACGAACAATTCTTCATCCAGCAGCGGTTCGACACTGAGCTCGGCGGCGGCCCGCGGGGCGAACAGCACCGCCAGGTCGAGCTGTCCGACACGCGTCATGTGCTCCAGGTGCCCGCTCAAGCCTTCGACCACGTTCACCATCACGCCGGGAAGCCGGGCGCGCATGTGCCGAATGAGCGTGAGGCCGAGCTGGCAGTTGGTGGTGGGCGCCAGCCCGAGCGTGACGCGGCCACTCAGCGCAGCCGTGTCCTGGCGGGCGACGGACACCGCCTGGTCCAGTTGCCGGAGGATGAACTTCGCGTGGTGGTACAGCGCCACCCCGTTCTCGGTGGCGCAGACGCCGCGCGACGAGCGCACCAGCAGCGACTTGCCGACCTCTTCCTCAAGCCGGGCGATGTGCTGGCTCAGCGCAGGCTGGGCGATGAAGAGCTGGCGCGAGGCCTTGGCCAGGCTGCCGCTCTCCACGATCTGAACGAAATAGCGCAACTGGCGCATGTCCATGGTGTTGTCTCCCGCCCCGGCCGCAAGGGCCCGGGCAATAAGCGCAAGTTATCGCCGGTGTCGCGAAACAGTATTTTCGCTGCAGCCTGCCGATCTCCACAATCGTCCGACCCCCTCACGTCCGGGCCGCGCCTGCCGCCCGGTCGGCGCTCGGCCGCAGGCGCGCGACGCGTCCTGAGGCGAACAGATCCTGCGTCTGCGAGGCCATTCATGTTGTACAGGAGCAAGAGATGAACGACAGCAGGCGCCGCGAGGCGGCGCTGGTGCAAACGATGGCCCGGCTGCCCTGGCGCGAGTACCCCGGTCACTTCGGCGGTGCGCTGTCCAAGGCCCTGGTGGACCCCGCCAACACCGGCACGAGCCGCATGGACTTCCGCATATCGCGTTACGCCCCGGCCGCGTACGTCGAGGAGCACACCCATCGCGTTCAGGAGCAGATCTATTACGTACTCGAGGGCGAGGGCGTGCTGACCACCGGCGCCGACAGTCACCTGATGCGCCCGCACGACTACGTGTACGTGCCTCCTGGCGTGCCCCACAGCTTCAGCAACACGGGCACCGCGGGCCTGGTGTTCCTCGTGATCACCACACCGTCGGACGACAAGGAGGAAGTGCAATGACGAATGCCGCCGCAACCACCGGTGCGGTCGCGCCGTCTGCCGAGCGCGTGCGTCACCTGATCGCAGGTGAATGGGTCGCCGGCGAAGGTGCCGACATTCCGGTGCTGGACAAGTACACGCTGCAGCCCTTCGCCAGCGTCAGCGAACCCTCCCCGCGCCAGCTGCAGCAGGCCGTCGATGCCGCCGCAGCGGCCTTCGGCCGGGGCGTTCCCAACGGGCACGATCGCGGCGCCGTCCTGGAGCGTGCCGCCGCTGCCTTGGCGGCACGCGAGGAGGAATTCATCCGGACCATGCGGCGCGAGGCGGGCTTCACCCGCAGCGACGCGAGCAACGAGATCCGCCGCAGCGTGAACACGCTGCGGCTGTCGGCCGAAGAGGCGCGGCGCCTGAGCGGTGAGGTCATCCCCATGGAGGGGGTCGCCGGACAGGCGGGTCGCATGGGATTCACGCTGCGCGTGCCGCTGGGCGTGGTGCTGGCCATCACGCCGTTCAATGCGCCACTGAACACCGTGTGCCACAAGATCGGCCCGGCGCTGGCCGCGGGCAACGCGGTGATCCTCAAGCCGTCGCTGCACACGCCGCTCACGGCCTGCCTGCTGGCCGACGTACTGATCGAAGCAGGCGTTCCGCCGGGCTTCCTGTCGGTGCTGCACGGCGCGGGCGAGACGGTCCGGCTGCTGCAGCTGGACCAGCGCATCCGCTTCTTCGCCTTCACAGGCAGCACCGAGGTGGGCCGCATCATCCAGCAGCAGGCCGGCCTGCGCCGCACGCAGATGGAGCTGGGCTCGATCGCCTTCACCATCCTGTGCGACGACGCGAATCTCGACAGCGCCCTGCCCAAGGTCGTCAACGCCGCCTACCGCAAGGCGGGCCAGGTGTGCACCTCGATCCAGTTGCTGCTGGTGCACGAGGGCATCGCCGCGGAAGTGCAATCGCGCCTGGAGACGATGGTGCGCGCGCTGCCCTTCGGCGATCCCGAAGACGCGGCCACCGTGGTGGGCCCCGTCATCAGCGAGCAGGCGGCGCGCCGCATCGAGGAGTGGATCGAAGAAGCCGTCGCGGCAGGCGCGCGGCGGCTGGTCGGCGGCCCGCGCCGTGGCGCCGTCGTGCCGCCGACGCTGCTCGCCGGCATCCAGGACACCATGCGCGTGGGCTGCAGCGAGGTGTTCGGGCCGGTGATGTGCATCGTGCCGTTCGCCACCTTCGACGAGGCCATCGCCCGCGTGAACGCCACGCCGTACGGCCTGGCCACCGGCCTGTTCACCAACCGGCTCGCCGACGCGTTCCGCGCCGCGCGCGTGCTGCAGGTCGGCGGCGTGCACATCAACGAAACCTCGAGCTCGCGCGTGGACGTGATGCCCTACGGCGGCTCCAAGGACAGCGGCTTCGGCCGCGAAGGCCCGCGCTACGCGGTGCACGAGATGACCGAGGAGCGGGTCGTGTCGATCGCGACCTGAGCCGGCAACCAGGCCGCCAGACAAAGGAAAGACCATGAGCAGAATGAAGGGTGGCGAACTGATCGCCGACTATCTGGTGCAGGAGCAGGTGCCGTACATCTTCGGCATCTGCGGCCACGGCAACGTGGGCATCCTCGACGCGCTGTACGACCGCCGCGACAGGATCCAGCTGATCTCGCCACGCCACGAGCAATGCGCCGGCCACATGGCCGACGCCTACTTCCGGGTCAAGCACAAGCCGGTCGCGACGCTCACCTCCACCGGACCGGGCTCGGCCAACATGGTGATGTCGCTGGCGACGGCGCTGTCCGACTCGTCGGCCTTCATGGCGATCACCTCCAACGTGCCGACCTCACAGCACAACCGCGCGCCGTTCCAGGAGCTGTACAAGCACAACCAGGCCGACTTCGCGCAGGTGATGCGCCCGGTCGTCAAGCGCGCATTCCAGCCCTCGCGCGTGGACATGCTGCCGCTGGCCCTGCGCCAGGCCATGGACACCATGGTCACGGGCCGGCCCGGTCCGGTGAACCTGGACATTCCCTACAACGTCTACCAGGAAGAAGACGAGGTCGAGCTGCCGCCGCCGTCGCACGTGCACCGTGCACACCGGCCGGGCGCCAGCGCCGAGGACATCGATGCCGTGCTGGACCTGCTCGCGCAGGCGCAGCGGCCGGTGATCTTCATCGGGCACGGAGCCACCCTGTCCGAGGCGGGCGTCGAAGTCACCGAACTGGCCGAACGCCTCGGCATCCCGGTGATCACCTCCCCCAACGGAATGGGCTGCATCCGCGGCGACCACCCGCTCGCCCTGGGCTTCATCGGCCGCAATGGCGCCTACCCGGCCAACGAGGCGGGCCGCCGCTGCGACCTGGTTCTCACGCTGGGCACCCGCTTCGACGACCGCAGCGCCTCCAGCTGGCACGCAGGCTACTCGTGGAACTTCCCGTCCACGCGCCTCGTGCACGTGGATATCGACCCGCAGGAGCTGGGGCGCAACTACGCCCCCACGGTGGGCCTCATTGCCGACGTCAAGGTCTTCACCCGCCAGCTGCTGGTGGCGCTCGATGCGCGCCCGTCCATCACGCCCGCGCAGTTCGGAGCCTGGGGCGAGCAGGTGCGCGGCTGGCAGCGCGAGTGGGAAGCCTTCGTGCGTCCCCACTTCGAAGACTCGACCAGCCCGCTGCGCCCCGAGTTCGTGGTCGGCACGCTGCAGAAGCTGCTGCCCGAAGACGTGATCCTGGCGCTCGATTCGGGCGTGCACCACAACTGGTTCATGCAGTTCTGGCAGGCCCGGCGGCCGCAGAGCATGCTCAACAGCTGGGGCTATTCGAGCATGGGCTTCGGCGTGTGCGGCGTGATGGGGGCGCAGCTGGCGGCGCCCGACCGGCCCTGCGTGGCCGTGGTGGGCGACGGCGGCTTCACGATGGCGCCTTACGTGCTGTGCACCGCCGTCGAATACAACCTGCCGGTCGTCTGGATCGTCTGGAACAACTTCGCCTGGGGTGCCATCCGCGACCTGCAATACGGCCTGTTCGACGGACGCGAGATCGGCACCGCCTTCTACAAGGGCGCTACCGGCGAGCGCTACAACCCGGATTTCGCGGCCTGGGCCCGCGCCTGCGGCGCCGACGGATACACGGTCACGCGTCCGCAGGAGCTGGGCGCGGCCGTGCAGCAGGCCCTGCGCAACAAGCGCCCCTGCGTGATCGACGTGCATGTGGACGCGGACGTCCGCCCACCCTCCACCGGCACCTGGCAGCTGCCCCCCATTCCCTACAAGGAGCCGGCTTTCGGCAAGCCGTGGCGGCCTTGATCGACAAGCAGGAAACGAACGCGATGGACAAGAAACTCGCCGTGGTCTTCGGCGGCTCCCGCGGCATCGGCGCCGCCTGCGTGCAGGCGCTGTGCGCGGACGGCTTCGAGCTGGCCTACACCTGCACCGGCGCGGCGCCGGCGCCGTCGCGGGTGGCGGGCCGGCAGGTGCGCGCCTACACCGCGGACATCCGCGATCCGCAGCAGGTGGCGCAGGTCTTCGAGGCGGCGGCACGCGACTTCGATGCGCGCCCGATCTGCGTGGTGGCCAATGCAGGCATCAACGTGCCGCCCGCACCCCTCGCGCAGTTCGACCCCGCGCGCTTTCGCGAGCTCGTCGAGGTCAACATCGTCGGTGCCTTCAACATCCTGGCCGAGGCGGCGCGGCAGGTCGCGGACGGCGGCAGCATCATTGCGCTGACCACCTCGATGGTGCGGGTCGCGATCCCGAACGTCGGGCCCTACACCGCGACCAAGGCGGCGGTGGAATCGCTGGTGCGGGCGCTCTCGCGCGAGCTCGCCGCCCGCAAGGTCCGCGTCAATGCCGTGGCGCCCGGGCCGGTCGATACCGACCTGTTCCGCGCCGGCAAGGACGAGGCGGCGGTGCAGCGTTCTGCCGCGCTGAGCCCGTTCAACCGGATCGGCACTCCCGACGAGGTGGCCAGCGTGGTGGCATTCCTCGCGTCCGGGAAGGCGTCGTGGATGCACGGCCAGGTGGTGCAGCCCAATGGCGGACAGGTCTGAGGCAGCGATGCGCCTTGCCGTCTTTACCAAGAACCGCAGCAACCCGGCATACGGCGCGGCCCGTCTCGGCGCCGATCGCGCCGCGGCGGCCGTGGGAGCCGAGGTGCGCCACTACGTGCCCGACACGCCGGACGATCCGGTGCAGCAATCGGCGCTGATCGAGCGCGCGCTGCAAGACCCGCCCGATGCGTTCGTGATTTCGCCGGTGCACGCGACGCGCGTGAACCCTGCCCTCGAGAAGATCGCGCGTGCCGGCATTCCCATGGTGGGCTTCGTCAATCCCATTCCGGTGGGCCCGAGCGTGAGCTACATCGGCGCCGACGATGTGCGGCTGGCCGATGCGTTGGCCGAGTACCTGTTCACGCACATCGCCGGCGACGGCAGCGTGCTCGTTGTCACCGGCCCGGCCGATTCGGTGACCAGCCGGGACCGCCTGAGCGGCTTCATGCAAGCCACTGCGCGGCACGGCGGCATCACCATCGCCGGCACGCTTGCGGGTGACTACGACCGTGCCGTGGCGCGTGCACGCACGGCCGCGTGGCTGCTGTCGCATTCGCCGCCCAAGGCGTGCCTGGTGGCCAACGACATCATGGCCGTTGGCGTGCTGGAGGCGCTGGACGACGCGGGAGCGCGAGCGGACGTGGTCGGCGTGAACGCGATCCCCGAGGCCATCCGCGCCATCGCGGACGGACGGATGCTGGCCACGGCCAATTTCAATGCCATGCAGATGGCAAACCTCGCCACCGAATGCGCCATACGGCACCTGCAGGGCAGGCCGGTACCGCAGTCGCTCGAGCTGCCGGTGGAAATCGTGGACGGCTCGAACTGGTCCGACCTGGACCGCCCCTACGAGGATCGGCCGGTGCTGCCCCTCGAACACTTCTGGAGACACGCATGAACCACCGCACTTTCCCGGCCTATTCGATCGCGCGCCGCACGCTGCTCGCGGGTGCACTGGCGGCGCTTTCCGGCGGCGTCCTGGCGCAGCAGGGCTATCCCGACAAGCCGATCCGCATCGTCGTGCCCTTCGCGCCCGCCGGCGCGGCCGACATCCTGGGCCGCATCCTCTCGGAGAAGCTGGGCGCGATGTACGGCCAGACCGTGGTGGTGGACAACCGCCCCGGTGCCAGCGGCCATGTCGGCGCGCAGCTGGCGGCCAAGTCGCCGGGCGACGGCTACACGCTGATGGTCGGCACCATCGGCATCCATGCGGCCCACGCCAGCTACCGCAAGCTGCAGTACGACCCGGCCGCCGACTTGCAGCCGATCGCGGTCCTGGGCGAGTCGCCCAACCTGGTCGTGGTGCCGGTCAATTCGCCCTACAAGACCTTCGGCGACCTGCTCGCCGATGCCAAGGCGAACCCCGGAAAGATCAGCTACGCCACGGCGGGTGCCGGCTCCTCGGTGCACATGGTCACGGCGCTGTTCGAGCTGAACGCGAACGTGAAGATGAACCACATCCCCTACAAGGGAAGCGGCCCGGCGCTGATCGACCTGATCAGCGGGCAGGTCAACGTCATGTTCGACAACATGTCGTCGTCGATCCCGCACGTGCGCGGCGGCAAGCTGCGCGTGCTGGCCGTGACAAGCGGCCAGCGCGATCCGCTGCTGCCGGACGTGCCCACCATCGCCGAATCGGGTGTGCCGGGCTACAGCGGAACGTCGTGGTGGACGCTCGCGGCGCCCCGCGCCACCCCGCCAGCCCTGATCGAGAAACTCAGCCGCGACCTGCACAAGGTGATGGCCACCCCCGACGTGAAGGCCAAGCTCACAAGCCTGGGCATCGCGTTTACCCCGCACACGCCGCAGCAGGCAGCCGCCTTCTTCGAGAGTGAAACCGAGAAGTGGAACCGCGTCATCGAAGCGGCGAAGGTCCAGCTGGACTGAATGCACCCCAACGAAGTTCAAGGAGACTGTGATGCTCAAGATTCTCACCAAGGCGCTCGCCTCGACGCTGATGCTCACCGCCGCTGCATGGAGCAGCGCACAGGAGGCCTACCCCAGCCGACCGGTCAAGATCGTCGTTCCCTACGCGGCGGGCGGCCCGGCCGACCTGATCGCGCGCATCGTCGGTGAACGGCTGTCGCCTCGCATCGGTCAGACGGTGGTGATCGAGAACAAGCCCGGGGCCGGCGGCCATACCGGCGCCGAGCAGGTGGCCAAGGGCCCGGCCGACGGGTACACGCTGGTGCTGACCACGATCGCGCACAACGGCGCCGTGAAGCTGTACAAGAACCTGCGCTACGACCCGACCACCGAGCTGGTGCCGGTGGCGCTGCTGGCCGAAAGCCCCAGCGTGCTGCTGGTGAACCAGACCGTCGCCGCGAACGACGTCAAGGAGTTGCTGGCGCTTGCGCGCAGCAAGCCCGGCACCATCAACTACGGCTCCGCCGGCAACGGCTCGGCGATGCACATGGCGGCCGAGCTGTTCAAGCACATGACGAAGATCGACTACGTGCACGTGCCCTACAAGGGCGGTGCGCCGGCCATGGCCGACCTGCTGGGCGGGCAGATCAACATGCTCTTCGAAAGCGTCGGCACGGCGCACCAGCACCTGAAGACCGGCAAGGTCAAGGCGCTGGCGGTGACCAGCACCCGCCGCAACCCGAGCCTGCCGGACGTGCCCACCATGGCCGAGGCCGGCGTGCCGGGCTATGCGTCCGTGCCCTGGTACACCCTCTCGGCGCCCCGCGGCACGCCGCCCGCAGTGGTCGCCAAGCTGAACACCGAGGTGAACGCGGTGCTGCGCATGCCCGACCTCGCCCAGCGTCTGGAGAAGCTCGGCGTCGAGCCACTGCCCGGAACGCCCGAAGACGCTGCGCGCCGCAATGCGCAGGAGACCGAGCGCTGGTCCGCGGTGATCCAGGCGGCGGGCCTGCAGGTCGAATGAGCGGACGCGCCGGCGACGCGGATTTCGACGTCGTGGTCGTCGGCGGCGGCGGCGCGGGACTCGCCGCCGCGATCGAAGCGCGCGTGGCGGGCGCCCAGGTGCTCCTGCTCGAGAAGAACCCTGCGCTCGGCGGCTCCACCGCCTGGTCCATCGGCTCCATCACCTCCACCGGGACGCCGCACCAGAAGCGCAAGGGCATCGTGGACTCACCGCAGGCGCACTGGGAAGACATGCCGGGATTCGCCGGCGATCTCGCGCCGCGCGACAACGCAGCGCTGCGGCGCATCCTGTGCGACGAGATCCCGGGCACCTTCCAGTGGCTTCTGGATGCGGGCGTCCGCTTCATGGGCCCGATGCCGGAGCCACCGCACCGGCAGCCGCGCATGCACAACGTGCTGCCGAATTCCCGCGCCTTCATCTACCACCTGGAGCGTCGCGCCCGCGCGCTGGGGGTGGAAGTCCGCACCGGTGTGGCCGTCGTGCAGCTCGAGCAGGATGCGAACGGGCGCGTCACCGCCGTCGAGACCGCCGCGGGCCAGCGCATCGCTGCGCGCCGCGCGGTGGTGCTGGCGGCCGGCGACTTCACGAACAGCCCCGAATTCAAGCGCCGGTTCATGGGCGAACAGGAAGCCCGCGTGCAGGGCGTGAACTCCACCGCCACCGGAGACGGCCAGCGCATGGCCGAAGCGCTGGGCGCACGCATCGTCAACGGAGACCTCGCCCTGGGCCCCGAGCTGCGCTTCGAGGCACCCGCGCGCGAGACCATGTTGCGCCGCCTGCCCCCCTGGCGCGCGCTGGCCGGGTTCCTCGCGTGGTCGGTCGATCACCTGCCTGCCTGGATGCTCCGTCCGATGATGATGAAGTTCCTCACCACCGCGCTGGCGCCTTCCACGGCGCTGTTCGAGGCGGGTGCGCGCCTGGTCAACGCGCGCGGCGAGCGCTTCGGCGATGAGCGCCACCAGCCCGCCTGGCGGGTGCCGGAACAGCCCGGCGAGCGCGCCTGGATCATCCTGGACGCCGCCCTGGCGCGCCGCTTTTCCGCCTGGCCGGATTTCGTGTCCACTGCGCCAGGGGTGGCCTACGCCTACCTTTCCGACTACCTGCGCAACCGGCCCGATGTGGCCACGCGGGCCGCCACCCTCGACGAGCTGGCCACCATGCTCGGAATGGACCGCGCGAACCTGCGCGCGAGCGCGCAGGCCGCACCGCAGGCGCTGGGCGCGGGGCCCTTCGTGGCCCTGGGGCCGGTGCGCTCGGTGTTCGTGCACGCCGAAGGCGGTCTGGTCGTGGACGCGCAGCACCGCGTGCTCGACCACGACGGGCGGCCCATCGACGGGCTGTATGCTGCGGGCTCGACGGGCCAGGGTGGCCTGCTGCTCAAGGGCCACGGCCACCACCTCGCCTGGGCCTTCGTCTCCGGACGCAGGGCCGGGCGCATCGCCGCGCAATCGCGCACCCGCGAGCAGCCCGCCCTGCCCTGCACCGCCGACGCACAAGAGCTTGTTCCTTGATGTCCTGAAAGCCTTCCGATGGTGAACCGACGCCCAGCCTGTGCCGGGCTTGTGGCCGGCCCGCAGGGCCTGCATGGGCTGCACGCGCAGCCGTCCTCCCGTCCCACCGGGCCTCTGAAGATCGCGGTGGCCTTCACGCCCGGCGGCTCGTCCGGCGTGCTGGCCCGCGCCATCGACTGAGGACGGGTCGCTCCGATGGAACTGCGGCAGCTGCGCTACTTCGTCCGGGTGGTGGAACTCGGCAGCTTCAGCCAGGCCGCCGCGTCGCTCGGCGTGGTCACCTCGGCCCTGAGCCAGCAGATCGCCCGGCTCGAAGGCGAACTCGCCACCCGGCTGCTCACCCGCTCTTCCACGGGCGTGCAGCCCACCGACGCCGGCGTGGCCTTCTGGCGCCAGGCACAGCTGGCGCTGCGGCATGCGGACGATGCCAAGC
This sequence comes from Ramlibacter sp. AN1015, assembly GCF_037726105.1. NCBI lineage: Bacteria > Pseudomonadati > Pseudomonadota > Betaproteobacteria > Burkholderiales > Comamonadaceae > Ramlibacter > Ramlibacter sp. AN1015. The sequence continues at coordinate 502,194 of NZ_JBBJUM010000002.1, forward strand.
TCGCGGCGCAGCAGGCGCGCCTGTCGGGCCACGTCAGCGTGGGCCTCGCGCCGACCACATCGGGCGTGCTCGGGGTCCCCTTCATGCAGGCGATGCGCGAGCGTTATCCCGAGGTGCGCCTGCACCTGGTCGAGAGCCTCACCGGGCACCTGGTGCGCATGCTCCATGCCCGGCAGCTCGATCTGGCGCTGGCGTTCCGGCCCGACCTCGGCACCGCCTGGAGCGTCACGCCGCTGCTCACGGAGCAGCTGTTCCTGGTCGCCGCGCGCACCCTGCCGGGCCTGCCCACCGGCGCAAGCGTCCCGCTCGCCGAACTCACCGAGCTGCCCCTGGTGCTTCCCAGCGCCCACCACAACCTGCGCACGGTGGTGGACACCGCCTTCCAGCGGGCGCGCTGCCAGCCGCGCGTGCTTGCCGAGATCGACGGGCTTGCCATGCTCATGGACACGGTGCGTGCCGGCCTGGCGGCCACCATCCAGCCCGGCGCCGCCACCGCGCGCCTGCCGCGCGAGGAACTGATGCTCGTGGAACTGGACGATCCGCACGCGCAGCGCACCAGCTACCTCCTGGGTCTTGCGGAGGACGAGCTGTCGCCGGCGGCCCTTGCGGCGCGCCTCGTGCTCAAGGATGTCGCGCAGCGCCTGGTGCGCGATGGTGCATGGCTCGGCGCACGTCTTCACGATTCGTGAAAGCCCTGTGACCCAGCCGGGCTGGCGGCCGCGCGCGCCCGGGCCTACAGTGCGGCACCCCCGGTACCGAACCGGCCGGAGTGCGAACACAAGGAGTGCTGGCAAGGTGGTCGATGTCCTGGTGATCGGCGGCGGCAACGCCGCCCTGTGCGCCGCCCTCATGGCGCGGGAGGCTGGTGCCAGCGTGCTGCTGCTCGAAGCCTCTCCGCGCGTGTGGCGCGGCGGCAATTCGCAGCACACGCGCAACCTGCGGTGCATGCACGACGCGCCGCAGGACGTGCTGGTCGAGGCCTATCCTGAAGAGGAGTTCTGGCAGGACCTGCTCAAGGTCACCGGCGGCCAGACCGACGAGGAACTCGCCCGCCTGGTGATCCGAGCCTCCTCCACCTGCCGCGACTGGATGCGCCGGCACGGCGTGCACTTCCAGCCCTCGCTCTCGGGGGCGCTGCACACCGCGCGCACCAACGCGTTCTTCATGGGCGGCGGCAAGGCCCTGGTGAACGCCTACTACCGCAGCGCCGAGCGCCTGGGCGTGCAGGTGCGCTACGACACGCCGGTGGACCGCATCGAACACCGCGACGGGGTCTTCCACGCGGCCTGGTCGGGCAGCGAGCGCTTCACCGCGCGCAGCTGCGTGCTGGCGGCGGGAGGGTTCGAGTCGAACCTCGCCTGGCTGCGCGAAGCCTGGGGGCAGAACGAACGGGGCGAGTGGCCGGCCGAGAACTTCCTGATCCGCGGCACGCGCTTCAACACCGGCACCTTGCTGCGGCACATGATCGACACCGGCGCCGATGCGATCGGCGATGCGACGCAGGCCCACATGGTCGCGATCGACGCCCGGGCACCGCTGTTCGACGGCGGCATCTGCACGCGCATCGACTGCGTCTCGCTCGGCGTGGTCGTGAACCGCGAAGGCCAGCGTTTCTACGACGAAGGCGAGGACTTCTGGCCCAAGCGCTACGCGATCTGGGGGCGCCTGGTGGCGCAGCAGCCCGGCCAGATCGCGTATTCGATCATTGACGCCAAGGCGCCCGGGCGCTTCATGCCTCCGGTGTTTCCGGGCGTGAAGGCCGGCTCGCTCGCCGAACTCGCGCGCAAGCTGGAGGTGCCCGAAGCGGCGTTCCTGGACACCTTGGCGGCGTTCAACGCTGCCTGCCGGGTCGGAAGCTTCGATCACACCCGACTGGATGACTGCCACACCGAGGGCCTGAGCCCCGCCAAGACGCACTGGGCGCGACCCATCGACACGCCGCCTTTCTACGGCTATGCGGTGCGCCCCGGCGTGACCTTCACCTACCTCGGGCTGAAGGTGGACAGGCAGGCGCGGGTGCATTTCGGCGGGCGGGTGAGTCCGAACCTCTTCGTGGCCGGCGAAATGATGGCGGGCAACGTCCTCGGCAAGGGCTACACCGCCGGTGTCGGCATGTCCATCGGCACCGCCTTCGGCAGGATCGCAGGCACCCAGGCGGCAGCGGCAGCGGCCGCTGGCGTCGCGGGTGCGACGCACAAGGAGCAGCAGCATGTGGCGGCCTGAAACCCTCGACGCCCCACCGGGCGCACCGCAACGGCGGGTGATCCCGATCCAGGCGCTCACGCCCGCGGAGGACGAGGTCGCGCGCCAGATGCAGATCTGCAATGCCTGCCGCTACTGCGAAGGCTTTTGCGCGGTGTTCCCGGCCATGACGCGGCGGCTCGAGTTCGGCAAGGCCGACGTGCACTTCCTGGCCAACCTGTGCCACAACTGCGGCGCCTGCCTGCATGCCTGCCAGTACGCACCGCCACACGAGTTCGCCATCAACGTGCCGCAGGCCATGGCCCGCGTGCGCGGCCAGACCTACACCGACTACGCCTGGCCGCCCGCCCTGGGCGCGCTTTATCGCCGCAACAGCCTGGTGCTGGCCACCGCGCTGGCTGCGGGGCTGGCGCTGTTCCTGGCGTTGGCGGCGGCGTCCCATGGAGGGCTGTGGCACACGCCTGGGGCGGCGGGGTTCTACGAGGTCTTCCCGCATGGGCTCATGGTGGCGCTGTTCGCGCCCGTGTTCCTGTTCGCCCTCTTCGCGCTGGGCATGGGCGTGCGCAGCTTCTGGAAGGACCAGTCGCCCGGCGCGATCAGCCCGCCTGCGGCCGGCGAAGCAGCGCATGACGCACTGCGCCTGAAGTACCTCGACGGCGGCCACGGCGAAGGCTGCAACAACGAGGACGACCGCTTCACGCTCGCGCGGCGGCGCTTTCACCACCTGACCTTCTACGGCTTCCTGCTGTGTTTCGCGGCGACCGTGACGGGCACGCTCTACCACTACGCCTTCGGCTGGGTCGCGCCCTACGGCTTCGACACGCTGCCGAAGATCCTGGGCACGGTCGGCGGCGTGATGCTGGTCGCAGGGACCGCGGGACTGTTCCACCTGCACCGGCGGCGCCACCCGGAGCACGGCGCCCTCGAGCAGCGCCCCATGGACCTGGGCTTCATCGCCCTGCTGTTCCTCACCGGCCTGACCGGCCTCGCGCTGATGCTCGCGCGCGGCACGCCCGCGCTCGCGCTGATGCTCTCGCTGCACCTCGGGGCGGTGATGGCCTTCTTCCTCACCATGCCCTACAGCAAGTTCGCGCACGGCGTCTTCCGCAGCGCGGCCCTGCTGAAGTGGTCCATCGAAAAGCGCCAGCCCAGCCGGCTGGCCCTGGGGGACGACTGAATCCCGGCGCGCGGCCGCCAAGCGCGCGGCACGCGCTCACCTGGGCGGCACGCGCTCACCTGCGCGGAAGTCCGGTGACCGGCCGCTCCTCGAGGTGGACTTCCGAAGCAGTTGTGCCCGGAACGCCCCGGCGCAGGCTGAACCGCAGCCGCAGCCGCAGCCGCAGCCGCAGCCGCAGCCGCAGCGGCAGTGTGGTGGCGCAGCTGCCTTACCTCGTGGCAAACGCCTGGCGCGCGGCGGCGCGCAGCTGGTGGAGCCCCGGCAGATGGGCTGCCGAAGCGCGCCGGTAGATCAAGGCCAGCGAGGAGGCAGGAAGAGGCTGCTGCAGGCGCAGCACGTGCAGTCGCGCCGCAGCCAGGTGCTCCCGGGCAAGTTCGAGGGGCGCGATGGTCAGCCCCAGTCCGGCCGCGCTCAAGCGCACGTTGCCGTCGAGATGGGTCGCCTCGATCGCAGGCTGCGGCGGCTGGACACCCGCCAGATGGAACATCCCGTCCACGGCACGCCGCAGGTGGGTGGACGCGGGCGGCAGGATCCAGGGCAGCGCCAGCAGTTCACTCCAGGGAAGTCGGCGGCGCACAGGCGGGCAGAGCGCAGGCGCAGCCAGCACCACCACCTCTTCCTCCCGAAGCCGCTCCACCACCAGCGGCTCGGTGTTGGTGCCGGCGAAGTCGCCCGCCGCGTACAGCGTGATCAGCGCCTCGATCTGCCCAAGGAGAAGTTGCTCCAGCAGCAGCGAGAGGTGGCCGTCGCTGACTCGCACGACCAGGGGCAGCCGCGCCGCATCGACGCGCGGCAGCGCCGAAAGCAGTTGGGGAAGTACCCGCGCCACGATGTACGGCGAGGCCCCGAGTGCCAGGCGAGCACCTGGCAGCGGCTTCGCGTCGCCTCCGTCGGCGGCAAGTCCCTGCAGTTCCTGCAGCAGCAGGCGCGCATGGGCGATCAGGCGTTCGCCCCGGGACGTGGGAATCATCCCGCGCGGAAGGCGCTCGAACAGCACCGCGTCGAGCAGGGATTCAATTTCCCGCAGGGCCTTGCTCACGGCCGCCGCGGAGAGGTGCAAGCGCGTGGCGGCGAGGCGCACGCTGCCGCAATCGGCCACCGCACAGACCATTTCCAGTTGGCTGAAGCGCAGCCGCGCATAGCGCTGGTAGTGACTCATGAGGCAGGCGAAGTGTCAACCGAAGGTGAACGCAGTTTCCGAGAAGTCGCTTGGACGGTCAACGCGCGGCTTCTAGACTGGGGCACATGGACACACTGCGTCGACTGATGGTTTTCTCGGGCCTTGGTCTGGCTCTCACGCCCTTGCATGCGCAGGCCCCCTGGCCGGTGCCGGGCCGGCCGATCAGGCTGGTGGTGCCCGCGCCTGCGGGTGGTCCCGGCGACGTCGTCGCGCGCATGCTTGCACGCGAACTCGGCGAGAGCCTCGGGACGCCGCTGCTGGTCGACAACAAGCCAGGAGGCGCGAGCATCCCCGGCGCGATGGATGTGGCGCGGTCCGCTCCCGACGGACACACGCTGCTGTTGACCCTCAACACCACGCACACGCAGGTACCGCACCTGTACGCGCGAGTGCCCTTCGATCCTTTTGCCGATTTCACGCCGATCTCGCCGGTCTACCGCGGCCACTCGATCCTTGTGGCGCACCCGTCGTTTCCTGCCGCCAGCCTGCCGGAGGCCATCGCGCGCAGCCGCTCACAGTCCGTGGCGTTCGGCTCGCCCAGCCCGGGAACGACGGGCCACCTCTACATCGAGATGCTGAACGCCGACCATGGCGCGCGCTTCGTGCACGTTCCGTACAAGGGCTCCAGCCCGGCCCTGCAGGACCTGCTGGCGGGGCACCTGTCCCTGCTGTTCGATTCGCCTGCCACGTCCTTGCCCCATGTACGCGCCGGTCGGCTGAAGGCGCTGGCGAGCACCGGGCCCACCCGCCTCGCGGCAGTGCCCGACGTGCCCACCGCAGGCGAGCAGGGCATCGGCGGGCTCGACCGCGGCACCTGGATGGGCGTGTTCGGCCCGGCGCGGCTTCCACAGTCCGTGGTCGCGCGATTGAACGAAGCGATCGCACGGACGCTGAAATCGTCGCAGCTGCGCGCGCAGTTCGCCGCCATGGGCGTGGAGCTCGAACCGGCCACGCCGGAAGCTTTCGCCAACCTCATTCGCGCCGACTACGAGAGCTGGGGGCAGTTGATCCGGCGCATCGGCTTGAAGCTCGATTGACACCGTCATGAACGCCTCACCGCAGGACGACCTCATGCTGCGCCGCATCGCGGCGCTCGAAGCCGAACTGGTGCAGGTGCAGCGGCGCCTGGCCCGCGCCGAAGACATCGAACTGATCAACAAGCTGACGCGCATCTACGGCTACTACCTGGACAAGGCGCTCTGGGACGAGCTGCTTCCGCTGTTCACCGACGACTGCGAAGTGGAGATTTCCGCGCTCGGCGTCTACGTGGGTCGGGCGCAGCTCGAGAAGCTGTTCAAGGAATTCCTCGGCCAGGGCCCCGCACGCAGCGGCCCGAACGGCCTGTTGTGGGGCCAGCTGTACAACCACATGATGGTGCAGGGGGTGGTGCACGTCGAAGAGGACGGCCGTCGCGCGCATGGGCGCTGGCGCTCGTTCATGCAGTTGGCCGAGTTCGGCAAGTACGGCCGGTGGGGAGAGGGCGTCGAGACCTTCTCGTATGAAAAGGACGACAGCGGCCGGTGGCGGATTGCCAGGATGCACTTCTACCGGACGTTCCACACGCCCTACGAGGAAAGCTGGGCCACTGCGGTGTCTGCCAGGGGCGGCCTGCTGCAGGCCGTCCGGCCCGACCGTCCGTCCACGGAGAACTACGAGCCCTGGCCGGGTGTGTACATCCCGCCGTTCCACTACCCCAACCCGATCACGGGGCGCGCCTGGGTACCGGTGCCGCCGGCACGCGAGCAGGATCGCGGCGAGCGCTCCTGATCGGCCTGCGCGCGCTGAGGTGCTCTGGCCGCGCCCGGGCGCCGGTTCCGCATCTGCATCTCATCCACCACGCAGCCGAGACACGCGCCTGCGGCAGCAACTTGAGTCCCTTGTTACCTCCGGCACGAATGGTTGACCTCGGGCGCTCCCTAGCATGGCCTTTCAACTTTGGAGGTTCCAGCATGAAGAAGGCAGGCATTCATTCGTCCCGCGCAGTCGCCGTCGCCCTGGCGGCGGTGCTGTCCTCGCAGGTGCCGTTCGCGCAGGCCGAGATCGTCGATACCGACGCGCTCGCCGCTCCGACGCAGGCCGACCTGGACCGCGCCAAGGTGCGCGAGTTCATGGACCGCGCCAACGTCAAGGAGCGCATGCAGGCCATGGGCATCACCGGCATCGTGGCGCGCGACCGGGTCGCGTCGCTCAGCGAGGCGGAAGTGCATGCGATGGCCGAGCGCATCGAGACCATGCCCGCGGGCGGCGCCCTCACCACGCAGGACTGGATCCTGGTCGCGCTGGTCGCCCTGCTGCTCGTCGTGGCGCTCTGAGTGCCGGCGCAAGCGATGCGTGCGCGCTGGCGGGCAGCCCTGCTGGCGCTCGCCTTTGCGGGCCTGTCCGGCTGCGCCTCGTTCCAGCCGCCGCCCGAGTGGGGCAGCGGCCTGGCGGGGTCGGCGCGCGTCGAGCGCGTCGAGCTGGCGTCCGTGCCCTTCTTCCCGCAGGAGGAGTTCCAGTGCGGCCCGGCTGCGCTCGCCACCGTGCTGCAGAACGCCGGCATCGCGCGCACGCCCGAGCAGCTGGTCGAGCAGGTGTACCTGCCGCAGCGGCAGGGCAGCCTGCAGGTTGAACTGCTCGGCGCCTCGCGGCGGGCGGGCGCCGTGCCCTACGTGCTGCGCGCCCAGCCGGACGAGTTGTTGCGCGAGGTGGCCGCCGGACATCCGGTGGTGGTGCTGCAGAACGTGGGCTGGCTCACGCCGCAGTGGCACTACGCGGTGGTGGTCGGCTACGACCTCGCCGAAAAGACGCTGACGCTGCGCTCCGGCACCGAGAAGCGCATGGTGATGCCGCTCGAGGATTTCGACCGCACCTGGGCCAAGGGCGGGCGCTGGGCCTTCGTGGCGCTGCCGCCGGACCGGCTGCCGGCCACCGCGAACGAGGCCGACTGGGTGGCATCGGTCGCGACCTTCGCGCGGGTGTCGCCGACCCACGGCCCGACCGCCTACCGCACCGCGCTCGGCGCCTGGCCGAAGAACCTGTTCGCCCGCCTCGCGCTGGGCAACTCGGCCTATCGACAGGGACAGCTCGGCGAGGCGGCGAGCCACTACCGGCAGGCGACGGTGGACCACCCGCAGTCGGCCGACGCCTGGAACAACCTCGCGCAGGCCCTGCACGAGCAGGGCCAGTCGGCCGACGCCGCGCAGGCAGCCCGCCGCGCCGTTTCCATCGGCGGCCCGCGCATGGCGACCTACGCGAAGACGCTGAGCGCGATCGAGGCCGGCGGGACGCGGACGCAGTGACGCCGTGACGCCGTGATCGGCGACCGCGGCGGGTTGCGCCGCGCCGCGGACGGCGGGAGCAGCCGTGGCAGGCTCCTGGCTGCTGCTGCCTCGCATCGGGCTGCCCAGACTGCCGCGCCGCGGCCAGGCCGCCTCAGCCTCCGATGCGGTGCGCGAGCGTGCCGTCGCTTGCGAAGCTGCGCAGGTTCTCCACCGCGCCGTGCACGATGCGGGCGACCGTGGCGGGGCTGCCGGATCCGCCGAAGTGCGGCGAGATGATCAACCGGGGACAGCCCCACAGCGGGTCGTCCGCCGGGAGCGGCTCGGGGTCCACCACGTCCAGCGCGGCGCCCCCCAGGCGGCCGGCGTGCAGCGCATCGGCCAGCGCCTGCTGGTCGAGCAGCCCACCGCGCGCCACGTTGACCAGCAGCGCGCCGGGCCGGCAGGCGGCGAGCGCCCGCGTGTCGATGAGGTGCCGCGTCTGGGCTGCGAGTGCGATCGCCAGCACCACGGCGTCGCTGCGGCCCAGTGCTTCGTGCAGTGCCTCCAGCGGCAGCGCTTCATCGACCAGGCCGTCCCAGCGGCTTGCGCGCGAGAGCCCCAGCAGGCGCGCGCCGAAGGGCCGCGCGCGCCGGGCGAACTCCTTGCCGATGTGGCCGTCGCCCACTACGGCCACGGTCTTTCCCTCCAGCGACCAGGCGGCAGAGGCGGGCGGCACCCGGTCCCAGCGGCGCTCGGCCTGCTGCGCCAGCACCTGGGGAATACGCCGGCCCAGTGCGAGCAGCAGGGCCATGGCGTGTTCGGCGACCGCCGGCGCCGCGGCGCCGGGCGCCTGGCCGAGCTGCACGCCGGACGGCAGCCCGGCGGCCTCGAAGCCTTCGCGGCCGGCGCTGATGAAATGCAGCATGCGCACGCGGCTGCCGGCTGCGGTCAATGCCTCCACGACCTGGCGCGCATCGCCCTCGGGCGCGTCGGCCAGCACGGCGGCTTCGGCGCCATGCAGCGCGCCCAGGAAATCGGGCAGCTGCTCGACGATCTGCAGCTCGATGCCGGGCAGCGCCTGCAAGGCCTTGGTGAGTTCCTGCCTGGCCAGTTGGAGCCGGGCCCAGTAGACGGTGCGCATTGCGGAAGTCCTTTGTCGTTGCGGTCTGGTCAGGCGCGGCGGACCGGGTGCGCGCGCAGTGCGTCTTCGTCCACCTCGGCGCCCCAGCCGGGGCGGTCGGGCACCCGCAGGGCGCCGTCCACGAGTTCGGGCGGGTGGGTGACGAAGCTGCGGGTCCAGGGGGCTTCGTCGGGGCGCAGTTCCATGATGCGCAGGTTCGGCACCGCGGCGCAGAAATGCAGGCTCATGAGGTTGCCCAGCTCACCCACCGGGTTGTGCGGGGCGACATGCGTCTCGTGGGCATCAGCGAGCGTGGCGATGCGCAGCGATTGATGGACGCCGTTCCACAGCGGATCGACGATGGCCGTGTCCACGCCGCGCCCGGACAGGTAGGGGCGGTACTCCTGCAGGCCGTGCAGCGATTCGAGCGACGCGATGGGCGTGCGGGTGCCGCTGCGCACCAGGGCCAGCGCCTCGGGGTCGCGCACGTCCAGCTCCAGCCAGAACAGGTCCAGCGGTTCAAGGCGCCGCGCGATGCGCAGATAGCCTTCGGTGCGTTGACTGAAACTCAGGTCGAGCATCAGTCCGCAGTCGGGGCCGATGCCCGCCCGCAACGCGAGGAGCTGGTCCTCGATGGCCTGGAGCTCGCGCGCGCCGATGCTGCGTTCGAGCACGCCCGCTCCGATGCGAAAGCCGCCGTTGAACATGACGGGCCCTGCGTCGCCGAAGTACACCGGGTTGGTCTTCACGGCACGGAAACCCTGGGCCAGCGCCTCCCGCCCGAGTCGGGTGAAGTCGTCGAGCGTGCGCACCGGCTCGTAACCCAGGCGCTCGTACAGCGCGGCGTGGCGCACGCGGTAGCTGCCGCAGTGCGTCCAGTACACCGGCACCGTCTCGCGCAGCGGACCGCCGAAGAGCCGGCACACCGGCACTCCCAGCGCCTTGCCGGCGATGTCGAGGCAGGCGTTCTCGATGGCTGCCACCGCCTGGTGCGACAGCCCGCCGCCCACCAGCCGCGTGGTCACGAGCAGGTTCTCGCTCACGCGCGCCCACTGGCGCGGATCCATGCCGATCGCGTGCCGTCCGAAGCTGTGGATCAGCGGGGCCAGCGTGCCGCCGGAGAAGCCGTCGTAGAACTCGGACCATCCGACCAGACCCTCGTCGGTGCGCAGCTTCAGGTAGGAGCAGGTGCGATAGCCGCCGTCCGCTTCCAGGGTTTCGAGCCCGACGATCTTCATGGCGAGGCGGCCGCACCGTTCACGTGGCAGGCAGGTGTGCGCGTGGCGAAGGTGGCGACGCCGGCGATCGGGGGCGCCTGTAATCGGGCGCTCCCGAGCGCACGCAGTTGCGGCGCACGCACCGACCACCGCATCGGCTCACGCACCGAGCCGTTCACCCGTTCTGGTGCCACCAGCGTCGTCAGCCGCCGTACCAGCCGTCCTGCCGGCCGCGTCACTTGGCCATCGCCAGAGCGGGTGCCGGGGCGCTGGCGGGTGCCGGCACCGTCGCGCGCTCGGCATGCCGCATCTGCTCGTCGTAGGCCGCCTGCCACTCCACCGTGTCGGGCGCTTCGAAGTAGCCGCTGCGCGCGCCCATCATCACTTCGGGCTGCTCCACGCCAGGCGCCTGGCCGGTTTCCGCAAAGGCCCGCGCAGCCTGCAGTGCGCGCCGCCGGGTGCGCGCGATCATCAGGTCGCCCGGACCGAGGTGCTCGCGCCCGTGGTCGGTGATGGGGCCCATGCTCTCGGTGACCGCCTGGTCCTGCAGGCCGATGTGGTCGATGCCCGAGTAGATGCGGTTGGTGCGCTGCGCCTCGCGATCGATCAGCCAGTCGTTGGTCTCGTCGGCGACGACGCGCCAGCGGTCGAGCCAGCCGGTGCCGCGCGGGTGGAAGTCGGGTTGCGGCCGGCTGCCCCCCAGGGGCTGTCCGTGTCGCAGCGGCTCGTTGGTGTTGCGCAGGTTCGGCACGCGGCGCCGCCAGAAGATCATCATGGTGTGATGGTCGTCCAGCGGCACCCAGGCGCGCGCCTGGATGTTCACCGGGAAGTCGCCCTGCGGCGTCTGCGTCCAGAACGGGTACATGTAGTTGGCGAAGCGCCAGTACGTGGTCTGCGGCCGCACGGTGCGATAGGCGCCGTAGTTGGTGCCCCAGGGCGTGTCGCGCACGTGGTACTGGGGGGCACGCTCGGAGGCGGTGTGCTCCAGCGGATGGCCGGGCGGGACGTCCTCGGGATCGAGGTGGCCCACGTGCAGGAAGCCGAAGTGCGAGGTGTCGATGTCGCCTTCGAGTGCCTGCATCCAGTTGCAGCTGCGCATCATGAAGCTGATGTCCACCTCGCCCTCGGGCAGCAGCGTGGCCTCGACCTGCGGCAGCGGCGGCGGTGCCTCCTGGCGCGGCCCCATGTAGACCCAGATGATCCCGTTGCGCTCGGCGACGCGGTAGGCACCGGCCTTCACCTTGTCCTTGAAGCACTGCGCCGGCGGAATGCTGGGCATATCGACGCAGCGGCCCTCCACGTCGAACTTCCAGCCGTGGTAGATGCAGCGGATGCCGCCTTCCTCGTTGCGCCCGAGGAAGAGCGAGGCGTTGCGGTGCGGGCACATGTGGTCCATGACGCCCACGCGGCCGTGGGTGTCGCGGAACGCGATCAGCTTCTCGCCCAGCAGCATGAGCCGCATGGGCGTGCCGTCGGCTTCCAGCTCGCTCGACTGCGCGGCCGGAATCCAGTACTGCCGCATGAAGTTGCCCATGACCGTGTCCGGTCCGACCCGGGTGAGGTCTTCGCTGTCCTTGCGTGATTTCATCGTGCGTGACTCGGAAAAAGGGAAAACAAGGGGAAACGGCGGCGCACTCAGAGCGACTGCGGCTTGTAGCCGCTGGCGCGGGCGAGTTCGCCGAATTTGCGCCGCTCGCGCGCGAGGTACTCGGCGAGCTGGCCGCCGTCCATCGGCAGCAGGGTCATGCCCTGGCCGTCGAGCTTCTGCTTGGCTTCGGAGTTGCCGAACATCGGCTGCAGCGCGGCGTGGATGCGGGCGGCCTGGTCGCGCGGGAAACCGGCGGGGGCGAACAGGCCGGTGGCGTTTTCGATGACCACGTCCAGCCCGGCCTCCTTCATGGTCGGCACGTCCGGCACCAGCGGCGAGCGCTGTGCTCCGCTGGTGGCCACCAGCTTGATCTTGCCGCTCTTGTGCATCGGCACCAGCGGGCTGGTTCCGGTGATCAGCATGGGCAGGCGGCCGGAGCTCAGGTCGATGATGCCGACGCCGCTGTCCTTGTAGTGCACCGCGTTCATCGGCACGCCCGCCGCGATCGACAGGGCGATGCCGGCGAAGTGCGAGGACGAGCCCGCGCCCGGTGCCGCGCCGTACACGGCGGCCTGCCCCCTGTCCCGCGACCAGCCGATCAGCTCGCGCAGGTTGCCTGCATTCGTCATCGGCCCGGTGGCCAGCCCCAGGTCGAACCAGCTGATGCCGGCGATGGGCGTGAAGTCGGCGACCGGGTCGTAGTCGAGCTGGGTGTAGATGTGCGGGTAGATGGCGAACAGGCTGCTGGTGGACAGCATGAGGGTGCGCCCGTCGGGCGCCGCGCGCTTGAGTTCGCCCAGGGCGACGCGGCCGCCGGCGCCGAGCTTGCTGGAGACGACCACGGGCCGCCCGAGCGCCTCGCGCAGGTGGTCGGCTACGAGGCGCGCCGTGAAATCGACGGATGAGGCGGCGCCGACCAGGATGGTGATGGGTGCCTTGTCGTCCGACTGCGCGAAGCTGCTGCTGGTGGCCATCGCCAGGCCGCCGGCGGCCAGGGTCTTGAGGGTGGTGCGACGGTTCTGCATGGTGCGTGTCTCCGTGCGAGGCGCTCAGGCGTCCTGCCGGACGAAACCGCTGGCCTTGGCCAACTGCTCGAAGTGCTTGCGCTCGGCCGCATGCGACGCGGCCACCTCCTGCGGACCGGCCTTCCATGGCGTCATGCCCTGGCCGGCCAGCTTCTCGCGGACGTCCGGCTTGTCGAGCATCGGGGCGATGGCATCGTGCAGGCGCCGCACCTGCTCGGGCGACATGCCCGCGGGGCCGAACACGGCGGTGGTGGTGGAGGTGCTCACGTTGACCCCCGCCTCGCGCGCGGTGGGCACCTCGGGCACCAGCGGCGAGCGCTTGTCGCCCGACACCGCCAGGATGCGGATCTTGCCGGCCTTGTGCATTTCCACCAGCGGGCTCAGCCCGGTGATGAGCATGGGCAGGCGCCCGGCGGCGAGATCGACGATGCCGACGCCGCTGTCCTTGTAGGCGACGTGCGTCATGGGCACGTCGGTGGCCATGCTCACGTTGATGCCCAGGAAGTGCGAGAGCGATCCATTGCCCGGCGCCGAGCCGAACACGGCGCTCCCGGCGGGTCGCTTGCGCTGCCATTCCATCATTTCCTTGAGCGTCGTCGCGCCGCTCTGCGGGCCGGCGGCGATGGCGACGTCGAAGGAGCCGATGCCAACGATGGGCGTGAAGTCGCCTACCGGGTCGTAGTCGAGCTTGTTGTAGACCTGCGGATAGATGGTGAACGGCCCGCTGGTGGCGAAGACCAGGGTGCGCCCGTCCGGCGCGGCGCGCTTGGCTTCGCCCAGCGCGACCCGCTGCCCCGCGCCCAGCTTGCTCACCACCACCGCGGGGCGGTTCAGCGATTCGCGCAGCTGCTCGGCGATCAGGCGCGCCGTGAAATCCATCAGCGATGCCGCCCCCACCAGCACGGTGGTCGGCGAGTTGTCCTGCCCGAACACGGGCGCTCCGGCAACGGTGAGGGCGCCGGCGGCAATGCCCTGGAGCGCGGTGCGGCGAGTCGTCATGGGAATCCTCTTGGTCTCGATGGGTGGAGGGAATCCGGCGGCAGGTGGGCCGTCAGAACGGGCTGTCGAGGGCGGCCAGCGCGGGCCACTGTCGATCGGCGGGGAACACGTATGCGGGCTCGTCTGCGCAGGGCCAGGGGATGGCCAGCGCCGGGTCGTTCCAGAGCAGGCCGGCGGCGAAAGCGCGGTCGTTGTAGTCGGTGAGGCGGAAGGTGATCTCGGTGTCGGGCTCGAGCGTGCAGAAGCCGTGCGCGAAGCCGGGCGGCACGTGCAGCTGCCGCCAGTCGCCCTCGCGCAGCTCGACGCTGGCGTGCGCGCCGTAGGTGGGCGAGTCGCGCCGGATATCGACACACACGTCCCAGATGCGCCCGCGTGCCACGCGCACCACCTTCACCTGCGCGTGCGGCGGCCGCTGGAAATGCAGGCCGCGCACGGTGTGCCGCAGGCGATAGCGCGAGGCGTGCTCCTGCACGTACGTCCCGCCCGCACCAACGCGCTCGAACCCGCGCGCGCTGTAGTAGACGCTGTAGCGCCCGTGCTCATCCGAGCTCTGTTCGGGCTCGAGCACGAAAAGGCCCTCGGGCCCCAGCGGGGTTGTCTCCATGTGCTTGCCGAATTCCTGTGCGGACGGTCTTGATCTGGATCAAAATATAATTCCATTTTTGGATTTACGGCTCCAATCAACCCTCGGGATATCCCGGGCATCCCCGGTCATTCCGGTCATCCGCACCGCACTACGCATGGCTCAACTCGTCCTCGGCATCGGCACCTCCCATACCCCCATGCTCAATGCACCGGTCGAGGACTGGGGGCGTTTCATCGAGCGCGACCGCATGCGCCAGCACCTCACGCGCGAGGGCCGGCCGGTCTCCTACCAGGAGCTCGAGCAGCTGGCCGGCCCCGGCATGGCGGCGCAGATCACACCCGAGGTGTTCGCGCAGCGCCACCAGGCGGCGGCCGCAGAGGTCGAGCGGCTGGGCGCGGTGCTGCGTGCCGCACGGCTGGACACGCTGATCGTGGTCGGCGACGACCAGAAGGAGCTCTACGACGACGGCAACATGCCTGCGATCCTGCTGTACCGCGGCGCCAGCATCCGCAACGTGCCGCTGCGCGAGCATCCCGGCCCCGACTGGGCGCGCGCCGCCTCTGCGCGCTACTTCGAGCCGGACAGCCCGCGCGAGTACCCGGTGGACACGCAGCTGGCGATGCATCTGATCGGCGAACTGATGGAGGAGTTCGACCTCTCCTGCGCCGACCGGCTGGCCGACGGCCAGGGCGAGGGGCACGCCTTCGGTTTCGTGCACAAGCGCCTGCTGCAGGGCGCCGACTTGCCGGTGGTGCCGGTGTTCCTCAACACCTACTACCCGCCCAACCAGCCGACGCCCGGGCGCTGCTGGAGGCTGGGCCAGGCCATCCGGCGCGCCGTGGAGCGGCACCCCGGCGACGCGCGCGTCGGCATCCTCGCCTCGGGCGGCCTGAGCCACTTCACGGTCGATGAAGAGCTGGACCAGCGCGTGATCGAAGCGCTGCGCGCCAAGGACGGCGCTGCGCTCGGCGCGCTGCCGCGCGAGCGGCTCAACGCCGGCAACTCCGAGATCCGCAACTGGATCTGCATGGCGGGGGCGGTGGAACACCTCGCGCTGCGGCACCTGCAGTACATCCCCGCCTACCGGACACCCGCCGGCACCGGGACGGGCCTGTGCTTCGCGCACTGGGATTGACCGGACCGGCCGACGTGACGCACACACGAATGTCCATGGCAAGAGCACCCGCCGGGGCCCACGCATGACGACCCACGGCGACGACCCGGGACTGGTGACCCTCGCGCTGCGGCTCGACGCCATCCGGCGGGCGGCCGACGGCATCCACCTGCTGGAATTCGTGCGCCCGGACGGCGCACCGCTTCCGCCGTTCACGGCCGGCGCGCACGTCGATCTGCACCTGCCGGGCGGGCTGGTGCGGCAGTACTCGCTGTGCAACCCGCCGCACGAGACGCACCGCTGGGAGCTGGGGGTCAAGCGCGACGCCGCCAGCCGCGGCGGCTCGCGCTGGCTGCACGAAGATCTGCGGGTCGGATCGCAGCTGCAGGTGGGGCTGCCGCGCAACCATTTCCCGCTGCACGAGGACGCCGCTTCTTCGGTGCTGATCGCCGGCGGCATCGGCATCACGCCGCTCGCCTGCATGGCGCAGCGCCTGCAGGCCCTGGGGCGGCCCTTCGCGCTGCACTACGGCGTGCGCCAGCGCCAGGACGCGGCCTTGCTGGACCGCATCGATGCGTCGGCGCTGCGGCTGCACGTGGATGCCGAGCACGGCGGCGCGCCGCTCGATGTCGCCCGCGTGATCGCACAGGCGCCGGCCGAGGCCCACCTGTACTGCTGCGGACCCGGACCGATGCTCGACGCGTTCGAAGCCGCCGCACGCGCGCAGGGCCGCCCGGCCGACAGGGTGCACCTGGAGCGCTTCGCCCCGGTACAGCCCGCCGCCGTGGGAGGCGGCTACACGGTGCGGCTCGCCCGCGCGCAGCAGGAGGTGGAGGTGCCCGCGGGGCAGACCATCCTGGAAGCGCTGCGCCTGCACGGCATCGAGGTGCCCGCTTCGTGCGAGCAGGGCATCTGCGGCACCTGCGAGACCCGCGTGCTGTCGGGCACGCCCGACCACCGCGACTCGCTGCTGTCCGACGAGGAGCGCAGCAGCAACCGCGTGATGATGATCTGCTGCTCGGGCAGCCGCGATCCGCTGCTGGTGCTGGACCTGTGAGGCCCCTGCCGTGGCGGCGCCGCTAGACTCGCCCGCTGACCGATTCATGAGGAGAGGTGCGGTGGGACGTCCTGCGCGCCACGAGAAGCCGGTGCTGCCGGACTATTCCGAAGGCATCCAGATCAAGACCGAGGACGAGGATCCGCGCTTCAACAATGCGCTGGCGCGCGGCCTGGCCATCCTGCGGGTGTTCCAGTTCGACCAGGCGCTGCTGGGCAACAACGAGATCGCCGAACTCACGGCCATTCCCAAGGCCACGGTCTCGCGCCTGACCTACACGCTCACGCAGCTGGGCTACCTGCGCTATCGCGAGGCGTTCGGCAAGTACGAGCTGGCCGCCGGCGTGGTGGGCCTGGCCTACCCGTACCTGGTGAACATGCCGGTGCCGTCCATCGCCCGGCCGCTGATGGAGGAGCTGGCCGAACGCAGCCGCACCAACGTCGGCCTGGCGGTGCAGGAGGGCCTGAGCATGCTGTACCTCGAATACGCGCTGGGCGAGACCAACCCCAGCCGCCGGCAGCGCGTGGGTTTTCGCGTGCCGCTGGTCCGCACCTCCATGGGCCGCGCGTGCATCGGCGCCATGGACCGCGCCGCGCGCGCGCGCCTCTACGACGAGCTGCGCGCCAGCTACCGCAAGGAGTGGCCGGCGCTGCAACGCGAGCTCGACGAGGCGGTGCTCCAGGTCGAGACCCGCGGCTGGTGCGTCGCGGCTGCCACCTTCGATCCGTTCACCGGCTCGGTCGCGGTGCCCTTCGTGCACGGCGACGGGCGCACGCTGCTGGCCTTCAACTCGACGGCGTCGGTGCGCACCCAGACGCCGGCCGTGATGGAGCGCAACGGCAAGCGCCTGCTCGAACTTGCCGCCGAAGTCCGCCGGCGGCTGCTCACCGCCAGCCCGGCCCCGAAGCTCGGCCTGGGGTGAGCTGCCGCCCTTCCCTGCTTGCTGTCTTCATTCCACTTCCCGCCGCCATGACCGCGAATCCACGCGCTTCCGATCACGCCGAGGACGATGCTGCCGCGCCGGTCGTCTCGACCACGCTGGGCCGCTTGCGCGGGCGCCTCGTCGCGCCGCCGGGGCAAGCGCCGGTGCATGCCTTCACCGGCATCCCGTATGCGGCCCCACCGATAGGCCCGCTGCGCTGGCGGCCGCCGCAGCCGGTGCAGCCCTGGCCGGGGACACGCGAGGCCACGGGCTTCGGCCCCGACCTGCCGCAGGCGCCGAACGCGCGGCTGCGCGGTCCGCACCAGGACGAGGACTGCCTCTACCTCAACGTCTGGACGCCGGCCCGGCATGACGGCGCCGCGCTGCCGGTGCTGGTGTGGATCCACGGCGGCGGCTTCGTGGGCGGCAGCGGCTCCGACGCGCGCAGCGACGGCGCGCGCATGGCCGCCGAGGGTGCCGTGGTGGTGAGCGTCAACTACCGAGCCGGCCTGTTCGGCTATCTGGCCCACCCGGCGCTCAGTGCCGAATCGCCCGAGCGCGTGAGCGGCAACTATGGGCTGCTCGACCAGCTGGCGGCGCTGCGCTGGGTGCGCGAGCACATCGCGGCGTTCGGTGGCGACGCCTCGCGCGTCACTGCGTTCGGCGTGTCGGCCGGCTCGGCATCCATCGCACTGATGCTGGTCTCGCCACAGGCGCGCGGCCTGTTCGACCAGTGCATCCTGCACAGCCCCGGCGCCGGGCGGCCGCTGGCGAGCCTGGAACTGGCGGAACGGACCGCGGCCGAAGCGCTCGGAGGCGACCTCGCCGCCCTGCGCGCCCTGCCGGCGCAGGCCCTCTTCGAGCGCACGGGGCGCATGTCCCCGCGCGTGCGCGGCCTCACCACCCCGCGCGTGCTGCGCCCGATCCGCGACGGCTGGCTGCTGCCCGAAGACGAGCGGCCGGCCCTGCGCGCCGGCCGCTTCCAGCGCCTGCCCACCATCGTCGGCAGCAACCTGGACGAAGGCAGCCTGCTCACGCGCGACTGGCCTCAGCGCGACCTGGCAGCCTGGCGCACGCTGGTCGAGGCGAATTTCGGCGCTGCGACGGACCAGGCGCTCGCCCTGTATCCGGCGGCAGACGACACCCAGGTGCGCGCGCGCGTGGCCGAGCTCTTCGCCGACACGCAGTTCAACTACGGCACGCGCCTGATCGCGCAGGCCATGGCAGGCGCCGGGCAGCCGACCTGGCGCTATCTCTTCACGCGCCGCGGCGCCGGCCAGCCCGACGGCCCGCACCATGGTGAAGAGGTGGCGCACGTGTTCGGCAACCTCGGCGAGGCGGCGCAGCCGATGGATGCGGCGCTGTCGGATGCGATGCGGCGCGCCTGGGTGCGCTTCGCGGCCACCGGCTCTCCCGAGGCCGCCGGATCGCTCGACTGGAAGCCGTATCGCCCCGCGGACGACAACCACCTCGCCTTGGGCGACGCGATCGCGCCGGGACACGGCTGGCGTGCGGAACCCCTGGACTTCCTGGAACGCTTCTACGGTTGATCCTCGGCGGGCGCGGCACGACCGGATCGGAACGCTGCTTACGTTTCCACGCCGCGGCAACCGCAGCAGATTCCAGGGTGGCAGGCTTGCAGCAGCAGGACACAGGCGATCGCTGCTGCGGCCGCTGCTGCCTTCGCTGCGCGGCACGCCCGACACGCAGGCGCAGTCGGGAGGCTCAGTCGCCCAGAAACAAGGCCTGCAGGTCCGACAGGAAGTCGAAGCCGCGCACGGTCGGCTGCACATGGTCGAGCGTGCGCACCACCAGCCCCTTGCGCTCGGCCTCTTCCAGCGGCGCCTGGATGGCGCTCACGGGCAGCCCCGTGCGCTCGGTGAACGCGCGCAGGGCAAAGCCCTCCTTCAGGCGCAATGCGTTGAGCATGAATTCGAAGGGCAGCTCGGCGCGGGCGACCTCGTGCTCCTGGGCGAGCGGCGTTCCCGCGAGCGCCTTCTCCATGTACATGCGCGGTTCGCGCCAGCGCACCTGGCGCACCACGCGGTGCGGGAAACTGAGCTTGCCGTGGGCACCGGCGCCGATGCCGAGGTAGTCGCCGAACTGCCAGTAGTTGAGGTTGTGCCAGCAGCGGTGGCCGGGCCGCGCATACGCCGAAATCTCGTAGCGCTGCAGGCCGGCGCCCTCGGTCATCTCGGTGATGCGGTCGAGCATGGCGTAGGCCGTGTCCTCGGGCGGCAGCTGCGGCGGAAACTTGGCGAAGTAGGTGTTGGGCTCGAGCGTCAGGTGGTAGATGGACAGGTGCGGCGGCAGCATGGCCAGCGCCTGGGTCACGTCGCACTCGAGCTGCGCCAGGCTCTGGCCGGGCAGCGCGTACATCAGGTCGAGATTGAAGGTGTCGAAGGCAAGCTGCGCCTCCTCGCACGCCGCGATGGCCTGGGCGCGGTCGTGGACGCGGCCGAGCGCCTTCAGGTGCGCGTCGTCGAAGCTCTGCACGCCGATCGACAGGCGGGTGACCCCGGCGGCGCGGAAGGCGCGGAAGCGGTCCTTCTCGAAGGTGCCTGGATTGGCCTCGAGCGTGATCTCGCAACCGGCTTCGAGCCTGCAGCGCGCCCGGATGTCGCCCAGCAGCCGGTCGATGCCCTCGGGCGAGAACAGGCTGGGCGTGCCGCCGCCGATGAAGATGCTGTGCACCGGGCGCCCCCACACGAGCGGCAAGGCACTGTCGAGGTCGGCCACCAGCGCATCGAGGTAGGCGCGCTCGGGCAGTTCGCCGCGCGACTCGTGCGAGTTGAAGTCGCAGTAGGGGCACTTGCGCAGGCACCAGGGCAGGTGCACGTAGAGCGACAGCGGCGGCAGCGCGCCGAGCTGCAACGTGCCCGGGCGCAGGTAGTGCTGCGTGGCGTCGGTCACCAGCGCTCCCGCATCAGCCGGGCCATCTGGCGGGCGGCCTGCCCGCGGTGGCTGTGGGCGTTCTTGACCTCGGGCGGCAGCTCGGCGAAGGTCTTGTCGAACGCCGGAAGGAACATCACCGGATCGAAGCCGAACCCATTCGTGCCGCGGGGCTCGCGGGTGACCTCGCCTGCGGCGCGGCCGACGGCGATCAGCGGTTCGGGATCGTCGGCGCTGCGCAGCGCGACCAACGTGCTCACCAACGCGGCGCTGCGGTTTTCGACGCCGCGCATCTGCTCGAGCAGGGCGCGCACGTTGTGCTCGTCGCCCTTGGGGTAGCCGAACTGCGTGGCGTAGAAGGCGGTATCGACGCCCGGCAGCCCACCGAACGCATCGACGCAGAGGCCGGCGTCGTCGGCCAAGGCCGGCAGGCCGCTCGCGCGGGCGGCGTGGCGCGCCTTGGCCAGCGCGTTCTCGACGAAGGTGCGGTGCGGCTCCTCGGCCTCGCCGATGCCGAGCGCGGCCTGCGCAACCAGGGTAATGCCCAAGGGCGCGAGCAGCTCCTGCAGCTCGGCCAGCTTGCCTCGGTTGTTGGAGGCGAGAACGAGCTTGGGGGGCACGTCAGTGCTCCAGGACGCGGCGAGGCGTCCGATTGCCGCGACCGCTCGCGCAGGCAAGCCGGTCCACGGCGCGACCCGCTGCGGCGCACTGCGGGCGCGCGCGCCGCGGGCAGGAGATCCTGCAGGTGCTGTGCGTCAGGGCCATCACGTCAGGCTCGTTGCAAACCCGCAAACGGCTGCGCGAGCGCCAGCCGCTGCAGCTCGACCAGTTCGGCGATGCCCTTGTCCGCCAGGCGCAGCAACGCGTCCATCTCGGCGCGCGTGAAGGCGACGCCTTCGGCCGTTCCCTGCACTTCGACGTAGTGGCCGGCGCCGGTCATCACCACGTTCATGTCGGTGTCGCAGGCCACGTCTTCGACGTATTCGAGATCGAGCAGCGGCGTTCCCTGCACGATGCCCACGGACACTGCAGCGACGGGCATGCGAATGGGCGAGGCGGCCAGCTTGCCGCTGGCCAGCAGCACGGCCACCGCATCCTGGGCCGCCACGAACGCGCCGGTGATGGCGGCGGTGCGGGTGCCGCCGTCGGCCTGCAGCACGTCGCAGTCCAGCGCGATGGTGCGCTCGCCCAAGGCAGCGAGGTCGAACACTGCGCGCAGCGAACGGCCGATGAGACGCTGGATTTCCTGGGTGCGCCCGCTTTGCTTGCCCCGCGCCGCCTCGCGGTCGCCGCGCGTATGCGTGGCGCGCGGAAGCATCCCGTATTCGGCCGTGACCCAGCCCTCGCCGGATCCGCGCTTGTGCGGCGGAACGCGCTCCTCCACGGAGGCGGTGCACAGCACACGGGTCTGGCCGAACTCGACCAGCACCGAGCCTTCGGCGTGAATGGTGAAGCCGCGCGTGAGGCGCACGGGGCGAAGCTGGTCGGCGGCGCGGTTGCCGCTGCGAACGAAGGCTGTCATGAAGGAGAGAGGCTTTCTAGCTTTTCCGGGCGGCCGAGCGCCGGATGGCTTCGTTGATTTCGGCGATGGAACGCTCGATGGCCGCGTCGTCGAGGTCGTCGATCAGCGTGTCGAGCACACCCGACTGGATGGTGGAGGCGAAGACGCCGTCGCTGATGCTGTCGGTGGAGACGCCGTGGCTGGACTCGAACGCGTCGGGCGTTTCCCATTCGAGCGCGACAACGGTGACGTTGTCCGAGTGCGGGCCGCCGCTGCGTAACGCCGCCTCGACCAGGTCGGGCACCGCATCGGAGACCGGCTTGGCCGACAGCTGTCGCACGATCTCCGCGTCCGAAAGGCTGCCCCAGAGCCCGTCGGAGCACAGCAGCAGCTTGTCGCCCTGCTGCAGGCTCATGGGGCCGGTCACGTCGAATACCGGCTTGGTCGGCGAGCCGAGGCAGGTGAACAGGATGTTGCGGTTCACCTGCTCCAGGCGGATGACGCCGGCAGCGTGCTGCTCCAGGTAGGAGTGGTCGCGCGTGCGCGTCAAGAGCTGGCCGTCGCGCACCAGGTACAGGCGCGAGTCGCCGCAGTGCACCCAGGTGGCACCCGAGCCCTGCACGACGGCGGCCACCAGGGTGGTGCGGGGCGTATCGAGCATGCCGCGCTCGCTGGCATAGCGCACGATCTGCTGGTGCGCGGCCATGAGCGCGGCGGCGAGGAATTCACCGGTGTTGCGCACCTGCGGGCGCGCTTCGCGCTGGAACAGCGCAGAGACGGTCTGCAGCGCGAGCTGTGCGGCGACCTCCCCCTCGGGGTGCCCGCCCATGCCGTCGGCCAGCACGAACAGGCCCGATTCGCGCGTGTAGCAATAGCCCATGCGGTCTTCGTTCTTCTCGCGACCGCCTTTGCGGCTCACCTGGAACACCGAGAACTTCATGATCGAGCCTCCGCGCTCATTTGGCCTTGGCGCCGAAGGCCGTGACCCCGCGCACCGTCTTGCGGGTGTCGGAGACGATGTTGTCGATCTGCAGCCGCATCTTCTCGGCGACCGTGAGCTTGGTGTAGCGGCGCTCCCCTTCCCGGCTGAGTTCTTTCTGGAGGGCGAAGACGGACTGCGGCCGGGACAGTGCATCCAGCGACATGCACCACTCCACCACCTCGATGAGGTTGTCCGAATAGACACCGCGAAGGCGCGAGAGAGCCAGGCCCAGGCGGTCCTTGTCGAGGCGCTGCGGCGCGTCGTTGGGCGGATAGCCCTGCATGCAGGCGTAGATGCAGGCGCCGATGGCGTAGATGTCGGTCCAGGGGCCCATGGACGAATCGCGCCGGTACATCTCGGGTGCGGCGAAGCCGGGCGTGTACATGGGCCGGATGAAGTTGCCCTCCTTGGAGAGAACCTCGCGCGCGGCGCCGAAATCGATCATCACGGCGCGGTTATCGTCGGTGATGAAGATGTTGGCGGGCTTGATGTCCAGGTGCAGCATCTTGTGCTGGTGAACGATGCGCAGCCCGCGCAGGATCTCGTCGAATAGCGAGCGGATGGTGGACTCGCGAAAGACCTTCTGCTTTTTCAGCTCGCGGGCGGTGATGACGAAGTCCTGGAGGGTCGCGCCCTCGAGGTAGTTCATCACCATGTAGACGGTTTCGTTTTCGCGAAAGAAGTTGAGCACGCTCACCACCGATGCGTGCGAGATCTGCGCGAGTGCCCGGCCTTCCTCGAAAAAGCTCTTGAGACCGAGGCGATAGAGCGACAGCTTCTCCGGCGCCACCTGCGGCAGCAGCTCGCCCGGGGACCGGCTGGCGAGCGAGGACGGCAGGTATTCCTTCACCGCCACCTGCTGGCCTTCGCTATCGACGGCCAGGTAGACCATGCCAAAGCCGCCCGCCGAAAGCTTGCGCACTACCCGGTAGCCACCGATGACGGTGTCCGGCGGCAACGGCGCAGGTTTGACCTTTGACATAATTTGGGGCTTGGCGGGCCAAAGACACAGGGCCGTCGAACACCGCATTCCGCCCCGTCCACGACCCCTGAGAATCCTCGATGGCAGTTTACAGCATGACCGGTTACGCAAGCGCCCAACTGAGCGGCGCCCGGGAGCCGGCCGGCGGCGAGGACAGGGTCGCTTCGCACGCCCGCCTGGGCATCGAACTGCGCTCGGTCAACAGCCGCTTCCTCGACCTGTCCTTCCGCCTCTCCGAGGACCTGCGCCAGCACGAACCGGCGCTGCGCGAGCTCCTGCAGTCACGCTTGAAGCGCGGCAAGGTGGAGGTGCGCGCCGGCATGGAGACGACCGGCGACGACGCCGTGCGAGAACCTGCACCGCGCCAGCTGCAGCGGCTCGGCGCGCTGCAGGACATGGTGCTCGGATGGCTGCCGCAGGCGCGTCCTCTGAGCGTGTCGGACGTGCTGCGCCTGGCCGGCGACGGCCCCCGCGCGGGCGACTTCGGGCCGTCCCTGCAGCAGCTGGCGCGACAGGTGCTCGACGAGCTGCTTGCGGCACGCGCTCGAGAGGGGGCGCGGCTGGTCGATATGCTGCGCGGCCACCTCGGGCAGCTGCGCGCGCTGGCCGAACAGGCCCGCCCCCTGGTGCCGCAGCTGGTCGAGCAACAACGCAATCGATTCCTCGAACGCTGGCAGGAAGCCATGGCGCTGGGCGGCCAGTCGGGCGGCGCCTCGTCCTCCGAAGCCGCGCAGGACCGGGCGCTGTCCGAAGCGACCGCCTTCGCGATCCGCATCGACGTGGCCGAAGAACTCACGCGCCTGGCCGCGCATCTGGACGAGATCGAGCGGCTGCTGGACAAGGGCGGCGAGATCGGCAAGCGGCTCGACTTCCTGATCCAGGAGCTGCACCGGGAAGCCAACACCCTGGGCTCCAAGTCGGCTGCCCTGGAGCTCACCCGCATCTCGGTGGACATGAAAGTCCTCGTCGAGCAGATGCGCGAGCAGGTGCAGAACATCGAGTAACCTCACCCATGGACTATCCCGGCAACCTGTTCGTAGTCGCCGCCCCCAGTGGGGCCGGCAAGTCGAGCCTGGTCAAGGCCCTGATGGAGCTCGACTCGCAGGTGCAACCCTCGGTCTCGCACACCACACGCGCTCCACGCGGCCAGGAAAAGCACGGACGCGAGTACTTCTTCGTCTCTCCCGGCGAATTCGACTCGATGGTGCTGGGCGGCGCTTTCGTCGAATGGGCGCACGTGCACGGCAACCGCTACGGCACGTCCAAGAAAGCCATCGAGGAGCGCATCGCCACCGGCGCCGACGTCGTGCTGGAGATCGACTTCCAGGGCGCCCTGCAGATCAAGCGCATCTTCACCAACGCCGTGCTGGTCTTCATCCTGCCGCCGAGCTGGGACGAACTGCGCTCGCGCCTCGAGCGCCGCGGCGAAGATTCCGCCGAGGTGATCGAGATGCGACTGAAGAACGCGGCCGAGGAAATGGCGCAGGTCCGGGAATTCGACTTCGTTATAATCAACGAGTTGTTCGAGCGCGCGCTCTTCGATCTCAAAGCTATCGTTCACGCGCAGCGACTCAAGTTCTCGGCCCAGCGCCGCACCCGGGCCGACACCTTCAAGGCCCTCAACATCCTCTGAAATTCCTGGAGCAGCGAGAAAATGGCCCGTATCACCGTTGAAGACTGCCTGAAAAAGATTCCGAACCGCTTTCAGCTCGTGCTGGCCGCCACCTACCGCGCGCGAATGCTGAGCCAGGGGCACGCACCCAAGATCGAAAGCAAGAACAAGCCGGGCGTCACGGCACTGCGCGAAATTGCCGATGGCAAGGTCGGCCTCGAAATGCTGAAGAAAGTACCGGGCTGACACCGACACCCCTGCGCCTGACGCGCCGCAACAAAAGGCACCGCCGTGGCGGTGCCTTTTTGTTTGCAGGCCCGGGCGACGTCAAGCTGCACGCTACATTTAGGCCATGAGTGCGGTGCTCGACCCCTCTTCCGGCCGCCGGCAGCCTGCAACGGCTCCTACGCCCCCCAGCCCCGCGGCCGTGAATGCCGCGGCGGCGAGCTTCGCCGCGCTCACCGACTGCCTGGGCTACCTCGATCCCGCGGATGTCGAGCAGGTCCGTCAGGCATACCGCTTCGCCGACGAGGCGCACCTGGGTCAGATCCGCGCGAGCGGCGAGCCCTACATCACCCACCCGATCGCCGTGGCGGCGCAGTGCGCCGAATGGAAGCTCGATGCGCAGGCCCTGATGGCGGCGCTGCTGCACGACGCGATCGAGGACTGCGGCGTCACCAAGCCGGAGCTGATCGAGCGCTTCGGTGCCGCCGTGGCCGAGCTGGTGGACGGCCTGACCAAGCTCGACAAGCTGCAGTTCGACACGCGCGAGGAGAACCAGGCCGAGTCGTTTCGCAAGATGCTGCTGGCGATGGCGCGCGACGTCCGGGTCATTCTGGTCAAGCTCGCCGACCGCACCCACAACATGCGCACGCTCGACGACATGCCGCGCTCCAAGTGGGCGCGCATCTCGTCGGAAACGCTGGAGATCTACGCGCCGATCGCCCACCGCCTGGGCCTGAACCAGACCTACCGCGAGCTGCAGGAACTGGCGTTTCGCCACCTGCTGCCGTGGCGTCACGCCATCCTGAGCAAGGCGGTGGCGAAGGCGCGCAGCCGCAGGCGCGACCTCATCCACAAGGTACAGCGCGAGGTCGAGCAGGCATTCGAGGCGCTCGGAATGAAGATCAGCCTCGCCGGGCGCGAGAAGACGCTGTACTCCATCTACCGCAAGATGGACGAGAAGCACCTGAGCTTTGCGCAGGTGACCGACATCTATGGCTTTCGCGTGATCGTGCCCTCGGTGATCGACTGCTACACCGCAATGGGCATCCTGCACCAGCTCTACAAGCCCGTGCCAGGGCGGTTCAAGGATCACATCGCCATTCCGAAAGTGAACGGCTACCAGTCGCTGCACACCACGCTGGTCGGCCCTTCGGGCGTGAACGTCGAGTTCCAGATGCGGACCGAGGCGATGCACGTGGTGGCCGAATCGGGCGTGGCCGCGCACTGGCTGTACAAGGCCGAGTCGCAGCAGGCCGAGGCGGGTGACCGCCTGGGAACCAAGTGGCTGCAGTCCCTGCTGGACATCCAGCACGAGACCCGCGACGCGGCGGAGTTCTGGGACCACGTCAAGATCGACCTCTTCCCCGATGCGGTGTATGTGTTCACGCCGCGCAGCCAGATCATGGCGCTGCCGCGCGGGGCCACCGTGGTGGATTTCGCCTATGCGATCCACAGCGACATCGGCGACCGTACGGTGGCGGCCAAGATCAACGGCGAGCAGGTGCCGCTGCGCACCGAGCTTAAGAACGGCGATGTGGTCGAGGTGGTGACTGCGGCGGTCTCCACCCCCAACCCCGCGTGGCTCGGGTTCGTGCGCACGGGGCGGGCACGCTCGAAGATCCGGCACCACCTCAAGACCATTTCACAGGCCGAGTCGCACGAGCTCGGCCAGAAGCTGCTCACCCAGGCGCTGCGCGCCGAGGGGTACGAGCGGCTGCCGCCCGAGAACGACGAGAACCAGGCTCTGTGGGACAAGCTGCTGCGATTCACCGGCAACCGAACGCGTGACGAACTGCTCACGGACCTGGGCCTGGGCAAGCGCATCGCCAGCATCGTCGCCAAGCGCCTCGTCACCCTGCTGGCCGAGACGGGCGGCAAACGCGACGCGCTGCTCCTCACGCGCGAGCGCTTCACCGCGCACGAGAACGTTTCGCAGGGCGCGGTGACGCTCGACGGCAGCGAGAACGCCTCGGTGCAATACGCCACCTGCTGCCGGCCGGTGCCGGGGGACCGCATCGTGGGGTACCTGGGACGCGGGGAGGGCCTGGTGGTGCACACCGAAGACTGCGGCGTGGCCCGGCGCCTGCAGCACAAGGATGCCGAGCGCTTCATCGGCGTGGAGTGGTCCGACGAGCCGGTGCGCGCCTTCGAGGCCCAACTGCTGGTCACGGTATCCAACGGCAAGAGCGTGCTGGCGCGGGTCGCATCGGCGCTGGCGAGCGCCGAGGCGGATATCACCCACGTGGACATGGACGACGAGCGCGCGCAGGACGCCTGCGACCTGCGCTTCGTCGTGGCGGTGCGCGACCGCGGCCACCTCGAATCCGCCATGCGGACGCTGCGGCGCACCCCGGCGGTGATCCAGGTACGCCGGCCGCGCCCTGGGAGCTGAGCGGGGCGACGCTAGGTGCCCTCCTCCTGCCCTGGCGCCGGATAGCGCACCGACAGCACCTCCACATCCTGCACTCCGGCAGGCGTCTGCAGGCGCACCACGTCCCCCTCGCGCGCCTTGAGCAGCGCACGCGCGATCGGCGCGATCCAGCTCACCTGGCCCTTGCTGCTGTCCGCCTCGTCGATCCCCAGAATGGTGATCTCGCGTTCAGCACCCTCCCCGTCGGCGTAGCGCACCGTGGCGCCGAAGAACACCTGGTCGCCACCGTGGTGCACGCTCGGGTCGGTTACCTCCGCCAACTCCAGCCGCTTGGTGAGAAAGCGGATGCGCCGATCGATCTCGCGCAGCCGCTTCTTGCCGTAGAGGTAGTCACCGTTCTCGGACCGGTCGCCGTTGCTGGCCGCCCAGTGCACGATTTCGACCACCTTGGGCCGCTCGTCGTCGATCAGGTGCAGCAACTCCGCCCGCAGCCGCGCATAGCCTGCGGGGGTCATGTAGTTGCGCGTGCCGGCAGGCACGCCAGGGGCGGACGGCTCATCCTCGTCCTCTGCCTCGGTCTCGCGCGTGAAGGCCTTGCTCATGGCGGAAAGGATAGCGCGCCGTGCATGAGGCAATTCGTCGCAATCCGCTTCCTACACCCGAGCCGGCCCCTGCCCGACAGCTGCCGAGACTGTCTCGCCGACACAATCGCGCGATGCGCACAGACACCATTCCTGGGCCCGGAGCGGATATGCCCGCAGGCGCCGATGAGACCGCTGCGGGAACGCAAAGGCCTGCGCCGGCTTCGGAGGCGGCGCGCTACGGCGTGCTGCGGCGACTCGGCCCCGCGCTCAAGCACGACATGGTCGTCAACCTGCAGGCGGTCGCCATGATGAGCGAGGTGCTCGGCGCGAAGCTCGAACGTGGCGTGCCCTCGCAAAGCGAACTGCAGAACAGCATTGCACGCATCCACCGCCTCGCCCGTGAGGCGGTCGCCAACTGCCTGAAGGTGGTGGGCTGGATCGAGCCGGCCGAGGACGAGGTCATCGGGCTGCGCGAAGGCGTCGAGGAAAGCCTTGCGCTGGTGCGCAGCAATTTCAACTTCCGCGGATTCTCGCTGCGCACCGACCTGCCGGCCAATGACCTGGAAGTCTCGCGCGTGCTGCTGCGGCACCTGCTGCTGGCGTCGCTGATCCACCTCACCGACGCGGCCCAGGGCGCGGGCGAGGTGCTCGTGCGCGGTGAGATCGCGGCCGGAAGCGTCGTGCTCACCCTGCAGTTCAAGGACGGCGGCGGTGGCGACGCCATGCCTTTCGAGCCCGGCTACCGGCAGCTCGACTGGGCCGATGTGCAGGCGCTGGCGGATGCCGAGTCGGTGCAGCTGCGCCGGGAAAAGGATCGCATCGTGATCCGACTGCCGCGCATGGTGGCCACCACGCCTCTGCAGATCGTGCCGCTGTAGCGCACTGCGGCCAGCCGCATGCGCCGGCCGCTCGCCCGCTGCGGCATCAGAGCGCGGCGTGCTGGGCGGTGGCGGCCGCGTTTTCGTCAATGAAGCTCTCCAGCTGCTCCAGCGACACCGGCTTGCAGTACAGATAACCCTGGAAGCCGTCGCAGCCGTGCTGCGCCAGGAAGTCGCGCTGGGCCTCGTTCTCCACGCCTTCCGCGACCACGCCCAGATGCAGGCTCTGCGCCAGGCCGATGATGGTGCGTGCGATCGCTGCATCGTGCGCATCGGTGAGCACGTCCTTGACGAACTCGCGATCGATCTTGAGCTGGTCGAGCGGCAGGCGCTTCAGGTAGGCCAGCGACGAGTAGCCCATGCCGAAGTCGTCCAGCGACAGGGCCACCCCCATGCGCTTGAGGCTTCCCATCTTGGCCACCGTGATGTCGAAGCCGTCCGCCAGCAGCGTCTCGGTCAGCTCGAGCTTGAGCTTGTTGGGCGTCACGCCCGATTGGGCGATCGCCTCCATGACTCCATCGACGAACTCGGGGTGTCGGAACTGCCGCGCGCTCACGTTGACCGAAATGCTCAGGTGGGCGCGGTCGGGCCGCGTTGCCCACTGGGCGAGCTGCTCGCAGGCGCGGTCGAGCACCCAGCGGCCTATGGTGAGGATCAGGGTGGTTTCCTCGGCCGTGGGGATGAACTGGTCGGGCGGCACGCATCCACGCTCGGGATGCATCCATCGCAGCAGCGCCTCGGCACCCGTCATGCGCCCGTGCAGATCGACCTGCGGCTGGTATTCGAGCCGGAACTGCTTCGCACGCCAGGCTTGCCGCAGGTCGGCTGCCAGTGCGGCACTGGCGCTCGCGACCGCCTGCATCTCGGGGTCGAAAAAGCACACCGTGTTGCGCCCGGCACGCTTGGCCTGGTACATCGCGAGGTCGGCCTGCTTGAGCAGCTCGCTCACCGTGCTCGGGCCGCTGCCGAACACCGTCACGCCGATGCTGCAGGTGCTGTGGTGCAGGTAGCCGGGCAAGACATAGGGTTCGCCCAGCGCCGCAAGGATGCGCTCGGCGACCGCGGAGGCGGCGAGCTCGGCCTCTCCCGCTTCGCCCCGTCGCGGCTGCAGCAGCACGACGAACTCGTCGCCGCCCAGGCGCGCCACGGTATCGTCGGCCGACACGCTGGCGCGCAGGCGGTCGGCCACCTGCTGCAGCAGCACGTCGCCCTTCTGGTGGCCCAGAGAGTCATTCAGGACCTTGAAGTTGTCCAGGTCGATGAACATCAGCGCACCCTCGCCCGGCTGGTCGCGTCGCGCGATCAGCTTGTTCAGCCGGTCCAGCAGCAGCTGCCGGTTCGGCAGGCGGGTGAGGGCGTCGTAGAACGCCAGGTACTGGATCTTTTCCTCGTTGGCCTTGCGCTCGGTGACGTCGCGGCCCACCGCCACCCAGTGCGTGAGCTTGCGAGCCTTGTCCCATACCGGAGAGATGTCCAGATCGACCCAGAACGGCTCGCCGTCCTTGCGGTAATTGATGAGATCGACGCGCACGGGACGCCACTGTTCGAGCGCGCTGCGCACCAGATCGAGCCGGTCGCGCTGGGTCTGCGGCCCCTGCAGGAAGCGGGGCGAGCGTCCGATCACCTCGTCGCGGCCCCACCCGGTGCGCGACTCGAAGGCGTCGTTCACGAACACGATGCGCGGTCCCGGCTCGTTGAAGGGCCCTGCCTCCGTAATGATGACGATGTCGTTCAGTCGCGCGATGCTGCCTTCGAGCAGGCGCAACTGCTCCTGCGATTTGCGGCGGCTGGTCACGTTGCGCAGGTGCAGCGCCAGGCCCGCGCCGAAGGGCTGGCCACGCAGCTCGATCCAGTCGCTCTGGCGCGCATCGAGCTCCTCCAGCTCCAGCGGTCGCTGCTGCTCCAGGGCGGCCCGCACGCGCTCTTCCACGCGCAGGCGCGCCGTCTTCTGGAACACGCTCCAGAGCCCGCGCCCCAGCAGGCCGCTGGAAGGCTGCGCGAGCAGGCGCTCGGTCCGCTCGTTGACAAAGGTGAAGCGACCTTCGCGATCGATCGTGGCAAAGGCATCGCCGCCTTCGCCGCCGAGGCCCCAGCCGGCCGTGTTGCGCAGGAGA
This sequence comes from Ramlibacter sp. AN1015, assembly GCF_037726105.1. Taxonomy (NCBI): domain Bacteria; kingdom Pseudomonadati; phylum Pseudomonadota; class Betaproteobacteria; order Burkholderiales; family Comamonadaceae; genus Ramlibacter; species Ramlibacter sp. AN1015. Next base: position 533,761 of record NZ_JBBJUM010000002.1, read on the forward strand.
CTCCCGCCGGGCACCCCCCGGGGGGTGAGTTCCACGGCCGCACCTTCGACGCGGAGCAGTTCGCCGGCGGCATCGCGCACGGCATGTCCCAGCAGACGCACCCAGGCGCGGCGATGCGCGTAGGTGAGCACCTGTACCTCGCGGTCGAAGGGTTCGCCCTGCTGCGCGCAGCGGCGCACCAGGAACTCGACCTCGTCGCGCCACTCGGGCGCCACGAACTCGAAAGCCTGCTCGCCAGCCGGCACGTAGTCCCCGGGCGCCTCGAGCATCGCCGCCATGCGCGATGACCAGGCGAGGGTTCCGCTGGCGGGCTCGAGGCTCCACAAGCCGGCTTCGGTCGCCTGCTCGAGCAGGCGAACAAAACTCGGGGACGGCTCCAGGTGGTGTGCGGAGGAAGCGGCGGGTTCGTGCACGATGTGGCTGAAAAGGCGGTGCGCCTCGACAGCGGCGATGTTACGCGCCCGGCCGCGGCCGCGCCGCATTCGGTCGGTAGCGTCCTACAGTACGTCGCGACGCAGTCCGTACGGACTCAACAACAATGCGACTAGAGTGGTAACGACTTGCTACCTATGAATGTGCCTCCCCCCGCATGCAAGCCGCCAATCTCCGCGCCTTCGTGGTCGAAGACAACCCGACAATCCGCGAGAACCTCGTGGGGACCCTGGAGGAACTCACCTGCGTGCGCGTCGTGGGCACCAGCGGCACCGAGGACGAGGCCGTCGCCTGGGTAGGCGCGAACGCCGAGGGCTGGGATCTGCTGATCGTGGATCTCTTCCTGCAGCGCGGCAGCGGCATGCACCTGGTCCAGAAGCTCTCTGCCCGCCGGCCGGGGCAGAAGGTCGTGATCTTCAGCAACTACGTAAACGCGAGCGTTCGCAAGCGCTGCGCCCAGCTGGGCGTCGATGCCGTGTTCGACAAGTCCACCGAAATCGATTCGCTGGTGGACTACTGCGTCCGGCACTGCTACCTGAAGGCCAACGAAGGCGCGCAAGCCGCACAGGTGGTTCCCTCCGGGAAGGATTCGCCCTGAGCCGAGCCCGGTGGCCGGCGGCGCGCCGGAAGCTGAGGTCGATGACGAAGAGATGCGCACCCGCTGGATGCACGAGGGGAGAAATTGCTGCTGCGTGGAGACAACCGATATCGGCCGCGCTGTGCAGCCGTGCTGCAAGGCGCCCGCATGTCGCTCGGCATAGCGAGCAGCTCGCAAAGCGTGGACTTTGCGGGGACGACAGGCACTACCGCACACCCTTTCGCACCGGATTGCCCAGGCCGGGGCAGCGGCGTGCGCATAGCCCACCGCCACCGCCCGCCAGATGCGGGCGGCGAGCGCGTAGCGTCAGCGACCGACGCCAGGTGCGCCGGTGCCTACCGAGCCGCCGGCGCCGGTAGCGCCAGGTCCAGACGTACCCTGCGTGCCGCTGGGCATGGTGGTGTTCGGGCCTGCGGTGCCGCGCGGCATGGTGCGGCTGTCGGATGCGCCGGCACCCATGCGGCTGCTCTCGCCCCAGTTGGCACAGCCGGCCATCATGGCGGCACCCAGTGAAAGGCCGATCACGCCGGCGATACGGGGAAGGGAAATGCTTCGCATATGAATCTCCAAAGTTGAAGGACACGAGGCCCTGGTGGATGGGACAGTGATGCGAGTGTGAACAGCCCAGGCGCGTCCATGGGTGACATGGACTAAGCGCGGTGACCACACGTAGCTCGACAGGCCGCGTGCTCTGGACTGCCTCGGCGTGCCGTTGCACGCATGGGCTACCGCGCGCCCGCGACCGGGGCAGGCCGGCGGCCCAAAGAAAAACGGGTCAGTTCCGAAGAACTGACCCGTTTCAAAGGTTGGTGCGGCTGGCAGGATTCGAACCCACGACCCCTTGGTTCGTAGCCAAGTACTCTATCCAACTGAGCTACAGCCGCTGAGCCCGCAAGTATATCAGCGTTTTCCGGGCCCTCGAACGGGTGGGCAGGCTCTCTTTCAATTTCTGCCTTGGGTCGCGTGCACCGCGGCGCCGCGCTGGTGCACGCGGGCACTACGGGCGTGCCCCTGCGGCATGCCTTTCTGCCGTGCCTTGTTGTCACGCAACTCATGTCGTCCGGCAGCCGCGCAGGAGACAAGAATGGTTGCGATTTCCCGCGCGCAAGCGGCGCCACAGCCGCGCATGGGGTGCCTACACTGGCCCCGCGACCGCGCGCCATCCCGTGCGCGGCGACGAGCCACGAGACGCCATGGAAACTGTCTTCGGCATGGACGCGGTGCTGCTCTCTCGCATCCAGTTCGCCTTCACAGTCGCCTTCCACATCATCTTCCCGGCCTTCACGATCGGGCTGTCGGCGTTCATCGCCACGCTGGAGATCATGTGGCTGCGCACGGGCCGCCAGCACCTGCACACCCTGGCGCGCTTCTGGACCAAGGTTTTCGCCGTCTCCTTCGCGATGGGCGTGGTCTCGGGCATCGTCATGGAATACCAGATCGGCACGAACTGGAGCCGCTTCGCCCACGTGTTCGGCAACGTGCTCGGTCCGCTCTTCAGCTACGAGGTGCTCACCGCGTTTTTTCTGGAGGCCAGCTTCCTCGGAGTGATGCTGTTCGGCTGGAACCGGTTTCCTGCCTGGCTGCACGCGCTCGCATCCGTGGTGGTGGCGCTGGGCACGGCGCTTTCGGGCTTCTGGATCCTCTCGGCCAACAGCTGGATGCACACACCCGCCGGCTACGAGCTGCGCGACGGCATCACCTACCCCGTCAACTGGCTGCAGATCATCTTCAACCCGAGCTTTCCGTACCGCTTCACGCACATGATGATCGCCACCTACCTCACCACCTCGCTGGTGGTGGTGGCGGCCGGCGCGCGCTACCTGTTGCAGGGCAAGTTCCGCGAAGAGTCGATGACCATGCTGCGCATGGGCCTCGGCATGATTGCCGTGCTGGCTCCGCTGCAGGCGGTTGTGGGCGACCTGCACGGGCTCAACACGCTCAAGCACCAGCCTGCCAAGGTGGCCGCCATCGAAGCCCACTGGGACGGGGACCGGCCGGCATCGCTGGTGCTGTTCGCCTGGCCCGACGTGGACGCCGAGCGCAACCGCTTCGAAGTGGCTCTGCCGAACGTCGGCGCCCTGATCCTCACCCACCAGTGGACTGGCCTCTTCCCTGGGCTCAAGGACTTCCCGCGCAGCGACCGCCCGCCCGTGGTGCCCGTGTTCTTCAGTTTCCGGCTGATGGTGGGGCTGGGCTTTTTCATGATCGGCATCGGCCTCTACGGCAGCTGGCTGCTGTGGCGGGGGCGCCTGGAGCAGACGCGATGGTTCCTGCAGTTGCTGAGGCGCTGCTGGCCGCTGGGCTTCGTTGCGCTGCTGGCCGGCTGGATGGTGACCGAGATCGGCCGCCAGCCCTGGATCGCCACCGGCATCCTGCGCACTGCCGACGCGGTGTCGCCGGTCACGGCGGCGCAGGTTGCGGTGTCGCTCACGCTGTTCGTGCTGGTGTATTTCGTGGTGTTCGGCGTAGGCATCTGGTATGTCTGGCGCATGGTGCGCAAAGGTCCCGCGCCGTCGCTGTCGGGGCCCGAGACGCTACCCAACCGGCCACTCGCAGGGGGCCAGCCCGAAGACAAGGAAGCCGTACCCACCGACCTCTCCGGCGCGGACACCGGTGGGCCGGGCGGGCCGTCGATCCGCGGAGGCCCAGCATGACCGACATGGCCGAAATCCTGCCGGTCATCCTGGCGCTGCTGCTGGGGTTCGCGGTGGTGATGTACGTGGTGCTCGACGGCTTCGACCTCGGCATCGGCATGCTCTTTCCCTTCTACCGCGAAGAAGCCGAGCGCGACCTGGTGATGAACTCGGTCGCGCCTTTCTGGGACGGCAACGAGACCTGGCTGGTGCTGGGCGGGGTCACGCTCTGGGCCGGGTTTCCGCACGCGTTCGCGGTGATCATGCCGGCCATGTACGTGCCGGTGCTGGTGCTGCTGCTCGCGCTGATCTTTCGCGGCGTCGCCTTCGAGTTCCGCTGGGTCGCCAAGCCGCGGCACAAGGCCTGGGACTGGTCCTTCGCCATCGGCTCCATCCTCGCGGCGTTCGCGCAGGGCATCACGCTGGGCGGCATCCTCGAGGAAATTCCGGTGGTCGATGGCCAGTTCGCCGGCCGCCCACTGGGCTGGCTCTCGCCGTTCAGCCTGATGTGCGGCCTGGCCGTGGTGTCGGGCTACGCGCTGCTCGGCGCCACCTGGCTGATGATGAAGACCACCGGGGTGGTCGAGGAGCGCGCGCGCAAGCTGGGGCCGGTGCTGCTGCTGGTGCTGCTCGGTTTCGTCGCAGTGGTGAGCGTGTGGACGCCGCTGCAGTTCGAACGCATCGCGCAGCGCTGGTTCAGCATGCCCAACGTGTTCTTCCTGCTGCAGGTGCCGGTCGCCACCGCGCTGTTTTCGTGGCTGTGCTGGTGGGGCATGCGCAACGGCCGCACCGTGCTGCCTTTCATCAGCGCGATCGCCATCTTCCTGCTGGCATTCCTGGGGCTGGTGTTCTCCAACGTGCCCTACCTCGTGCCCCCCACCATGACCGTCTGGGACGCCGCCGCCTACCCCGGCTCCCAGGTCTTCTTCCTCATCGGCGCGTCCATCCTGCTGCCGATGATCCTGGCCTACACGGTGCTGGTGTTCTGGCTGTTCCGGGGAAAACTCGGGCCGGGCGAGGGCTACCACTGAGCGCACGCGCGACCACACCGGATTGCACGTGCTCGCGGTGGCGGTGTCCGCTCACCGTGCAAGTGCCTCCACCGGACCGCCCTGCGCAACGATCGGATGGATCACGGAACTCAGCAGCTCCTGCACACCGTCCCACACGATCTGCACGCCCAGGCACAGCAGGATGAAGGCCGCCAGGCGCAGGAACACCATCGTGCCGGCCTCGCCCAGCGGCCGCAGCAGCTGCTGGGCATAGCGGAATGCGAAGTACATCAGCACGCCGCAGGCGCCCAATGCCAGCACGCCGCCGCCGATGCGCGCGAGCGAAATCGCCACGACCGGATCGGGCAGCGACACCCCCACGGTGATCGCAGCTGCGATCGACCCCGGGCCGCAGCTGATCGGGAAGGTCAGCGGATAGAAGGCCTGGCGGCTCGCCTGCTCCGGCGAAAACGCCTCCGCCAGCTCCACGCGGTTGTCCACCGTGGCCGGCGTCACCGTGAGCAGCCGCCAGGCCGCCGACGCCACGATCAGCCCGCCGCCCACGCGCACGATCGCCAGCGAGATGCCGAAGAAGTCCAGCACATACGAGCCGACCAGCATCGAGCCGAGCATCAGCAGCACCATGTTGCGCGCGATGCGCCGGGCGAGCAGCGCGCGCGTGTCGTCGCTGGCGCCCTCGGTCAGGCTCAGGAAGATCGGCGCGGTCGCGGCCGGGTTGAGGATCGGCAGGATCGCGGCGAGCGCGAACAGGAAGCCGCGACTCACGGCGGCCGCAAGTTCCCAGGTCATGGGGCTTGCGTGCCCCGCCCGGTCGGTGGCGCGGTCGTCGGTGCCGTCGATCTCGGCGTGGCCGAAGTCGCGGCCGCCGCTCCGTCGGTCTCGGACATGGCGCGCAGCCGGCGCCGCAGGGCCCGCTCGCGCCGGTCCTGCTCGGTCCAGTCCTCCTTGACCCCACGCCAGAGCGCAATGGCCATCAGCACGATCACGCCCGCGAACGGCAGCGCGAACACGATGGTGGCGGTCTGGACGGCCTTGATGCCACCGGCCAGCAGCAAGGTGATGGCGATGCCGGCCACCAGCACGCCCCAGATGATCTTCACGCGCGCCGGCGGGTTCTCGTCGCCCTTGGTGCTCATCATTCCGAGCACCAGGGTGGCGGAGTCGCCCGAGGTGACGAAGAACACCAGCACCAGCACCGTGGCCGCGGCCGAGAGCAGCGGCGAGAAGGGCAAGGCATCGAACATGGCGAACAGGGCCGTGGACACATCGCTCTTGACCGCCTCGGCGATCGGCACCTTCTGCATGATCTCCAGGTTCAGGGCCGTGCCGCCGAACACCGAGAACCATACGAAGGCGGCCAGCGTGGGCACGGCGACGCTACCGAGGATGAACTCGCGGATGGTGCGGCCGCGCGAGACGCGGGCGATGAACAGCCCCACGAACGGCGACCACGAGACCCACCAGGCCCAGTAGAAAACCGTCCAGCCACCCACCCAGGTGCTGTCGCGGAACGGTGTCATGCGAAAGCTCATGCGCAGGAACTCGGACAGGTAGGCTCCCAGCGTGGTCGTGAAGGTATCGAAGATCGCCACGGTGGGGCCGAACAGCAGCACGGCGAGGGCGAGCAAGCCGCCCAGCATGAGGTTGAAACTCGAGAGCCACTTGATGCCGCGTGTCACGCCGGTCACGGCCGATGCGATGAACAGCACGGTGGTCACCACGATGATGCCCACCTGGGAGGCCGAGCCGATCGGCAGTCCGGCGAAGGCGTTCAAGCCGCTGTTGATCTGCAGGGCACCCATGCCGAGCGAGGCGGCGACACCGAAGGCGGTCGCGATCACCGCCAGCACGTTGGCCAAGGGTCCGAGGAGCGCGAGCGGCTTCCACGGAAGCGAACGCACCGACGTGCTGACCAGCGCCGATCCGCCGCGCCGGAACTGGAAGAACGCGATCGACAGCGCCACCACGCTGTAGACCGCCCAGGGGTGCAGGCCCCAGTGGAAGAAGCTGTAGCGCATGGCCGCGTTCGCCGCCTCGGGCGTGTTGGGGGCGATGCCCGGAGGCGGCGTGCCGTAATGCGAGATCGGCTCGGCGACGCCCCAGAACACCAGCCCGATACCCATGCCCGCAGCGAACAGCATCGCGAACCAGGCACCGGCGCCGAACTCGGGCTCGTCATCCTCACCCCCCAGCTTGAGATCGCCGTAACGACTGAACGCCAGCACCACCGCCATCACCACCAGCGCGAACACGATCCACAGGTAGAACCAGCCGAAGTTGCGTGTGATGAGGGCCAGCGCGGTGTCGAAGACGCTGCCCAGGTGGTCGGGCGCAACGACGCCCCACAGCACGATGGCAACGATGAGGCCGGCGGAGACGATCAATTCCATGGGGGACCCTTGTTGTTGTTGTCCTTGTGCGCACGCACCGTGTCACCGGCCGACGTGCCCGCGATGGGTCAGTCTAGCGAGCTGCGTCCTGCACGGGGCTCATGCGGCCGCCACCCCGCGTACGGCAGCGCAGGCGGCCGTGCGCGCTCCGGGCGGAGGGCTTGCGGCAGCTCTGCCGCTCAATTGGGCACGCCGTGCGCCGAGCAGTGCGAGGCCCGGCGGGCATCTGTGGCATCGCGCCATCTCGCGCGCGGCACTCGGCACACGCTGCGCGTGACGCCCGGACCTGCCGCACCCTTGCAGCGCGCGAGAGCGCGGGGTGCGCCTGGTCGGCAGCGTCGGCCCTCAGGCGGCAGCGCTTGCGCAGCGGCAGCTTGCCGCGGACCCGAGGCACGGGAGGACGGCGCACCATCCGCCGACGTATGGATGCGCGTGCTGCACGCCGCATGCACGCGATCGCGGCGCGTATCCGATCAGCTGCGTGCTTCCTGCTGCTGCGCGCGCGCGGCGCGTACCTGCGCATCGAGCGCCGCCACGCACGAGTCCCACAAGGCCCAGTCGGCATCGCCCCCGTCGCCTTGCACGACCTCCGGCGGCGCATAGACCTCCGGCAGCCCCTCGCCCTGCGGTGGTGCGCTTGCCGCCTGCGCGGTGTGGCGCTGGGGCTCCCGCGCCGTCAACAACGACCTGATCATGCTTGTCTGCCTCCGCTGTCCTGTCGAGGCATTGTGAAAGCGCCGTGGCGCGCGTGGGGCGCGCCCGCATGGCTCGGTCGGGCTATTGCCGGGCCTCGAGCCAGCGCCTTCGGGCGCAGCGCCGGGGACCACGCACTGCACCGCCCATGCCTGCATGGCTGCGCTCCGCGAGAGCAGTCAGGGCCCGGCGCACGCCGCCTCGCGGGCACCTCCCACGCGCTCGCCTCTCGTGGGTGCCCCGCATTTGCGCGCAAGACCGTGGCGCTGCTGGCCGACAAGAGCACGACTGGGCCCGCGGGGAACAGAACGGTGCATGCCGACGACGGCGAGCAATTGGAGCGCCGGAGCGCGCATTCGGCGTGCGCCGGCCGGTGGCGCGGCAGCAGGCGTCGTACCGTGATCGAGGCCGGCACACCGCCTACCCGGGTTTCCTCGCCCTCCCCACCTCGTCACGATCGGGTCACAATCCGCCCGCAGGATGTAAACGTTTTCAGAAAGGATCGCGCCATGCATGCTTCCCGCCGTCACCTGCTGTCCCGTTTGTCCCTGCTGGCCTGCGCGCTCGCGCTGCCGCTCGCACCCGGCGTTGCCGCGGCACAGGACACCTTCCCCTCGAAGCCCGTGCGCATCGTCGTGCCGTTCGCAGCCGGGGGTGGCGTGGACATCCTCACGCGGGTGCTCGCGCAGCACCTGTCGGAAGCGATCAAGCAGCCCGTCACGGTGGACAACCGCACCGGTGCCGGCGGCAACGTCGGCGTGGAACTCGTCGCCAAGGCACCGCCGGACGGCACCACCCTGGTGATGGCCACGACCGGCACGCACACCATCAACCCCGGCCTCTACAAATCGCTGCCCTTCGACGCCGAGAAGGACTTCGTGCCGATCACGACGGTGGCCTCCGTCCCCAATCTGCTGGTGGTCAACCCGAAGCTGCCTGCGACCAACGTCAAGGAGCTGGTGGCGCTGGCGAAATCACAGCCGGGCAAGCTGAGCTATGCCTCGTTCGGCAACGGCACGGCCAACCACCTCTCGGGCGCGATGTTCACGTCCATGGCAGGCATCGAGGCGGTGCACGTCCCCTACAAGTCCGCTCCGCAGGCAGTCACCGACCTGATCGCCGGACAGACCGCATTTGCCTTCGTCAACACGCCGCTGGCGCTGCCCCACGTGCGCGCCGGCAAGCTGCGTGCGCTGGCCGTCACCGGCGCCAGGCGCTCGGCCGCCACGCCCGATTACCCGACCATGAGCGAGGCCGGGGTGCAGGGCTTTGTGGTGGAGTCGTGGTATGGCCTCATGGCGCCCGCCGGCACGCCCTCCTCCACCGTCGAGCGCCTGCACAAGGAAGTGCTCGCCGTGCTGGCGAAGCCTGAAGTTCGCGAGTTCTTCGCCAAGCAGGGCGCCGACGTGGTGACCACGAGTCCCGCAGAGTTCGCCGCCCAGATCAAGTCCGAGAAGGCGCGCTGGGCCGATGTGATCAAGGCCGCCGGCGCCAGCATCGACTGAGCCCGGGACATACGCATAGCCGACATGCGCAGCCAGCCGAACATCCTGTTCATCCAGGTCGACCAGATGGCGGCCGCCGCCCTGCGACCCTACGGAGGGCAGGTGGTGCGCGCGCCGCACATCGACGCACTGGCAGGGCGCGGCGCGGTGTTCGAGGCGGCCTATTGCAATTCGCCAATCTGCGCGCCCTCGCGCTTTTCGATGATGACGGGCCGCCTGCCGACCTCCATCGGCGCGTACGACAACGCCAGCGAGCTGCCGGCGGCGACGCCCACCTTTGCGCACCTGCTGGCCCACGCCGGCTACCGCACCATCCTTGCGGGCAAGATGCATTTCATCGGGCCCGACCAGCTGCATGGGTTCGCCGAGCGCCTGACCACCGACATCTACCCCGCCGATTTCGCCTGGACGCCCAACTGGGCTGCGGGCCCGCGCGACAAGCCCTCGGGCATCAGCATGGTCAACGTGCTGCAGGCAGGCCCCTGCGTGCGCAGCCTGCAGATGGACTACGACGACGAGGTGGAACACCTGGCGGTGCAGCGCCTCTACGACCTCGCGCGCGAGCCCGGGCGCAAGCCCTTCTTCCTGGCCGTGTCCTTCAGCCATCCGCATCCGCCCTACACCGCCGGCCAGCCCTGGTGGGACCGCTACGAACACGACGCCATCGACATGCCGACCGTGGCCGCCATCCCGGTGGAGCAGCGCGACATCCACAGCCAATGGCTGCATGTCTCGCACGGAGCCGACGTGCAGCCGGTCAGCGACGAGCAGGTGCGCAACGCGCGGCATGCCTACTACGCCAACATCTCCTACATCGACGACAAGGTCGGGCGCCTGCTACGCACGCTCGCCGACTGCGGCATGGAGGACGACACCATCGTCGTCTTCACCTCCGACCACGGCGAGATGCTCGGCGAGCGGGGCATGTTCTACAAGCAGACGTTCTTCGAGCCCTCGGCGCGGGTGCCGCTGATCGTGCGGCACCCCGAAGTGGGGGGCGCAAGCCGCATCGCGACGCCGGTGTCGCTGATCGACCTCCTGCCCACGCTCATGGATTGGACCGGCGGCGCGCGCGACTGGCCCGAACCGCTGGACGGCGCCAGCTGGCAGCCGCTGATGCAGGGATCGACCCCCGAGCGCCGCGTGCTGTGCGAGTACACCGACATGGGTGTGATCGCACCGGCACGGATGATCCGCACCGGCACGCACAAGTACATCCACACGCATGGGCATCCGCCGCAGCTCTATGACCTGCAGGCCGATCCCCATGAGCTCACCGACCTTGCGGGCCGGCCTGAGACCGCGCAGCTCGAAGCGCAACTCGCCCATGCGGTGCTCGAGGGCTGGGACGCCGACGCGGTGCTGGCCGACGTGCTCGCCAGCCAAAGGCGGCGCCTGTACCTGCGCGACGCCGCGCGGCTGATCGAGCCGCGCCCGAGCTGGGACTACCAGGCGAGCCGCGACGACAGCCGGCGCTTCGTGCGCGCGCACGGTGCCGCCGGCGCCAAGGCGCTCGCGCGCTTTCCGTTCGTTGCACCGCCGGCATGAGCATCGAGGCGGTCGCTCGCGAAGCCGGCGTATCGGTCGCCACCGTCTCGCGCGTGTTCAACGCGCCCGACCTGGTGCGCGCGCCCACGCGCGAAAAGGTTCGCCAGGTCGCGCTGCGACTCCACTACCGCGCCAACACCAGCGCGCAAACCTTGCGCACGCAGCGCAGCAAGGTCATCGGCGTGGTGCTGCCGACGCTGCGCAACCCGGTCTTTGCAGAGTGCCTGGAAGGCATCGCCACCACGGCGGCCGAGCACGGCTATTCGATCATCCCCGCGACCACCAGCTACCGCGTCGAAGACGAGGAAGCGGCGGTGGCGTCCCTGAGCGGGCGCAGCGTGGACGGCATGGTGCTGGTGGTCGCCAACCCCGCCACCTCGCCGGCCCTGCGGCGCCTGGCCGCGGCGAAACTTCCGTACGTGCTCGCGTACAACCGGCACCGCCGCCATCCCTGCGTGTCGGTGGACAACGAGGCCGCCGTCGCGGAGGTGGTGCGCCTGCTGGTGGCGCGCGGCCACCGGCGCATCGCGATGGTGAGCGGTGAGTTGGCGGCGTCCGACCGGGCGCAGCAGCGCCACGAAGGCTTCGTCCGCGCCATGCGCGAGTGCGGGCTTCCAGACGGCGAGCTCATCGAGGTTCCCTTCATGGACCACGCGGTCCGGCACCTCACGGAGTTCCTGCAGCGGCGGGGGCACCGCCCCACCGCCTTGTTCTGCTCGAACGACCTGCTGGCGATCCGCACCGTCCGCGCCGCGTCGCAACTCGGCCTGCAGGTGCCGCACGACCTCAGCGTCGTGGGCTTCGACGGCATCGAACTCGGCGGCGACCTGACGCCCTCCCTCGGTACCGTCGTGCAACCCAACCGCGAGATCGGCGTCGAATGCGTGCGGCTGCTCGCAGCGGCCATGCAGTCGGGCACGCCGGTTGCCGCCAGCGACAGCCGCACGGCCCCCCACGTTTTTCGAGAAGGCGAATCCATCGGGCCCGGCGCTGCGGCCACGGGGGCGCCGCTGACACCATGCTTGTCCAACTGACCGACCTCCACATCCGAGAGCCGGGGCGCCTGGCCTACGGCCGCATCGACACCGCGCCCTACCTGCGCACCGCCGTGCAGTCCGTGCTGCGGCTGCGCCAGCGCCCCGAGGCCGTGGTCATCACCGGCGACCTTACCGATTTCGGCCGCGCCGCCGAGTACGCCCACCTGGCCGAACTGCTGGAGCCGCTGCAGATGCCGGTCTACCTGCTGCCTGGAAACCACGACGACCGCGACCAGATGCGGCGCAGCTTTCCGCACCACGCGTGGCTCGGCCCCGAGGGGAGCTTCCTGCAGTACTCGGTGCAGGTCGGCAGCTTGCGGCTCATCGCGCTGGACACCTGCGAGCCCGGTGCGTCGCATGGCACGCTCGACGCGCAGCGGCTGCAGTGGCTCGAACAGGAACTGCAGGCCCGCAAGGACGAGCCGGTGGTGATCGCCATGCACCACCCGCCGTTCCAGACGCTGATCGGGCACATGGACGACATCGGCCTGCTGCAGGGCGCCGCGCAGCTGGAAGCGCTCGTCGCGCGCCACCCCAACGTGGAGCGCGTGATCTGCGGCCACCTGCATCGGGCCATCGACGTGCGCTTCGGCGGCACCATCGCCTGCACCACCCCCTCCCCAGCGCACCAGGTCGCGCTCGACCTCGACCCGCAGGCCGCGTCGCGCTGGATGCTGGAGCCGCCCGGCTTCCGCGTGCTGGCGCAGGACGACGGCGGACGCGTGGTGACGCACCTGGCCGCCTCGGGCGACTTCGCCGGACCCTACCCGTTCCACGACGGCGGGCAGCTGATCGATTGAGATCGTGCGGCCAGGAGGCGGCGTCTCGGCGCCGCTTCAGCCCGCTGCCGCACGCGCCTCGCAGATGGCCTCATGCAGTGCGGCGCAGAACGCCTGCGGGTCGTCGATCATGGGGAAGTGTCCGCAATCGGTGAGCACCTTGAGCGGCGCTCGGGGCAGCAGCTCCGCGTAGGCGCTCTTGCTGCCGAACACCGGCCCCTTGTCGCCGATGACCACACAGGCCGGGGCGTGCATGCGCTGCAGGTGCGCGCGCGCATCGAACTGCCGCAGCGCCCACATCACGTCCATCATGCGCCAGCTGCCCGCTTTCAGGCGGTCGATGTTCCAGCGTTCCAGCAACTCGGGCGTGAGCTTGCGCAGGCGCGGCGCCACCTCGGCTTCGCCCTGCTGCAGGAACGCGAACATGCGCTCGGTGCGCGCCCACTGCGCTGCCCACTCGCGCTCGCTGCGAAGCGGTGCCTCGATGATGGCGACGCTGAGCGCGCGATCGGGGGTTATCGCCCCTGCGGCCAGCGCGATCATTCCGCCGATCGATGCGCCGCCGATGTGCGCCTTCTGGATGCCCAGCGAGTCCATGAACGCGACCACGGCGTCCACGTAATCCAGCACCGAGAGATGCCGGTTCGGGCCGGGCTCGGAATCACCGTGCCCGGGCATGTCCCAGGCAATGCACCGGTACTTCTGCGCCAGCAACGGCAGGGCGGCATCGAACTCGTGGTGCGAGCAGCCGTTGCTGTGCATGAGGATCAGGGGCTCGCCGGCGCCCTGCTCGACGTAGTGGATGCGCCCGTAGCGCGTGGAGGTGAAACCTTCTTGCTGCTGCTGCATCGTTGCCCCGACTGTGAATTGCGCTGCAAGCATAGGCAAGGAAGCGGCTCGCGCAAAAATGATCTTGCGTGATCGGGCGGATCACTTCTTCTGATGGGAGCGGCGTCGGGCGGGCTGCTCAGGTTCGGCGCGCAGCATGCGAATGGCCTCGTCCTGCAGCTTGACCGTCTCGGCCTGCAGGGTGCGGGCGAAGGCGATCGCCGGCGGCGCCAGCGGGTGGCGCGCGCGCTCGATGCGGAACAGCTCCAGCATCAGGGGCGGATTGACCAGCGGATTGACCACCGCCGGGCCATGCGCGTACTCCTCCAGCATCGAGATCCCCGGATGCACCGAGACCCAGTCGCGCGTGTGCGCCACGAAGTCCCGCGCGGCGAGCGCACTGTCGATCTCGATGCGCTCGACCACCCGCGCGCCGGTGGAGACGATGTAGGTTTCCAGGTGGCGGCGGCGCGCCTGCAGCGGGCTCGGCATCACCATGCGCAGGGCGCTGATCTTCCCGAGCTCGACCGGTGCTCGGTGGGGCAGATCCACCCCGGAGCGTGGTCCGGACACCAGGAACTCGGGCGTGCGGGCAAAGAGCGTGCTGCGCATGCCGGTCTCGGGCGTGAAACCCGGCACCACGCCGAAGTCGAGCTCACCGGCGCGCACCTTCTCCGCGACGATGTCGCTGTAGGCATCGATCACCCGCACGATGACGTTCGGGTGCGAGGCCTTGAAGCTGGCCAGCGCGGGCGCCGTCGCGCTGCGCGTCATGGTCGGGGTCAGGCCGACGATGACCTCACCACTGAGCTGCGAGCCCTGCGCGCGCAGGTTGTGCCGCGTCTGCTCGTGCGCGCGAAGCACTTCGATGCAGCCGGCGTAGTAGGTATCTGCAATAGGGGTGGGCGTGACGCTGGTGGAGGTGCGCACGAACAGGGTGATGCCGAACTGGTCTTCCAGCTTGCGGATGTGCTGGGTCACGCCCGACTGCGTGGCGTTCTCGCGCGCGGCAGCGGCGGTGAAGGAGCGCTCCTCGTACACCGCCACGAAGAGGCGCATCCGCAGGAGCGTATCGACCACGGCACCGATCAAGTTAGTTGATGAAGGTCATGATATCAAATCATTTTCTTTGCGAGCGGCGCGCGCTTACGGTTGCAGCACCAGACAAGGGAAGCGATGAAAGTGTTCGAAGCGCCCGTGCGTGGGCCGGTGGGCGGCTCCGCGACCTCCGCCATACCACCAGCGGTGGACACCCGCGAGCTGCGGCGGGTCCTGGGCGCTTTCGTCACCGGCGTGACCGTGATCACGACCGTGGACCAGGAAGGCCGCGCCTTTGGCGTCACCGCCAACTCCTTCACTTCGGTTTCCCTCGATCCACCGCTGATCCTGTGGAACCAGGCACTGAAGGCCCCCAGCCACCCCGCTTTCCGCGACGCCCGGTACTTCGCCGTGAACATCCTGGCCGAGGACCAGGTGTGGGTCTCGCAGCGCTTCGCCACGCCGCGCACCGACAAGTTCGAGGGTGTTCCGGTGCGCAGCGGACTCGGCGGCGTGCCCTTGATCGAAGGCTGCGCCGCCTACCTGGAGTGCAGCAAGGAAGCGAACTACCCGGGCGGCGATCACGCGATCTTCATGGGCCGCGTGGAAAGCTTCCGGCACGACGCGCGCCAGCCGCTGGTGTTCGGCAACGGTCGCTATCTCTGCGCCCAGACCAACGAGATCGGGCACGGCAGGCCCGACCTCGCGGAGGAAGGCCAGGCGCAGCTGCACGCGGTGCGCATCGCCAGCCGGGCGCTTGCCGAACTGTCGGTGCAGCTGCAGGGGCGCGTGGCGCTCGCGCTCGCGGTGTGGGGCAGCTACGGCCCCACCGTGGTGCGATGGGAGCCGCCCCACCAGCAGCAGCACCAGCCCGACCTGCGGGTCGGCGTGGTGTCGCGCCTGCTGACATCGGCCACCGGCCTCGCCTTTGCAGCCCACATGCCGCGCGAAGCCGTCGCACAAGCGCTCGACGCCGAGTGGGCGGCCCTGCCGCCGCAAGCCGAAGGCGTCCCGCGAACCCGCGAGGAACTCGACGCGCTGCTCGCGGAGGTGCGCATGCGCAGCATGTCGCGCGTGGTCGCAAGCCCGCACTTCATGGGCACCTACAGCACGCGCATCAATGCCTTCTGCGCGCCGGTGTTCGACCTGCGCGGCCGCATCCTGCTGGGGCTCACGGCCACCGGCACCCCCGATGTACTGCCGCACGACTGGAACTCGGCCGTGCCGGCGGCGCTGGCAGCCACCGCGGCATCCCTGTCGCGCCAGTTGGGCCATGCCCCCGAGGCTTCCGCTCCATTTACCCAACAACCTGGAACACCCTGATGAAACTCGGCATGTTCATGATGCCGGTGCACCCCCTGCACCGGGACATGACGCAGACACTGCGAGAGGACCGCGAAGCCATCATGCTCGCGGACAGATTGGGCTTTCACGACGCCTTCGTGGGGGAGCACCTGACGGACCAGGCGGAGAACATCACCAACAGCATGATGTTCCTGGCGACGCTGATCCACTCCACGCGGCAGATCAAGCTGGGCACCGGGACGAGCAACCTCTCGCACATGCACCCGACGCTGATCGCAGCGCACGCGGCGATGTTCGACCACCTCGCACAGGGCCGCTTCATCTTCGGCATCAGCCCCGGCGCACTGGCGTCGGACGCCGAGGCCTTGGGCATGCTGGGTGAAGACCGCAACAAGCTCTTCGCCGAGGCCATCGACGTGATCCTGGAGTTGTGGAGCCGCGAGCCGCCCTACGACATCGACCTGCCGGGCAACCGCTTCAAGGTGACGACGCGCCAGAGCATGAACTTCCCGGTGGGTGTGGGCATCGTCGCCAAGCCCTTCCAGTCGCCCCGGCCCGAGATCGTGGGCACGGTCGTTGCGCCCTTCTCCAAGGGCGTGGTCGCGATGGGCGAGCGCGACTTCCACCCGCTGTCGGCCAACTTCCTGCTGCCCAAATGGGTCAAGACGCACTGGGCCAATTACGCCGAGGGCAAGCAGAAGGCCGGCAACCAGCCGGACGCGCGCGAGTGGCGCGTGGCGCGCACGGTCTTCGTCGCCGACGACGATGCCACCGCGCGCGCCTATGGCCGCGACGATCCGCAAAGCCCGTATCGCTTCTATTACAGGCAGCTGCTCACCAAGCTCATGAAGTCCAAGCGCCACGAGGTGTTCAAGGAGCATCGCGATCAGCCCGACGCAGAGATCACGCTGGACTATGTAGTCGACAAGCTGTGCATCTGTGGAACGGTGAACCAGGTGGTCGATGAGATCCTGGCGCTGCGCGAGGTGACCGGCGACTTTGGCGAGCTGGTCTATGCGAGCGTCGATTGGGCGGACGAACGACTGGGAAGGCGCTCCATGCAGCTCATGGCGGAAGAGGTGATGCCGCGCGTGAACGCCGCGATCCAGTCGGGCCAACGCAACGCTTGTGTCGTGACAGCGGCGTAACGGCTGGCGCGCATCAACGAAAGAAACATTCCAAGGAGACGATGAAGATGCTGACCCCGAAGTTCGGCGCCGCATGGCGTCAGGCCCTCACCGGTGTGTGCTTGGCCGTCGCGGCCGCAGGCGCGTACGCGCAGGCGTGGCCATCGAAGCCGGTGCGGTTGATCGTGCCCTATGCGGCCGGAGGCTTTTCCGATCAGGCGGCGCGCGCCATCGGCAAGGCCTTGTCCGACGATCTGAAGCAGCCGGTGGTGATCGAGAACCGCGGCGGCGCGGGTGGTCGTATCGGCGCGGAGGCGGTCTCGCGCATGACGCCCGACGGCTACAACCTGCTGCTGACGACCAACGGCACGCACACGTACATGGCCGTGACGGAGAAGTCGCTCTCCTACGATCCCGTCAACGACTTCACGCCCATTTCCCAGATCGCCTCCTATGGCCTGCTGATGGTGGTGAACCCGTCGGTGCCGGCAAAGAACGTCAAGGAGTTCATTGAGTACGCCAAGGCGAACCCGGGCAAGCTGAGCTACGCGAGCTCGGGGCCCGGAAGCGGCCTGCACTTCGCCGGAGAAGTCTTCAAGTCGATGACCGGCGTGCAGATGACCCACGTTCCGTACAAGGGCTCGGGGCCGGGCCTGCTGGACGTGATCGCCAACGTGTGCCAGGTCATCTTCGCGGGCGAGGCCAAGCCGCACATCGATTCGGGCAAGGTCCGGCTGCTCGGCACCACCAGCGCCCGGCGCGATCCGCGCTACCCCGATGTGCCGACCGTCGCAGAAGGCGGATTGCCGGGCTACGACCTCACCTACTGGGTGGCGCTGTTCGGCCCCAAGGACCTGCCGGCCGATGTGCGCGAGCGGCTGTCGGTGGCGATCAGGAACATCATGAAGGACGAGGCGCTGCAGAAGCAGTTCGCCAGCATGGGCCTGGTGCCGGTGGGCAGCACGCCGGAGCAGCTGGTCAGCCAGATCCGCACCGAAACCAGCAAGCTGCGCGAGGTTGCGGTGCAGTCCGGCATCGTCAGCCCCTGATCGTGCGCCCTGCGCAGGGCCCCGCGACGGGGCCTCGTTCTTTCCCCTGTGCCTGTGCTCGTCGCACAGGCCTTCCCACGCAAGGAGCCTGGTCATGAACGGCGCCGACGCGCTCTGCGCCACCCTGCTGGCCGCAGGCATCGACACCTGCTTCGCCAACCCCGGCACCTCGGAGATGCACTTCGTGGCCGCGCTCGACCGCCAGCCGAGGATGCGGTGTGTGCTGGGCCTTTTCGAGGGCGTGGTCACGGGCGCGGCGGACGGCTACGCCCGCATGGCCGAGCGCCCCGCCGCGACCTTGCTGCACCTGGGGCCCGGGCTCGCGAACGGGCTCGCCAACCTGCACAACGCGCGGCGCGCGAACACGCCGATGGTCAACATCGTCGGCGATCACGCCACCTACCACCTGCAGCACGACGCGCCGCTCACCTCGGACATAGAGGGCCTGGCGCGGCCGATGTCGCACTGGGTGCGCTCGGTGCGCAGCAGCGACAGCGTCTCGGCGGATGCGGCGCAGGCCGTGGTGGAAGCGCGCACGCATCCGGGCCGCATCGCGACACTGATCGTCCCCGCCGACACGACCTGGAACCCGGCCACCGGCCCTGTCGTGACCGCCCCCGCGCCGGTGCCGCGGCAGCGCGTGGACGCGACCGAACTGCGCCGCGCCGCCGACATGATCCGCTCGGGCAAGCGCACCACGCTGATGCTCTCGGGCGTGGCGTTGCGCGAGAAGGCGCTCCTCGTGGCGGCGCGGATCGCGCAGCACACGGGCGTGCAGCTGCTTGCCCAGCAAAGCAACGCGCGCATGGAACGCGGCGCTGGCCGGCCGGCCATCGAACGCGTCCCCTTCTCCACCGAGCTGGCGGTTTCGCAGCTGCGGGAGGTCGAGCAGCTGGTTCTGGTCGGCGCCAAGGCGCCGGTGGGATTCTTCGCCTATCCCGGGCAGCCAAGCGTGTTGACGCCGAAGGACTGCGCCATCCATACCCTCGCGAGCCCGGCGCACGATCTGCAGCACGCCCTGGAATGGCTGGCCGACGAGCTGGGTGTTCCGACAAGCCTTGCGCCTTCGACGCCGGAGCTCGCGCGCCCCGCACTGCCCGAAGGCACCCTGACCGCGCAGGCCGTCATGACGGCTTTGGCGGCGCTGATGCCGGAGAACAGCATCCTGTGCGACGAGTCGGTCAGCTCGGGGCGCACGCTGTTCGGTTTCACCCACAACGCACCGCGCCACGACTACCTGCAGATCACCGGCGGCTCCATCGGCATCGGCATTCCGCTGGCCACCGGTGCCGCCATCGCCTGCCCCCAGCGCAAGGTGATCTGCCTGCAGGCGGACGGCAGTGCGATGTATACGGCGCAAGGGCTCTGGACCCAGGCGCGCGAACAGCTCGACGTCGTGACGATCATCTTCTCCAACCGGTCCTACGCCATCCTGCGCAACGAGTTGAAGGCGCTGGGCGCAGGCGAGCCGGGGCGCAACGCCCGCCGCATGCTGGAGCTGGACCAGCCGCCGCTGGATTGGGTGCAGCTTGCGCGCGGCATGGGGGTCGAGGGCACGCGCGCGACCTCGGCCGAGGCATTCCGCGAGGCGTTGCGCCGCGCGCTGGCAGAACCGGGCCCGCATCTGATCGAGGCCGTGCTGTGAAGGGCTTCGTGCTCTCGCCGGCATCGGGCGCACTCACTGGCTGCCTCACTCACTCAGCATCGTTTTTTCAGCACGCGGCGCGCTCGCCTCGGGTGGCCGCACTTACCAGGAGACGTCGTGAATCACCGAAGAACCGCCTTGCGTTGGATCGCTGCCATGGTTGCCGGATCGGGCGTGCGCGGCGCCCTGGCCCAGCCGACGGCGTATCCCTCGCGCCCGATCACCATGCTGCTGCCGCTGGCCGCCGGAAGCGCGGGCGACGTCGCACTCCGCGTGCTCGCCCAGAAGATGGCCGAGAACCTGCGACAGGGCGTGGTGATCGAAAACCTGCCGGGCGTGGCGGGCCTGCTCGGCACGGAGCGCGTGGTGCGCGCGCCGGCCGACGGCTACCTCATCGGCGGCATCGGTGACAGCGTCTTGAACTATGCGGCCAACCTGGCGCCGAAGCTCAACTTCGATCCCCTGAACGACCTGGAGCCGGTGGCCCTGGTGGCGACCATCCCGTGGACCCTGGCCGTCAACCCGCAGATCGGCCCCAAGACGCTGCGCGAGTTCATCGCCTTCGCGCGCGCGAACCCCGGCAAGCTGGACTACGCATCCACCGGCATCGGCAGCGCGTCGCACGTGGGCATGGAGATGCTGGCCGCGCAGGCCGGCATTTCGCTGCACCACGTTCCGTACAAGGGCGCCACGCCGGCCGTCAACGACGTGGTCGGCGGACAGGTGCCCGCCGTGTTCTCGGCTGTGTCGGTGGTGTTGCCCCACGTCAAGAGTGGCAAGCTGGTGGCGCTGGGCGTGCCGCTCGAGAAGCGCTCGCCCCTGCTGCCCGACGTGCCCACCTTTGCGGAGGTCGGCATTCCCGATTTCAAGTTCGACACCTGGGTGGCGCTGTTCGCGCCCAAGGGCACGCCGCGCGCCGTGATCGACACGCTCAATGCCGAGACGGGCAAGGCCCTGGCCGACCCGGCGGTGCGCGATCGCCTCGTGAGCCTGGGCCTGGAGCCAAACACGGCTACCCCCGACGAGATGCGCCGCATCGTCGCCAGCGGGCACGCCCGGGTGGCCGCCATCATCAAGAAGGCGAACATCCGAGCGGAGTGAGGGGAGTGAGGCGGCGGCGAATCGCGGCTCGCCTGCGCGTCACGCAGGCGGCCAGATCCGCTCACCGATGAAAGGCGACCCAGGAGCGTGAACGCTTGCCCGCGTGATCTTGTTGGTCCAGTGTGTCGGGTCGAGCGCCAGCGACTCGTGCGGCCGCTCGAAGTGCTCCAGCCGGTGGGCCAACGATTCGAACTCATAGAGGATTCCGTGCTTGGGCCAGCCCGCGACGCCACTCCACTTGCGCGTGCGCACCACGCCCGCCATCTTCGCCATGGAAGGAAGGCGGTACTGCGCGTACCACCGGATCAGGTCGAACTCGGATTCGATGGAGCGCGGCTGCAGGGTTCCCATCTGGATGGCCGGCGCCGGTGCGCTGTCGCCGGTCTGCACGCTGCGAGACGGACCATCGACGCCCGCCTCCAGCGTGAACGCCGCCGATCGCAGGCCCTGGCGCCAGGCGAGCATCTGCCCGAAGCCTTCGGGCATGGGCGCTTCGGTGAACTCGGGAACGAAGAACGCGTGCGCATTGGCGGCCCCGGCGAGCACCAGGTATTGCGAGCCGTGGCCGATGTCTTCGTCCTCGGTGTGGCTCACCACCGTCTGCTTCACCTGCGACATCTGCGCGCCACCACCCGCATAGCGGTAGTGGGCCACCCAACGGATGCCGGGCAAGGTGTTCAGAAAGGGCAGATAGCTCTGGTGCGTCCAGTCAAGGATGCGCTGCGCATCACCTTGCGGCAGGTCGTACCAGCTTGCCCAAAGGCCTTCGCTCATGTGTCGTCCTTCATGTCGCCCTTCATGTTCGCGGGCAGCATAGATCGCGTGGCGCCGCGCAGGCAAATCATCATGTGCGATGGCACCGTTCACTTCAAATCATTTGACCTGCGGCCCGCCGAGGCCGGGAGCGCTTCATGAGCACCAAGACCCTCCTCATCGCCGGCGCCACCGGCATCGTCGGCAACGCAGCCATCGAACACTTCTGCTCGCAACCGGGGTGGAGGGTGGTCGCACTGTCGCGGCGCACGCCGCCCCCGCGAGAAGGCGTCACGCACATCAGCGTCGATCTGACCGACGGCGCCGGCTGCCGCGCCGCGCTTGCGCAGTGCCCCGGCATCACCCACGTGCTCTACGCCGCGCTGTACGAAAAGCCCAGCCTCCTCGCGGGCTGGACCGACGACGAGCAGATCCGCATCAACGAGGGCATGTTGCGCAACCTGCTCGATGCGCTGGAACAGACCGCCCCCGGTCTGCAGCACGTGACGGTGCTTCAGGGCACCAAGGCCTACGGATCGCACGTCGGCCGCGTGCCCGTACCGGCCAAGGAGCGCTGGCCGCGCATGCGGCACCCCATCTTCTACTGGCAGCAAGAGGACCTGCTGCGCGAGCGGCAGTCGCGCGCGGCCTGGAACTTCACCGTGCTCAGGCCGCAGATCGTGCTGGGCTACGCGCTTGCCAGCCCCATGAACATCGTCGCCGCCATCGGCGCCTACGCCGCTATCCAGCGCGAGCTCGGGCGGCCCTTGGCGTTCCCCGGAGGCGGCCGCTATGTCAACGCCTGCAGCGACAGCCGCCTGATCGCCCAGGCCGTGGAATTCGCCGGCGCCTCGCCGGCGGCCGCCAACGAGACCTTCAACGTCGTCAACGGCGACGTGCTGGTCTGGCACGACATCTGGCCGGCCATCGCGGCCCACCTGGGCATGGAAGCGGGCGAAGCGCAGCCGATGAAGCTCGCCGAGGAAATGCCCCGGCACGAAGACGTCTGGGCCCGGGTGGTCGAACGGCACGGGCTGCAGCCGCTGTCGCTCGCCGAGTTGATCAACAGCTCCTGGCAGTTCGCCGACCGGAACTTCGCCTATGGGCAGGACCACCCGGACGACCGCGTGGTCAGCCCGATCAAGCTCCGGCAGGCGGGGTTTGCGGGGTGCCAGGATACGGAGGACAGCATTCTTTATTGGTTGACGCGGATGCGGGAGGCGCGGCTGTTGCCGGGTGGGTGACGAGGTGCGGTTTAGTAATTTCGCGACGACTGCATGTCGAATGTCGATATCGACCTGCTGCGTGTCCCCGGGCGTACCCGGGGCGGATGCTCGCTATCAAAGTGCGCCGCGAACTGCCCAAGCGCCAATTGAGCAGCATAAAGCATCAACAATAAAGAAATTCCAATTCCAAAGCGCGCGGCACCAAATACCTCAGCACCACTTGCGACCCAGAACGACCGGAGTCGTAGTCGGCGAACTGAGTTCGCTTGATCTGGGCGAACTGGCGAGCCATGGTAATGAGACTGATGTAGGGCAGCCCGAGCGCGAGGCCGCGCCAGAACACGCCCACCTGACGGCTTAGGTACTGGAGAAGGGTGGGACGCGTCTTGTAATCAAAGCCTCAATGAACATCACCAAAGGCAGACTCAGAACATTCATAACGACTCACCTTCAAAGCGAGCTCTGCCAATTCGGGTTTACCCCGCCGCGTTCCCCAGTCTGTTAGTCGCCGTCACTGCCGATGATCCAGCTTACATCAAAGTCTGTAAGTTGATTCTCTAACTGCCTTGCGTTTTCGAACCAATAGTCGAAGATCTTTTCGCGTGACGAGAGGATTAAATAGAAACCGCCCGTCGCCCCTTCCGAGTCATCAGCGACTTCTATTTTCCAACCTTTGTAATTGCCGCTGCAAACGATTCCAGTACGGACAATCATACGGTTAGTCCTTATATGGAACGTGATTGTTGAATATGTAGCGACTTGTCGCTGGATCCCGCCTCGAATGCACGTGCGGCACTCCGGGATTGTGCCCCCCAGTTACGCAGGATCGATACGAACTCCCGCGTTCCATCACTGCTATGAAAGACACCTGATCCGGGTCGCCCGCGCCCGAGACGGGGCGGCTACCGGCGATACCGCCGCTGGCGCCGCCCAGGCCGATGCCCGCTCCCGAAGGGCCTATCGACTCGGTGCCCGCACCGCCGCCCACGCTCACGCCCACGGCCCTGCCGTCGTAGCGGGCCGTGTTCGCCGATCCGCGTCCGGCGCGACGCCCGCGAGCACGCCCCCAGGTGCAGCGACCGCGCGGCTTGCACGCTCGACGATTCGCCTCGGACGTCAATCACGAGCAAGCCGCGTGAGGGGAGCGGGCCCGTCGCAGTTGCGCCCGGATGCGTCATCGCCTTTTCTAGTCAGTGCTCAGCTGGGGATACTTCACGCCAAGGGCTTCTGCTGCTTGCTTAATCAATTCAAGCGCCTAGAGACTTGCCCGTTCGCTGGTGTGTTCGGTGGTGAGGGTGCCGAGCCTGACCTTCGGCGACGTCGGCAACCAAGGCGCTCACAAGCGGCCCGATGCGATGGAAGGTGTGAACTGGCACGTCGCGGCGGCACTTCGGGCATGTGGCGGTTCGCTAGCGTGTACTGAAGAAGAACACGGCACAACTGGTCACCCTCTTCGCGCAGTCGAATCTGTGGACGGCGCGCGACGCTACTGGCGCTCGATGGAGTAGTCAGTGTGAAAACGGCGAATGCCGGTTGAAGACGGCATGAATGCGCTGCGCAGCTGGCCCGCATCAGGAAACGGCCTTCTTCAATTCGCTTGCCAAGCTCTTAAGCCATGCTCCTGCATCTACTCCATCCCCACTCGGGAGGTAATAACAACCCAAATCTTTTATCAATGCCCTCTCTAGTTCATTGCCGTCCTCGTGCTCACCCACATAGCGATATATCTGTGCAACGATTGCTTCGAGCATGCAGCTGTTTGGAGCACTCCCAAGGAATTGCGCGACAACTTCTCGGGGCCCAGAGGCCTCTAGATCCCAATCCTCATGGAAGTATCCACTGAGAAAAGATCTAAGCTCTTTGAACTCATCTGCTTTCATCGCGTCGGGTATCCCATAATTATTCGCCACCCACCTCAGCTGGGGATACTTCACGCCGAGGGCTTCCGCTGCTTGCTTGATCAATTCGAGAGCCTCAGGCGACGGCCGATACTTCGCTTCCCTCATCTCGAAGATGAAGACGTCATACGATAAACCACACTCACCGAAGTTAATGAAGCGCTGTATTTCTTTGATAGCGGCTGGCTCTAACCGGCGACTATCAAGGTTCAGTGATTTCAAGAGCAAGTGCTAGTTGAGCCGTCCTTTCAAGGGGGCCCATAGTTACGGGGTACCCGACGAATTTGCCAAGGAATGCACGATGAGCCTATCGGTTCAGGGCACCCTAATCGCTGCTCAGCTTCGGGTACACGATGCGCAAGGATCGCGCAATATCCCGAATTAGACTCAACGCATCAGCCGAAGGTGAATAGCATCCGTTTTCGATCTCAAACACGATGGCATCGTAAGCCAGTCCGCACTCATTGTGTTCTATATCCTGCTTCATGTATTTGGCCACGTTCGGCCGCAGATTTCGCACTTCAGACGCCAAAAATCGCATGAGCAAAATTTCGGCTAACGGAGCTTTCGTCATTACCAATCTTTCGGCTGCTTCACTGGGTAGGCGGTAACGATCCGTCCGTTGCGCACCCCTGGCGGCTCAGTAATTACTAAAATTTCGACGCTATCTCGAACTCCAGTAATTCTTAGACGCCCGTTGGGTTGCTGGACTGCTTGCAAAGACGGATCAGTTGCGATATCCGACACAATCTCAAGAATTCTATCGGCGTCCCAACTCCTCGGAAATGGCGTCTTTCCAGGGGCACCTGGCCAGAGGTGCGCACGTCGCGCTTGGCGGCGATGACCGCGTCTTGCTGGGCCACCACCTGCGATCCGATGACGAGCGCGTCGCGGCCGGCTCGGATGGTTACGCTCTCGCCGGCCACTAGCGTGCCTTCTGCCAGGCGCTGCGTGCTGCGTTCTTCGCGTTCGTCGGTTCGGCTGGAGAGGAAGCCGCGGCGTCGGGCCAAGCTTTCGCGCTCGCTGGTGTGTTCGGTGGTGAGGGCTTCGAGCTTGACGTCCCGGCCGGCGACCAGGCTGGTCTCGCCCCGGTCGCTGGTGATCTTCGCGCCTCGCGCGGTGAGGTCTTCGCTTGCCACGACGGTGACATTGCCCCCGGCCCGCACGGTGCCGTCCGAAAGGCTTTGATGCGACTGCGCCGCCCGCTCGTAACCCCTGCCGTGCACGGCCGACTGCTGATCGACCGCGTGGCTGTCCACCGCGGCGCGGATGTCCACGTTGCGCCCTCTCAGCGTGAGGTGCTCGCCGGCGTTCAGGTCGCTGCCGATGGCACGCTAACGCTTTTGCGCCTCATCGTCGGCATTGCCGCGGCCTCAGAGTTGATCGCTGCCCCGTCAGTTGAAGCAGTAGTCGGGATACTTCACGCCCATGATCGTGCCTGCATCTACCAAGTATTGGAGCCCGCGAGCTGATAAAGCGGCATTACCAATCCGGACGTGATAAACGATTACATCGTATGCCAACCCGCACTCACCATGGTCAATGAAGTGCTTTGCTTCTTTGCACAAGTCCCGGGGCAATTTTTCTCCTTCGAGGCAGAGAAGTTTCATGAGCAGAGGTTCAGGATCTCCAGTGGTCATTTTGGATTTCTCGGCAAGTTGATTGGATAGCCTGTGACAATCCGTCCGCCGCGGGATGGGGGCTCAGTCACAACCATAATGGTGACGCCATCTCTGGTGCCGGTGACAAGCACCCGGCCCCTCGCACCTGTTTCACGGGCTGACGCTGGATCTCTAGCGATGTCGGAAATAGTTTGAAGAACTTGCTGTGAGCTCCAGGACTCAGGGAAAGATGTCTTGCCGGGTTGCCCCGGCCATAGATGACCGCCTCGATTGGGGCCTTCCCCCCACAAAATGTGCTCAGCACCTATTTCATCTATAAGCGGCGGAAGATGAGCAGAGGGACGTCTTTCGCCACTACTCAGCGTCAGATTGGATGCTACGCCCCCAACTTCTACCGGGGAGACGGTAGTCGAGCCTCCAGGCGGCTGTTCGACTGCGCGATACCCACTCGTTCTGCGATTCCCCAGCGGATCCTCCACCGCAGGCGACGCGGTCACGATCGCCGGCCGCGGCCCAGGGTTCGGGCTAGCAGTGTTGCCACCGGCCGCATCGGGCCGCTGAGGCTCATATCCCGGGGGCGGGGTGTTCGCGTCTTCAGCGTTTGCCAGCCGTCTGATGTCCTCAACCGCGGCCGCACCCAGCACGGCAACCGCGCTCATGCAGACGTTGCTGGCGACGCACTGGCGTGCGGCAACCACACCAGTTGCCATCAGGCCTTGGAGGATGCCCGGAACGGCCGCCGCGCCGTTATTGGCTGCCTCGTTGAATGCTGCTGCTCCCGCTGCGTCGCCACCTACGGCAGCGGCCAGGGTAGTTGCAGTTCCTTGCACCAGCACGTCGGCGATCGGCCGGGGCACACCGGCTTGCGTCAGCGCCATCTGCAGGTGCGGCCCGATCTGCGAGGTTGCACCTGCGGCAAGAGCACCGACGTGGCCGCCGCTGATGGCGCCGATGGCAGCGTGACCCCCCGCGCGGCACGCCCCCTGCGGACTCCAGCATTCCTGT